>NZ_JBPTTP010000004.1:0-323632 GCF_051547165.1 Flavobacterium sp. TSSA_36
CTGCGAATCCACGGCCATCCCTACCCACCATCCTTTCAAAAAAAATTCGAGCACTCGTATCCCCCCACAACCAATCCTTCTTTTTAATTGCCTCCAACTTTAGTTGGAGGAGAACAATTTGAAAATCTTAAAGGCTTTAGCCAAAATCAGCTACTTTTATTTCCCCAAGGACAACACGATCACTACCCACCACCACAATTCAAAAATTCGCGAATCTGCGGTCACCCCTCCCCACCATCCTTTCAAAATAATTCGTGCATTCATGACTTTACCCGCACAAGACCTTGCGCCCTTGCGTCTTCACGTTTCCCTTTTTTGGAATTTGGAATTTAAAAAATTGGAATTTCCTTTTCGTGGCCATCTCCCCCACAATCTTTTCCAAAAAAATTCGAGCCTTCGTGGCCACCCACAACAAAAATCCGCGCCCATCCGCTTCATCCGTATCCATCCGCGGCCCATCCCACCATCCTTTCCAAAATAATTCGAGCATTCATGGCCATAAAAAAATCCGCGCCCATCCGCTTCATCCATATCCATCCGCGTCCCCTCCCACAATCTTTTCCAAAAAAATTCGAGCATTCGTGGCCATCCCCTCAAAAACTTCGCGAACCTTGCGTAACCCTTTGCGCCCCTTGCGGTTAATCACTTTCCAAAAACAATTCGAGCCTTCGTGGCCACCCTCCACAAAAAAACCCTTCCTGAGTTCAAAACTCAAAAAGGGTCCTATTCCTATAAAACAAAAACACTACTCCCAATAAAAAACCGACTCCCCATCACCCAATAACCCGCAGCACACAACCCATCGCTTCTAAGACCACCACATAGCCATGCGACTTCACCTCTTGCACCACCGCCACTTGATCTTTAAAAACCCCGTGCTCCAAAACCACCCGATCTCCGGGTTGCCAACTAGTCACTTCCAATTCAAAACCATTCGGATCCGACAACCAATGCTGAATACACTCAATTTCATGATCCTTAACAATCGCCGGTTTCCCTAGCCAGAACAAATAGCGCACCACCCCCGTCACTGCAAAAACAGCATTTCTTGATTTCTCTTCCAATTGCACAAAAACATAGGAATGAAATAATGGCACTTCCACTTTCTTCTTCCGATCACTCCATTGTCGTTCCTTAATCACTAGGGGGCAATAGGCTGTTATCCCAATAGCATTCAGTTTATCCGCAATCTTCTTCTCCCATTTTGGTTTGGTATATAGTACGTACCAATTCATAGTATGCTCCTTTTCCTGTTTCACTTCTTTCTTGGTTGTATTCGTTGTAGGCACATTGCAGCGCTTACTTATTTATTTTACGTACGGCATTAAGTATAGTTGTAGCGCGCTACTAAATTTGAAATGTGTTGCTACAAATCATCTAGTCGTCGCGTTTCTACTATTGTTTCCCAGCACCATCATGCTGAACACGACCTCGCATATCTTGATTGCTCCAAACCCCAAAACTTTAAGCCAAAGTTCTTAAACCCTTAAACCTTTAAACTCTTAAACCTTTAAACTCTTAAACCCTTAAACGATTAACCCCTTAAACGATTAAACTCTTTTCTACCCAATTCCTAAATACACAAACCCAATCGACTCCATTTTGGCCGCATCTAAAATATTACGACCATCGAAAACGAAGGCGGGTTTTTGCATGCTATCGTATATTTTTTGCCAATCATAGGTTGCAAATTCGTCCCATTCGGTAAGAATCGCGATGGCGTGGGCTTGTTGGCAAGCTTCGTAGGCAGTGGTAGCCGTCGATAAATGTTGCGCGTTGTGTTCCGAAGATCTTGAGGCCAAGTAATCCAAATCGGCCACAATTTTTTGGAAAGGCACTTTAGGATCATAGACCGAAAGTTGGGCTTCTTCGTTAATTAAATCATCCGCCACATAAATCGCAGCCGATTCACGAGTATCGTTGGTGTCTTTTTTGAACGCCCAACCTAAAAAGGCTATTTTTTTTCCGGCCACCGTATTGTAGAGGGTTTGCACTATTTTAGTAGAAAACCTTCTTTTTTGATGGTCGTTCATGATAATTACTTGTTCCCAATAATCGGCGACTTCGTGCAAACCATACGACTTGGCGATGTAGACCAAGTTCAAAATATCTTTTTGAAAACAAGACCCACCGAACCCTACAGATGCTTTTAAAAACTTAGGGCCGATACGGCTATCCATACCAATAGCTTTGGCTACTTCGTTGACATCAGCACCAGTCACTTCACACAATTCCGACATCGCGTTGATAGAAGAAATGCGTTGTGCTAAAAAAGCATTGGCGGTTAGTTTGGACAATTCAGACGACCAGACATTGGTGGTCAAAATCTTTTCGGGTGCGACCCAATGAGCATAGACATCAACCAAGGCTTGTATGGCCTTTTGTCCTTCGGGAGAAGGATCGCCACCTATTAAAATGCGGTCCGGAAACAACAAATCGTTTACAGCGGTCCCCTCGGCCAAAAACTCTGGATTAGATAATATTTGAAATTGCACACCATTCCCGGTATGGTCTAAGATACTCTTAATCGCTTCAGCGGTACGGACCGGCAAAGTCGATTTTTCCACTACAATTTTGTTAGTTTTCGCAATTTTCGCAATCTGGCGCGCACACAATTCGATGTATTTCAAATCGGCAGCCATTCCTTTTCCCTTACCATAGGTTTTGGTAGGCGTGTTGACCGAAATGAAAATCAGTTGCGCTTCGTCTATCGCTTTTTCCACATCGGTAGAAAAAAACAAATTCCGACCCCTTGCTTCTTGAACCACTTCTGCCAATCCTGGCTCATAAATAGGAATCTCGTTGACATCAGCTGCATTCCATGCCGCAATTCTTTCTTGATTCAAATCCACCACAGTCACTTGAATCTGTGGACATTTTTGCGCAATAACTGCCATCGTGGGGCCTCCTACATAACCTGCACCTATGCAACATATTTTTGTAATCGTCATCTTCTTTTTTTTGAAATATAAATTTTGCTTACTTATTATCCTCTATCTATTCAAATTACTTCTAACCTCTAATTCCTAAATTCTCTAACTTCTAATTCCTAAATTCTAATTCCTAAATTCTAATTCCTAACTTCCAATTCATAACTTCTAATTCCTAATTCCTAATTCCTAACTTCTAATTCCTAAATTCTAATTCCTAACTTCTAATTTCTAACTTCTAATTTCTAACTTCTAATTTCTAACTTCTAATTTCTAACTTCTAATTCCTAACTTCTAACTTCTACTTTAAATGCTCCCAATACCACTGCACCGCTTCTTTCAAGCCTTCTTGCAAAGAGAACTTCGGGTCATACCCCAATAATCGTTTAGCTTTATCGATACTGGCTAGCGAATGCGGAATATCTCCCGCTCGATTAGGACCATATTCAATGGGAATGGATTGGATTCTTTCATCAAATTCTCCTAAATATGTTTTCAAATACCCCACCAAATCATTCAAGGTATTCCGATCTCCAAACGCTGTATTAAACACCGTATTAATGGCTTCCGGATGAGTCGTTGTTAGCGCCAATGCATTCATCTGAATCACATTATCGATGTAAGTAAAATCCCTAGAATAATTTCCATCCCCATTAATCTTCGGACTTTCGAGTGCCATTAATTGCTTCACAAACTTCGGAATCACTGCCGCATACGCCCCTTGCGGATCTTGTTTGCGTCCAAAGACATTAAAGTATCGCAGTCCTATCGTCTCCATTCCATAAGTTCTTCCGAAAATTTCAGCATAGAGTTCATTAACATATTTGGTAATCGCGTAAGGAGACAAAGGCTTCCCGATTACTTCCTCTATTTTGGGCAGTCCTTCAGAATCCCCGTAAGTAGAGGAACTCGCCGCATACACAAAACGTTTGACCTTGGCGTCTCTAGCTGCTACCAACATATTCAAGAATCCGGAAACATTCACTTCATTAGTCGTACTCGGATCCCCAATAGAGCGCGGCACGGAACCCAAAGCCGCTTGGTGCAAAACATAATCCACTCCCGTCACGGCCTTGGCACAAACCTCCTTATCTCGAATATCTCCTTCTATCAATTTAAAATTAGGATGCGCCTCCACCTCCAAAAGATTCTTCCGATGTCCTGTAGCAAAATTATCCAACACCACCACCTGATAGCCTTTCTCTAAAAAATAAACCGTCAAATTAGACCCGATAAAACCCGCGCCTCCTGTAATTAATAGTGTTGCTCCCATTATACTTTTCTTTCTTTTTTCAACCAATCAAGTAGCTTCGTGATAGTACTTTTAACTACTTCTTTTTCATGATAGCCACTAGCATAGGTAGTATTACCGTAACCATACCCATAGCCGTAGCCATAACTTGTTCCGTAACGTGCTTTGTTTTCGAAACCATTCATTATAATACTCGTGTTCTTCAGTTCGCCACGTTTCACTCGATTGTTCAATAGGGTAATCATGTCTTTCTTAGAAAAGTTTTGCCGAACAATATAAAGTGTTACATCACAATATTGATCCAATTCTAACGCGTCTGACACTAAGCCAACGGGAGGCGTATCTAAAATAATATAATCATAGCGTTCTTTAAGATCGTTCATCAAATCTGCTACTCTTTCACTTATAATCAACTCCCCAGGATTTGGTGGAATCGGTCCCGAAGTAATAACATCTAAGTATGGAATTTCAGTCGTATTAATGATCTCATCAATCCCATTTTGATTGATTAAATAGTTAACCACACCTTTTTCATTTTTCAAATCAAATTCACCATACAACTTAGGTTTACGAAGATCTAAACCAACAATTACTGTCTTTTTTTCACTTAAAGCAAACACGGTTGCAATATTAATGGAACAAAATGTTTTCCCTTCTCCACTAACAGAGGAAGTAATCATCAACGTTTTTGCCCCGTCAACATTTTGTTTTTTATACAAAAATTGCAAAGAAGAACGGATCGCTCTAAAGGACTCTGATAATGCAGATTTTGGTTTATTGAAAACGGCCAAGTCGGAAGAATCATTATTTACTCCTATGACTCCAATTAAAGGAATCTTGGTAAGATTACTTATTTCATCGGTATTTTGAATAGAATTATTGATAAAAAACAGCACCAAAACTATGAGAAGAGGAATCAATAATCCTAAAAAGAAAGCCAACACATAATTCACAGAAGTTTTGGGTCCAATTAACCCACCGCCAACGTCTTTTGCAGGATCAATAAACCGAACATCGGATAAATTAGCCGCTTTTACAATATCAGCCTCAGTTCTTTTCTGTAAAAAAGTATTGTAGATATTATCACTTAAATCATATTTACGCTTAATCTTAATCAATTCTTGTTGGTCCTCTGGCAATTGTTTGATAGCACTTTCAGAGACCCCAATTTTACTGCTAATTGTAGCTAAGTCATATTGTAAAGATTGTTTAGCAGTCACTATATTTTCTAATAAAACATTTTTAACCGCTTCCATTTGATTATCAAAATCTTTGAATATTTTTTCGCTTTTTACAGCATAAGCCATCTCGGATCGCTGCGTTGATAGGGCTATTAATTTCGATACATTGACCACAATATTAGGATCTTCAATACCAGCAACGGATGGTGCAGGAAGTTTTGAGTAATCTAAACTATTTCTCAAATACGCTTTTAGGGAATTGTAATAAGCCATTTTGCGCTCAATTTCATCCTTTTGAACATCATACTCTAAGATTTTGTCCGAAAATTTTGCCCCGCCATCTTCAATATTGATTATGTTTTTATCCTTACGAAACGTTTTCAATTCGTTACCCGTTTCTTTCAATTGCGATTCCATGGTGACCAAAGTACTGTCTATGAAAGCGATTGTATTTGTTGCAAATTGATTTTTACCATCAAGTTGCCTTTTAATCAACATTTTTACGGTGGCATTCAAATAATCAACCAAACGCGCTTTGTTCGTTCCTTGCAAACTCAGCGTCAGTATAGACCCTCCTTTATCATCTGCTTTTACGGCAATTCCACGATAATTAGAAACGGTACTATCAAAATCATTAAAACGAATAAAATACTCATTCCCTTTATAAAATCCGGGATTTTCATTAATCTGAAGACTTACGTTCAAAAATGGAAGTTGTACTTTCTCTCCTATTTTATACCTCTTTTTAAATTCGCCTATTTCCACTGATGTAGTCGATGTCGTACCATTAGCATACTGAAACAAGGGCACTGTATTCGTTTCAAAAGGAATTTTAATTTCGTAAACCGATTCTGAAACAAAAACAATACTGATTAAAGTATTGGCTAATTGCCCTTTGGATTTATCTAATGCTACCTTAAAAGGTATCGCTCCATAGGCATCGACTAAATTGTATTCACCCTGTACTAAATAATCAATATAATACTGCATTTTATCTACCACCAATTCGTTGTGAGAACGGGATTGCAATGTGGTAGTTACCGTTTGTACTTTATCAGAAACACCTCCCCAATTAAAAGTCAAACTCGTATTAGAAGTAAACAACGGATTATTTTCTTCTTTTACAGAAATCAAAGTTTCTAATCCGTAAATTTTTTCTTTCCTAATATTTACTTGGTAGGCTATAAAAAAAGAAATCGCTAAACTTATTAAAAACCATTTCCAATATCCTGCAATTTTTATGAGGAGCGCTTTAAAATCAAAAGTAGATTGATTATCAAAAATAGAGAAGTCTTTTAGATCAAGCATTTTCTTGAAATGGATTTAATTTTTTAATAATAAATAAGTAGTCGTCACTAAAGACAACAAAGTGATGATAGTTCCTAAAGACTCTATCCCCGTTTTACCCGTACCCCACGACTTTTGGCGTAGCGGTTTAACATAGATATAATCATTGGGTTGTAAATAATAATACGGCGAGTTCACCACATTTCTATCCGTTAAATCTAAATTATGCATTTCAACTCCTGTAGGAGATTTTCGCATAATCGTTACTTCTTTCCGATTACCTACCATGGTTATATCTCCAGAGTTGGCAATAGCTTCGAGTATGTTTACTCTTTCCTGAAACAATGTTTTGGTTCCGGTACTTCCTACTTCGCCATTGATAGTATATCGAAAACCTGATAATTTCACAGTCACAAAAAGGTTCGCTTCTTTGTTAAAATATTCTTCAAGTAATTGTTTTTCTATTTTCAATCGTACTTCATCTAATGTAAAACCCAGCACAGTGATTTCTCCTAAAATTGGCATACGAATAGTACCATGATCGTCTACAATAAACCCATTAAAGTACAACCCACTTTCAGAATTTTGATTCAAATCTTGATTATTGCTTGCACTTGTATTAAAAATAGCCACTAACTTTGGATCGATAGCTTTAAGATTGATACTCAAAACATCATTAGTTTGCAATCGATAGGGCTTAGATTCAAGGGCAACGATAGCTTTTTCTGGAGAGACTTCTTCTTTTTGTTGCAAATAGGTTAAATCTTTTATAGGTATACAAGAAACGAAGAGCATACAACTCATAAAGATCAAAAAGTAATTCGATTTATTCATGCTTTTAATTTTATGGTTTTACGCTCAAATGAGTGGGCTTAAAAAGTAACAACTTAATTTTTCTTTGCAACATTAAGTGATTAAGATGCATTAAGCCATCGAAAGCTTACTTTTCTTATGCTTATAATGGTAAGATTTTTTATTCCTATTTTCTTAACCACTCCTTTCTGGGTAGCACCAATTTTGTTACAAAGATAGTTTTTCATTGACAATTAACCAGAATCAGCACCGTTAATTAGATCCCGTAGTTTTGAAGGAAGATTCAAAAGGAACCCGCTGCAAAATACTACGCCCAAGCGTGACTTCATCAGCATATTCTAACTCATCTCCTACAGCTATCCCTCTGGCTATGGTGGAAAAAAGAATTCCTGTTGTGGCAATTTGTTTGTAAATATAAAAATTGGTCGTATCTCCTTCCATAGTAGAGCTTAGGGCAAAAATCAATTCTTTTACCTGTCCCATCTTTACTTTCTCTACTAGGGAATGAATGTTCAACTGACTCGGCCCTACACCGTCAATAGGTGAAATTTTACCTCCTAAAACATGATAAATTCCTTTAAACTGCCCCGTATTTTCGATGGCCATCACATCTCGAATATCTTCGACTACACAAATAAGTTGATGATTTCTAGCCGTATTAGCACAGATATGACAGATCTCCGTATCCGAGATATTATGACAAGTCGTACAAAACTGTATATCATTTCGCATGCTTGTCAACGCTTCCGACAAAAATTGGGTTTGATCTTTGGGTTGTTTCAATAAATGCAACACCAATCGCAATGCTGTTCGTTTTCCAATGCCAGGCAATTGTGACATCTCACTAACCGCTCTCTCTAATAATTTTGAAGAAAATTCCATGGTTACAAAATTACATTTAATAATCAAAAAAGCCTAGTTTTATTGATTTGCGGAAACACTGGAATGGATTGTACCACAAATTCAAAAAAAAACTCAAAATCAAGAGCAACTAAAGCCATTCAGAATATTGCCAAGCCCCACTATGAAGCAATACAGTCATAGTCCTTTAGCAATTGAGAGATGCAAGATTGAATACTGTTTTTAGCTTCCTGATTTAAGCTAGAACTCGAAGGCAAACACAAACCGTTTTCGAATAAAGTTGCTGCCACTTGGCCACCATAATAAGGATAGTTGCAAAACAACGGCTGTTGATGCATCGGTTTCCATAAAAGACGCGTTTCAATGCCTTGTTTTTCCATAAATGACCTAAATAATTCAGGGGTCAATCCGTTGGTTTTCTCCTTATCGATTTGAATTACAGTTAACCAATAATTCGAAAAAAAATCCGCATTAGGTTCTTTAAAAACAGAAATACCATCTACAGCAGCAAAAGCCTTTTCATAAAACAAACAATGACTTCGCCTCGCTGCTAGGCGTTCTTCCATCACTTCCAATTGACCACGACCTATAGCTGCCGAAATGGCACTCATAGCATAATTGTAACCCAACTCGCTATGCAAATAATACGGTGCAGCATCTTTAGCTTGTGTAGCCAAATAAAAAGCCCGATCTCGAAGCTCCTTAGAAGCCACTACGAGTGCACCGCCACTAGATGTTGTGATGATTTTGTTTCCATTAAAGGAAAAAACCCCTATATCGCCTAAGGTACCACAAGGCTGTTTTTTGTATTGACTCCCAAAAGCTTCAGCACTATCTTCCAGAATAGGAATCTCATACTTTGTAGCTATCGCTCTTATTGCATCAGCTTGAAAAGGCATTCCATACGAATCCACCACGAGTATTGCTTTGGGTTTCTTCCCCAAGCTGCAGCGGGATTGTATGGCTAATTCTAGTGCTTTAGGACACATGTTCCAAGTAGCCCTTTCACTATCTACAAAAACAGGAATAGCACCGATGTAACGTATCGGATTGACGGTAGCAGAAAAAGTAAACGTTTGACACAAAACTTCATCACCTGATTGCACCCCCAACAACAAAAGCCCTAAATGAAGGGCCGAGGTCCCCGAATTTGTAGCACAAACCCATTTTTTAGTAGTTAAAAAACGTTGTATATCATCTTCAAAATCCGACACACCAACGCCAGAGCTGATCCAGTTTTTTCGAATCGCCTCTTCTATATAGCGCAATTCCTTACCACTTGAATGCGGCTCTGAAAGATAAATGCGATTTTGAGTCATAAACACAAGCTCTATGAAAAAGAATAAGTAGGCTAATATTGATTTGTAGCTAGTAACACTAAAGTACATGCTACTTCAGCTTTAATCCCGTTCAATTCTAACAACTGATATAATTCAGGATTTTCAGTGCCTGGATTAAAAACAACTCTTTTAGGTTTTGCCTCCACAATATAATTGTAATAATCTCTTTGTCGTAAAGGGTTCAAATACAAAGTGACGGTATCCACATTTTTCAGTGGGATAGTTTTAGTCTGTATTTTTACTCCCGCCACTTCTCCTTTATTTTGACCAATTGCTAAGACGGTGTGTCCTTTATCTACCAACATCTGAATGGCTTTATAAGCATATTTTTCAGGCTTTGAAGAAGCCCCCAATACTACTGTTTTTTTGTTTTTCATCATTTAAATAAAATATGTTGCAAAAGTAGTCAAAAATAAAGGACAACATCGCTATTTTATTGCTTATAACCCTTTAATCAGAGTAATTACGTAGAAAAAAATACCTGTAAATAACACAAAACATAAGTGTAATTCATAAAAATTCAAATCTCTTATTGTACCTTCTGCTACTCTAGAAGAAGAAGTATTATTAAAAAAAACAGTGATTTTCTCATAATTCTTAAACATTAAAATAACATAGAGATGAGATGTATCGCCTCAAAAATTGTAGTTTTGTAGTAAAATCACCTTTATGGAATTATTCGTATACCTTTTTGCCGCATTATTTTCAGTACTCAACCCTATTGGAACCGTTCCAATTTTTGTAGGTTTAACACAAAATGACTCTCAAACGGAGCGCAATAGATTGTCTCTTTGGACCGCCATCAATGTTTTTATTATTTTGGTCGTCTCCTTCCTAATCGGTCAATATGTACTTTCTTTTTTCGGAATAAGTATTGATTCCTTGAGAATTGCCGGCGGCATCATTATCGTAAGTTCTGGATTTTCATTATTGTCTGGAAAATTCAATAAGAAAAGAGGAATTAACAAAAAAATTGAAAACGAAGTCCACAAAAGAAACGATATCGCTTTAACCCCTTTAGCCATTCCAATGTTAGCGGGTCCTGGCTCGATGTCATTGCTAATTGCTTTTTACAATCAGCACCATACCACTCACGAAATCCTAATTTCTATTGCAGCATTGTTAGCTATATCAGCAACGATCTATGTTATTTTGAGAAGTGCGCATTACCTGGCCAACGCCTTAGGAGCCTCTGGAATAGTCGCCATTTCTAGAATTGTAGGGTTTATAGTGATCGCTATTGGTATTGAATACATCATCAGCGCCCTTATCAATATTTTCAAGGCCAATTTCTAGGCAAAAGAAGCCAGTCAAAACTTACTTGACTGGCTTCTTTTTAATATAACATTACGCTCTTGGTAAGAAAATTTCGGCCATCATACAACGGGCGCTTCCTCCACCACAGGCCTCGATGGTATCCAAACTCGAACTAAGTATAGTTACATGTTCTTCTAATTGAGCGATTTGTTTTTTAGTCAAACTTTGATGTGCCGCCGTGCTCATTACCAAATACCTTCTATCATCAGCTCCTTTTACCTCTAGCATATTACCTGCAAAATTATTCACTTGATCTTCTGTAATCAACAGTAGCTCTTTATCGTCATTTCTTAAACTATCCATTACCATTTTACGCTCTTTTTTGTCATCGATAGCATCCGCGCAAAGGACCGCAAACGTCTCTCCCAAACACATCATCACATTAGTATGATAAATAAGTTTTCTCTCGCCTGCTACTGTTTGAAAAGCTTCAAAAATAACGGGAGCATAATCAAAATCTTCACAAAATTCTATAAACAATTCTTCATCAGCTCTAGAGGAAAGCGCACAATAAGCTTTCCCATTCGCTCTGTCCAGCAACAAACTGCCTGTTCCCTCTAAGAAAATACCATCCTTTTCTGCTTCTGTATAATCCATAATTTCATGGATCATAAAGCCATTGTCTTCTAGCACGTCTAGTAACTCTTCGCGACGTTCCAAACGCCTGTTTTCAGCAAACATTGGATACAAAACGACATCCCCATTTTCATGAAACGAAATCCAATTGTTTGGAAAAATACTATCCGGTGTGTCTGGAGTGAGCGTATCTTCAACCACAATCACATGTACCCCAACCGATCGTAATTTCTCAACAAACAAATCAAATTCGGCTTGCGCTTTAGCATTTACAGTGGCAGGTAATAACCCGTCTATTACTTTTTGGTAATAATTATTAACCGCTGTTTGCTCATTCATTCGAAAGGCAACAGGGCGTATCATCAAAATGGAATTAGTTGTTTGTTTCATTATATTTTTTATTTATGTGAAAATTAATCAAAGTTACGCAATCCTTTCCAAAAGTATTACGCTCTGATAAGCGGTAAGGTGGAACATCGCAACAAACCTTCTTGTTTAGCGATTTCAGAGTAAGCAATTTCTTCTACGGTAAAACCTTGTTCTCGTAGCCACTGGTTCAATCTAGTAAAATTTCTTTCAGAGACCACTACTGAAGGGGCGATTGAAAATACATTTGAATTCATATGATACATCTCCTCACGGGTAATATGAAACAAATTTTCTTCTCCAAAAAGCCCTACTAAGAATAAATAATCCGATTCTTCACGAAAACCATTCTTGTAGATAATTCCTTTGTGTTCTCCAACAGGTTGAAAACAACAATCTAAATGCAAAGCGTTGTCTCTGGCTTCAACTTTAGATTTTACTAAATCAAACTCTTTGACAATTTTATTAGGAAAAAGCGCTTTTAAATAAGCGACCCCATGATTATTTGTCCTTGCAGTAATATAATCTTTATAGTCGCTTCCTTTGTAAGTTCCTACAAAAATATAATCCTTCCACAGCATGACATCTCCCCCTTCGATATGAACTTCTTCTGGCGGACGTACAACTTTTGCGGGGTTCATCTGATCAACAATATATTGTATCGCTTCTAATTCTCTTTCTCTATCCGGTAAAATATTCGATTTAATAAAAACATCTTCTATTACAAATCCAATATCACGCGAAAAAATCTGATTATAATCTGAAATGAGTTGTGGTCGGAGTACTGTAACATCATATTTTTTAAAAACAGCATCAAAACCTTCCATTTCATTAATCATATCCTTTTCTAAAGGATAGGTCCCCGCTAAAATATGTTCCAATGATTTGGGATCATACGCCTCTGCAACAGTAGGGGTAGGTCCATTGCTATTGGCTAAACCTAAAACGACCATTCGCAACCTGCTAGTCTCATTTTGTACTTTTAATTCTAACATAAATCCTTTGGTTTAGAGCAAAAAAAGCTCCACAAGTTAGTGAAGCTTTAATTTTAATTATATTTCTATCGTTCCTCTACGGTTTTAAAATCACGCAATGGATACCCAATATATATTTGTCTAGGTCTTCCAATTGGTTCTTTTTTCTCTCTCATTTCTTTCCATTGCGCAATCCATCCTGGCAAACGTCCAATTGCAAACATTACTGTAAACATATCTGTTGGAATACCTAATGCTCTATAGATAATTCCTGAATAAAAGTCTACATTAGGATATAAATTTCTGGATTTAAAGTACTCGTCTTCTAAAGCAGACACCTCTAATTTTTTGGCAATTTCAAGAATTGGATCAACTACACCTAGAGTAGCTAAAACTTCATCTGCAGCTTTTTTAATGATTTTTGCTCTAGGATCAAAATTCTTATAGACCCTATGTCCAAATCCCATTAATCGGAAAGGGTCATTTCTGTCTTTTGCTTTTTCAATGTATTTATCTGCATCTCCACCATCTTTGTGAATCTCTTCTAACATTTCTAAAACAGCTTGATTTGCCCCTCCGTGTAAAGGTCCCCAAAGAGCAGAAACTCCAGCCGAAATGGAAGCAAATAAACCAGCATGAGATGAACCTACCATTCTAACGGTCGAAGTAGAACAATTTTGCTCGTGATCTGCATGTAAAATAAATAATTTGTCTAATGCATCTACAACTATAGGATTTGCTTTATAAGGCCCTGTTGGAATTTCAAACATTAAACGCATAAAATTCTCTACATAACCAATAGTATTATCATAGTAATTTAATGGATATCCCATACTTTTTCTGTAAGTCCAAGTTGCAATTACCAAGAATTGCCCCATAGTTTTACATACAGCATCATACATTTCTTTTTGATTGTCTGCATTAACAGATTTAGGACTAAAAGCAGTTAAAGCACTTGTCAAAGCAGACAAAACTCCCATTGGATGTGCCTTTTTAGGAAAACCATCAATAATCGTTTTCATTTCTTCATTGACCAAAGTATGATGATGAATATCACTTTCAAACTGTGCTAACTGTTCCTTGGTAGGTAATTCCCCGAAAACGATTAAGTAAGAAACTTCTAAAAAATGTGCTTTTTGAGCTAAATCCTCAATTGCATACCCTCTGTAACGCAAAATACCCAACTCCCCATCTAAGAAGGTAATCTCGCTTTTACAAGAACCAGAATTTTTGTATCCTGGATCAAGGGTAATTATACCGGATAAATCTCGTAATTTACTGATATCAATCGCAGCTTCATTCTCACTTCCAACAACAATAGGAAGTTCAAATTTATTGCCATCGAATTCTAATGTAGCTATTTTTGACATGATTTTTTAATGGATAGTTTTGATTAATTTTATTTCTGCCAAAACTAGTGAATTTAGAACTAAATAAAAAAAAAAACACCCTTACATGCTAAAACTTTAATAAAAAAAGTCGTCTGAATTAACAGACGACTTTCTATAGTAAAAGAAACGATTTGTATTACTTCAAATTAAAAGCATTTTTGCCAGGAAAATAAGCAGTTGCCTCTAATTCTTCTTCTATTCTTAATAATTGATTATACTTTGCCATACGATCTGAACGTGAAGCGGAACCGGTTTTAATTTGACCACAGTTCAAAGCTACAGCTAAATCTGCAATTGTATAATCTTCAGTCTCACCTGATCGATGTGACATTACAGAAGTATATCCAGCATTTTTCGCCATATTAACAGCCGCAATAGTTTCAGTTAATGTTCCAATTTGGTTCACTTTTACTAAGATAGAATTAGCAATTCCTTTCTCAATACCTGTTGACAAACGCTCTACGTTTGTTACAAATAAATCATCACCCACTAACTGAACTTTATCTCCAATTTTCTCTGTCAATAATTTCCAACCATCCCAATCATTTTCTTGCATACCATCTTCAATGGAAATAATTGGATACTTAGAAGCCAATTCTGCTAAATATTCAACTTGTTCTGCAGAAGTTCTTACTTTACCAGTTGGTCCTTCAAATTTAGAATAGTCATATTTTCCATTTACATAAAATTCAGAAGCCGCGCAGTCTAATGCAATCATTACTTCATCACCAAAAGTATAACCAGCAGCTTCCACAGCTTTTTTAATTGTATCAAGAGCATCTTCAGTACCACCCGGCAAATTTGGAGCAAAACCTCCCTCATCACCAACAGCTGTAGACAAACCTCTATCGTGTAATACTTTTTTCAAATTATGAAAAATTTCAGTCCCCATTTGCAAAGCATGAGTAAAAGAAGTTGCTTTAACAGGCATGATCATAAATTCTTGAAATGCAATTGGCGCGTCTGAATGTGACCCACCATTGATGATATTCATCATCGGCAAAGGCAATGTGTTAGCAGAAACACCACCTACATAACGATACAATGGCATTCCCAATTCATTGGCAGCAGCTTTGGCAGCAGCCAATGAAACACCTAAAATAGCATTTGCACCAAGTTTAGATTTATTTGGAGTACCATCCAAATCGATCATCATTTGGTCAAGTTTATTTTGCTCAAAAACAGAAGTTCCAACAAGTTCTTCGGCAATAAGGGTATTTACATTGTTAACTGCAGTTAAAACACCTTTACCCATGAATGACTTACCTCCATCTCTTAATTCGACTGCTTCGTGCTCACCAGTAGACGCTCCCGAAGGAACAGCTGCTCTACCAATAATTCCATTTTCAGTAATTACGTCCACTTCAACTGTTGGATTTCCTCTTGAATCAAAGATTTGTCTTGCGAAAATTTTAACTATAATACTCATTATCCTTAAATTTTATGTTATTAATTTGTATTTTCTCAAAATTACTGAAATAAAATGATACTATTAAATAAAGAAACCACAATATTTGATAATTTATTAACGATAACGTTTTAGACCAAAACTTTCTGGATATTTGCAATAAATTGATCAAATAAATAAGACGAATCATGTGGCCCAGGACTTGCCTCAGGATGATATTGTACAGAAAAACAGTTTTTATTTTTCATACGCATGCCTGCTACGGTCCCATCATTCAAATGTAAATGCGTGATTTCTAAATCAGGATGATTATCTAATTCTTCTTTGTTTACCGCAAAACCATGATTTTGCGAAGTAATTTCACCTTTACCAGAAATCAGATTGGTCACTGGATGATTGATCCCTCTGTGTCCATTAAACATTTTATAAGTTGAGACTCCATTTGCCAAAGCGATAACTTGGTGCCCTAAGCAGATCCCAAATAAAGGCCTGTCATCTGCAATTATCTGCTTTGCTACACCTATGGCACTATCCAACGGATCAGGATCACCAGGCCCATTAGACAAGAAAAAACCATCGGGATTGAAAGAACATAAATCCTCGTAGGATGCATCAAAAGGAAAAACCTTAATGTAACAATCTCTTCCAGATAAATTTCTAAGAATATTAGTTTTTATACCTAAATCTAATGCTGCAATTTTATATTTAGCGTTTACCTCTCCAAAATAATAAGGTTCCTTTGCAGAAACTTTAGAGGCTAATTCCAAACCTTTCATGTCAGGAACACTTGACAATGCAACTTTTAATTGCTCAATTGGCGTGTCATCAGTACAAATAACAGCATTCATAGCTCCATTTTCTCTAATATAACTCACCAAAGCCCTTGTATCCACATCAGCAATACAAATCAAATTTTGTTTCTTAAAATAATCCTCGAGACTTTCAGATGCATCAGGCCTAGAATAGTTAAAACTAAAATTTTTACAAATTAAACCTGAAATTTTAATAGTATTTGATTCCACTTCTTTTTCATTAACTCCATAATTACCAATATGCGCATTGGTAGCCACCATCAATTGACCGAAATAAGAGGGATCAGTAAAAATTTCTTGATAGCCAGTCATTCCAGTATTAAAACAAACTTCACCAAAAGCGACACCGCTAAGGCCAATAGATTTTCCATGAAAAATGGTACCATCACTAAGTAAAAGAAGAGCTTGTTGTCTTGTTGTATATTTCATTTGCGGTTGTTGTTATTATTTTGCAAATTTAAACCAATTATTTAGGCTTGGTATAAAAATGCAATAAAAATTTATAATTCTAAAGCTTTTAACAAAACACTATAAAAATGAAACTAATTATACAAATTACAAAATAGATTTATAATAATCTAAAATTTTACATATATCTCCTTCATCATCATACTTAAGTTTATTTTTTTTAACATACTCCTTGATCAAATCACTTTTATCAATTAAAGCATTAAGAACAGCATTTTTCTTAAGTTGAACTTTTACTTTTCTTCCATTCAGAATAAAAAAATAGGAGGATATTTGCGTATATTCAGCATCACTAATAATAACATTTGTCATTGGATTAATTACAGCTTTTGTTGTTGAAAGGTGGACATATTTAAAAAACTGTATTGAATTCAAATTACAAATTTCAAGAGACAAACCTTTTAAATCCCCATCATTAAAAACTTTATATCGTTTGTCATTCTTTAAAACATAATCAAACTTATCTAAATCATATTGAAAAACTGAATCCTTCGATAAATAAGATTCTAAAGTTTTAGACTTTAGATTAAAATTTAAATTCACAACATTTATTGACTTACCACTTTTCAAAACTACAATATAGTTGCTATTATAGTTGGGAAACAAGTAAATTGAACCCTTAATAGTATTATCAACCACAACACCTGGCACCCACATACCGGAGGTTCTGATATTGCCAACATAGCTAGAAGTATTAAAATCACTTACAGAAACATTTTCAATACCGTTTTGGGATAGTGCTTGAAAAAATGATAAAACAAAAATAAAAAGAAAACAAAGCTTTTTCATAATGGAATTTGTGTTAATTTATAAAATATCACGAATATAACTACAAATTATATGCCAAAAAAAAAGGATAAACTATAAATAGTTTATCCTTGATTATTTATCGAATAATTATTTTCTTAATTACTCTGCAGCTTCAGTAGTTTGTTCAGCAGCATCAGCAGAAGCTTCAGCAGCTTCTTCTGATTTCTTAGCTTTACCACCACGACGGCTTTTTGCTTTTTTAACTTCTTTTTTACCACCGTTATAAAGCTCATTAAAATCAACTAATTCGATCATTGCCATATCAGCATTATCTCCTAAACGATTTCCAACTTTAATAATACGAGTGTATCCTCCCGGACGATCACCAACTTTAGCAGCAACATCTCTAAAAAGATCAGTTACAGCATATTTGCTACGTAGGTAAGAAAAAACAATACGACGGTTGTGAGTCGTATCAGCTTTAGATTTTGTTATAAGCGGCTCAACAAATTGTTTTAACGCTTTAGCTTTAGCAACAGTAGTATTAATACGTTTGTGCTCAATAAGAGAACAAGCCATATTAGCTAACATAGATTTTCTATGCGCAGTCTGTCTGCTTAAGTGATTGAATTTTTTTCCGTGTCTCATTGCTTTATAAATTTAATCACACCAAAAGGTGGATTAGATTACTCTTTATCTAATTTGTATTTTGCTAAATCCATACCGAAAGTAAGGTTCTTTACTGCTACTAATTCATCTAGCTCAGTCAAAGATTTTTTACCGAAATTACGGAACTTCATTAAGTCATTTTTATTAAAAGATACTAAATCCCCAAGTGTATCAACTTCAGCCGCTTTCAAACAATTTAAAGCTCTAACAGATAAATCCATATCGACAAGCTTCGTTTTAAGCAATTGTCTCATATGCAATGATTCTTCATCATAAGATTCTGTTTGAGCAATTTCGTCAGCCTCAAGTGTAATTCTTTCATCAGAAAACAACATGAAATGGTGAATTAAAACTTTTGCAGCTTCAGTAAGAGCATCTTTAGGATTAATAGAACCATCAGTTTTAATTTCAAAAACTAATTTTTCATAATCTGTTTTTTGCTCAACACGGAAGTTCTCAATAGCATATTTTACATTTTTTACAGGAGTAAAAATTGAATCTGTAAAAATGGTACCAATTGCAGCATTCTGTTTTTTGTTCTCTTCTGCAGGAACATATCCTCTTCCTTTTTCAATAGTCAAATCAAAACTTAATTTGATTTTACTGTCTAAATTACAGATAACATGTTCTGGATTCAGAACTTGAAAACCTGAAATAAACTTTTGAAAATCACCAGCTGTTAATTGATCTTTACCTGAAACAGAAATAGTAACTGATTCATTATCTATATCCTCTATTTGACGTTTGAAACGTACTTGCTTTAGATTTAAAATAATTTCGGTAACATCTTCAACAACTCCTGAAATAGTGGAAAACTCATGATCTACACCTTCGATACGAACTGATGTTATTGCATAACCTTCTAATGCTGAAAGCAAAACTCTTCTAAGTGCATTACCAACGGTCAATCCATATCCAGGTTCTAAAGGTCTAAATTCAAATTTACCTTCAAAATCGGTTGAATCGATCATGATAACTTTATCGGGCTTCTGAAAATTAAATATTGCCATAAATTTCGACTAAGTCAATTATTATTTGTTGTACAACTCTACGATTAATTGTTCTTTAATGTTTTCAGGAATTTGAAGTCTCGCAGGTACAGAAACAAAAGTTCCCTCTTTAAGATCATTATTCCAAGTAATCCATTCATAAACATGACTTGAATTAGACAAAGAACGTTCGATAGCTTCTAATGATTTAGACTTTTCACGAACTGCAACTTTATCACCAGGCTTAAGGTGGTAAGAAGGAATATTAACCACTTCACCATTAACAGTAATGTGTCTGTGTGATACGATTTGACGAGCACCTCTTCTAGAAGGAGCAATACCCATTCTAAAAACAACATTGTCTAATCTTGCCTCACACAATTGTAATAACACTTCACCAGTAACACCTTTAGTAGCTGATGCTTTTTCAAATAAATTTCTGAATTGTTTTTCTAAAATTCCATAAGAATATTTAGCTTTTTGCTTTTCCATTAACTGAACAGCATACTCAGATTTTTTTCCTCTTTTTTTAGCCATCCCGTGTTGCCCAGGAGGGTAATTTCTTTTTTCGAAAGCTTTATCATCTCCGAAAATTGCTTCGCCAAATTTACGAGCGATTCTTGTACTTGGACCAGTATATCTTGCCATTTTTAATTGTTTAAGATAGAGATTATGAATTCAGGTCATATCCTTCGATAATCTATAATCTATCTAGGTTATACTATAATAAATTTGAGTATTAAACTCTACGTCTTTTAGGAGGACGACATCCGTTGTGAGGCATTGGAGTAACATCAATGATTTCTGTAACTTCAATTCCACCATTATGTATAGAACGGATAGCAGACTCACGCCCGTTTCCTGGTCCTTTAACATATACTTTCACTTTTTTAAGACCAGCCTCAAGAGCTACTTTGCTACAATCTTCTGCTGCCATTTGGGCTGCATATGGAGTATTCTTTTTAGAACCTCTAAAACCCATTTTACCAGCTGAAGACCAAGAGATAACTTCACCTTTTTTGTTTGTTAACGAAATGATGATGTTATTGAAGGTAGCAGAAATATGAGCCTCTCCCGTTGATTCAACGATAACTTTACGTTTTTTTGCAGTTGCTTTAGCCATATTACTTATTATTTAGTTGCTTTTTTCTTGTTCGCAACAGTTTTTCTTTTACCTTTTCTAGTTCTAGAGTTGTTTTTAGTTCTTTGTCCTCTTAATGGAAGACCCGTTCTATGACGAATACCTCTGTAACAACCAATATCCATCAAACGTTTGATGTTTAAAGATACTTCAGAACGTAATTCTCCTTCAATTTTGAATGCAGAAACAGCTTCACGGATTGCTCCAATCTCATCATCATTCCATTCTTGAACTTTTTTATCTTGGCTTACTTGAGCTTTCTCTAAAATCTCAATTGCTCTACTTTTTCCTAATCCGAAGATATAGGTAAGTGCTATAACACCTCTCTTGTTTTTTGGGATATCTACCCCTGCTATTCTTGCCATAATTATCCTTGTCTTTGTTTAAATCTAGGATTCTTTTTGTTGATTACGTATAATCTGCCTTTTCTACGTACAATAATGCACTCGGCGCTTCTTTTTTTAACTGATGCTCTTACTTTCATTTTGAATATCTTTAATATCTATAAGTAATTCTTGCTTTTGACAAATCATAAGGGCTCATTTCTAGTTTCACTTTATCACCAGGTAATAATTTGATATAATGCATACGCATCTTTCCAGATATATGAGCAATTACAATATGTCCATTTTCTAACTCTACTCGGAACATAGCATTTGATAATGCTTCAATAATTGATCCGTCTTGTTCTATTGCTGATTGTTTTGCCATAAATTTAAGCTACTGCTTTTCTGTTTTTACCACTTTTCATCAAACCATCATAATGTTTGTTCAACAAATATGAATTGATTTGTTGCATTGTGTCTATAGCAACACCAACCATAATGATTAATGAAGTACCTCCAAAAAACATTGCCCATGATTGTTGTACATCCATAAGACTTACGACAATTGCTGGGAACACAGCGATCAAAGCAAGAAATAAAGATCCTGGGAAAGTAATTAAAGACATCACTTTATCAAGATAATCAGAGGTCTCAGCACCAGGACGTACTCCTGGAATAAAACCACCGCTTCTCTTTAAATCATCAGACATTTTGTTGGTTGGTACAGTAATAGCGGTATAAAAAAATGTAAATATAACTATTAAACTAGCAAATACAAAATTATACCAAAAACCAAAGATATTACTAAAAGCACTAACAATTGTCTGAGAAGTCTCTGACTTAGACAAACCAGCAACAGCTGCGGGAATAAACATAATGGCTTGAGCAAAAATTATCGGCATAACACCTGATGCATTTAACTTCAATGGAATCCATTGTCTATTTCCACCCATCATATCTTGCTCAAAATCACCAGAGGTACTACGTCTAGCATACTGAACTGGAATCTTTCTAACAGCCATTACCAATAAGACACACGAAATGATAACTAACAACCAAATGATAACTTCAATTACCAAAAGCATTGGTCCTCCATTATTATTGGTAACTCTCGTCGTAAATTCCTGAATAAATGCCTGAGGAAATCTAGCTAGAATACCCACCATAATTAGCAATGAAATACCATTTCCAATTCCTTTGTCAGTGATTTTTTCACCTAACCACATTGCAAATATTGTTCCTGTTACCAGAATAACCACTGAAGAAAATAAGAATTCAAAAGAATTAAACCCTAACAAAAAGGCATTACTCGGTAATGTTCTGTAAAGATTGTAAATATATGTTGGTCCTTGCACTAGAGTAATTCCAATAGTTAACCAACGGGTAATCTGATTGATTTTTTTTCTGCCACTTTCTCCATCACTTTGTAATTTTTGAAGATATGGAATTGCAATTCCCATCAACTGAACTACGATTGAAGCAGAAATGTATGGCATAATACCTAAAGCAAAAACTGAAGCTTTAGAAAATGCACCACCAGTAAACATATCTAATATCGAACCGATACCTTCTTTAGTTTGACCAGCTAAACCTGTCAATTGCGTTGCATCAATTCCAGGCAATGTAACGTGTGCACCAAAACGATAAACTAGAAGAAGTCCTAATGTAATTAGGATTCTATTTTTTAGTTCCTCAATCTTCCAAACATTACTTAATGATTCAAAAAATTTCTTCATATGAGTAGAAAAATTATAATGTTACTGCTTCACCTCCAGCAGCTTCAATAGCCGCTTTTGCCGTTGCAGTAAATTTGTGAGCAGATACCTTTAATTTTGCCTTCAATTCACCTCTTCCTAAAATCTTAACGATTTCATTTTTAGTAGCCAAACGATTAGCAACATAAACAGACATATCTACAGCATCTGTTACTATACCATTATCAACTAATAATTGAAGTGTATCTAAATTAACACCTTCGTATTCTTTACGGTTGATGTTTGTGAAACCAAACTTAGGTACACGTCTTTGAAGTGGCATTTGCCCTCCTTCAAATCCAATCTTTTTAGAATAACCAGAACGAGATTTAGCTCCTTTGTGACCTCTTGCAGAAGTTCCACCTTTACCAGAACCTTCTCCTCTACCTAATCTTTTATTTTGATTGTGTGTAGAACCTTCAGCAGGTTGTAAATTACTTAAATTCATACCAGTATTTGTTATTTAATTTCTTCAACAGAAACTAAGTGTTTAACTTTATTTATCATACCAAGGATAGCAGGATTTGAATCATGCTCTACAACTTGTCCCATTTTACGTAAACCCAAAGCTTCTAATCCTCTTTTTTGAGACAAAGGACAGTTGATTTTGCTACGTACTTGTTTTACTAATAATTTAGCCATAATTTCCTTGAATTAACCTTTAAAAACTTTCTCTAAAGAAACTCCTCTTTGTTTTGCAACAGTGTGCGCACTTCTCATTTGTAATAAAGCATCAAAAGTAGCTTTAACCACATTATGAGGATTTGAAGATCCTTGAGATTTTGACAATACATCGTGAATACCTACTGATTCTAGAACTGAACGAACAGCTCCACCAGCAATAACTCCTGTACCATGAGAAGCAGGAATTAAGAACACACGTGCACCACCAAATTTACCTTTTTGTTCGTGAGGAACTGACTGACCATTCAAAGGAATTCTAACTAAGTTTTTCTTTGCATCTTCTACTGCTTTAGCAATAGCTTCAGAAACATCTTTAGATTTACCTAATCCGTGTCCAACCACTCCATTTTCATCACCTACCACTACAATTGCAGAAAAACCGAAAGCTCTACCACCTTTTGTAACTTTAGTAACACGATTTACACTCACCAAACGATCTTTTAATTCAAGACCACTTGGTTTTACTAACTCTATATTCTTGTATTTATTAGACATACTATATTAGAATTTAAGCCCAGCCGCTCTTGCGCCTTCTGCTAATGATTTAATACGACCGTGATATAAATAACCTCCTCTATCGAATGTTACTGTTTCAACACCAGCTTTTAAAGCCTTTTCAGCAACTAACTTACCTACGGCTGTAGCTACTTCAATGTTCGTACCTTTTCCTATTTCTTTTTCTCTTGAAGAGGCAGCTAATAAAGTAACTCCGTTTACATCATCAATTAATTGAGCATAAATTTCTTTGTTACTTCTAAAAACAGAAAGTCTTGGTTTAGTAGCAGTACCACTAATCGTTTTTCTAATTCTGAATCTAATTCTCTGTCTTCTTTCAGGTTTTGTTAATGACATAATCTTATTTTTTAAGCTGATTTACCTGCTTTTCTTCTTAATACTTCACCTACAAACTTAACCCCTTTACCTTTGTAAGGTTCTGGTTTACGGAAACCTCTAATTTTAGCAGCAACTTGTCCTAAAAGTTGTTTATCAAAAGAAGTTAACTTAACGATTGGGTTCTTACCTTTTTCAGAAATAGTTTCCAAAGTCACCTCTGGAGCAATCTCTAAAACTATATTATGAGAAAAACCTAAAGCTAAATCTAATTTTTGACCTTGATTTGAAGCTCTATAACCTACCCCAACCAACTCTAAAGATTTTGTAAAACCTTCATTAACACCAACAATCATATTATTGATTAATGAGCGGTATAATCCATGCTTCGCTCTTTGGTTTTTGTGATCTGAAGATCGTTCCACTAGAACTTGATCTCCATCAACAGTCACAGTCACGTCCGAAAACTCCTGTGTCAATTGACCATTTTTTCCTTTTACTGTAATTATACCATCAGCAACTGTAACAGTTACTCCAGCTGGTATAGTTACTGGGCTTTTACCTATTCTTGACATCTTATCTCGTCTTTAATAATTAGTATACGTAACAAATTACTTCTCCTCCTACATTCAATTGCTTAGCTTGTTTTCCTGTCATCAAACCTTTTGATGTAGAAACAATAGCAATTCCTAATCCATTAAGGATTCTAGGCAATTTAGAAGCACCTGCGTACTTACGTAAACCTGGTTTACTAATTCTTTGGATATCTTTAATTACAGGCTCTTTAGTAACTTTATCGTACTTTAAAGCAATTTTGATTGAACCCTGAACAGCGTTGTCTTCAAATTTGTAACTTAAGATATAACCTTGATCAAATAAGATCTTAGTTATTTCTTTTTTTAGATTAGATGCGGGAATTTCAACAACTTTGTGGTTTGCAGCCACAGCGTTTCTAACTCTCGTTAAATAATCTGCAATTGGATCTGTATACATATGTATCAATTTGCGGTGACGGTTTTCGAAATATACTCATAATTCGAACCTGAAACCAGTTTATAAATGTGAAAAACAGACGTGATTACTCACGTCTGAATATTTTAATTTACCAAGATGCTTTTTTAACACCTGGTATCAATCCATTGTTAGCCATTTCACGGAATGTTACACGTGAAATACCGAATTGACGCATATACCCTCTTGGTCTACCTGTTAATTTACAACGATTATGCAAACGAACTGGCGAAGCGTTTTTCGGTAATTTTTGCAAACCTACAAAATCTCCAGCTTCTAACAAAGCTTTTCTTTTCTCAGCATACTTTAAAACCGTTTTTTCTCTTTTCACCTCACGGGCTTTCATTGATTCTTTAGCCATATCTTAATTCTTTTTAAAAGGTAAACCTAATTCAGCCAACAATGACTTTGCTTCTTTATCAGTTTTTGCAGAAGTAACAAAGGAAATATCCATACCAGATATTTTGTTTACTTTATCAATATCAATTTCAGGGAAAATGATTTGTTCTAAAACTCCTAAGTTATAATTTCCTCTTCCGTCAAAACCAGTAGATTTAATTCCACTAAAGTCTCTAACACGTGGTAAAGATGAAGTAATAAGTCTATCTAAAAACTCATACATTCTTTCTCCACGTAAAGTCACTTTTGCTCCAATTGGCATTCCTTTTCTAAGTTTGAAAGACGCAACGTCTTTTTTAGAAATAGTAGCTATCGCTTTCTGTCCAGTAATCTTTGTTAACTCCTCAACTGCATAGTCGATTAATTTTTTATCAGATACTGCTGCACCAACTCCTTTACTCAATACAATCTTTTCCAATTTTGGAACTTCCATTATATTTGAGTAACCGAACTCTTCTTTAAGAGCAGCAATAACTCTGCTCTTATATTCTTCTTTTAGTCTAGGTATATATGCCATTACTATAGTACTTGATTAGATTTTTTTGAAAATCTTACTTTCTTATCTCCTTCTACTCTAATACCCACTCTTGTAGTCTCCTTTGTTTTTGGATCAATAAGAGCAATATTAGAAATTTGTATAGAAGCTTCCTTTTTTACAATACCACCTTGAGGGTTTTTTGCACTTGGTTTCGTGTGTTTAGAAACCATGTTCACACCTTCAACAATCGCTTTGTTTTTCTCACGGTAAACACGTAAAACTTTACCTTCAGCACCTTTATGGTCTCCAGCAATTACTCTTACGATGTCTCCTGATTTTATTTTTAGCTTTATCATCTTATAACGAATTAAAGCACTTCTGGTGCTAATGATACAATTTTCATGAATTGTTTTTCACGAAGTTCTCTTGCTACCGGACCAAAAACACGAGTTCCTCTCATCTCACCAGCAGCATTTAACAATACACAAGCATTGTCATCAAATCTGATGTATGAACCATCGGCTCTTCTCACTTCTTTTTTGGTACGTACAACAACTGCAGTTGAAACAGCTCCTTTTTTAACGTTTCCGTTTGGAGTTGCATCTTTGATAGAAACTACAATCTTGTCACCAACAGAGGCATACCTTCTTTTGGTACCTCCTAAAACACGGATAGTTAAAACTTCTTTAGCTCCTGTGTTATCTGCTACTTTTAGTCTTGATTCTTGTTGTACCATAATTATTTAGCTCTTTCTAGGATTTCAACTAATCTCCAACATTTTGATTTACTCAAAGGACGCGTTTCGCTAATTCTTACAGTATCTCCAATGTTACAGTCGTTTGTTTCGTCGTGTGCTACAAATTTCTTTGTTTTCAACACGAACTTACCGTATAATGGGTGTTTTACTCTAGTTACTTGAGCAACAACAATAGACTTATCCATTTTGTTTGAAGTAACCACACCAATTCTTTCTTTTCTTAAATTTCTTTTTTCCATCTTTCAGCAGATTACAATTATTGTAACTCTCTTTTAGTAAGTTCTGTAGCTAATCTAGCAACCGTTCTACGTACACTTCTAATTTGAAGTGGATTTTCGATCGGAGAAATAGCGTGAGCCATTTTTAAATCGGCATAAACCTTTTTAGTTTGACTTAGTTTTTCTTGCAACTCGGCTGCAGAAAGATCTTTTATTTCTGATTGTTTCATAATAATATAGATTATGCTTCGAAATCTCTTGCAACAACGAATTTAGTTTTAACTGGAAGCTTTTGGGCCGCAAGACGTAACGCCTCTTTTGCAACTGACAAAGGTACTCCTCCAACTTCGAACATAATTCTTCCGGGTTTAACTACAGCTGCCCAATATTCTACGGCACCTTTACCTTTACCCATACGTACCTCAAGAGGCTTCTTAGTGATTGGTTTGTCTGGGAATATTTTAATCCATAATTGTCCTTCTCTTTTCATGTAACGAGTTGCAGCAATACGCGCAGCCTCTATTTGACGAGAGGTCAAGAACATTCCATCTTCATGTACAGATTTAATACCAAACATTCCATTTGAAAGTTCATGTCCTCTTTGAGAATTCCCTTTCATTTTACCCTTTTGTACCTTACGATACTTTGTTCTTTTAGGCTGTAACATTTTTCTTTAGTTTAAAAATTTACTTTCTTTTACGAGCGTCTGGTTTTCCACCTTTGTTAAAAGGTTTTCTGTCTCCTCTAGAAGAATCCCCTCCTTTACCACCAGCTTGTTTTTTGTCCATGCCAGCAAGTGGAGAAAGATCTCTCTTACCATAAACTTCACCTTTCATGATCCACACTTTGATTCCCATTCTACCATAAGTAGTATGAGCTTCTGCAAGTGCATAATCAATATCAGCTCTGAAAGTTGATAGAGGTATTCTACCTTCTTTGAATCCTTCTGAACGTGCCATTTCAGCACCGTTCAAACGACCAGAAATCAATACTTTTATTCCTTCAGCATTCATACGCATAGAGGCTGCGATGGCCATTTTAATAGCACGTCTGTAAGAAATTCTGCTCTCAATTTGACGACAGATGCTTGTAGCAACTAGATACGCGTCAAGTTCAGGTCTTTTGATTTCAAAGATGTTAATTTGAACCTCTTTGTCAGTAATTTTCTTAAGTTCTTCTTTCAACTTGTCTACCTCTTGTCCACCTTTACCGATAATGATACCAGGTCTAGCAGTAGTGATAGTAACGGTTACAAGTTTCAAAGTTCTCTCGATGATTACTTTTGATACACTAGCTTTTGATAAACGAGCATGAACATACTTTCTGATTTTGTGATCTTCGGCTAATTTATCACCGTAATCATTTCCACCATACCAGTTTGAGTCCCATCCTCTGATGATACCAAGTCTATTTCCAATTGGATTTGTCTTTTGTCCCATGCTGCTTAAGAATTGCTTTGTGTGTTATTGATAGCTCCTAACACGATTGTTACGTGATTAGAACGTTTTCTTATTCTGTGTGCTCTTCCTTGTGGAGCTGGACGAAGTCTTTTCAACATCATTCCACCATCTACGCGGATTTCCTTAACAAATAATCCCGCTTCTTCTAAACTAGCGTCACTATTTTTTTGCTCCCAGTTGTTGATTGCAGATAATAATAGTTTTTCTAATTTTCTTGAAGCTTCTTTAGAACTAAATCTTAAAATGTTAAGTGCTCTTTCTACCTTCTGACCTCTTACTAGATCTGCTACTAAGCGCATTTTTCTAGGTGAAGTAGGGCAGTTATTTAACTTCGCGAAAGCAATAGACTTATTAGCCTCTTTTCTCGCATCTGCTGTTTCTCTTTTACGAACTCCCATTGCTTCTTATTTTTTACCTTTATTTTTTGCTCCAGCATGACCTCTAAAAGATCTCGTTGGTGAAAATTCTCCTAATTTATGTCCTACCATGTTTTCTGTAACGTAAACAGGTACAAACTGACGACCGTTATGAACTGCGATAGTTTGTCCAACAAAGTCTGGAGTAATCATAGAAGCTCTAGACCAAGTCTTAACCACTCCTTTATTACCACCTGCGATGTTTTCTTCAACTTTCTTTTCTAACTTATAATGAACGAAAGGTCCTTTTTTTAATGAACGTGCCATATCTTATTATTTCTTTCTACGTTCTACAATGTACTTGTTACTCGGGTTTTTCTTAGAACGTGTTCTATAACCTTTAGCAGGTATACCGTTTCTAGAGCGTGGATGTCCACCAGAAGAACGACCTTCTCCACCACCCATTGGGTGATCAACAGGGTTCATTGCAACAGGTCTTGTTCTAGGTCTTCTGCCTAACCATCTTGTTCTACCAGCTTTTCCTGATACAACTAATTGGTGGTCTGAATTAGAAACCGCTCCAATTGTAGCCGAACAAGTCAACAAGATTAATCTTGTTTCTCCAGAAGGCATTTTAATTGTAGCGTATTTTCCATCTCTTGCCATTAATTGAGCAAATGTTCCAGCTGAACGAGCAATTACAGCTCCTTGTCCTGGTCTCAATTCAATACAAGAAATAACAGTTCCTAAAGGAATTCTGCTTAAAGGTAGCGTATTACCAATTTCAGGTTGAGATTCTGTACCAGAAACTAATTTCTGACCAACTTTCAAACCGTTTTGAGCGATAATATAAGTTTTTTCACCATCAGCATAAGCTAATAAAGCGATAAATGCAGTACGATTTGGATCATATTCAATTGATTTTACCGTAGCAGGAATTCCTTCTTTTGTACGTTTAAAATCAATAATACGATATCTCTGCTTGTGACCACCACCCGTATAACGCATGGTCATCTTTCCTTGACTATTTCTACCTCCAGAGTTTTTTATCGGCGCTATCAAAGAGCGTTCCGGCTTATCAGTTGTAATAGCGTCATAACCATTCACAACTCTAAATCGCTGACCTGGGGTAATAGGTTTTAATTTTCTTACTGACATTTTTCTATCTTAGATATTGTTGTAAAAATCAATTGTTTCTCCTTCTTGTACTTGTACAATTGCCTTCTTAATAGCATTTGTCTTTCCACTGATTAAACCACTTTTAGTGTATTTTGTAGTTCTGTCTGGTCTAACATTCATCGTGTTCACACTAACAACATTTACGCCATAAGTAGCTTCAATAGCTTTCTTAATTTCAATTTTGTTAGCTTTTCTGTTCACTTCGAATCCAAAACGGTTCAAAACTTCACTTTCTTTGGTTACTTTTTCCGTTACTATAGGTTTAATTATGATACTCATATCCTATTATTTACTTAAATTTTCTTCAATTACTTCCAAAGAACTCTCCAAAAGCACTAAATTATTTGCATTCAAAATAGCATAAGTGCTTAATTCTAAGCTACTTACGACATTTGAGCCCTGCAAATTTCGTGACGACAAATATACATTTTTATTGGTTTCACCCAATACGAATAATGATTTTTTGTTTTCTAACTCTAAAGCTTTCAAAACATTGATGAAATTTTTAGTGCTTGGCGTTTCAAAATTAAAATCTTCCAAAACAATAATATTTGCTTCTTTAGCTTTAATAGAGAAAGCAGATTTTCTAGCCAAACGTTTCAAGTTTTTATTCAATTTGAATGAATAACTTCTTGGTCTTGGCCCAAAAACAGTTCCACCACCTTTAAACAAAGGATTTTTTGCACTACCCGCACGAGCAGTACCTGTACCTTTTTGTTTTTTAATCTTACGTGTACTTCCCGCAACTTCAGCTCTTTCTTTAGCTTTGTGCGTCCCTTGTCTTTGATTAGCTAAATATTGCTTTACATCAAGATATACCGCGTGATTGTTTGGCTCAATTGCGAATACTGAATCAGAAAGTTGTACTTTTCTTCCAGTATCTTTTCCGTTGAAATCTAATACTTTTACTTCCATTACTTCTGAATGATTACATAAGAGTTGTTATGACCAGGAACACATCCTTTAATAACAAGTAAGTTCTTATCAGAAACTACTTTTAAAACTCTAAGGTTTTGAACTTTTACATTTTCTCCTCCCATTCTTCCAGCCATACGCATCCCTTTGAATACTCTAGATGGATAAGAAGAAGCTCCTACAGAACCTGGCGCTCTTAAACGGTTATGCTGACCATGAGTTGCTTGACCAACACCACCAAAACCGTGACGTTTTACAACCCCTTGAAAACCTTTACCTTTAGACACACCTTGTACATCCACAAATTCTCCTTCTTCAAAAATAGAAACATCAATAAGATCTCCTAATTTTTGTTCAGTTGCAAAATCTTGAAATTCAACGACTTTTTTCTTAGCAACAGTTCCCGCTTTTTTAAAGTGACCTAAAGCCGCTTTTGTGGAATGTTTCTCGTTTTTGTCATCGAAACCAAGTTGCAACGCTTCGTACCCGTCAACCTCTTTGGTTCTGACTTGGGTAACAACACATGGTCCAGCTTCGATTACCGTACAAGGAATATTCTTCCCGTTTTCATCGAAAATACTAGTCATGCCGATTTTTCTACCAATTAACCCAGACATAAATATTAATTATTAATTATTAAAATATAAATATAGAACGCAGCTTTTAAGCAAATTCTATTTTTTTAAGTGGGTGCAAAGGTATAACTTATTTACACACAATCCAAAAAAACTTTTTTTACCTAAAAACAGCGTCCTTAATTACTTTAGAACTACTTAAACTTTGATTTCTACTTCCACTCCACTTGGTAATTCAAGTTTCATTAAAGCATCGATAGTTTTAGATGAAGAAGAATAAATATCAATTAATCTCTTATATGACATTACTTCAAATTGCTCTCTTGCTTTTTTGTTTACGTGCGGAGAACGCAATACTGTAAACAATTTTTTGTGTGTTGGCAATGGAATTGGACCCGTTACCACAGCACCAGTAGTTTTTACTGTTTTTACAATCTTTTCAGCAGATTTATCCACCAACATATGATCGTAAGATTTCAATTTTATTCTGATTTTTTGACTCATTTTCTTAAAGATTATGCGTTTCCTTTTGCTTTTTTGATAACTGCTTCTGAAATATTAGAAGGTGTTTCAGCGTAGTGTGAAAATTCCATTGTAGATGTAGCACGACCTGAAGACAAAGTTCTTAAAGTTGTAACATATCCAAACATTTCTGATAACGGAACATCAGCCTTAATCGTTTTTGCACCATTTCTATCGCCCATGTCATTCACTTGACCTCTACGACGGTTAATATCACCAACGATATCTCCCATGTTTTCTTCAGGTGTAATCACTTCCATTTTCATGATTGGCTCAAGAATTACAGCTCCAGCAGCTTTTGCTACTTCTCTATAACCCATTCTAGCTGCCAATTCAAAAGAAAGAGCATCAGAATCCACAGGGTGGAAAGATCCATCCAATAAAGTAACTTTCAAACTATCTACTTGGTATCCTGCTAAAGGACCAGTTTTCATAGCTTCACGGAAACCTTTTTCTACAGAAGGAATATATTCTTTTGGTACGTTACCTCCTTTTACAGAGTTAATAAATTGTAATCCTACAGGAACTTTACCATCTACTTCATCAGCAGGTTCAAGTACAAATACGATATCACCGAATTTACCACGACCTCCAGATTGTTTCTTGTAAGTTTCTCTGTGTTGTGCAGATTTTGTAAAAGCTTCTTTGTATTCCACTTGAGGCTCACCTTGGTTTACTTCAACTTTGAATTCACGCTTCATTCTATCAACCAAGATATCTAAGTGTAACTCACCCATACCTGAGATAATAGTTTGTCCTGAAGCTTCATCAGTTCTAACCGTAAATGTTGGATCCTCTTCAGCTAATTTAGCTAAAGCCATACCCATTTTATCAACGTCAGCTTTTGTTTTTGGTTCAATAGCGATACCAATTACTGGCGCAGGGAATTTCATTGACTCCAAAATAATTGGGTGTTTCTCATCACACAATGTATCTCCAGTTTTGATATCTTTAAATCCAACAGCAGCTCCAATATCACCTGCCTCGATATACTCGATTGGGTTTTGCTTGTTAGCATGCATTTGGTAGATACGAGAAATTCTCTCTTTGTTACCAGAACGTGTATTCAAAACATAAGACCCAGCATCTAATCTTCCTGAGTAAGCACGGAAGAAAGCCAAACGACCTACGAATGGGTCAGTAGCAATCTTAAATGCTAATGCTGCGAAAGGCTCTTTTACATCTGGCTTACGCAAGATTTGAGTTTGATCCTCTTCAAGCAACTCAGCATCATCAGGATGAATACCAGTAATACCTTCTTTATCCATTGGAGATGGCAAGTACTTACAAACTGCATCTAACATGAATTGAACACCTTTATTTTTGAAAGATGAACCAGCAATCATCGGAATGATAGCCATATCCATTGTAGCTGCTCTTAATGCATTGTTAATCTCCTCTTCTGTAATAGAATCTGGATCTTCCATGTATTTATCAAGCAAGTTTTCATCATAATCAGCAACCGCTTCGATAAGGATATCTCTGTATTCTTTTACTTCATCAACCATATCCGCAGGGATATCGATAATATCAAAAGTAGCACCTTGCGTAGCATCATGCCAAACAATAGCTTGATTTTTAACCAAATCAACAACCCCTCTAAAATCATTCTCCTCACCAATTGGCAAAGTAATCGCTACCGCGTTAGATTTCAACATATCACGTACTTGCTGACAAACTGCTAAGAAATTAGATCCTTGACGGTCCATTTTATTAACAAATCCCATACGAGGCACACGATACTGATCCGCTAATCTCCAGTTAGTTTCAGATTGAGGCTCAACACCATCTACCGCACTAAACAAGAAAACCAAACCATCTAATACACGTAACGAACGATTTACCTCTACAGTAAAGTCAACGTGACCAGGAGTATCGATAATGTTGAAGTGATAAGGTAATGTTTCAGGCAAAGCTTTACCTTGCTCTGTTGGAAAATTCCATTCACAAGTTGTAGCTGCAGAAGTAATAGTAATCCCTCTTTCTTGCTCTTGTGCCATCCAGTCCATTGTTGCAGCACCATCGTGCACTTCACCAATTTTGTGTGATTTTCCAGTATAGAATAATATACGCTCCGTTGTTGTTGTTTTACCAGCATCAATGTGAGCAGCAATTCCAATATTTCTTGTATATTTTAGATCTCTTGCCATTTCTTTATGAATTAAAATCTAAAGTGAGAGAAAGCTTTGTTAGCTTCTGCCATTTTGTGAGTATCCATTCTTTTCTTAACCGCAGCACCTTCTTCTTTAGCCGCAGCTAAACATTCTGAAGCCAATCTTTGCGCCATTGATTTTTCGTTTCTTCTTCTTGCATAAAGAATTAACCATTTCATAGCCATAGAAATTTTTCTATCTGGTCTAATTTGCATTGGAATTTGAAAGGTAGCTCCACCTACTCTACGACTACGTACTTCTACGTGAGGCATAACGTTTGTCAAGGCATCTTTCCAGATTTCTAATGAAGTTTTTTCGTCATTTTGTTTTTTAGACTCTATAATGTCAATTGCATCATAAAATACTTTAAACGCTGTAGATTTTTTACCATCCCACATTAAGTTATTCACAAAACGTGTTACCAGTTGATCATTAAATCTTGGATCTGGTAAAAGTGGTCTTTTCTTTGCCGCTCTTTTTCTCATGTCTTTTTTTTAATTTTTTGTCATTAGCACATAACTATCACTTAGAATTCAAAATGAACTCTATTTCAGCTACAAGCAGTTAACTTTTTAAATTACTTTTTTGCTTCCTTTGGGCGTTTAGCTCCGTACTTAGATCTTCTTTGCGTTCTTCCTGCTACACCTGATGTATCAAGCGCACCACGAACGATGTGATATCTAACTCCTGGTAAATCTTTTACCCTTCCACCCCTAACTAATACTATCGAGTGCTCTTGTAGATTGTGACCTTCTCCAGGGATGTAAGCATTCACTTCATTACCATTTGTCAAACGTACACGCGCTACTTTACGCATTGCAGAGTTTGGTTTTTTTGGTGTAGTAGTGTAAACACGCGTACAAACCCCTCTTCTTTGAGGACAAGAATCTAAAGCAACCGATTTACTCTTCTTAGTTATCTGAGTTCTTCCTGTTCTTACTAATTGTTGAATTGTTGGCATAATTAATACTAAAAATTTCTTATTATATTAAATTCCCGCTTTTTACGGGGTTGCAAATGTATAAATTATTTTTCACTATACAAACCTTAATTCATTAATTTTCAATATCCTTGTTTTAGATTATGATTTTCATAACATTCAATAGATATTTGCGTTAGCTATCTTTTAAAGAAATTCAATTGAAACAATTACTAATCATTGCCTTTTTCCTCACTCTTTGCCAAACTAGCTTGGCTCAAAATTTTATTTTAAAAATAAACGGAACATCAGACAAAGAAACAACAACAATTGACTCCCTAAACTATACCCGCAAACACCAAAACATAAAATCTTTAGAAAAAGAAATCACCAACTTATCCGAAAAACTAAAAAGCATTGGCTACCTAGACCAATACTCGAAAGATATAATACAAAAAAACGATTCTACCTTTTCAATTGAATTTCAACTAAATGATCCAATAAAATACACCTATATATCTCTATCCGAAAACGAACTCCTAAATCCTATTCTTAATAATTTTTCAACAAAAAAAAACATAGGTATCAAATACAATGAACTACCAACATTCCTAGAAGAAACTCTTAAAAAAGTTGAACAAAACGGATATCCTCTAGCCAAACTACAGCTAACAAATATCAAGAAAATCAAAAACAGTCTTTACGCAGATTTAAACATCAAACTAAACAGTCAAAGAAAAATCAATCAAATTGTAATAAAAAACAATGACGCAAAATTCTTTCCAAATAATCATATCCAACAAATTAATAAAAAATTCAAAAACAAGCTACTTAACCAAAATTCCCTGCGCGAGATACAATTAGAATTTGAAAAATATCCGTTTGCCAACCAAACAAAAAAACCACAATTACTCTTAAGCAAAGATTCAACCTTAATTTATGTTTATGCAGAAAAAAGAAAAGCAAATACTTTTGATGGCTATATTGGCCTAGGAAACAACGAGGCAGAAAAAACAACCATTAACGGCTACCTAGATATACAGCTTCAAAATATACTAAAACAAGGCGAAGAATTCTTTATCTATTGGAAAAGCGATGGCAACAATCAAAAAACATTTCGAACAGGACTCACATTGGACTATCTATTCAAAACTACGCTAGGACTGAACGCCCAACTACACATTTTCAAACAAGATAGTACGTTTCAAAACTCAAAATCACTAGTTAACCTAAATTACATCATCAACTACAACAGTAGATTAAATATCGGCATCGAATCTACAACTTCTAGCGATATTCAAAACAGCAACAATTCCGTAAGCGACTACACCAACCATTTTTTTACAACTGGCCTTAATTACGCAAAAAAAGATCCCAACCACGATTTATTTCCTGAAAAAACAAAAATTGAATTCCGTTTTGGAATTGGAAAAAGAAACCAAACAAACATTCTGTCTTCTACACCAAATCAAAAACAACATTTCATACACTTAAATCTTGCACACAATTTTTACTTTAATTCAAAACACAGCATCAATCTTAGAAGTCAAAATTATTTCTTAAAAAGCGACACCTATCTAACCAACGAACTTTTTAGATTCGGTGGACTGTACTCCATAAGAGGTTTTGCAGAGAATAGTTTACAAGCTAATTATCTAATTTCCTTGTTAAGTGAGTACAATTATTTAATTAACCCAAATTTAAACATTAACGGCATTATCGACTTTGGAACCTACAAAGATTTAAGTAATTCATCAAAAACCCATCAACTCAAAGGGTTTGGATTAGGCTTAGGTGTTTTAACAAAAAAAGGAATGCTAAAAATTTCTATAACAAACGGCTTAGACACTAAAAACAACTTTCAATTTACGAACAGTATACTCCAACTAAGCTACAACACCTCTTTTTAATCATAATTTTGCAAATCAGGAACACTACGAAAGCAAAATAAAGACCTATCAACAATAAATCTTTCATTATTTTCCACATATACAAAACATATTAATATCAATAATTAAATTACACAAAAGACCTCCATACACATTACAAAAAAATTATTAAAATCACCAAAAACACATTAAAAAAAAAAGAGACTGTTCCTTTACGAAACAGCCTCTTTTAAAATTTTTTAAGAAAATAATATTACTCGACTACTTTTTCAAGCACTTCGTAAACCTCTCTGGGTCCAACTGAACCAGAACCAGTTAAGTAACCATAAGATCTATAAATTCGATCTTTACCAGCAACATCATCTTTAACAACTACATTTTGAGGGCCTGAAACTGCGCAAGCATTCAACATATTTGAAGCAGATTCTGTACAGTTGATAAGTGGCCAGCCATTTAATAACTGAGTTGAACCTTTATAAAGTACTGGTGTATTAACTGTTCCAGAACCATCAATTTTAAAATAATGTGTATTAGTAGGACCTGCAAACGGACCTGCATATTCAACTAATTTATATGTAGTCGCATCAACAGATTCAACTATACGAATAAGATCACCAGTCCAAGCAGATTGAGTCAGAACACCAATTCTCCAATATTTACTATCAGCAAGAATTACTTTGTACTTTCCAGCAAAACGAGTTCCCACAGCCACTTTAGCTGTAGCCGCATTAAGATTCTTATACCCTCTACTTGTGTGACTTAAAAATTTCAAAGTCCAAGCGTCACCAATATTTAACAAACCATCGTCAGACGATATTGGCAAGCCATCCACCTTTAAATCCTTAATAAGCTCATTAAAAGAAAAGTCAAAAGAAACCTTTTGAACACCAGGAGCTACAGGCACATCAAGTGTAGTCAACAAAACTTCATTTGAAGTTTTACCGTCTATATTAGTAAAAACCTTATACACATCTATTTTAGAAGTAAAATCTTCCTCAGTTTGATTAATTGAAAATTTAGCCGTGTACTTCTTATCATTGCCATTACCTACAACATAACCTACTAACTGAGACTCAACCTCTACAAGACCTCCAGTTCTTTCATTACCTGTAAGTGTATCACTATCTTCTTCACAAGAAACAATTCCTGCAATTACAAAGAGTGATAAAAAATATAATTTAATTTTTTTCATTTTATATATTTTAAAATTTAGTACTAATTCATCCACCACAATGGGGTAGTCAATTTGTCTCCACCAGTTAGAGTAGCTACAGCAGCAGCATAATTATCTTTATTCAAAGAAATCTCATTAGAATTGTAGTACAAACGGGATGGTATTGCTGGTTGAGCTGCTTGCATTACTGGAGACAATGCTGGATAACCTGTTCTTCTCCATTCCGTCCAAGCCTCAAATCCTTGACCAAATAAAGAAATCCACATTTGTTCACCAATATTAATTCTTGCTTGCGCTTGATTCGTAAAAATAACATTTGGTTGGTCTATATAATCAGCTGCATCATCACTTAATCCATTAAAATTAAAACTAGCCTTGATACCATTATTATAATATTCTAATGCTTTAGAAACACCTCCAGAAATAAGTCCTTCGTTAGCCGCTTCAGCAAGATAAAATTGAACTTGTGAATAAGACAAAATTACACCTGGAAGAGTAGGCTCTAAATAGAACGACCCCAAGGCTGAAAAACCACCATAATTTGAAGTGTTTTCTTCACCAGGTATATTACCAACATATGATCCTGCATTATTCTTATCTGCTATAACAGTCAAACGAGAGTCATTTAATGATTGTAATTTTTCCACTAACACAGAACTAATTTTATATTCCTCTCTTGCACCAAATACAATAGTTTCATATATAGGATTAGCGTCTGGTTGAGCTACAAGATAAGTTATATTAGCACTATCATCATTTCCAGCCATTAAATTTCCTCCTGCTACTAAAGCAGCTACTTGAGAAGCAACATTAACCTTTTTAGAAATACGCATTAAAGCTTTCAATTTTAAAGAATTGGCTAATTTTCTCCATTTAGCAACATCCCCTTTATAAATTAAATCAGATGATGCAGGAATAGTACCGGTACCAGATGCTAAAAGTGCATCTGCTTTAGTCAACATATCTATAATTCCTGTATATACAACTTCTTGACTATCATATTTTGGCTTAAAATTACCACTAACAAAAACCTCATTAAAAGGAATAGGGCCAAATAAATCCGTTAGAATTTGAAAACCATTTGCCTGCATTACTAAAGAAATTCCTTTTAAACTTTCATTTCCTTCCGCATCAGCCAAAACATACATAGACTTAGAGTCAGAAATTACAGATGCATAAATATTATCCCAAACACCGTCAATAGCACCACGACGAGGTATATAACGCTCTTCATCATTATATTGCACCTTAGAAACATGTTGCGCCCAACACATTCCCATATCTCCACCTTGTTGCATTCCATAAATCACATTTTGATTAACGCGAATAATATTTCCTAGCAATAAGTGAGCCGGAACTTCTAGCGGATTATTTGGATCCGAGTTTACCGTTTCGAAATCTTTGTCACAACTTACGCTTAAAAATGCAATAGCTGCTACAAATAAAATTGATATTTTTTTCATAATTTTTTAATTATAGAAATTAAAATTTAACATTTATATTGAAACCAACGTTACGAGTAGATGGAATTTGACCAAATTCTTGACCTTGTTCACCATTATCACTACTAAATCCAGTTTCAGGGTCAATATGAGGCGCTTTTTTATACAAAATTGCCAAGTTTGTAGCGATTAAAGAAAACTTGAAATCCTCAATACCAGTTCCTTTAAACAATTTCTTAGGAAAAGTATATCCTATAGAAACATTTCTTAATTTTACATAAGTAGCATCAAAAATCGCACTTTCTTCTATTGTATTACCAAATGAATTTTGATTAAATTCTTTAGCACTTACCACTACATCGTTAGTAACATATCCGCCATTTCCGTCAGATTTCACTCCATTACCAACTACCCCTGTTTCACGACCGATTAAAGTTTCTTCTAAAGTACCCGCATATCTTCCCCATGCATAAGTCATAGAGTGAACATCACCACCTACTTTTGCATCAACAAGTGCTCCTAAATCGAAATTTTTGTATTTAAAAGAAAAATTAGCGCCACCAGTCCAGTCTGGAGTAATGTTCCCTAATATTTTTTTATCTGTTTGAATTACAGGTAAACCATTTTTATAGATAACATTACCATTGTCGTCTTTCTCAAAACCTCTACCTACAAGAGAACCGTAAGCCTCTCCTGGGCGTGCTTCTAGAGTTACTCCCCACTGACCTCCTAAAATATAGGTATCCAAACCTCCTAAAGATTCAATTTTGTTCTTATTTTTAGAAAAATTCAAATCAATATCAAAAGAAAAATCACTTGTTTTAACAGCAGTAATTCCCAATTGCAATTCAATCCCTTTATTAGTCATATCTGCTACATTATCCCAAAGGCTAGTAAAACCTGTTGAAGCAGATACCTGAATTGGAACTAATAAATCAGAACTTGTTTTTGTGTAATAAGTTGCTCCTAATCTCAATCTATTGTCGAATGCATTCAAATCCACACCCGCTTCAATACCAACAACCGATTCAGGTTTCAAATTAGGATTAAATTGAGTCGCAGGAGTTGAGGCTTGATTTCCCCATCCATTATTATTCAAATCATAAGTAGAATTTAAATTATAAGCAGTTAATGCTCCAGTACCCCCTACTTTAGACCAACCTCCTCTTACTTTAATATAGTTGACAGTAGACTCCTGTAAACCAAGTATTTCAGACAACACAACAGAACCTGAAATCGCAGGATAAAAGAAAGAATTATTATCTTTCGGTAATACACTTGCCCAATCATTTCTACCAGAGAAATCTATAAAAACAAAGTCTTTATAAGACAATTGACCATACCCTAATACAGAACCAATTCTAACTTCGTTATAATCATTTCCATAAATAGGTGTTGAACCAGTTTTGTTATTTGAAAGATTATACAAATCAGGCAATTCCAAAGCTGTAATTTGACCGAAAGTCTGAGTTCTTGTTCTTTTCATTTTATTTCCAGCAATATTTAATGACAAATTAAAATCATCATTTATTTGCTTTTTATAACTCAATGTAGCTTCAGCATTTACCTCTGAATAACGTAATGTATTTTCATTATATGAACCATCACCAGCACTATTTGTCCCTTTTGCTTGTCTACCTGTTGTTCTTTGAGAATAATGATCTAACATTACTTTACCAGTAGCCGTTAAATCTTTCACAATTTCATATGTAGCATAAGTAGACCCCGTAACTCTATCCCTATCATAAGTATTAATATTTGTATCTAATACCCAATATGGATTGTTTTGAAAATTATTATTCCAGTTAATAGGAGTTCCAGCTGCAGCAGTTCCCGCAGGCGCTAAAGGTAAGTTTCTCCAATCTTTTAAATCTCTAAAATTAACACTTCTAGCTGACCAAATAAATTGTTGAGCAGCATTTTCATTATTATAACCTGCGGTTGGTAAATTATTACTCTTATCATTAAAGAAAATACCATTAACCCCAGCTGTTAATTTTTCACCTATTTTAACGTTACCATTTAAACTAACGTTAAATTTTTTAAAATCTGTGTTATATAGAATACCTTTTTGATCCGTATTTCCAACTGACATTCTAAAACTAGCTTCCTCAGTACCAGAAGAAAATGAAATAGTATTAGAATTTGTATAACCAGTTTCATAAAAATCCTTAACATTATTCTTATGGGAAACCCACGGAGTTGCAGCTCCACCATTTTTAAATGAATCCCATTGTACAAAACTTAAACCTCTATCAAGAGCAGGCCCCCAACTTTCATCAACACCGTCATTGATACCATGACCAGCACCATCAACAAATTTAAAAGAATCCGAAGTTGATCCTTGACCATATTTATTTTGAAAATTTGGAATTACCAAAGCATTAGAAAATGTGAAGTTTGAATTAAATGTAACTGAACCAACACCTTTTCCTTTTTTTCCTGATTTTGTAGTAATAATAATAACCCCGTTACTAGCTCTCAAACCATACAAAGCTGCAGCATTAGGTCCTTTCAGAACTGTCATGCTTTCAATATCGTCAGGATTAATACTAGCTGCACCATTAGGTAAATCTCTACCTCCACCAGAACCAGCATTACCTGAAGATGAATTATCAAAAGGCACACCATCAACAACAAAAAGAGCCTGATTATTACCTGTTATGGATGAATTACCTCTTAAAACGATTCTAGAAGACGCGCCAACTGCTCCAGAACTGTTGGTTACCTGCACACCTGCAATTTTACCACTCATTGCATTAACTAGATTTGTCTCTCTAGTCTCTGTCAATTCAGCACCTTTAATTGATTGAGCTGCATATCCAACAGCTTTTTCTTTACGCTTAACACCTAAAGCACCTACTACTACTTCTTCCAAAGCAACACTACCATCTTTCAATGCAACATTTAAGATGTTTGAAGCATTTACTTTAACTGTCGAATCAGTCATCCCAACAAATGAAAAAATAATCAAATCTCCTGTACTCGCTTTTAGCGAATATTTTCCATCGAAATTTGTTTGTGTTCCATTTTTACTGCCTTTGATCTGGACATTTACTCCAGGAATAGGTATTCCTGCGTTGTCAGTGACAATTCCTGAAATTGTTCTTTCTTGCGCAAAACAAATTTGCAAAACAAACACTAAAAGTAGTGTTGAAATCCATTTGAATTTTGATCTCATATTAAAAATTTTGAATTAGTTATAGCGCAAACATCTTAATAATTTCTTAAAGAAACAAACTTGCACACATATATTTTAACCATTTACGTATAATTTCATTTATAACAAAACACACGCCTAAATGTTAAATATTTATACATATCAAGCATATAAGAACAATTAATACCATTTTCAGTTTTATATTTCCAATAAAAACAAACAAAAAAATAGCAATTTGTAAAAAAATAAAAAATAAAAAAATAAAAGTGTTACCCATAATTTTAACACTTACACTTGTTAAAAATTAATTGAAAGTAAATAATATATTACATTTTTTTTGTTTTTTTTAACTAATAAAAAAAACTAAATTTGTCTTATGGAAAAAGAACATCAAATATTTGGGATAAGAGCCATCATTGAAGCGATTCAAGCAGGGGCAACAGTAGATAAAGTTTACATACAAAAGGAAGCTAGTGGCGAATTAATGAAAGACTTAATGAAAGTCATGAAAAGAGAAAATATCAATTTCTCTTATGTTCCTGTTGAGAAACTAAACCGACTCACACCTAACAATCACCAAGGCGCGGTAGCTACCATCTCTCCTATTTCCTTTTTTGATTTAGAATCTTTGATTGAGACAGTTCTTGAAAACGGGAAGAATCCGTTATTTTTAGTATTGGATGGAATTTCTGATGCTAGAAATTTTGGAGCTATCATCAGAACGGCTGAATGTACTGGTGTGAATGGAATAATCGTTCAAAAATCAGGATCGGCGCCTGTAAATGGAGATACCGTAAAAACTTCGGCGGGAGCTGTTTTTAATATTCCGATTTGTAAAGTAGACCATATTAAAGACGCTATTTTCTTACTTCAAGCAAGTGGCATTACTACTGTTGCAGCAACTGAGAAAACTGAGCAAAGTTTGTATGATGTAACGCTATCTGGACCTACTGCTATTGTAATGGGAGCTGAAGACCGAGGTATTAATCCATCGGTGTTAAAAATCATTGACGAGAAAGCTAAACTACCTATGTTTGGAACTATTGGTTCACTAAATGTATCAGTAGCTTGTGGTGCTTTTTTGTATGAAGCAGTAAGACAGAGAAGTTAGATTATAGAAGGCAGATTACAGGATGCACATTACATAGATCTATACCAGAATAAATATCACAAAGGAATCAAGACTCTTGTTTTGGTTCCTTTTTTTGTGTGGGTACGCAATCGTAATGAATGGGCAAATTGGAAGTAAAATACTCCATTATTGGATCTATCTCCTCCTCTACCTCTGCCTTGGGTGGATTGACAAAGTTGCCATTCTCGTCAAAACGCTGCATAAATTTGTCTTGGGAAGGATCATAATCTGGACGCTCCCATTCGTATTTGTAGATTTTTTGATACTCCTCGGCTTTGAAAACGATAGATAACAAAAAACCAGTGATAAAGCCCGCTAAATGACCTTCCCAAGAAATGGTATTATCTACTTCGGGGAAGACATACCAAATCAATCCACCATAAACCAAAACTACAGTTAATGAGAGTGCTACCAAACGATAGTATTGGGTTTGAATTCCTTTAAAGAATATAAAACTGACTAAAACATAAATGAGTCCACTAGCACCAATATGATAATTAGTACGACCAATTACCCAAGTAATAACACCAGACAAAACTATTCCGTAGCAAAGAACAGCAACCGTTTGCTTAGGATAAAAATAACACAGAGCAGACAGCAACACAAGTAGCGGCAGGGAATTATTATACAAATGTGTCAAATCAGAATGAATGAAAGGACTGAAAAGAATACCTTGGAGTCCCGATAAAGTTCTGGGTAAAATACCATTTTTATCAAAATCGAAATGGAAACGGATTTCTAACCAATAGACTATCCATATGGTCAATAAAAAAAGTAGTGGCAATAAGACTACTCGATTACGAAATTGAAAATGGTTTTCTTCCATAGGATAAATGCTATGCTATTGGTCTCTCAAAAATACATCCAAAATAGCAGAAATGCTAAATTGTCATACCCAATGTGTCGTGGTAGGTTTAGCCCAGATGGGAATGGAAAGCCCGGAGTGCCGCGCTCTAATTTTTCTTGGTAGAAAAGAGCGACCAAAGGAAGCTCCTTTTATGCCTAGAAAAATAGTGCGCGGTGCGAGGACTTGTAATGTACAGCTGGATTGGCTCCTGAAAACTATAAAAATTGTTTATTTTTGCAAGATGGAAGCACCTTTAGCAGAACGTATTCGGCCACAACAACTCACCGATTATATTAGCCAAACACATTTGGTAGGCCCAAACGGCTCGTTAACGCAACAAATTAAGAACGGAATCATCCCCTCGCTCCTATTGTGGGGACCTCCTGGGACTGGCAAAACTACGCTTGCGCAGATTATTGCACAGGAATCTAAACGCCCTTTTTATGAATTGAGCGCTATCAATTCTGGGGTGAAGGACATTCGGGATGTAATTGAAAAAGCCAAACAAAGTGGCGGTTTGTTTACGGCCAAAAACCCAATTTTGTTCATTGATGAGATTCATCGTTTTAGTAAATCGCAACAAGATTCGCTATTGGCGGCGGTGGAAAAAGGATGGATTACTTTGATTGGTGCTACGACAGAAAATCCGAGTTTTGAGGTGATTCCCGCATTGTTATCGCGTTGTCAAGTGTATATTTTGAATGCTTTTACGAAACAGGATTTAGAGTCTTTGTTGGAAAGAGCAATGAAAGCAGACGCCATTTTGGTTACCAAAAAAATTGAATTACAAGAAACCGAAGCTTTGCTGCGATTATCTGGAGGCGATGGTAGAAAACTGCTAAATATATTTGAATTGGTAGTCAATGCCTCGGCCTCGGAACCGATTATTATTACCAATGAGCGGGTTTTGGAATTGGTGCAACAAAATACAGTGTTGTATGACAAGACGGGAGAACAACATTATGACATTGTTTCCGCTTTTATAAAATCGATTCGAGGGAGTGACCCCAATGGAGCGGTATATTGGTTGGCTCGAATGATTGAAGGTGGCGAAGACGTTAAATTCATAGCCAGACGTATGTTGATTTTGGCAAGTGAAGACATTGGCAATGCTAACCCCACGGCCTTTATTATGGCTAATAATACGTTTCAGGCGGTGGCTACGATTGGCTATCCTGAGAGCCGTATCATTTTGAGTCAGTGTGCGGTGTATTTGGCAACTTCCCCAAAGAGCAATGCTTCTTATATGGCCATTGGTACAGCACAACAAATCGTAAAACAAACCGGAGATTTGCCTGTACCCTTACACTTAAGAAACGCTCCTACGAAATTAATGAAAGAGTTGGGCTATGGTGAAGAATACAAATATTCGCACGATTACGCGAACAATTTTGCCGAGCAAGAATTCCTTCCTGAAGCACTGAGCAACACGCCTATTTATGTTCCCGGTAATAACTCGAGAGAAAACAGTATTCGAGAGTTTTTGAAAAATAGATGGAAGGAGAAGTATGGATATTAATTAATTCCCAAAAAAATGCTAAAAAAAACAGGCTTTCTGCCAATGCATGAAGCCTCTTTTTTTATGTGATTTTCTATCCTTTTAAATAAGCTTCCCGAACTTTTTTGAATAAGTTAGAAGAATAAACAAAATCAACAATGGCTTGATTATCGGTTCTAAAAATCTCTTCTTTGGTTCCTTGCCATTCTTTGATTCCATTTTTTAGAAATAGGATGTTTTCACCAATTTCCATAACGGAGTTCATATCATGAGTATTAATCACGGTGGTAATATTGTACTCTTCAGTAATTTCTTTAATCAAATTATCGATAATGGTAGATGTGTTGGGGTCTAAACCTGAATTAGGTTCGTCACAAAACAAATATTTTGGGTTATTCACTATCGCACGTGCAATAGCTACCCTTTTTTGCATTCCACCAGATATTTCCGAAGGCAATTTTTTATGGGCATCAATCAGATTGACTCTTTTTAAAACAAAATCCACTCGATCTCGGGTCTCTGAAGCGGTGTTGTGCGTAAACATTTTTAAGGGAAAACCAACATTCTCGGCAACAGTCATCGAATCAAATAAAGCACTCCCTTGAAATACCATCCCAATTTCTGTTCGTAATTCTCTTTTTTCTTCGGGGAATAATTCAGAATAAATTCTACCATCAAAAGAAATAGTTCCTTTTTCTGGCGAATGTATACCTAGTAAACTTTTTAATAAAACCGTTTTTCCTGAACCACTCTGACCTATAATTAAGTTGGTTTTTCCTGCTTCGAACAAGCAAGAAACCCCTTTTAATACTTTACTCCCTCCAAATGATTTTTCTATGTTTTTTATTTCGATCATGCTCCCAAAAGTAACTGTGTTAATATGTAATTGAACGTAATAATACAAACCGAAGTCCATACGAATGAAACGGTACTAGCTTTACCCACTTCGAGAGCGCCACCTTTCATATAATATCCATGAAAAGAAGGAATAGTCGCCAATAACATGGCAAAAATCAGCGTTTTGATAAAAGCATAAGTGATGTGAAAAGGCACAAAATCTAATTGAACCCCAGTTATAAAAGATTCGCTAGAAGTAAATCCACCATAAACAGCAGCTACCCAGCCTCCAAAAATGCCTAAAAACATGCTAATTCCAATCACAAAGGGGAATAATAATAGTGCAATTATTTTTGGAAACACTAAATAATTAAGCGAATTAACGCCCATTACTTCTAAGGCATCAATTTGTTCGGTAACCCTCATTGTACCTATGCTAGAAGTGATGAATGACCCCATTTTTCCAGCCATAATTACTGAAATAAATGTAGGTGCAAATTCTAAAATCACAGATTGTCGGGTGGCAAAACCAATGAGATAGGTTGGAATTAATGGATTCGTTAAGTTTAAAGCGGTTTGAATAGAAACTACGCCGCCTACAAAAAATGAAATAAAACAAACGATTCCCATTGAATTAATGATGAGATCATCAATTTCTTTAAAAATTAAATCTTTCATCACAGACCATTTGGTTTGTTTGATGAAGATTTCTTTGATCATCAGAAAGTATTTCCCGATTTGTGAGATGTAGCGAATTAGCATCATAGGTTGTAAAATAGTACCAAAAATAGTAATTAGTTTTCAACTGCTGGTTAAAACAGTTTTTCTTTCATTTTTTTCCAGCGGTAATTTCTGAAAAATTTAGCTTGTTCCGCTGTTACAAATAAAGGTTTCCCGGATGATTTTGCTTTCCAAAAACCCAATATGTAATCAATAAATAATAGGGGTTTCCCTTTTCGTATGGCCAATTTTACTGATGAAATTGACGTGATGATAAATCCGTAACCCAAGCTGTAAAAAGCTTCGCCTTGTTTGTATCTAGCGGCTTTGTTATAGCTTGCGCCCGTTGGTTTGAGGTGTTTTACATGCAAACTTTCGTCGGTGACTACTTTCCAATTGTAAAACTTGCATAATAACTCGTCTACGGTGTCCCAACCCATAGCTGGTTTTAGCCCGCCAATTTGTTGGAAAGTTTCTTTTCGATAAGCTTTTAGCGCCCCACGAATATGGTCTTTGTCGGTTAAATTTTCTAATATCCACTCCCCATTTTTTTCGATGTAGCAAAAACCACCCACCATGCCAATGCGTTCATCGGACTGGAAATGTTTGATAATGGTTTCAAAATAATTGGAAGGAAATATTAAATCGGCATCAATCTTTACAATTAAATCATAGTTGTCGTCCAAGGTTTCGAATCCTTTTTCAAAAGCTTGAATGACTTTACTTCCCGGTAGATGTATGTTTTCTGATGATTTATTGACCAAACTTATGTATGGGTTATTTTTAGCAAATTCCAATACAACATCAGCGGTTCTATCTGTTGAATTGTCATTGACCACTACAATTTTTGAAGGCAAAACCGTTTGCGAAATCAGTGATTGCAGTGTCAAACCAATTAAAGCTTCTTCGTTATAAGACGGTATGACGATATAGTATTTCATAAAAAATAAAATTCCAAAATTTTAAAATTCCAAATTCCAAATGATTGGATGAGTCCAAAATTGGAAATTGGAATTTCATTTTTGTGATTTGTTTTTAGGCTCGTTCAGCGTAAACAATATAATATCTTGGCGTGAAAAAACGCAATAGCGGACGGAATCCTATTTTTTTTACGGGATGCGTAAACTTTTCTCTTGCGATGATTTTCCAACCTGTTTTTTCTAATAACCAATCCAATTGCCAGTCTTCAAATTCGTGGTAATGTCTGTCCCACATGTCGGTTTTGCTACGATAAGCAGGTGAAAACCATAAACGAAGAGGGATTGAAATCAATAATTTGTCGCATTTTACATTTTGTAAAACGGTATAGGGATTTAATAAATGTTCAAAGATTTCGAAGGCAGTAAAAACCGTATAGTCTTCAGATTGTAAGGCGTTTTGATTGTTGTCTAAGTCCTCGCCAGTGGTGTTTTTTACGGTATATCCATTTTCTTCCATAATTTTTGAGAAAGGGTTGGGAACGCCTAAATCAAAAATGGTTTCTTGGGTAGTGATGTGTTTTTGTAAAAATTCTAAAGTATGCTTGAATCGTTTATTTGGAAATGTTTTCTCGTACATAGTTATGGGTGTTGACCTTTTGGAAACAAAGGCGCAAATATACAAATTATATGTGTTTTGAAGGCATGGTATAGCCCAGATAAAAACGAAAAGCCCACAGCAATGGGGTTTAATTTTTGCTGGTGCATCAAAGCGACTAAAAGAAGCTCTTGAGGCGCCTTGCAAAAATAAACTCCAGGGCGAGGACTTGTAGTGGATAGCTGGATTTGCTCCTGAAAAATAGTCATTAGTCCATAGTGATTAGCACAATTTGAGCTAAGGACTTAGGACTAGTTACTAATCGCTACTAGTAACGATATACAAAGGCGTTGACATTCATTCCGGCTCCAACGGAGGCAAACATGATAACATCTCCTTTGTGAATTTCATGGTTTTCAATTTGGCCTTTGGTAAGTAAATCAAATAGCGTAGGTACAGTTGCAACACTACTGTTTCCTAATTCATGAATACTCATAGGCATAATGTCTTTGGGAGCCGTTTGTTTGTAAAGTTTATAAAATCGGTTGATGATCGCCTCATCCATTTTTTCATTAGCTTGATGAATTAGAATTTTTTTCACGTCACTAATGTCGATGCCGCTTTTGTCCAAACAACTTTTCATCGCTGCAGGGACTTTACTTAATGCAAATTCGTATATTTTACGGCCATACATTTTGATATAGCGTGTATTCGGATTCAAATCTTGATTGTATGATTTTCCAAAAAACAGATAATTGGCTTCGTCTATGGCAAAAGTGCCGCTTTCGTAAGAGAGCATACCCGTTTCAGAATCTGAGCCTTCGATAATGGCTGCACCAGCACCATCAGCATAAATCATGGAGTCTCTATCGTGCGAATCCACTACTCTTGATAGGGTTTCAGCTCCAATAACTAAGCAACGTTTTGCCATTCCAGAGGTGATAAAGGCATTGGCTTGTAGTACGCCTTCAATCCATCCTGGGCAACCAAAAAGAATGTCGTAGGCCACACATTTTGGATTCTTGATTTGCAATTTGTTTTTTACTCTGGTTGCTAAACTAGGTAAGGTGTCTGCCTGAATGGTTCCGTGGTTTACATCGCCAAAATTATGGGCATAAATGATGTAATCGATGGTTTCTGGATCAATTTTGGCATCTTCTATAGCTTTTTCAGAAGCAAAAAAAGCCAAATCCGAAGAATTCAAATGGTCCGCCGCATAACGACGTTGATCAATACCTGTTATCCCTTTGAATTTATCAATGACAACATCGTTAGGATAAGCAAAAGCTGACCCGTCTTCATTTAAAAATATATGTTGATCAAAATCGGTATTTAGAATTTTTTGAGTCGGAATATAACTTCCGATTCCTGTAATTTGTATTTTCATCGGGTATAAAATTGGCATTATATAGGCTAAAGTAAGCATTAAAAATTAATCTAAGCTATAATTTTTACTATGCATGCATATAATTATCAAATACTAATTAATTTATAGAAATACTGTTTATTTTTTAATAATTTTTAAATTTTAGGAGGATTTCAATCGATTGAAACCAGTGTTTTTCCCGTTCATTGAAAAAGAAAAAACCCGACAAATTCAAAACTTGTCGGGTTATAGTAAGTACTTCAGCAATAGCCTTAACTTTCCATATATGCTTCAATAGGCGCACAGCTACAAACTAGGTTTCTGTCGCCATAAGCATCATCGGCTCTGCGCACAGTAGGCCAGAATTTGTTTTCGGCAATATACTCTAATGGGAAAGCAGCTTGTTCTCTGCTGTATGGGAAATCCCAAGTTTCAGCAGTTAGCATTGCTAAAGTATGTGGTGCATTTTTCAATACATTATTACTGTCCTCGATAGTTGCTGCTTCGATTTCTTTTCGGATGGAAATCATAGCGTCACAGAAACGATCCAATTCTTCTAAGTTTTCACTTTCGGTAGGTTCGATCATTAAGGTACCTGCTACTGGGAAAGAAACGGTTGGCGCGTGGAAACCATAATCCATCAAACGCTTAGCGATATCAGTTACTTCGATTCCTTTTTGTTTGAAAGGACGACATTCCAAAATCATTTCGTGTGCGGCACGCCCCATTTCACCAGAATATAAAGTGTCATAGTGACCGTTTAGTTTTTCTTTGATGTAGTTGGCATTTAAAATAGCGTGTTCCGTTGCTGATTTTAATCCTTCAGCACCTAACATTGAAATGTATCCGTAAGATATCAAGCAAACTAAAGCAGATCCCCAAGGTGCAGCAGAAATAGCGGTAATTGCATGTTCTCCTCCTGTTGGAATTACTGGGTTTGTTGGTAAAAATGGAACTAATTGAGGAGCTACACAAATTGGTCCAACACCTGGTCCACCACCACCGTGAGGGATAGCGAAGGTTTTGTGTAGGTTCAAGTGGCAAACATCAGCACCAATAGTAGCTGGATTGGTCAAACCTACTTGAGCGTTCATATTCGCACCGTCCATGTAAACTTGACCACCGTTATCGTGAATGATTTTGGTGATTTCTTGGATAGCACTTTCGAATACCCCGTGAGTAGATGGATAAGTAACCATCAAGCAAGAAAGGTTGTCTTTGTGTAGCATCGCTTTTTCACGTAAATCTTCTACGTCAATGTTTCCGTTTTCCAAAGTTTTGGTTACCACTACTTTCATGCCTGCCATAGCTGCAGATGCTGGGTTGGTTCCGTGAGCTGAAGATGGAATCAAAGCGATGTTTCTGTGGTGATCTCCACGAGATTGGTGGTACGCACGAATTACCATTAATCCGGCATATTCTCCTTGTGCTCCAGAGTTAGGTTGCAAAGTAGTACCAGCAAATCCTGTGATTACATTCAATTGTTGTTCTAATTTGCGCAACATTTCTTGGTATCCTTGCGCTTGATCTAGTGGAGCAAAAGGATGAATGTTATTCCATTGTGGGTTGCTTAATGGCAACATTTCTGAAGCTGCGTTCAATTTCATTGTACAAGAACCTAAGGAAATCATCGAATGGTTTAATGATAAATCTTTACGTTCTAGCATTTTGATGTAACGCATCATTGCTGATTCTGAATGGTATTTATTGAAAACGTCGTGTTGTAAAAACGAAGATGTTCTATTTAATTCTTCTGGGAAGTGGTTGGTTACTGTTAATTCAGTAATTTCAGGAGCTTGATTTCCTTTTGCGGCAGCGAAAATGCTAACAATTTTGGCTACGTCTTCGATGCTAGTAGTTTCGTTGAATGCAATAGAAACTGTTGCTTCGTCGATATAGAAGAAGTTGATGTTGTTTTGTTCCGCTACTGCTTTTATTTTTTGAGCCTCAGCTTTCACTACAATAGTATCGAAGAAAGCACTGTTGGTTTGCTCGTACCCTAATTTAGCCAATTCGTTAGCTGTTGTTGCAGCCACGGCGTGTACTTTATTAGCGATATAGCGTAAGCCTTTAGGTCCGTGATATACCGCATACATACCCGCCATTACAGACAATAATACTTGCGCCGTACAGATATTTGAAGTCGCTTTGTCACGTTTGATGTGTTGTTCGCGTGTTTGTAATGCCATACGAAGTGCACGGTTTCCGTTTGTGTCAACAGTTACACCGATTATTCTTCCCGGCATACTACGTTTGTATTCGTCTTTGGTTGCAAAATACGCTGCGTGAGGCCCACCATATCCTAATGGAATTCCGAAACGTTGTGTAGTACCAATCACTACAGCTGCTCCCATTTCGCCTGGAGGCGTCAATTTTGTTAAACTCAAAATATCTGCTGCAACGGCTACTTTTATTTCGTTAGCAGCTGCTTTTGAAATAAATTGTGAATAGTCATATACTTGACCGAATTTACCTGGATATTGCAACATAGCTCCAAAAAAGTCTTCCGAGAATTCGAAAGTTTCGTGGTTACCAACTACCAATTCTATTCCGATTGGCGTAGAACGTGTTTGCAAAACAGATAAAGTCTGTGGTAAAATTTCTTCAGAAACGAAGAATTTGTTGGTATTGTTTTTCTTTTGATCGCGGGTTCTTACATCAAAAAGTAAAGCCATAGCCTCAGCTGCTGCTGTACCTTCGTCAAGAAGTGAGGCATTGGCGATTTCCATACCTGTTAATTCAATCACCATCGTTTGGAAGTTCAAAATTGCTTCTAAACGACCTTGTGCGATTTCGGCTTGGTAAGGAGTGTAAGCGGTGTACCATCCTGGGTTTTCAAAAATATTTCTTTGAATAACAGCAGGAACAATCGCTTGGTGATATCCTAAACCAATATAAGATTGGAAAACTTTATTTTTATTACCTAATTCTTGAATGTGATTCGCAAATTCATATTCTGTCATTGCAGGATCCAATTGCAGTGGTGCTTTTAGACGAATGTCATCTGGAAGGGTTTCATAAACGAGTCGTTCTATAGAATCAACTCCAATGGTTTTCAACATGTGTTGAAGGTCATTCTCTCTTGGACCAATGTGTCTTAAAGCAAAAGCATCTGTTCTCATTTGTACTAAATAGTGTTTTTTATTTCTTTGTCAAAAGGAGTCAATTGTAATGTTTTGGATTACATTTGAATAAATCAAGATACACCTTAGACGAAGAACTGTAAGTGTTGTTTTTTTGATGCGCAAAAATAAGTATTATTAATAATTCTTAACCTATTTTACCGGGTATTTTTTATAGATTTTTCAACCAAATCTATCATTTGATTATAATTGATTAATTTTTGTTTAATGAAGATTTTCAGACAGTTATTTTATTTTTATATCAAAGGCAGCATTCATGTGGCTTTCTCGTGTTTGACCTTGTTGCTCATCACTCAACAACAGTTATTTTTTTTAAAGAGTTCCTCTTTAAATGGCTTTGTGTTTTTTAGTACACTGTTGGCTTACAATTTTGTCAAATACGAGTCCTTAGTTCGGGTTAAAAAAGTCAATTTTCGGAATGAATTAAAAGTAATTCTCGTGTTTAGTGGGCTGGTCTTTTTAGGGACTATATATTATTTCTTTCAATTGCAATGGAGCACTCAAGTAGGTGCTTTTTTTATTGTAATACTCACTTTGTTGTATGCTTTGCCTTTTTTTCCCAATCGGAGTAATGCTAGGAATTGGAAAGGGATTAAAATATATATTGTGTCTTTATGTTGGGCTTTGACGACTGTTGTATTACCTGCTTTAGAAGGAGGATTTTCATTAGATAGTACGGTGTTAATTTATGGTTTGCAGCGATTTATAATGGTATTTGTTTTGATCATCATTTTTGAAATTGTTGATTTGAAAAATGATGACCCTTTATTACGAACTGTACCTCAGCTAATCGGAGTTCAAAGAACTAAACATATTGGTTTTGGATTGTTGGTTTTAATTTGTCTTTTGGATTTTTTAATTGGCAACTTTCGTTTATTTTCTCTTTTTTTTATACTAATCACAGCCTTATTTTTGGCTTTTGCTCATGAAAATAGCGCTAAATATTACACCTTGTTTTGGGTGGAGTCGATACCAATTTTTTTGTTTTTGGCACAACTATCCATTGCTACAATACGTATCTAGTGAATATTATGTTTTAAAAATGTACTATTTTGCGAATATAATATCTTAAAAACATATTTATTGGTGAATATAATATCTAATAAACATATTATTTGGTGAATATGATATCTAAAAAACATATTTATTGGTGAATAATTGTTTTTTGTATTACCTTTGATTAAAAATAATACAATGATACTAAGGGATTTAATAGATAGAATAAAGAGTAGATTAAATAAGGGAAAAGTTATTGTGCTTGTAGGGCCGCGGCAGGTAGGAAAAACAACGTTGATCAATGCTTTATTGAAAGATATTTCGTATTTATTTTTGGACGGAGACGATTCAGTGGTCATGGATACTTTGTCAAACGCCAATACTGAAACGTTAAGAAGTATTATTGGGAATTATAAATATGTTTTTATTGATGAAGTTCAGCGTATTCCAAATATTGGTTTGAAGCTAAAAATTATGGTGGATCAAATTAAAGATGTTCAGGTAATTGTGAGCGGCTCCTCGGTTTTAGACATTCACAATCTAACACAAGAACCGCTCACAGGCAGGAAATTTGAGTTTCAAATGTTTCCGATTTCGTGGACTGAATTTGAAAATAATGTGGGCTATATCAAAGCGAAGCAGCAACTCGAACTTCGATTGTTGTACGGAATGTACCCAGACGTGATTACTAATTTTGGGGACGAATATGAGATTCTAAAAAATCTCGTGTCGAGTTATCTGTACAAAGATATTTTGGCATTGACCGGCATTCGAAAATCCGAAGTTTTAGAGAAAATTCTACAAGCATTGGCATTGCAAATTGGTAGCGAAGTGAGTTATAACGAAATCGCTCAGTTGGTAGGTGTCGATAAAAATACGGTTAGCAATTATATTGATTTACTTGAAAAAAGTTTTGTGATTTTTAGACTGAATAGTTTCAGTCGCAATGTTCGTAATGAAATTAAAGCCAATCGAAAAATATATTTCTATGATAATGGGGTTCGGAATATGCTGATAGGAAATTTTAATTTTTTGGAATTCCGTCAGGACAAAGGAGCGCTTTGGGAAAACTTCCTAATTTCAGAGCGAATGAAAGCGTTGAGTTATCAAAACAGTGTGGCGAAACCTTATTTTTGGCGTACCACTCAACAGCAAGAAGTAGATTATGTAGAAACCGTTGCAGATGGAGTTAATGCTTATGAATTCAAATGGAAAGCTAAAAAAGTAAAACTATCCAAAACTTTTTCAGATAATTATAAAGGCAGTTTTACGGTTGTAACTGCTGATAATTTTAGGGATTTTTTGAAATAAAAAAACCGAAGCATTGCATTGCTGCCTCGGTTTTCAATAGGAATGCTGAAATTAACTAAATCAACCCAGCACGTTTCAACAAAGCATCTGGTTTTGGTTCTTGCCCTCTAAAACGTTTGTACAATTCCATTGGCAATTCGGTGCCGCCTTTTGAAAGTACGTTGTCTTTGAATTTTGTCGCCACTTCTTTATTGAAAATGCCTTTTTCTTGAAAATAAGCGAACGCATCGGCATCGAGTACTTCTGCCCATTTGTAGCTGTAATAACCAGAAGAATAGCCTCCTGCAAAAATATGGGAGAAAGAAACCGACATACAATTTTCTAATACATCAGGATATAGGGAAGTGCCTTCAAAAGCTGTTTTTTCAAATGCTTTGATATTAGTGATTACACTTGGATTGTTACTATGAAAGGCCATATCCAAAATGCCAAAACTCAATTGGCGAAGCGTAGCCATCCCTTCTTGAAAACTGGCGCTTTCTTTTATTTTATCTACATATTCTTGTGGAATTATTTCGCCAGTTTCATAATGTTTAGCAAATAAAGCCAAAGCTTCAGGTTCGTAGCACCAGTTTTCCATCACCTGACTTGGTAGTTCCACAAAATCCCAATACACTGAGGTTCCTGATAAACTTGGATAGATAGTATTGGCCAACATACCGTGTAATCCGTGACCAAATTCGTGGAATAAAGTCGTTACTTCATTAAAAGTTAGTAATGAAGGTTTGGTGGCGGTTGGCTTGGTGAAATTACAAACATTCGAAATATGAGGTCTTTCGTTTATGCCGTCTTTAATGTATTGCGATTTGAAAGAAGTCATCCAAGCGCCGTTTCGTTTGCCTTTTCTTGGTAAAAAATCGGCGTAGAAAATAGCTACAAGTTCGCCAAATTCATCTTTTACTTCATATGTGGAAACTTCTTCGTGGTATTTATCGATGTCGAAAATTTCTGTAAAGGTTAATCCAAATAATTTATTGGCAATGGTAAACGCTCCGTTCAAAACATTTTCTAATTGAAAATAAGGTTTCAGCTTTTCGTCATCCAAATTGAATAATTTTTGCTTCAATTTTTCAGCATAATAAGCGCCATCCCATTTTTCTAATTGTTCAATGCCATCTAATTCTTTGGCGAAAGCAGATAATTCAGCAAACTCTTTTTCAGCAGCTGGTTTGGCTTTGGTCAACAAATCATTCAAAAACGATTTGACTTTGTCGGGATGTTGCGCCATTCTTTCTTCCAAAACAAAATGAGAATGCGTTTCATAGCCTAATAAATTAGCTCTTTCGAAGCGTAACTTGGCAATTTTCAAAGCAATTTCTTGATTGTCGAATTCGTTATTTTGAAAGGCTTTTTTACCAGCAGCGATTGCTATTTCTTTACGCAATTCACGATTGTCGGCATAGGTCACAAACGGAAGGTAACTTGGGAAATCCAAAGTGAAAATCCATCCTTCTAAATTCTTGCTTTTGGCCAATGCACTCGCCGCTTCTATAGCACCTTCAGGTAAACCTTTTAAATCGGCTTCATTAGTCAAATGCAATTGGTAGTTGTTGGTTTCGGCTAAAACATTTTCACTGAAAGTCAATTTGAGTTTAGCCAATTCCGTATCGATTTCGCGCAATTTTAGTTTGTCTTCTTCCGAAAGCAAGGCGCCATTTCGAGAAAAACTTTTGAATTTCTTGTCTAATAATGTCGCTTGTTCTGGCGATAAATTTAAGGTGTCTTTTTGCTCGTAAACGGTTTTTATTCTTTGGAATAAGGCTTCGTTTAAGGTGATATCGTTGCTGAATTCGGTCAACAAAGGCGAAACTTCTTGGGCGATTTTTTGCATCTCATCGCAAGTTTCGGCCGAATTCAAATTAAAAAAAATAGACGATAAACGGTCCAAAGCATTTCCTGAAAAATCCAAGGCCTCGATAGTGTTTTCGAAGTTTGGAGCAGCTGGATTGTTGATGATGGCATCAATTTCCGCTTTTGCTGCAGCGATATTCTCGATAAATGCAGGTTGGTAATCCTCCAATTTTATCTGAGAAAAGGGTGCAGTATTGTATTTCGTTTTGAAGGTAGAGGTTAAAATTTCCATATTTTACTGAAGGGACAGGTCGCGACCTGTCCGTACTTTTTTTTGATTATTATAATTTAAGATAGCGACCTGTCCGTACTTTTTTATAATTAATATTTATGATTGTGGAATCTGCCCATACTTTTATTGATTAATAATTTAAAATAGCCGATTTGTTCGTCGGTTATCTATTTTTTCAATCCTTCAGCCGCTTTGTTTACGGCATCTTTCAATCCTTCTTTATAAAGGACGATTTTATCTAAAACGCATTTATCAGCACTACCAATGATTTGGGCAGCCAAAATCCCAGCGTTTTTTGCACCATTTAAGGCAACAGTGGCAACTGGAACACCACCAGGCATTTGTAAAATCGACAATACAGAATCCCAACCATCAATTGAATTACTTGATTTTACTGGAACTCCGATTACTGGAAGTGGCGACATCGAAGCTACCATTCCTGGTAAATGTGCAGCGCCTCCAGCTCCAGCAATAATCACTGAAATACCTCGTTTGTGAGCGTTTTGGCTAAAATCAAATAATTTTTCTGGTGTTCTGTGCGCCGAAACAATATCGACTTCTACTGCTATATCAAATCCGTTAAGGATATCGATGGCGTCTTGCATTACAGGCATATCTGATATACTGCCCATTATTACGGCTACTTTGTTCATTGTTTTATATTTAAAGATTTAAAAATTAAATGATTTAAAGATTTTGGAAAGATAGAACTTTATGGTTTTACCAATTTTTTAATCTTTAAATTATTCAATCTTTTAATTATTGTGCAATCACTCTTATCGTATTCTTTACCTCCTCCGCAATTTTTCTTGCTTCAGCCATATTTTCATTGGCAATGGTCACGTGTCCCATTTTTCTGAAAGGACGGGTTTGTTTTTTACCATAAATATGGGGTGTAACGCCATTCCAACCTAAGATCGTTTCGATGTTTTCGTAAACCACCTCTCCAGAATGACCTTCGGCACCTACCAAATTGACCATAATTCCAGCTACTTTACTATCGGTGTTGCCTAAAGGTAAATCCAAAATGGCGCGCAAATGGTTTTCGAATTGCGAAGTATAACTCGCTTCAATACTGTAATGACCAGAATTGTGCGGGCGAGGCGCCACTTCATTTACTAGAATTTCATCGTCTTCGGTTTGAAACATTTCAACCGCCAAAAGTCCTACGTGATTGAATTGTTGTGAAACATTTAGTGCAATAGCTCTGGCTTTTTCGGCTACTTTTTGATCGATTCTGGCGGGACAGATTACATATTCTACCTGATTGGCTTCGGGATGAAATTCCATTTCGACCACAGGATAGGTTTTGATTTCGCCCGATGGATTGCGGCATACGATAACTGCTAATTCGTTTTTGAAAGGAATCATCGTTTCGGCAATGCATTCTACATTGGGTAACAAATCTAAATCCGTAGCTTTTCGCACCACTTTTACGCCGTTTCCGTCGTAACCAAATTCCGTACATTTCCACACAAAAGGCATTTTGATTGTAGATTGTAGATTAACGACTTCAGATTTCAGATTTTCAAGATTGGTAAACTTTTGGAAAGGAGCAGTTGGTATAGTATGTCTTAAATAAAATTCCTTTTGTATCCCTTTATTTTGAATCAAACGCAAGGTTTTAGGTGATGGATAAACTTTTTTGCCTTCGTTTTCTAGTTTTTCTAAGGCTTCTAGATTTACCAATTCGATTTCGAAAGTCAGCACATCGACTTGTTTTCCAAAGTTGTACACTGTATCAAAATCCATCAAATCGCCTTGGAAGAATTGGTTACAAGCGATTTTGCAAGGCGCTTCGTCGCTAGGGTCTAGTACATAGGTTTGTATGTCGAATTTTCGAGTGTCAAACAACAGCATTTTGCCTAATTGTCCGCCACCTAATATGCCTAGTTTAAAATCAGAAGAAAAATAATTCATTTTTTAGTTATTGTTTAGTAACGATTAAATGCATTTGCTTTGCTCGTGTTATTTGGTAATTATATTTAAAAATTCGTCTGGAGTGAAAACACTAATCTCTGAAAATTTAAAATCTTTCAAATCTCTAGTGATTATGCAATCCATTGTGTTTATTGATTGTGCTGTGATAATTTGTATAGCATCTTCAAAATCTTTGTGACTGGATTTGAGGCTTTTTTTTAAAATAGATTCTGTTACAGCAATTATAGAAATAGTGTCTAATAAATCTTCAATAATAGAACGTAATTCTTTTTCGTCAACTACCCTTTTTGCGATATAGTGCATAGTGGCAATAGAATGAGAGGAAGAATACATTTTGATTTTATGGCGTTCACAATAGTCGAAAATTAAAATAACATTCTTTGAAAAGGGTAATCTATTCGCAACAATGTCCACTAAAATATTGGTGTCAAGAAAAATATTTTTAAAAACCATATTTCTCTTTATAATGTTCTTCTTTTGCTTTGTCTAAGTCAAAATCAGGTGGAAGTGTAATCCTGCCAATCAATTTTTTTACTTTTGGGTGAATGTCTTCTGCCATTTCTGATTTGTCGGTTAGGTTTTTGAAATAATTTTCTACCAATTCAGACAAACTTCTCCCCGTTTTTTTTGCATACAATTTTGCATCTTCTATAACTGTTTTTTCTAACGATAATGTGAGTTTGGTGTTCATATACGTATAGTTTTTGCAAATGTACGGATAATTTTTATTTTCGTTTATTTTTGAAAATAGAAAAACGCTACTTAATTTTCTTCAAAATCTCCCTTGAAACGGCCTTGTAGGCTGCGGATTGAGTGGGATAGTCTTTTTCGATGATGATTTGTAACTCAGGATAAATCCAATCATTCGATTTTCCTAGTACAAATAGAGCGCGGATACAGTAGCATTTGGCCGCTACCTTGGTGTCAGATATCAACCAATCAAAGCAGCATTCCGTTATTTGCTCAAGATGTTTTGGGCTTAGTTTTATTGTTTTCTTTTTAAAATGATTTTCAACCAATAGTTGAATTACTTTGGCAACTGGACGAATCGCACTTTCATGCTGGAGCTGATTTAGATGCGAACAAAAAAAATCCAAATGCGGTTGCAGCCATTCTAATTGATTATAAGCCACTTGTTCCAAAACCCAACAGGCTTTGTATGACTTTTCATCATCAGTAGCAAAACAAAGTTGTAATAATGTTTCAAAATGTGCGGGATCGTTCAAAACAAATTGTGCAGCAAGTACTCTTTTGTCGCGGTAACCGCTTACATAATCTAGATGGGACAACAGTTCAGCGCTCATTTTGGATGGTTTTAATTTAAAAATACAAATTTAAAATCAATTGTGAATTGTCAAATCCGAATTCTGTATCTTTGTGCATTATTTTAAATCTAAAAATAATGATACAACTTCACGATAAACAATTTGTTCCGTTTATTGCGGCTAGCGAAATAGATTTTGCTATCACAAAACTAGCGAAACAAATTCAAGATGATTTTGCAGAAGAAACTCCTGTTTTTGTAGGAGTATTAAATGGTTCATTTATGGTAGTTGCTGATTTGGTAAAAAAATATACCGGTCCATGCGAAGTAAGTTTTGTAAAAATGGCTTCTTATGAAGGTGTTGCTACTACCGAAAACGTAAAACAGTTAATAGGCTTAAATCAAGATCTTACGGGACGTTCTGTGATCATTATTGAAGATATCGTCGATACCGGAAATACTTTGGTCGAGCTTAAAGAACTATTTAAAAGTCAAAATGTTAAGCATCTAAAAATTGCCACTCTTTTCTTTAAGCCGGATGCTTATAAAAAAGATGTCAAAATTGATTATATTGGAATTCGTATTCCTAATAAATTCATAGTTGGCTATGGTTTAGATTATGACGGAATTGGACGTAATTTGCCAGAAGTATATCAGTTAAGCGAATAAACAAAAATATAAATTCACAACCTTAGAAGTCCCTTTTTTTAAGGGTACTGTTTATAAATTTTTTTTAAAAAATGATCAACATAGTTTTATTTGGGAAACCAGGTGCAGGAAAAGGAACTCAAGCAGAATTCCTAAAAGAAAAATACCAATTAGTTCATATCTCGACCGGAGATGTCTTTCGTTTTAATTTAAAAAACGATACGGAATTAGGAAAACAAGCACGCGTTTACATGGATGCGGGCGATTTGGTTCCAGATGAATTAACTACCAAAATGTTGATTGACGAAGTAAACAAGCATTTGGATGCCAAAGGAATTTTGTTCGATGGTTATCCAAGAACCATTTCTCAAGCCGAAGCATTAGATGTCTTTTTGCCAACTATCGGTAGCCAAGTAACTGCGACTGTTGCGCTAGAAGCTGATGACGAAGTACTAGTGGCACGTTTGCTTGAAAGAGGAAAAACAAGCGGTAGAGTAGACGACCAAGACGAAGAAAAAATCAGAAACCGTTACCAAGAATACAATGAAAAAACTGCCCCTTTGATGGATTATTACAAGGCGCAAAACAAATTTCACGCTGTAGATGGTATAGGAAGTATTCAAGAAATTACCGAAAGACTTACTCAAGTTATCGATAATTTATAGAAGCATTTCCAGCTGTACGTTACAAGTCCTCCTCTTGTGGTTTGTTTTTGTAAAGCATCGCCCAAGCTTCTTTTAGTCGCTTAGCGCTACTTACAAAAACTAAACCACAAGAGTCCGGGCTTTTCTCTTCCATCTGGGCTAAAAAGAAGTTTAACTAATAAATATACAATTGGAAATACTCATTATCTTTTTTCTTATACTCCTAAATGGAGTTTTTTCAATGTCAGAAATTGCATTGATTTCAGCAAGGAAAAATAGATTAGAAACAGCTGCAAAAAAAGGAAATAAAAGTGCAAAAACAGCATTAGATTTAGCCAATTCTCCCAATAAGTTTTTGTCAACCGTACAAATAGGAATCACTCTAATTGGTATTTTGACAGGTATTTATTCTGGAGATAAAATCACCAAAGACGTAGAACTTTTTATACAAAGCTATGAAGTTTTTCAACCCTATGCCCACTCCATTGCAGTAGGAATTGTGGTTGTCGTTCTTACCTTTTTCTCTTTAGTATTAGGCGAGTTGTTGCCCAAACGAATTGGTCTCAACCACCCAGAGTCGATTGCTAAGACTGTAGCGATGCCAATGAAATTTATTTCGATAATCACGGCTCCGTTTATATGGTTACTTACATCTTCTACAGATGCTATTTTAGATATTTTGCAAATCAAACCTACTGCAGACGGCAAAGTAACCGAGGAAGAAATCAAAGCCATTATCAAAGAAGGAACAGAAGGAGGCGAAGTACAAGAAATAGAACAAGATATTGTAGAGCGCGTTTTTCATATTGGTGACCGAAAAGTCAACTCTTTAATGACGCACCGTAAGTCTGTAGTTTTCTTGCCATTTAATGCCAACAAAGAACAAGTAAGGCAGTTAATGTTGAAAGAATTGCATTCCATTTACCCAGTTTATGGAGAAAATTTTGACGACATAGTAGGCGTGGTCAACTTAAAAAACATATTCTCTAATTTTGAAAATGATACTTTCAATTTAGCGGATATTATGACCGAAGCGCCTTTTATTATGGAACAAACTACCGCTTACACGGCTTTGGAGAATTTCAAAAAAACAGGTATCCATTATGCCTTTGTTTCTGATGAGTATGGCGATTTTCAAGGGGTGATTACCTTGAATGATATTTTAGAAGCTTTAGTAGGTGATGCTGCTGAGTTTTATAAAGATGATTTTCAATTAATAGAAAGAGAAGATGGCTCTTGGTTGGTAGATGGACATTATTCACTGCACGATTTCTTAACCTTTTTTGAGCTAGATGAATTAATAAATGATTATGAAGTAACCACAGTGAGTGGCTTGATAATGACTGAATTGTCTCGTATTCCAAAACAAGGAGAAAAATTGATTTGGCAAAAATTTGAGCTAGAAGTAATCGATATGGACGGTGTGAAGATAGATAAGGTAATGGTGAAAGCCTTGAATGGTTAATTTGGTTTAGGATTTAATTGTTTAATGTTGTTGGTTCTCCGAACAAATTTAAACTTTTAAATTTTTAAGCTTTGAAATAAAAAAAAATGACAGAAGGAAATTTTGTAGATTACGTAAAAATATTTGTTTCTTCCGGTAAAGGAGGAAAAGGATCTACGCATTTACACAGAGAGAAATTTATACAATACGGTGGGCCAGACGGTGGAGATGGAGGTCGAGGAGGACATGTGTATTTGGTCGGAAACAAAGCGCTTTGGACACTTTTTCATCTCAAATTTGCCAGACATGTCAAAGCAGGACATGGAGGTGACGGAGGTGGTGATCGCAGTACCGGTGCCGATGGTGAAGACAAGTATATTGAAGTTCCTTTGGGAACTGTGGTAAAAGACAAAGAAACTGGTGAAACACTCTTTGAAATTACCGACGATGGTGAAAAACAAATTCTTTCACGTGGAGGTAAAGGTGGTTTAGGTAACTGGCATTTTCGTAGTTCAACGAATCAAACGCCAAGATATGCGCAACCAGGTTTACCTGGTGTTGAAATGGACGTGATTTTGGAGTTGAAAGTTTTGGCTGATGTTGGTTTAGTAGGTTTCCCAAATGCAGGAAAATCGACTTTGCTATCTGTATTGACTTCTGCAAAACCAAAAATTGCCGATTATCCGTTTACGACTTTAAAACCCAATTTAGGAATTGTAGCGTATCGAGATTATCAGTCGTTTGTAATTGCTGATATTCCGGGTATTATTGAAGGTGCAGCCGAAGGAAAAGGGTTAGGGCATTATTTCTTGCGTCACATCGAAAGAAATTCTACGCTGTTGTTCTTGGTTCCAGTAGATACGCCAGATATCAAAGCGGAATATGAGATTTTGGTAAACGAATTGACTAAGTACAATCCAGAAATGTTAGACAAAGAACGTTTGTTGGTTATTTCAAAAATTGATATGCTCGATGACGAATTAAAAGCAGAACTAAAAGCCGATTTAGACGTTGCTTTCAAAGACGTTCCCTATATGTTCATTTCATCGGTTGCTCAACAAGGGTTGACCGAATTGAAAGATAAATTATGGAAAATGTTGAACGAATAATTTATTTTCATTCAAATATATAAAGGTGTTCTTGAAAAAGAGCACCTTTTTTGTTTTGTATAATTCATAAATTAAAGTTAATAATCAGATTGTAAAATGTGATTTTGAATGCGAATAGTCGTTTAAAATGCGAAAATGACTTATATTCGCCATGCTAAAATAAATAATTACCTATATGAAAAAGATTGTCTTATTCTTGACCTTATGCCTTATGGCTTTTCCTGTAAAAGCAGATGAAGGAATGTGGTTCTTGATGTTCATCGAAAGATTAAACCATAGAGATATGGAAAAAATGGGCTTGCAATTGACAGCCGAAGAAATTTATAGTATCAACCACCACAGTTTGAAAGATGCAATTGTACAATTCAATGGTGGATGTACTGCCGAAATTGTGTCTAAACAAGGTCTAGTTTTAACCAATCACCACTGCGGGTATGACGCGATTGCAGAATTGTCATCTAAACAAAATAACTATTTGAAAAATGGATTTTGGGCGAAAGACAAAAGTCAAGAACTAAAACCAAAATCGTTGTTCGTTCGTTTCTTTGTGCGTATGGATGATGTTTCTAAACGTATTTTGTCTAAAGTAAATGATAAGATGACCGAAGCTGAGCGCAACAAAGCAATTCAACAAGAAATTGCTTTGATTGAAAAAGAAAATAGTGAAGGCGGAAAATATACCGTTTCTGTTCGTCCATTTTTTCAAGGAAATGAGTACTACTATTTTGTGTATCAAGATTACAAAGATGTTCGTTTGGTAGGAACTCCAACAGAGAGTTTAGGAAAATTTGGTGGAGACACAGACAACTGGGAATGGCCACGCCACACTGCGGATTTTTCTATGTTTAGAGTGTATGCTGATAAAGATGGAAATCCAGCAGAGTATTCTCCAGAGAATGTGCCATTGCAACCAAAACATTACTTACCAATAAGCTTAAAAGGTGTGCAAGAGAACGATTATGCTATGATTTTAGGGTATCCTGGTCGTACCAACAGATGGATGCCAGCTAATGGAATTGAGCAAAACGTGAAGTATGCTTATCCTGCTTGGGTAGAAGGTGCCAAAACAGGAATGGACAATATGAAAAAGTTTATGACTAAAGATGCTACTGTAAACTTACAATACGCTTCTAAATATGCGTCTACTGCTAACTATTGGAAAAACCGTCAAGGGATGATTGATGCTTTGACCAAAGCTAAAACGGCTCAAACCAAAACGAAAGAAGAAGCTAAATTTAATGCTTGGGCTAATAAAGCAGAGAACAAAGCGAAATACGGAGACGTTATTGCTACAATCAATAACTACTATGCGCAAACCAACTTAAAAGCGCGTCACGATAACTACTTGACACAATTATTGCGTACTGCGACTTACGGAACTTTGCCTGCAAATTTAGGAAATGGTTTAATCGCATATGCTAAAGAAAACGAAGCAAAGAGAGCCGAAATGTTGCCAAGATTAACTTCAGCAATTGATGGCGCTTACGGAAGTTTGTACGCCCCTCTTGAAAAAGAAGTGTTGACCGCACAATTGAATTTGTATGCTGCTAAAGCGGCTGAATATGGTTTGGCACCAAAAGTAGCCGAAATGAAAGCGGCTAATAATGGTGATTTTACCAATGATGTACACAAAGCAGTAACTTCTAGTATTTTTACTTCAAAAGATGCAGTGCTTGCGTTTTTGAAAGAGCCTAAAGTTGAAACTATTACTAACGACCCTTTGTATGTTATTTCTAATGATTTGATGACTAAAATTAGAGCCAAATCGCCAGAACAAGCGAAAGCTGATGATGATTTTGCTATTGCTTTCCGTAAATTGGTGGAAGGTTTGAGAGAATCAAAATTGAATACGATTCAGTATCCAGATGCGAATTCTACTTTGCGTTTGACTTACGGAAAAGTGCGCTCTTTGCCTGCTGACAAACGCAACGACGCCAAAATTAACAATTACACGACAATGACAGGAATGGTGAACAAATACAAAGCGGGTGACGCTGAGTTTGATTTACCTGCTCGTTTGTTAGAATTGAACAAAGCGAAAGATTTTGGTCAGTATGCGGATAAAGCGGGATATATGCCAGTAAACTTCTTGACAGATACTGATATTACAGGTGGAAACTCAGGTTCTCCAGTATTGAACGGAAAAGGAGAGTTGATTGGGGTTGCTTTTGACGGTAACATTGAAGCTATGGCTGGTGATGTTATTTTTGATAAAAAACTACAAAGAACCATCAATTTAGATATTCGTTTTGTGCTTTGGATTATTGACAAATATGCTGGAGCTCAAAATATTATTGATGAAATGACTATCGTAAAATAGTTCAAAATCAAATTGAAGGCAAGAAAGAATGTTGTGGCTCTTTAGCCCCGATAGCAGTGAAAATCCTTTGGTGGCGGTGTTCGACACCAAAGATTGTAACGGATAGCGGGACGATGACAACCAGAATGCCTATTTTTTCTGCTCCTAAATACTTTAATAGATAAGACCGTCTTGATTCATTTCAAGGCGGTTTTGTTTTTGGGGATAGGTGTCAAACAAGAAGTCTAAAGTGTGTGGAATGACATTGGCTTCGATTTTGGGGTAATTCATAGGCAAGGTGAGCCAATTTTCTATAATCAAATCGAAATCTCGACCGACTTCGTAAATAACGGGAATACCCATTTTTTTTAGAGCGGCAGCGTTGCATTCTTGCTCGTAATGTTTTCGAATAGGAATGGAAAGGATTTTTTTGCGAAGAAACAAAGCCTCGGAAGGCGTTTCAAATCCGCCGCCTGTGATGATGCCTTGGCATTTGATTACACTTTTGTTGAACAACGCTTGGTCTACAGGATAATAAGTGATGTTTTTGACTCTATGCTTTGTTTTTACGTCGCTCAAAAACCAGTGAAAGTGCTCGTTGGGTAATTTATTGAAGGCTTTTTCTAAACACTCTTTTTGAAAAGAAGGAAGATAAACGGTAATGTGTCCGCCATTTTTAGGCTCTGCGTGTAAGATTTCGTCTTTGATGATGGGGGGCAAAATGAAATCATCGTAGCGTTCAAAATGTAGTCCTATGTTTTGAGGAGCAGGCGCATAATGTTTGAAAATTAATTCACCGATGACATCTTTTTTTTCGGGGCGAGGGGTTAGTTTTGAGGTGAAACTGGCTTGATGACCAAAAGATACCGAATGTTTTTTTTGTAGTTTACAAGCCAATGAAGTGATGGAATCAAAATCATTGATGATGACATCGTATTGGTCTAATGGTAGCGAGCGAGCGTCTTTGTAGATTTGGTTAGGTTTTACTTTTTTGGCAATATTCCAATAATCTAGTCCGCCGCATTGACTGTAGTGAAGGCTCAAACCGTTGCTTCTGTATTTAATCGGAATGCTTGGATTTAATGAAGCATAAGTGCCGCTTAAGAGAAAGTCAACTTCGCCATATTTTTGCAGATAAGGGTAGAGTTGAATGGCTCTGCTAATGTGTCCGTTTCCTGTGGCTTGAATGGCGTAGAATATTTTCATTTTACGGATTAGGATAGGATTTTGACAACGATGTCGTTGTTTATTGTTTCTTCGGCTACATCGGTCTCTTTGTAATGTTCTTTAAGGTATTGGTAGATGCTCCATTTTCCTTTTTTGTATTCTAAAGCGGTGAGGTTTTCGACCCAATCACCACTGTTAAGATAAGTGACTTGTCCGTGCTCATTTTCGATGGTTTTCATTTGGGGTTTATGAATATGTCCGCAAACTACGTAACTGTAGCCTTTTTCTATGGCAATTTCAGCAGCAGTGGTTTCGAAATTACTTACAAAAGCTACTGCTTTTTTCACACTGTCTTTGATGGTTTTGGAGTAGCTTCTTTTTTCTTTACCCAACAATTCTCGAAACCAATTGATACAACTGTTGATTAGAATCAATAAATCATAGCCTTTACCACCTAATTTAGCAAGGATTTTGGCATAGCCTCTAGTGGAAGAATCAAATACATCGCCGTGAAAGAACCACGTTTTTTTGCCATCGATTTCTAAAATCAATTTGTCGACCAACTCAAAATTTCCTAAAACAAAATCTGAATATTTGCGAAGGGCTTCATCGTGATTTCCGGTAATATAGATGACTCTTGTGCCTAAATTGGAGAGTTTTATGATTTGTCTTAAAACATTCATATGCGCCACAGGAAAGTAACTTTTGCTGAAATTCCACATATCGATAATATCACCATTGAGAATTAAGATTTGCGGTTGAATGGATTTGAGGTATTGTAGTAATTCTTTGGCTTGGCAACCATATGTGCCCAAATGCACATCACTAATTACGACTAGAGGAATTTTTCGTTTACTTTTCATATGTGTGGATTATATTTTTAATGGACACATATGGTATCGATTTGTTTCTCTTTGGTGTTTGCTTAGGCAAACTTTTGGTTATTATCGATTTCATATAAAGTTTTTACGAAAATAAGATGGCAGTGTTAGGGGAATGTGATTTTAATTTTTTCTTTGTATTATTTATTTCGTCTTAGTTTATCTTGAATGTAAATTATCCGCCAGTTTACTCTAAAATTTATTTATTTTTGAAAAATGAAAAAATCAGTACTGTTTTTTATGCTATTTCCTCTTTTTATGGTTTCACAATCAAATTTCGAGACAGCCGAAAAGTTATTTGAAGCCGGAAAGTACACACAAGCAGCTCCTTTGTTTGAGTCGGTATTGAAAACAAATCCAAATGATCTTAAGGCTATTGAATATCTTGGCGATATAGCTGGGAAACAAAAACAATGGGATAAAGCGTTAGGCTACTACAATAAATTAAAAAAAATAAAACCCAATGAAGCCGATTATCATTACAAATGTGGTGGTGTTATGGGGATGAAAGCCAAAGAGGTGAATAAATTCAAGGCTCTAGGGATGATAGGTGACATTCGATCCTCTTTTGAAAAAGCCATTGCTCTCGACCCTAAACATATTGATGCAAGATGGGCACTCATTGAACTCAATTTGCAATTGCCCGGAATAGTTGGTGGTAGTCAGTCGAAAGCGATACAGTATTCTAATGAGTTGTTGAAAATTTCTCCAGTAGATGGTTATTTGTCTCGTGGCCATATTGAGGAGTATTTTGACCGCTACTCGGCTGCTGAAATTCAATATAAAAAAGCGCACGAAATTGGCAATTCAAAAGTCACTTTTCAAAAATTATATCAATTATATTTGAAAAAATTAAACAACCCTAAGAAAGCGCAAGAACTAAAAGGGCAATTCGAAAAAAATTAATCAAATTTCGTTTGAAATTTAGAACCTATAAATCTGGAATTTACTATGAAAACTCATTTTATAGCTATTGGCGGAAGTGCAATGCACAATTTGGCCTTGGCTCTTCACAACAAAGGATATCAAGTAACAGGTAGCGACGATGCTATTTTCGAACCTTCAAAATCTCGCTTGGAGAAAAAGGGAATTTTGCCTGCTGAACTAGGTTGGTTTCCTGAAAAAATCACTGCTGATATTGAAGCCGTGATTCTAGGAATGCACGCAAAAGCTGATAATCCAGAATTATTAAAAGCGCAAGAATTAGGATTGAAAATCTATTCTTATCCTGAGTTTTTATACGAACAATCCAAAAACAAAACCCGTGTAGTAATAGGAGGGTCGCACGGAAAAACTACAATTACCTCAATGATTTTGCACGTGATGCATTATCATAATATAGAAGTAGATTATATGGTAGGCGCCCAATTGGAAGGTTTTGATACTATGGTGCATCTTACAGAAGAAAATGATTTTATGGTTTTGGAAGGTGATGAGTATTTGTCTTCTCCTATTGACAGAAGACCTAAATTTCACTTGTATCAACCGAACATTGCTTTGATTTCTGGAATTGCTTGGGACCATATCAATGTTTTTCCGACCTATGAAAATTATGTCAATCAATTCGAGATTTTTATTGACAAAATCACCAATGGCGGGATTTTAGTGTATAATGCTGAAGATTTAGAAGTGAAAAGAGTGGCCGAAGCAGCTACGAATCCGATTCGTAAAATGGCGTATAACACTCCAAACTATGAAGTAAAAGATGGAGTAACGCTTTTAGAAACGCCAGAAGGACCTATGCCAATTGAAGTTTTTGGAGCACATAATTTGAACAATCTCGCTGGTGCCAAATGGATTTGTCAAAATATGGGTGTAGATGAAGCTGATTTTTATGAAGCGATTGCTAGTTTTAAAGGAGCTTCGAAACGCTTAGAGAAAATAGCCGAAGGTAAAGGGAAAGTAGCTTACAAAGATTTTGCACATTCACCGAGTAAAGTAGCGGCAACTACAAAAGCCGTAAAAGAGCAATATCCTGATCGTACTTTGGTGGCTTGTTTGGAATTGCACACGTACAGTAGTTTGAATGCCGAATTCTTAAAAGAATATGAAGGAGCACTGGAATATGCGGATGTTGCCGTGGTTTTCTATTCTCCTGATGCTGTAAAAATTAAACAACTCGAAGAAGTGACGTATGAACAAATAGCCAAAGCTTTCAATAGAGAAGACTTAATTATTTATACCAATCCAATCGAATTCAAGACTTTTTTGTTCAATCAAAATTTAGAGAACTCGGCATTGCTGCTAATGAGTTCCGGTAATTACGGCGGATTGAATTTTGATGAGGTTAAAAGCATAATAGAATAATATTTTTCTTTTTGGGTTCTAACCCGAATTGAAGGGATGAAAAAAAATGAATAAAAATCTTTACCATTAAGATATTAAGAAAATTAAGTTTTTGAGTTCTTAATGTGTCTTACTATCTTAATGGTGGAAAGAAAAATAATTCATTAGGACACTAATTTTCTTTTTTTAAAAATGTGCTTTTTGCAAATTGTAAAAAGCACATTTTTTATTTTAAGAAATATACTATATATTTACTTACTAAGTAATCTATTCATTTATAAATATTTAGCATTTGGAAGCAACTAATTTTCCTATTACCCATTGGTCAGAAGATGACAAGCCTCGCGAAAAAATGATGCTCAAAGGTAAAAGTGCTTTAAGCGATGCCGAATTAGTCGCCATCTTGATAGGTTCAGGAAGTAGAAATGAATCGGCAGTGGCCCTGAGTAAACGTATTTTAGCTAGCGTCAATAATAATTTGTCTTCTTTAGGAAAACAATCTTTGGCTCAGTTGATGGAATTTAAAGGGATAGGCGAAGCCAAAGCCATTACGATTGCAGCGGCTTTAGAATTGGGAAGACGAAGAAAAGAAGAAAACCCTCTCGAATTGGTAAAAGTAACTTCGAGTAAAGTGATGTATCAAGAAATGTATCCTATCATAGGTGAGTTAGCTCACGAAGAGTTTTGGGTAGTATATCTTAATAATGCGAATAAGATTATTTTTAAAGCACAACTCAGCAAAGGAGGAATTACAGGAACTGTTGTTGATGTGCGATTAGTATTTAAAATAGCATTAGAGCAAAATGCAGTAGCTATTGTTTTGGTACATAATCATCCGTCAGGAAAACTCCAAGCCAGCGAAGCCGATATTCAGGTAACTAAAAGAATTAAAAATGCCGGACTACAGCTGGATATTTCTGTCTTAGACCATATAATTGTCACTGAGCATAGTTATTTTAGCTTTGCTGATGAAGGAATTTTATAATTAACGTATTTAATATGGACATTTGTCTTATATTTGCAGACAAATGTCTTTTTTATGGAAGCGATTAAATTAAATTCTCAAACAGCTATCAATGCAATGGTGCGTTCGTTTGTTTCAAAATTAGAGCAAAGTAGTGGCTACAAAGTGTTGAATAAAAAATTGACGTATGCTGATTTTTTAAAGAATAAAATGCTAATTGTTCACGCCATTCGCGAAGGGATTCCCTATGAATTTTTTAAATTGATTCAAGAACAAACGCCTTTTAATGAAGAAGATTGGGCGCTTTTCTTAGGAATATCCACAAAATCTTTACAACGCAGTCGTGCCAAGGATAGTTTTGTTTTTAAACCTTTGCAATCCGAAAAAATATTAGAACTGGCTGAAGTCACCACCGTTGGCAGAACCATTTTCGATTCAGAAGAGCAGTTTTACAGTTGGCTAACGCTTCCTTCATATGCTTTAGGTAATCTAAAACCAATTGAGTTATTGCGAGATTCTTACGGTAAAGAAATGGTCTTGCAAGAGATGGTAAAAATCGACCAAGGTATTTTTGTGTAATGGAAGTTTTTCGACTAGCTAGAAAGAAATATCCCATAGAATTATCTGGAAAAGGCGCTTCAATGTGTGGTGCGAGATGGAATTCTAAAGGCACAGAAATCATTTACACAGCAGAAAGTAGAGCACTTGCTATGGCAGAGGTTGTTGTACATTTGTCATTAGCTACTTTGCCAAGTGATTTTGTAATGCTAACCATTTCTATTCCTGACACTATCGAAATTAGCGAAGTCAAAATGGCCGATTTACAATCGGATTGGAATGTGTTTCCTTCCTCTTTTCATACCGCTGTACTTGGAGATCGTTTTATTCAACAAAATGATTTTGCTTTACTGAAAGTACCTTCGGCTGTGGTCCAAGGAGATTTCAATTTTTTAATCAATCCGTTTCATCAGGATTTTAAGCAAATTCAGATCATAGATCAAGTTGATTTCCCTTTCGATAAACGAATATTCAAATAAAAACTATGCTTTTAAAAAATATAACCGATGTCTTTTTTGATTTAGATCATACCCTTTGGGATTTTGATAAAAATTCTGAAATGGCTTTTGATATCATTTTCAAAAAAAATCATCCAGATGTGGATACAGCCTTATTTATAGAAAAATATATCCCGATTAACCAAGCGTGTTGGAAACTGTATCAAAAAGATCAAATTTCGCATGAGCAATTGCGGTATGATCGCTTAAAATTATCATTTGATGCTTTGAATTATGCCATTGCCGATGCTGCAATCCATCAAATGGCAGAAGATTATATCGAATTATTACCTGAGAACAACTTTTTATTCGAAGGTACGATTGATATTTTAGAATACTTGCATCAAAAATACAGCTTGCACATCATTACAAATGGTTTTGCTGCTGTTCAGGATAGAAAAATTAAAAATTCTAATTTAGAAATTTATTTTAAATCCATCACCAATTCAGAAATGGCAGGAGTTAAGAAGCCGAATCCCATTATTTTTGACCACGCACTCGAAGTGGCAAATGCCCAAAAAGAGCAGAGTGTAATGATAGGCGATTGCCTCGATGCAGATATAAATGGGGCGATAAATGCGGGTTTAACAGCTATCTTTTTCAATCCAAATCAAGTTCCTGTAGACCCCGAAATCAAACAAGTGAAACATTTACTAGAGTTACAAAATTTCTTGTAACTTTAAACCATTCGAAAGAGGTTTCCCCTCTGTTTTTTACTCTTAAAAATTACAACAATGAAAGTACGTTTTTTATTCATTTTAGCTCTATTCACAAGTTTTTCCTTTGCACAATCTATCAACGATTTTAAAGCAGTAATTGTTCCTTTAAAGTATGATTTTCAAAAAAAAACCAACGAATATCGACTTGCGACCTTAACAAAATTCAATTTAAACAAAGCCGGATTTGAAGTTTTTTATACGGAAGAAAGCAATCCTTACGACAAATGCAATTTGTTATATATTGACGTTATTAACGTAAAAGCATTTTTAGCTACCAAGATGTATTTTGTGTTGAAAGATTGTAATGGAAAAGAAATATTTAAATCAACAACAGGATATACCAAAGAAAAAGAATACCAATTAGCCTATACCGAAGCTTTGAATGAAGCTTTTACTTCATTGTACGCTCAAAATTATAAGTACAACGGAACTTTATCTACAACCACAAAAACACCAACAACTATTCCTGTAGTAGTCAATACTCCTACAACAACAAACACGGCCATTGAGACTAATTCTTTGACAAACACCAATATTTACTATGCACAACCAACTTCTAACGGCTATCAACTAGTAGACACTACACCAAAAGTAATCATGAAAATTTATAAAACTTCTAAGAGTGATTACTTCACTGCAATAAAAGAAGGCATTCAAGGGGTATTGCTTTTAAAAGACAAGGATTGGTATTTTGAATATTACCAAAATGAGCAATTGTTTTCTGAAAAAATGAATATTAAATTTTAGCAATTCATCGTTTTCAATTAAAATTTATCAGAAAGAGGTTTCCCCTAAAAATAAAAGAGTCTGAAATTAGACTCTTTTATTTTTACCTTCCTTTAACTTTTGGTTTTAAACTATTTTAAATATAACGAAATCACAGCAAAATCATTAGCCATAAACTCCCACTTTTTTTCATGACCAAAATCAGCTTACTTCAATTTATTCGCAATAACCTTAATATCTTGTTCCTTACTTTTGGGATAAATCAACAACACATCGTCATTATCAACAATGATAAAATCATGTAACCCATCAATTACTACTGTTTTTTTAGTTGCAGTTCGAATAATATTATGAGAAGCATTTTCTAATAATACTTTTGCGTTTACTACGGCATTATCTTGCACGTCTTTGGGTAATTTATCATATAATGAGCCCCAAGTCCCCAAATCATTCCAATCAAAGGTGGCTGGTAAAACAAACACATTTTTAGCTTTTTCCATCACAGCATAATCAATCGAAATGTTCTCGGCTAATGGATAAAACTCTTTGAGAAATTGCTGTTCCTCTTGAGTATTAAAACTATCAAACCCCTTCATAAAATGGGCTAACATTTCAGGTTGAAAGGTTTGAAATGCTTTTAGAATAGAAGGAATACTCCAAACAAAAATTCCTGCATTCCAAAGAAAATTTCTACTCTGAATAAACTTTCTAGCAGTAGCATAATCTGGTTTTTCTCTGAATTGAACTACTTTTTTTACAGGTTTACTGTTCAATTTATCATATTCGATATAACCGTATCCTGTATTAGGAAATGTTGGTAAAATCCCTAGAGTCATTAAGGTATCTTCAGTTTCACACAAATCGAAAGAGACCTGCAAATTAGCCCTAAATTGCGCTTCATCTTCAATCCAATGGTCACTTGGAGCGACAACCATGACAGCATTAGGATTCATTTTTTTTATTTTCAAAGCAGCAAACAAAATACAAGGAGCCGTATTTCGCATAGCGGGCTCTAAAACAATTTGATTTTGATTCACCATGGGTAATTGCTCCAAAACAATAGCATTATAGGCCTCATTAGTTAGAATGAGGATATTTTCTTTTGGAATTAATTGCGACAATCGGCTGAAGGTTTTCTGTATTAAAGTCTCTCCGGTGCCTAACATATCGTGAAATTGCTTTGGAAACTCGGTAGTACTTACTGGCCAAAAACGAGATCCTACGCCTCCTGCCATCAAAATTGCATAATAATTTTTGTTCATAGTGATTTTCTTTGCTGCCAAATTAATTTACCTACGTTACATTCGTAGCAATTCAACTTCGGCATTGGGGTTAAACAAATACATTCTATTCGAACTTACTTCTATACATTCGTAACGCTTCGTTCTCAAAGCTCCTTTTTGAAAAATTTTTCCGTTATGAATTCGAAAAACACTTCCGTAGGGTATTTCAAAGATATAACTTTTATCATTTTGTTGGTCAAATTGTTTTAAGGCCAAAGCCAAAGTAGCATCGGTATCACTACTTGCAGCAGGATTTTTAAAATGTCTGGCCAACAAAGGCAATAACTGATTGGGAAAAATCTCAGGTCGTATAAAAGGAACCATTAATCTTTGAAAGGTATATTTCCATTCGGCTCCATGGGGTTTTATCTGACGGCCAAACTTTTCAAAAGCTACCAAATGCGAGATCTCGTGAATTAAAGTGATTAAGAATCGGTATTTATTTAAATTTGAATTGACTGTGATTTCGTGTTTTCCACTACTCCCCCGTCTATAATCACCATGGCGAGTTACGCGCTCATTAACGATTTTTAAATGCACCCGGTTCGCAACAATCAGTTCAAAAACTGGTTTTACAGCATGTTCAGGCAAATATTTTAAAAGCGTGTCAGACAAATTGTATTTGGAATTTGAAATTTGGAATTTGGAATCTCAACCCTTATGGATTACTAGTAGTGACTTGCAATACTTTTCCGTTATAATACTTATTACCAGTAAGGGTAAAATCGAAGATATATTGAGCCATTTCTATTGCTGATAATGGTGCTTGGTATCCAGGAAAAGCTTCTTCCAACATTTCAGTTTGAACAGCTCCCAAAGCTAACACATTAAAAGCAATACCCTCTTCTTTATATTCTTCAGCCAATAATTCTGATAATGTGATTACGGCTCCTTTACTAGAACTATAAGCTGCTAATCCTGCAAATTTTAAGCTTCCTTGAATACCGCCCATAGAACTAATTGTTACAACATGACTACCACGTTGCAGATAAGGCAATGCAATTCGAGTGAGATTAGCCACTCCAAAAACATTGACGCGGTACACCCAATCAAAATCTTTTTGGGTAAGTGTTGCAAATGGCTTGTTGATTAAAGCTCCTGCATTGTGAATGATGGCATCCGCTTTTTTCCAAGTATGCTCCAGAAAATCGGTAATTTTATACAAATCGGATTCCGTTGATAAATCCACAGACAAACAAGAAATGTTTGGATGTTCCAATAACGTTTGCGGTATTTTCCTAGACAAGGCCAAAACTTGATGACCAGCAGTAGCGAATTGTAACGCTAATTCATAGCCAATACCCCTACTCGTTCCAGTAATGATAATTTTTTTCATCTAGCAAAAATAATAAAACCGAAACAAAATGACCCTAAAAAAAATAAAAGCTTATCTAAGTCTCAAATTTCTTCACTTCTATTTTGTACTTTTAAACATAAAAAAACAGTAGTATGTCATTACCCTATATTTTAAAAATTGCTACAAATGAAGATATTCCCGGAATAATAGCGCTTCATCAAGCCAATTTAGTAGTAAATTTAAACGAAACAGAAAAGCAAGGTGGATTTGTAACAACCGCCTTAACCGTCGCTCAAATTGAGTATGTAATCCAAGAAAAGGGACTTTTTGTAGCTCAAAAAAACAACACCATTATAGGTTTTATGGTAGCTGCCGACTGGATTTTTTTTGAACAATGGCCTATATTCAAGCACATGATAGATTTATTTCCGAAATTATCCTATAAAAATTTCTCTATTACTACCGAGAATAACTTTCAATATGGCCCTGTATGTATTGACAGAAACTTTAGAGGGCAAGGCATCCTTCAAGAATTATTCGAATTCATGCGGATACACATGCTTCAAAAATTCCCATTAGCTCTTACTTTCATCAACAAAACAAACATCCCTTCTTTCAAAGCCCACACTGAGAAATTACGATGGAAAGTCATTGATGAATTCCAATTCAATGCCAATGAATATTATGTTTTAGCCTATGATATGCTAGAAAAAACAGTGCCCAATGAGGCGTCGTCAGAAGAATGACAAAATAAAAAACCATTAAAAGAAGCGTATCGTTCACACAACAATACCAACTTTTAATGGCTTACCTTTAAAAAAAAATTATAGGGTTAGTCCTCTAGAAATTACAATACGTTGAATTTCTGAAGTACCTTCATAAATTTGAGTGATTTTAGAATCACGCATCATGCGTTCTACATGGTATTCTGCCACATATCCGTTTCCTCCGTGAATTTGAACCGCCTCATTCGCTACCTCTAGCGCAATTTCTGAAGCATATAATTTAGCCATAGCACCAGAATGTGCAATATCTTGTCCCGCGTCCTTTTCGCACGCCGCTTTCATTATAAGTAATTTTGCTGCCGTAATTTTCACATACATATCTGCCAATTTAAAAGCAATGGCTTGATGATTAAAAATTTCTTTACCAAAAGCTTTTCTTTCTTTGGAATATTTCAATGCCAATTCATAGGCCCCAGTAGCGATCCCTAAGGCTTGAGAAGCAATCCCTAATCGACCGCCATTTAACACATTCATGGCAAAGGCAAATCCAAAACCATCCGCTCCAATTCGGTTTTCTTTAGGCACTTTGACATCGGTAAACATCAAGGAATGTGTATCACTGCCGCGAATTCCCATTTTTTTCTCTTTGGGACCAATTTCAAAACCAGCCCATCCTTTTTCTACAATAAAAGCATTGATTCCTTTGTGTCCTTTTTCAATATCGGTTTGAGCAATTACTAGATAAGTGCTAGCCGTACCTCCATTGGTAATCCAATTTTTAGTTCCATTCAATAAATAGTGATCCCCTTTATCTATCGCTGTCGTTTTTTGCGAAGTGGCATCAGAACCAGCTTCAGGCTCAGACAAACAAAAAGCACCAATTACTTCACCTTTAGCCAAAGGCATTAGGTATTTCATTTTTTGCTCTTCCGTACAATATTTTTCTAATCCTGCGCAAACCAAGGAATTATTAACCGACATGATCACTGCCGCAGAAGCATCAACTTTAGCAATTTCGGTCATGGCCAAAACATAAGAAATACTGTCCAATCCTGCGCCACCGTATTTCGGGTCAACCATCATACCCATGAAGCCAAGTTCAGCCATTTTTTTTACTTGCTCCGTTGGAAACTTAGAATGTTCATCTCTTTCGATTACCCCGGGTTGCAGTTCGGTTTGAGCAAAATCCTTAGCCGCTTGCTGAATCATTTCGTGCTCTTCCGTTAGATTAAAATCCATATTTTTGGTTATTTTTTAGTAAACATTGAAATTTTGAAGTCAAAAGTAGAATTTATAAATTAAAAATTCAAACGATTTCGTTATTTTAGCGTTTGTTCAAAATAATCACCATTATTTTTTCAAAAACATTAAAAATTTAATTCAAAAATGGTGTTTTTGATAGCAACATGGAGGACACGCAAAACATGCCTGAATTATAACCTTAATAATAGTGTAGTAAAAAAGAAACAAATCAACATTTTTGCCATAAATAAAAAAAATTAAGCATTTTCCAAAAAACAAGCAATTAACATAAAAACACATAAAATCTATGCATTTCGAAAAAAGCCTCGAATTTCTAATTCCTTGATTTATAAATTAATTCCGAATTATACAAAACTTTTTCAAACCTAAAAATTCGCATTGAAAAACGCCCCCCTTGATATAAATTTGCAACCTCTTTTATTAATTTACAATAATTTATGAAAAATTCAATTACATGCTTACTGGTTCTCCTTTTTTGTTTTTCTTTTTCAAATGGAATTGCTCAAGAAAAATTTTCTGTGAATGGGGTGACAATACCTAGAACCATCGATTTTGAAAATCAAAAATTACAATTAAACGGATTTGGATCTCGAACTAAATTCTGGACAGAAGTATACGTTCAAGCCTTGTATTTAACCATTTTATCAGAAGATTCCAAAGATATTTTGGACAGTGACACAAATATGGGAATAAGATTACAAATAACATCTTCTTTGGTAAGTTCACAAAAACTATCAAAATCACTACATAAAGGAATGGTGAAGTCTATTGGAGAAGAAAATCTCGCTCAGTTTACTACTCAATTAGACTTATTAGAAAAATTATTAAATCGAGAAGCTACGGTAGAAAATGACGCTTTTAATTTGCTTTATTCTTCCGCAGAAAAATCCATTTTAGTCTATAAAAACAATAAATTAGAAGGCAAAATACCTGGCTTTGATTTCAAAAAAGCTTTCTTTGGAATTTGGCTTTCTAACACTCCTGTTGATTTAGAACTAAAAGAAGCACTTTTAGGAAAAGTCAAATAAATCCCCAATCCCAGTTACTTCAAAACACCCGTTTCAACTGGTTCAAAAAAAAGCCGTTACTAAAATTGTGAAATTTTGGTAACGGCTTTATTCTTTTTATATATTTGTCCAAAAATAAACAAATCGCAATAAATGAAAGATTTATTAAAGAAATTCGAAAATAAACAACCTGAAATCATCTTTAATTGGAAAGATTCTGAAACAGAAGCGGAAGGATGGACGGTGATTAATTCCTTGCGAGGAGGGGCTGCTGGTGGTGGAACAAGAATGCGCAAAGGACTTGATGTGAACGAAGTTTTGTCATTAGCCAAAACGATGGAAGTAAAATTCTCAGTTTCCGGACCAGCAATTGGTGGTGCTAAATCAGGAATTAACTTTGATCCGAACGATCCCAGAAAAAAAGGCGTTTTACAACGTTGGTACAAAGCGGTTTCTCCTTTATTAAAAAGTTATTATGGTACAGGTGGCGATTTGAATGTAGACGAAATCCACGAAGTCATCCCAATGACCGAAGAATGTGGCGTTTGGCATCCACAAGAAGGGGTGTTTAACGGACATTTCAAACCTACCGAAGCAGACAAAATCAATCGCATCGGGCAATTGCGTCAAGGTGTAATCAAAGTAATCGAAAATCCTAAATTCTCCCCCGATGTAACTAAAAAATATACCGTTGCCGATATGATTACCGGTTATGGCGTTGCGCAAGCCGTAGGACATTATTACAGCATTTACGGTGGTAATATCAAGGGTAAAAAAGCTATTGTTCAAGGCTTTGGCAACGTAGGTTCAGCAGCCGCTTTTTATTTGGCTGAAATGGGAGCCAAAATCGTTGGAATCATTGATAGAGACGGAGGATTAATCAACGAAAATGGTTTCTCATTCGAAGAAATCAGCACCTTATTTTTGAACAAAGACGGCAACAAATTGGTATCCGAAAATATGATTCCATTTGAGGAAGTCAACCAAAAAATATGGACTATTGGGGCAGAAATTTTCACTCCTTGTGCTGCCTCTCGATTGGTAACTCAATCCCAAATCGACAGTTTAATTGCAAACGGATTAGAAGTGATCTCTTGCGGCGCGAACGTTCCATTTGCCGACAAAGAAATTTTCTTTGGTCCAATTATGGAAGATGTAGACCACAAAGTAAGCTTAATTCCTGACTTTATTTCCAACTGTGGAATGGCTAGGGTTTTTGCTTATTTTATGGAGAAAAAAGTACAAATGACAGATGAAGCCATCTTTCAAGACACTTCGGAAACCATCAAAAATGCCATCGTAAAAGCACACGCTTTGAGCACTGCAAAAACCAACATCAGCGCGACGGCTTTCGAAATTGCTTTGAAACAATTGGTGTAAAATCAACATACAAATTTCCCAAAGGTGCGGCTCATCAACCGCACCTTTTTTTATTTCACTTTTCATTTTTTGAAGCCACTGCAAAAATATTGCTACCCAGCATATGCAGCGAACCACAAAAAAACAAAATATCGCGATGAGGTTGAGGCTCGGTGAGCTATAAGATTTACTGTTGAGTCATAACAAAACCAGATTTCTTATTCCTCTTAGCAGCATTACAATTTACTTTATCACCGCATTTATTTTATCCCAAAGGGCACTATCAAAGCCTGAAAGGGCAAAATTAGGATTCGCTGGATCCGAAGCATAACCCATTCTAATCACCACCATATTTTTGCTAGGAATCACATAAATTCGTTGATCTTCGGCCCCCATCGCGGCATACATATCAGCGGGCGCATTAGGCACCAAAGCGCCTTGATACACCGTTTGTCCACCCGGAACCATATACTTTGATTTCCCATTCAACCACCACAAATAACCATACGACGGATTAATAGTTTGTGAGGTACTGATACTTTCCTTAAAATAGGTTTCATTGAGGATTTGTTCTTCTTTCCATTTACCATTTTTAAGTGCCATAAGTCCAAATCTAGCCATACTACGAGTAGTACTATGATAAATCTTAAAAATTGTTCCAACATTCCAAAATCCCTCCATCCCAATTTTATTCCTCAACTTGCTGTTAAAATACAGGTCAAAATCTTGTTTACTTGCGGCAGCCACCACATCCATCAACTTCTGAAATACATTATGGTACGACCATCTAGTTCCTGCATCAGCCAAATAAGTTAGGTTTGATTTTATAACAAGCTCTTTATCATCATTTAATCCTGATGTCATGGTTAACAAATGCTTTGAAGTAATGAGGTTTTCTTTTTCTAATGCAGCGCTCGTCCAACCTGTACCTAAATATTGAGACACTTTATTGTTGATGTTAAGCAATCCTTCTTGTTCCGCAATTCCCATAGCGGTAGCTACTAATGTCTTTCCTGCGCTATTCCATGGCCAAGTAGTCGCTGCGGTGTGTCCGTTGAAATATTCTTCCATTACGATTCTACCATTCACTAGAATCATAAAGGATTTTGTATGTTTATCGGCTAAATAATCTTTTAAGGGCTGAACCGCGCTTTGGTTCCAACCTAAACTAGCCATCGATTTCGTTTCCCAAGTACTTCCAGTATTGGGCGGAAAATAAAAAGCTTCTGGAGTGTTTTGTGGAGTATCATCGCTTTTTTCACATCCCATGAATAACGATGATATCAATAAAAGGGCTAGGTATTTCATACTAATCCGTTTGACTGTTGATTCGTTCAATAAATAGACTTATCAAAGTTAGAAAAGTTTAATTATAAGCTAGTTGTTTGAACTGCATTTCAAAAAACTAATCTAACAAAATGTTTTTTAAAAAAATTATCACAAAAAAAAAGTGGCTTCAAATAACTCAAAACCACTTTTTTTTAAAGAAACTTTATTGACGCTTCAAGTCTAATTTTTCAGCAAAATAATCACAAAAATCAAGCATAGTAGCCGCCATTTTTTCATCATTTGTGGCTCGTTTGAATGTTTCGGACATTGCTACTAAAGTTTGGTGGAAAAAAATTTTCATTTCGTCCACAGGCATATCCTTGGTCCATAAATCAATTCGCATGCTCTCTTTTAGTTTGCTATCCCAAATGGAGAGCATAATCGCCTTAGCTTCTTCAGCCTCAACGCCACCGTCCTCGGCAGACCAAAGCAAACGTTCTGGAATTTTATTTTCGTCTAATTCGACTTGAAACTTAATTTCTGAGGTATGTGTATTTGACATTATTTTTGGGGTTTATATTTAGACTTTTCAAAAACTTCTTTCGCATTTTTAGAAAACAATTCCGTTACAGAAACGGGGTTGTTTTTCATATAAGAACGGACTATTTGCCATCCTATCCAAGCCCCTACTTTACCTGGAGAATCATTATCAATTTCCAAATAAAACTTAGAAAACGGCGCCGGTTGTAAAAAACGAGGGGCTAATTTCGAATCCACACTATAAAGCAATTCTTTTTCTATAAAATAGCGCCAAATATATCCCTCATTCTCTAAACACCATTTATTTTGCGCTTCGGTATATCCTATTATTGCAGCGTCAGTATAGGCAGGCAACAACAATTCTTTTACATACAATTCTTTCCCAGCAAAAATCATTTGAGACAAAAAGTCTCGCTCTTTACCTGGTGTCAATTTTGTTTGCAGAAAACTTGAAGCCACATCAGGAACCATTTGATTTTGTTCAAAATTTTGCTTAATGTATTCAGGAAATTGATAGAATTTATGTTGTTTTCCCAAATACAATTCCAAAGAAATAACCACTAAACTATCTGCATAAATCGTTTTGGTATTGTAATCCATTTCACCAATCAAAGTGACGACTTTGGGGATTTTTGTAGTTGGAAAATAAAATTTTATATGTCTGAAAAGCTCCTCAAGTTCCTGTGTAACCGGCTCAAAATTACGATACTTCTTTTGGACTTCTGCATACAATTCGCGCCATTGAGGGTGTTGCATTTTTTCAATCCAAACAGCATCATCAGTATTTTTTGGAAAAAAAAGCGGATATTTTTGCTTTAATTGAGCAATATTCTCAGGTTTTGTCTCGAAGAATGCCTGATCAAATCGCTCCACTTCAATGGTAACAGGGATGGCTTCTACTGTTTTTTCAACCTTACTTTTTTTATCGCAAGCCACTAAAAGCAAGCAAAAAAGTAATGGGAAAAGATATTTATTCATATACATTAAATTAAGTAATAGATTTTAGTACAACGCTACATTATAATTGGATAAATAAGCGGCAATCATCACAAATTGATAATTATTATTTATTTTCGCTTAAAAATATTCCCAACATGGGAGTCTGTTTTTAAAATTCGGTACAAATATACATTCCTGCTTTCTAAAACCTCAATTATAATGATTAAAAAAACTGCTTTATCCCCAGAAAAAGTGAACCAACAAATCGTAAACTGGTTAACTGATTATGCTAAAAACGCTAAGTCAAATGGATTTGTAATCGGGATTTCAGGAGGCATAGATTCAGCCGTGACCTCGATACTTTGTGCTCAAACCGGATTAGAAGTGCTTTGCATTGAAATGCCGATACACCAAGCTCCTTCTCAGGTAAGCCGAGCACAAGAACACATTCAACAGTTAAAGAAACGATTCCCAAATGTAAAAAGCGCCTCATCAGATCTCACTTCGGTATTTGAAACCTTCAAAAAAATAGTTCCGGAACATGAAAACTCAGATAAAGTCAATCTTTCTCTAGCCAATACAAGAGCTCGTTTGCGAATGAGTACTTTATATTATTATGCTGGGATTTATGGTTTGCTTGTAGCGGGTACAGGGAACAAAGTAGAAGATTTTGGGGTGGGTTTTTACACCAAATATGGAGATGGCGGCGTAGATTTGAGTCCCATTGCTGATTTATTAAAGTCCGATGTTTACGCTTTGGGAGAATTCTTAAAAGTACCTCATTCGATTTTAACTGCTGCTCCAACCGACGGACTATTTGGAGATGATCGTTCGGATGAAGATCAACTGGGTGCTAGTTATGACGAACTCGAATGGGCTATGTTGCAAGATGAAGAAAAAAAATCAGCCTTAGATTTTACCGGAAGAGAAAAAGAGGTATTCGAGCTATACAAACGCCTAAATACAGCTAATCAACACAAAATGAACCCAATACCCGTATGCTTGATTAAAAAAAATTAAAAAAAAACCTTAAATAAAATTAGTTATTGTATTTTTTTTACTACATTTATCAAATCATTTTGATAGACAACTCTTAAAAAAATAAATACCATGATTAAAGTTTGTTTAGCAGATAATTTTCCAGTAACTCATTTTGGAGTGAAATCGTACTTTAAGGATCATGATGAGATCTCAATTGTAGCTAATGTAGGTAATTTTTCGATGGTTCGAGAAATTCTTCAAAGCAAGGAAATTGATGTATTAGTTATTGATCTAGAACTTGAAGGATTAGCGAGTATTTTTGAAATCAAGGCGATGTTAAAAAATCACCCTACTACCAAAATTATTATCTATAGCAGCCTTTCAGAGCAAATTTATGCTCCAAATGCAATTAAAGCAGGAGTGGCGGGCTATGTGCACAAAACTGAAAAACTAGAAACATTAGGTCAATCTATTGTGAAAGTTCAGCAAGGAAAAATTATCGTAAACGAAAATGTTCGCAAAAACATGGCTTTGATAGCCAAACAAAGTAAAAGTGAACGTTTGTATCGTAAATTATCCAACAGAGAAATAGAAGTATTGCGTTATTTGAGCGACGGTAAGAAAAACCACGAAATAGCCGATATTCTTTCTTTAAATGAAAAAACCATTAGTACTTATAAATTGCGTTTACTTACCAAATTAAATGTAACTAACTTGGTTGATTTAGTTAATAAAGCCAAAACCTTAGAAATTGTATAGTGCAATTCACCTACAGGGTATAAAAATCAAAAAAAGAAGCTTAACGCTTCTTTTTTTTTTGACTATAAATAAGTGGAACGAATCCTTCCTATGGTTCCGGTTAAATTCACTTTAAGTTTATTGTAATCATTAATCATGACTTTTAACTCTTCAAAATCAGCCTCAGGATTAGTCGTAAACTCTTGCATCAAATCCATAATCAACTTATTAATCAAATATTCCCGAATAGAAATAATTGTTTCAGTAGTATGTTGACTGACCGTTTCGGTTTTTTGCTTTACAAAAATATTTTGCCCTTCCCAGTTATGCAAGACAATTTGCTCCTCCTCCATCAAAATATCAGTTACCTCTTGAGCAAATTCTGGCTGTAATCCTTTTAAATAATTCTCAATTCCCTCGGCTTCATCCTGCAGAAAGTAATTGATTAAATCGTTAAAAATTGCTCTAAACAATGGATTAGCAAGTTCTACCTCATCCTCTTGTAAGCTTAAATAAATGCGATGAAATACCTTGTATTCTTTTTGTTCTACCACATGTACAATTTCACCTTCTGCATTTGCTTTCAAAAGTACGTCTTCAAAAACCTCGCTTTTATGCCCGTAAAGTAATAAAATTTCAATGATTTTTCTCTCCAAACGATACAGCACATCTACTTTTTCTGCTTGAACAGGATTCTCATTCTTAACGACTTCGAAGGCTTTTTGCTCTTGTTTTTGTTTTTTTCCAACTTCAGCGATGTCTTTTTGCATTAATTGTGCCAAAGTACTCACCAAAACTTGCTCAGAAATATCCATAATTCTAGAACATTCTTGCAAATAAATCTCTCGTTGAATACGGTCTGGAATTTTAGAGATACTCGTGACCATATCCCGAATCAAATCGGCTTTTTTGATAGGATCATTCTTAGCTTCATTCATTAATAGAGAAGCTTTGAACTGAATAAAGTCCTTGGCGTTATTCTCCAAGTAAGCTACCAAATCATCATAAGATGTTTTTTTGGCAAAACTATCTGGGTCGTCGCCATCAGGAAAAGTACACACTTTTACGTTCATCCCTTCTTCCAAAATCAAATCGATGCCTCGAATGGAAGCACGAAGACCCGCTGCATCGCCATCAAAAAGTACGGTAATATTTTTGGTCAATCTATTGATTAATCGGATTTGGTCGGGTGTTAAAGCCGTACCTGAAGAGGCGACCACATTTTCGATTCCCGCTTGATGAAATTGAATTACATCGGTATATCCTTCTACTAAAAAGCAATTGTTTTGTTTCGCAATAGCTTGTTTGGCTTGGAAAATTCCGTACAAGACTTTGCTCTTATGATAAATTTCGCTCTCGGGAGAGTTTAAATATTTGGCCGCTTTTTTATCATTGGTTAAGATGCGACCTCCAAAACCCAAGGTTCTACCCGACATACTTTGGATAGGAAACATGACCCTGCCTTTGAATCGATCAAATGGTCTGTCGTCTCTTGGAATGGTTAAGCCTGTACTTTCTAAATATTGTAATTGGTATCCTTTACCAAGCGCTTCTTTAGTTAAAGCGTCCCAAGTTTCTGGGGAATAGCCTAACCCGAATTTTTTTATGGTTTCGTTGGTGAAGCCTCTTTCTTTGAAATACGAATAGCCAATCGCCTTCCCTTCTTCTGTATTTAATAGTGTGGAATGAAAATAATTTTTCGCAAATTCTGACACCAAAAACATACTTTCTCGAACATCAGTATTGGCTTTTTCGGCATCGGTTTGTTCCGTTTCTTCGATTTCAATATTGTATTTTTTAGCCAAATATCGAATCGCTTCGGGATAAGTAAAATGTTCATGCTCCATTAAAAAAGCTACTGCGTTTCCTCCTTTTCCAGAACTAAAATCTTTCCAAATTTGCTTTACAGGCGACACCATAAAAGAAGGTGAACGTTCGTCTGAGAAGGGACTCAACCCTTTGAAATTACTTCCTGCTCGTTTTAATTGTACAAAATCGCCAATAACCTCCTCTACACGAGCGGTTTCGAAAACGGTGTCTATGGTTGCTTTTGAAATCAATTTATAAGGGAATAAAGTTGGAAAAGTCCAAAGATACAAAGTTAATTTTGGATTATTAAACTTAGCATTGTTACACAATAGATTTGTCTATAAAGGTTTTGGCCACGAATGCACTGATTTAAGACAAATTAGTGTGAAATTTTAACCGCAAGGTTCGCAAAGGAAAAATCGCAAGGTTCGCAAAGTTTTGGCTTTGTGGTTCAATTGAAAAAAGTCTTAGTGAATCTACTAAATCAATGCACGAATTATGGCACGCAGATTTCATGGATTTAAATAGATAGGTGGTGTGGGTGGCTTCAAAAAAAAAATAGCAGCTATTCAGCTTGTCTTGCTTTGAATTGGCTCCAGCTTTAGCTGGAGTTATAGGGATTGATTTCATTGGCTTTAGCCAAATAAAAGCGACTAATTTTGGCTAAAGCCTTTAAAACTTTCAAATTTCATCCCTCCAACTAAAGTTGGAGGCAAATAACATTCAAAAAAAATACCTGAATAGTTATAAAATGCAAATTTTTTTATTCACCCGATACTACAAAATTTCTTCCAAGGAAAAAACCTTGCTAATCGTATAGCCCCGACAGAAGGGAAAAACCTCGTGAGCTGGGGTTCAGCTCACGAGGTTTAGGAATGATGGCGGGAACGATATGGCCTGAAAAAGCCTAATGATTCGCTCCTAAGCTTAATTAAAATCGAAACGTATTCCCATAGAAATATTGTTTTGGTCTACTGCATTGCTTGTAAACAATGGATTCAAATCATATTTTACATACAAACTAGTTTCTTTGTACCCAATGTATGAACTCAAACCATAAATAAAATTATTAGTATTGAAATCCGCTTTGTTTTTGGCGTAAATTTTATCACCATTTTCACGATATTCTATCTTTTGTTTGGATTTTAAATTGATTCCTGCGTAACCTCCTAACCCAAAACGAAAGGATTTGTGGGTTCTGAATTGACGCTTGTCGTCGTTCATTGTACTACCAGAAAAATCGAATTCTAAATGCATAGGAACCACTAAATAAACGTTTCTGAAACGGGATTCTTTCAAGTCTTTGGAATACACTTCTAGGTTAGTCTGGTCTCCGTTTACTACAAAAGTTCGGTTTTCGGTAGGACGCAAATTATTATACATTACGGACATACCGTATTTGAAATGCAATAAATTATTCTCTTTTAGGATTCTGGTGTTATAGGTAGTTCCCCACTCATAAAAATGAGAACCCATAAATTTGAAATCTTTGTCTTGTAATTTGCCATCAACCATAAGGTTGTTCAAACCTGCAGCAAAAACAAATTGACTCGTGGTTCTTTTTTCACCAAATTTCTTTTCTTTCTTTTTATTTCTGAAGTCGAAATCGTCGTCCCAGTGAATCACTAAAGTTCGAGAAGAATCACTTTCTTTGATTTTTCCGTCTACTTTTAGCTGTACCAATTCATTTAATTGTTCTTGTTCTTTGGCTACTCGGGCTTCGATATTGATGGCTCTGGCTTCGGCGAGGACTTTCTTTTTCTCGTCGGCTTTTTCTTTGGTGATTGTACCTGCTTGTAACTGAAGATTTACGGCTTCGATTTCCTCTTTTAGTGCTGCTTTTTCTTCTTTAGTGATTTTTTCAATGCGTGTTGCGATTTCCTTGGCTCGTTTCTCGAAGGATTCTTGCCCAATCATTTTGCTGGCTAAAAGACAGAATAGGGCGGCTAGATAAATGGTAAAATTTCTCATGATTACTAGTTTTTAAAAAATTTGATTGATGATTGATTGTTTTTATTCTTGATTGTTTCGGTTGGCCAGAGCCACTTTTACGGTTTGATAATTTTTATTCACTTTGGCAATTACTTTTTCTCTAAAAGAGAGTTCCAATTCTCCATCGACTTGCGATAATAAAGTAGAAGCATCGACTTGAATTTTTTGCTTTTTTTGGATAACTGTGGGTACTACTTGAATATTTTCATCTATTGCGGCAATGGCTTGATATGTTGTTTTGGTTTCGGCAGTAGTGGTAATTTGATTGCTGATGGTTGTGATTTGATTGTTGATTGAAAGCTCCTGATAATTTGTTTTTGTAGTGCTTATTGCATTATTGGTAATCTTTGACACATTCGTTGCTACAGAGGATTTAGGCTGAACACTTATTTCGTTTGTTGATTCAATAGAAGGTGGTGACGTAACCGAATCTTTATCTTCAGTAGAAGTCACCACAATTTCTTGTGATGGCGTTATGATATTACTTTCTTTTGATGTGTTAAAAAAGAGCGTTCCTACCAATAAAAGTCCTGTAACACTTGCTGCAACATACCACCAATTGATTTTTTTCTTTGGCTTTTCTTGGATAGACAACATCGCGTCTAATCGATCCCAAGCTTGAACTGAGGGAGCAATTTCTCTATTGGAGAGTTTCTCTTTGGCTTGTTGTTCAAAATTATTTTGTTCCATTTTGCTTATTTTTTAAGCAGTTGATCTGCTGTTGTAACATTTTTCTAGCGTGCGATAATTGTGATTTTGAAGTACCTTCTGAAATACCAAGCAATTGAGCAATTTCCTGATGTTTGTATCCTTCTATCGCATATAAATTAAACACCATTTTATAGCCTTCTGGAAGTGTATCAATTAAGGTTTGAATTTCTTCTACGGAGAACTGATCACCAATGGCATCAAAACTTTCCTCAACAAAAAACTCGTCTTCGGTATATTTCATTTTTTTATTAACTCTCAAAAAAGAAATACATTCATTGACCATAATTCTGCGGATCCAACCTTCGAAACTTCCTTTGTTTTCAAAATTTCTTAAATTCACAAAAACCTTCATAAATGCGGTAATCATTACATCTTCGGCTTGATGAATATCTTTGATATACTGGCGGCAAACTCCTAACATTTTTGAAGAGAATTTAGAATACAACTGTTGTTGTGCCTGTCTATTGTTTTCAATAGCAAGTTGAATCCATTTTTGTTCTTCATGCTGTAATGGAATTACTTTCATATAATAAAACGTGTTGGTCAGCAGTTTTTGTTTTTGTAAAACCGACTTCTATTAGCATAGACGAGGCAAGCAACAAAAAGGTTGCATGAAGTTGCTTTATTTTTATTAAAAAAAATAAAAAACCAATAAATTTAAGGGTTGGGGGATTGAAAAAAAATTAAATTTTTCTGTCAATGACATAATTCACCATCAAGATCAACGCCGATTTATAATCGGATGAAGGGAAATTATCTAAAATTGCTAATGCATCTTGTTGAAAATCCATCATTTTTTTTTCTGCGTAAGATAGCCCCCCATTATCGATGACAAAAGCGATCACCTCTTTGACACGTTTTTTGTTTTTGTTGTGATTTTTGATAGAATTAATGAGCCAATTTTTATCTTTTGTTGAACAAGTATTTAAAACATGAATCAACGGCAAGGTCATTTTCTGTTCTTTAATATCAATTCCGGTAGGCTTACCAATGGCATCTTCGGTATAATCAAATAAATCGTCTTTGATTTGAAACGCCATCCCAATAAGCTCTCCAAACTTTCGCATTTGCTCTACCACTGCTTCCTTGTCGGTCACAGAACGGGCTCCTAAAGCGCAACACGCCGCAATTAGTGTTGCCGTTTTTTTCCGGATGATTTCGTAGTACACCTCTTCGGTAATATCGAGTCTTCTGGCTTTTTCGATTTGCAATAACTCGCCTTCGCTCATTTCTCGAACGGCTACAGATATGATTCGTAATAAATCAAAATCGCCATGATCTATGGATAATAATAAGCCTTTCGACAGCAAATAATCACCTACCAAAACAGCAATTTTATTTTTCCACAAGGCATTGATGGAGAAAAAACCTCGGCGTCTATTGCTATCATCTACTACATCGTCATGAACCAATGTGGCCGTATGGATCAGCTCGATCACGCAAGCCCCTCGATAGGTTCGTTCATCTATCGTTCCATCGGTAATCATTTTAGCAGTAAGAAAAACAAACATCGGACGCATTTGTTTTCCTTTTCTATTTACGATGTAATAAGTAATTCTGTTGAGCAAGGCCACTTGAGAGGTCATTGATTCATAGAACTTTTTCTCGAAAAGTTCCATTTCTTTAAAGATGGGTTGCTTTATTTGTGAAGTGATATTCATTGAGGGGTCAAATATAACATATAAAACAAAAAAAAACGATATACTGCTTTTTTAAATTTATTCACAAATTAAGTGTAAACAATAAATTTAGTAGTTTTCCGTTTGGATAATCACACGATCCGACTTTTTTCTACTACGCCCCTCCTCTACTAAAGACTCATTATCAAGCCTCATTAAACCTTTTTTAAATTGAGACATCTAACAAACTTAACCCAAAAACTTTGAAATTATGAAAACAAACAAAATGATCTGGTTAGCAACATTGGGGCTAACTTTTTTTATTGGTTGTCAAAACATTGACGACTTGACTCAAGAAAAAAACGTTGCCGTTACCAATGAAGAAGTGATTTCAGAAGTAGCAACGGATAACTTGGTGGACGATGTTTCCACGATCACCGAAGACCAATTTGGCGTTCAGCAAAATTTGAGTAGTAAAAGTGCCATCGCTTATAAAAGCATGCTTCCCGATTGTGCTAAAGTTACGGCTCAACTCACCAATGGGGTTTGGACTAGAATTATTGATTTCGGAACCACAGGTTGTACTCTGGCCAATGGTATTGTTTTAAAAGGAAAAATCATCCTTACTTTTGAGAACAATTTTACTGCTACAGAACAAAAAATTACGCATAGACTAGATGGGTTTTATCATAATGGAAAAAAAATTGAAGGCACCCAAACCATTACAAGAACCTTAAAATCAACAGCATTACTTGCAGATATTCATCCGGTAACAACGCTAACGCTCAACTTAACGATCACATTAGAAGATGGTAAAAAAATTGAACGGACCGGTACAAGAGTTAGAGAAATGGTGAGTGGTTTTGCAACTCCAGGAGAATGGTCTGATAACGTATTTTTGGTGTGGGGCTATACGATGACAAAATTTGCCAATGGAGACACATTAACAACTACTGTGAAAGAAAATCCACTTCGTTTTGCTGCCGCTTGCAAGTTGCCTATTCCTTCTAAAGGAATTGCCGTTCATGTAAAAACAAACGCTGAAAATCAAACTAAAAAAGAATATCGTATTGACTTTGGTGATGGGGAGTGCGACAACAAAGCAACGATAACTATTGATGGTGTTTCAAAAGAAATAGAAATTAAAAAATAATAAGAGCTAAGCACATAAACCCAAAATTCGCATTTGAAAGCTTTTCAACTGAATTCGTTTCAAAAGAGTACCTGAGCTCTCTTTTTAATTAATATTTAGAGGTGCTAAGAAGATTAATGCGAATTTTGGGTTAAAAAAAAACAAAAAGAAGGACGTGGTTCTTCTTTTTTTATGCTTCTTTATTGGCTAATTGCCCACAAGCCGCATCGATATCTTTGCCCCTGCTTCTTCTTACTTTCACTACAATTCCAATAGCCTGTAATCCTTTAATATAAGCAGCTATTGCCTCCTCAGAGGCTTGCTGAAATTCGCCATCGTCAATTGGATTGTATTCTATCAAATTGACTTTACACGGTACATGTTTACAAAATTTCACTAAAGCATCGATGGAGGCTTGATCATCGTTGATTCCTTTCCAAACTACATATTCATAAGAAATTTTACTTTTCGTTTTTCGGTACCAATATTCAAGAGATTCTCTCAATTCTTTCAAAGGGAAATTGGCACTAAAGGGCATAATTCGCGCTCTTGTGGCATCGATGGCGGAATGTAAAGAAACGGCCAATTTGAACTTCACCTCATCATCGGCTAATTTTTTGATCATTTTGGGAATTCCCGAAGTAGATACCATAATTCTTTTAGGCGACATGCCCAATCCCTCGGGTGAAGTAATCATTTCGATGGCCTTCAAAACATTGTTATAATTCATTAAAGGCTCTCCCATGCCCATAAAAACTATATTTGACAAAGGATGATTATAGTAGAATCTACTCTCTTTATCGATGGCAATAACTTGATCATAAATCTCGGCTGGTTCTAAGTTTCGCATGCGTTTTAATCGAGCGGTGGCACAAAAATTACAATCTAAACTACAGCCTACTTGACTCGAAACACAGGCTGTAGTTCTGGTTTCAGTAGGAATCAAAACTGATTCAACCACTAATCCATCATGCAAACGAACGGCATTTTTCACAGTCCCATCCTCACTGCGCTGCATGGTATCTACTTTTATATGATTGATCACAAAATTAGCCTCTAGCACACTTCTAGTAGGTTTAGACAAATTTGTCATGTCTTCAAAACTATGAGCACCTTTGGTCCACAACCATTCATACACTTGATTGCCTCGAAAAGCTTTGTCGCCATTGCTTACAAAAAAGTCTCGTAATGCTTCTTTAGATAATGCTCTAATGTCTTTTTTCTCAATTTCCATGTTGCAAATTTATTCAAAATATAATGTATTGATTTGAATTTTTTATAGTAATCCCATTTAGAGACTGTAAAAGAAAAAAAAGTTTGGTAGCCACCTCTTTCGAAGTAAAAAAACACTAGTAAAGAAACTATAAATAACAAATTTTTTCCTACTTAATTTCTTGGCCCGTTATTTTTACCATAACTATTTCACCCAAAATATTCAACTATATCGATGTAAATATGTTAAAATTTCTTAGTCTGATTTTTATCATGTTTGGCAGAATCATTTCTTTCTTTATTTGCTAAATAATCAAAAAATAACTGTCAAAAATGAATAAAACTCAGAAAAACAGTTTTTTTTAAACAATAACTCAAAATATTCAAATTTACAAACAATGAAATCATCTAAAAAACAATCCCTTTTGTTACTGTTCACTGTAGTTTTTATTAACATTACAGCTTCAGCACAAAGGAATTACATCCTAGACAGCAAAACTAATTTTTCGGTAGCAGGAACCTCTACTTTACACGATTGGGAGATGAATTCAGCGGCGAAAACAGGGAATGCCAATTTTACCATTGCTGATTCAAAATTAGTCGATATCAATTCCATTACTATTGACTTAGCGGTTGAGACAATCAAAAGTGGAAAAAGTGGCATGGACAAAATTGCTTACGAAACGCTAAATACCAAAAAATTCAAAAGCATTAAATATATTTTAAAATCAGCGGTAAAAGTCAATGAAACAACTTGGAATCTTGTTGGAACTTTTACTATTGCGGGAGTAAGCAAAGACCTAAAAACCCAAGTTAAAACAAGTATCACTAACGGATTAGTTACCCTTCAAGGCGTTAATAAAATCACCTTTGAAGAATTCGGCATGAAAGCGCCAACAGCTATGTTTGGCACCATAAAAACAGGTAAAGATCTTACCATCAAATTTAATCTTAATTACAAATAAAATTAAAAACAATGAGAGTAATCTATTTCTTAGCAGCCGCTTTATTAAGCCTAACTGCCGTACAAGCCCAAGAGCGTTTTGGACAAATCCAAAACTTAATTCCAAGAGACAAAACAGGAATCAATCAATTTGATGTAAAAAAAGATAGTGTAGCATTTAAAGGTTTGAGCATTGACTTAGGCGCTGCTTTTGCGTTACAATTTCAAGCTGTAAATTCATTTAACGGACACAAAGAAAGTTCATTTACCGGACCAACTGGTAACGCTATAACAGGATATCGATTAAATAATTTGGCCAACAATTTTAATTTACCTACAGCCAATATGACTATTGGTGCCCAATTATTTGATGGTGTACGCGTGAATCTAGATATCTATTTAGCGGCAAGACACCATAACGAAACTTGGGTAAAAGGAGGATATTTACAAATTGACAAATTAGACTTTATCCAAAAAGATTTCTTGAAAGACTTCATGAAATATGCCACCATCAAAATTGGTCAAATGGAAAATAACTATGGTGATGCTCACTTTAGAAGATCTGATAATGGTAATGCTTTGATGAATCCTTTTATCGAAAGTAACATTATGGACTCTTTTACTACAGAAATGGGTGTTGAATTGTATTACATACGTAATGGTTTTGTGAGTATGATTGGGGTAACCAATTCTAAATTAAACCAAAACGTTACAGAATTCGTTCCAGGAAAACCAACTGTAGCGGCACCAGATCAAAACAGTACCGTAAGTCCAACTATTTTGGCAAAATTAGGGTATGATAAACAACTTGACAAAGATTTAAGGGTACGCCTTACAGGTTCTTTATATCACAATGCGAACACAAGTGGAAATTTATATTCATCTGACAGAGCGGGTAGCCGTTACTATGGAGTAATGACACATGCAGCTTACCAAAATGGAAGTGCAGCAGTTGACAATGATTTCACAAAAGATTTACAAGCTAATCAAACTACTGGACGCTTTAATCCAGGATTTGGCAACAAATTAACCGCTATAATGTTCAACCCTTTCGTAAAATACAAGGGATTAGAGTTTTTCGGAAACATTGAAACAGCTACTGGTGGAAACAAAAAAGGTGTGGACGAAAGTCGTACCGTAAATCAATTTGCCGGCGATGTTGTATACCGTTTTGGAAAAACCGAACAATTTTATGTAGGTGGACGATACAACACCTTATCAGGAAAATTAGACAACGCTCATGCAAACAAAATCACTATTAACCGTTTTGAAGCTTCTGCAGGTTGGTTTATGACTAAAAACATTTTATCAAAATTGGCTTATGTAAACCAACAATACAAAGATTTTGGTCAATTTAATGCTAACGGAACAGTTAATGATTTTTACCAAGGAAAATTCAACGGTTTAATGTTTGAAGCAGTTATTACTTTCTAAGAAATGCATAACAAAATACTACTAGGAATTTTAGGTGTAGCACTTCTCTTTTTTTTGGGGAGTGCTACACCCCCTTTTCAAGCTAGCGATCCCACGCTTATCATCAATAAAATCGAAATTACGATTAATGGTCAATCGACAGTAGGCAAATATAGTTGTGGTACTACTTTTTACAAAAATGACACCCTAGTTTTGAATGTGGCTCAAAAAAACAGCCTCAAAGCAGAAATCCCAATGGTCAAATTTGACTGTGGTAACAAAATCATGACCAAAGATTTGCAAGGAACTGTAAAAGCAGACCAATTTCCTTTTAGTGTTGTGACTTTATCAAACATCCGTCCTTTCGGGAATCACTACAAATGCAATTTAAATTTTTGTATCGTTACTAAAACATTGGTTTACAAAGATTTTATTTTGACCAATACCAATCAAAAACTTCAAGGGGCAATTGCTTTACAATTCACTGATATCGGATTAAGTCCACCAGTTAAAATGGGAGGTTTAATCAAGGTGAACAATCAAGTGACTGTAAATTTCAGCCTCTACAAAAAATAAATCCCACAGCACATTTACCTTTTATAAAAAAAAGGAAACGTACTTCGTTTTTCATTATAATAGTATTGCAATTTCTTTTAGAAAAGCGGATTAAACGGTTTTCTGTGCACTTTGTCGTAAAAGTTATCATAAATTAAACACAGCGATTAGTTTTGTTTTTTCATTAATCTTTTACCAATTACTATCATGAAAAAAGTCTTTCTTCTTTTTTTTGCAACGGTTACATTGTCGTTCTCTGCTCAAACACCTATACACCATTTTACCTTTGACGAAACGCTAGTCAATACCAACAAAACTGCGACTTTTAATGGTACTGCAAAATACTCGAAAGATCGTGCTGGCTTAGATAAAAAAGCGGTTTCTTTAAATCAAGAAGCATTAACGGCTAACATTGGTAATTTACCTCAATTCAACACGCCTCGCACTGTTTCCATTTGGATAAAATTCAATGACATCAGTAACTCTAATTATATTTGGGGCTATGGTGCAGCTTCCAACAATCAATATTGTGGCATTATTCATCAAGGCACCTCAACAGATGAATCTCCTTTAAACATAGCTGCTTGGGGATATAAAAATGACTACGTCACCACACTACCTTTGAGTCCAAATGTATGGTACAATTATGTGTACGTATACGATGGTGCTATCGCAAACCTCTTTCGAAATGGGGTTTTAATCGAGAGTTTTAATGCGCCTGACAGAAATACTCTAGGCTCTATTTTCAAACTAGGCAACATCAATTCCCTCATTAGTATTAATGCCACTATTGATGATTTAAAAATATACAATACAGCTTTATCCATAAATCAAGTACTAGATTTATACAGTAGCGAATCAGCCCTAGTTGTAGTAGAAAGTAAAAAAAGTAATAAAGGTAAAAGCCTATCCACTTCTCGATCAACACCTTCAAAACATACCAAAGCTATTGCACTATTTCAATAATTTTCTGATTTTTATTCAAAATGGATTTTACAAAGTAAATGCCCTTTTTTTTATCCCTAGTTGGTAAATCAATACCTTTGTGGCTTGATTTCAAAATAACGATGCCATGCACTTTTTATCACAAGATCTTGAAGACTATATTGAACAACACTCCGAAAAGGAGCCTGCTCATCTAGCTGCTTTAAATAAAGAAACGTATCAAAAAATTTTATTACCAAGAATGCTCAGTGGCCATTTTCAAGGCCGTGTCTTGAGTATGCTTTCAAAATTAATTCGACCTGTAAATATCCTTGAAATAGGCACTTATACTGGCTATTCCGCTTTGTGTTTGTGTGAAGGAATGCAGGAAAATGGACAACTCCACACGATCGATATTAAAGAGGAATTGGTAGATTTTCAACGAAAACATTTCGACAAATCGGTATGGGGACCTCAAATTGTACAACATTTAGGTGAAGCAATAACCATTATCCCAACGCTTGATTTAAAATTTGACTTGGTATTTATAGATGCCGACAAAGAAAACTATATCAATTATTTTGAACTGATTGTTCCTAAAATGAATAAAGGAGGAATTATTTTATCGGATAATGTTTTGTGGAGTGGAAAAGTAGTAGAGCCATTGCAAAAAAATGATGTTAGTACCAAAATTTTATTGGAATACAATCAGCTTTTAGCGCATGATTCTCGAGTAGAAACCGTTTTACTTCCTATTCGAGATGGATTAACAGTAAGTAGAATACTATAAATCCATTGTTGTAGTTACCGAAAAACCTAGCCCAGATGGTAATGAAAATCCTTTGGGTTCGAAATGGATTTTTTTCTTGACTAAAAAAAGCGACTGGAAGAAGCTCTTTTTTAGTCTTAGAAAAAACCATTTTCGGGGCCAAAGATTGTAATGTACAGCTGGAAAATGCTCCTTACCTTAAAGTGGAAAATAACGCTTTTGAAGGATTTTATATACTTTATACATTCCTAAGCTAAATACTATTCCGAAAAAATAACCTGATAAAATATCAATTGGGTAATGCAGTCCAAGGTAAATGCGACTGTATGCAAAGACTAAGGGCCAAAGAAAAAACAAACCAAAAAATCGGTACTCTTTTCTTAAAATTAAAAATAAAAAAGTGACAATTGCCATCGAATTTGTGGCGTGACCCGAGTAAAAGCTAAAGGAATTCCGCACTTGAACTACCCTTATAAAAGTATTGATATCCGCATTGTTACAGGGCCGCAAACGCTGAAAGGTATTTTTAAAAAAATTAGCGGTTTGATCCGTAAAAGTGAGCAAAGCAAATACAAAAACGAATAAAATAAGTGTTTGTTTTAGGCCTAATTTTTTATAGATTAAGTATAAAAAAAGTATAAAAAGAGGTATCCAAGTAATTTGTTTAGTAACAAGTAACCAAAAACCATCAAATGATTCAGAACCCAATCCATTCAAAAAAACAAAACATTGAATGTCCAGCGCTTCAATTTTTTCTAGCATTAGGATTGTCTTTTTATTGGCCCTTCCATTTGATTGTCTTCGGGTGAAGTTTCGATGGCAGCATTTTCAACAGTTGAAGATACTTTTGTGATTTCAGTATCAAAATCTGAAACAAAATTTGAAAGGGTCTTGCCGGTATCTCCCAACAAGCCTTGCTTGGCTTTGTCGATTTCAGAATTAATACCGCCAGTCAAATCCGATAGCGTTTTCTCATCGATTCCATTAGCCTCTGCTCCTTTCTGAATTTCATTTTTAATATCATTAGTGGCGTGCTTGAGTTGTGCCATAGCTTTCCCCATAGTACGCGCCATTTCCGGCACTTTATCAGAGCCAAATAACATTAGTACAATAAACATTATAAAGATGAGCTCTCCTCCTCCAATTCCAAACATAAAGCGGTATTTTTTTATGCGACAAATATATTAATTTAATATCGTAGCTGATAAATTAATACCAAAAATTAGTCCTTTGACCACCGTAAAACACCCTAAGCTGTATTTTTTGGTCTCTCATTTTTATACCTCTAGCCTGATTGTGTTCCTTTTTTTACATCCTAATCGTTCCTCGCATGATTTCCAAACGAGGGGAAACATTGATGGATATCATAGCAAATGTTAGGTAAGAGTTTTAAAAGCAGCTCTAATAAATAGGTAAAAAAAAGAAAAAACAAAAATTTGAATCATCAAGGGACCAATAAAATCCATTTTTTTCTTAATTTCATCTTAGTTTAAAAGAATTTTACTTTAAAACAAGTGTAAGCAGGAGTGTCTTTAGTGATAGAAATGCTGTTTATATATTTTTTTTAAGAAAAATCTTTTATTTTCAATTCTAAAAAAATCAATGTAAAAAACACAATTAAAAGTTAAATACAAAAAATCTAATAGTAATACTTTTAATTTTGTAAATGATTATTACATTTTGTAATAATGATTCTCACCTAAAAACTACTACTATGAAAACCATTGTGTGTTTTATTTTAATGATGATTGCAGGAATTCAATTGAGTTTAGGACAAAATAAGGATTCCCTACAAATCCAAAAAACCTATACTAGTTGGGAACAAGCCATCAAAGAACCCGAAAAAGTCTATCGATTGAACTTAAGTAACCAAGAGTTGAATTTAGATTCTCCAGCTTGGGCCAAATTTAAAAACTTAGAGTACTTAAATTTAAATAACGTTCATTTAAATAGCTTACCCAAAGGAATTATAACACTGAAAAACCTAAAAGTTATAGAATTGAGCGGTAACGATTTTAAAAAAGTACCTGAAGAAATCAGTGCTTTGAAAAGTCTTGAGGTCGTTCATCTCAACGAATATGATTACCTCAATTTACCACAATCCATTGAAGCATTAGCAAAACTTCCTAACCTAACGATGCTGTATTTAGAAAACAATAATTTAGACCAATTGCCCAGTCAGATTGCCTTGTTGAAAAATCTAGCTCAGTTGTCCTTAAATCAAAATCGCTTCAAAGAAATTCCGAGAGAAATAAAGGGATTACAACATTTACAGCAATTGGACATTAAAGACAATCCAATCAAAATACCTATGAATCTGCAGGATAATATGAATTTTGGTTTCAGGATCAATCTCTAAAACAGTGCATTTTTTATATCTTTTCTTTGCCTTCATCAACATCACAACCAGAATTACATAAAATGGATGTCATCTTAAATAATCTTAAAATTCAAATCAATAGTAAAGTGTATGTCAAAGATCCTGAAACTTCGGTTTTAGGAAAAAAAATCATTCAACAGAGTATCCTTTTGATCCATGAAATTGGTTTTGAAGAATTTACCTTCAAAAAACTTGGAGAACAAATAGGTTCGAATGAAAGCTCTATCTATCGATATTTCGAAAACAAACACAAATTAATACTCTATTTATCTTCGTGGTACTGGAGTTGGATGGAATATCGATTGGTTTTTGCTACTAACAATATTGTCAATCCTTTAGAAAAATTAATCAAAGCGATTCAAATTGTTACCGAAAAGGTAGAAGATGATCAAACCACTACGCACATTAATGAAAGTATCTTAAATAGCATTATCATTCAAGAGTTTACCAAGTCATTGCAAACTAAAGAAATAGACGAAGAAAACAAAGAAGGCTTTTTTTTAATTTACAAACGATTAATTAATCGAATTATTCAAATGATTCAAGAAGTCAACCCGAAGTATCCCTTTGCCAAAAGTCTGGCATCCTCCTTGATTGAAGGAGCCCATCACCAACATTTTTTAATGAATCATTTAACAACAATCACCAATTGTAACGCCACAGTAAGTCCGTCTGACTTTTACACTCACTTAATTACTAGTCTTTTAAAACAACAATAATGACACCATTACAACGCTATTACAAATTATTACTTTTAGATAAAAGAGACGTATACCAAATTTTCTTTTATTCCATATTCTCCGGACTAGTAAGTTTGTCCCTCCCATTAGGCATACAAGCTATCATTAATTTTATTCAATCCGGACGCGTCACGGTGTCTTGGATAGTGTTAGTAATTGTGGTAGTATTAGGTGTAGCATTAGTAGGAATATTGTCATTAATGCAACTTCGAATTACCGAAAACCTACAACAGAAAATATTTGTTCGTTCCTCCTTTGAATTTGCCGCACGTATCCCAAGAATTAAATTTGAGGAGTTGCACGACACGTATCCACCGGAATTAGCCAATCGTTTTTTTGACACGATGACCATTCAAAAAGGAACTTCGAAATTATTGATTGATTTTTCCGCTGCTTTACTACAAATTTTGTTTGGAATAATTTTGCTTTCTTTTTATCACCCCTATTTTATCATGTTAGGTTTTTTACTAATCGTTTTATTGTATTTAATTTTTAAATTTTCGTATTTCATCGGTTTAGAAAACAGCCTTAAAGTTTCAAAATACAAATACAAAGTCGCGGGTTGGTTACAAGAAATGGCCCGAAATAATTACAGTTTTAGAAAAGAACGTAATTATGATTTTGCCCTACAAAAAAATGATAATTTCGCTGTAGAATATCTCCATTATAGAGAATCTCTTTTTAGCGTTTTGAAAAGGCAATTTTCGCATTTGATCTTTTTTAAAGTAATCATTACGGCAAGCCTGCTTTCTATTGGTGGCTTCTTAGTGATTTCACAAGAAATGAATATTGGGCAATTCGTGGCTGCAGAAATCATTATTTTACTGGTGATCAACTCCGTAGAAAAAATAATTTTAGGTTTAGAAACACTGTATGACGTATTGACAGCGGTAGAAAAAATTGGATTGGTTACCGATTTGACTATGGAAGAAGATACCGTCTATGAAGCCAATAAATTTTATCAAGCCATTAGTTTGACCACAGAAGGAGTTGGAGTAAAATTTCCAAGCTCTATCAGAAACATTTTAGAAAACATTAATTTAAAAATTGACCAAGGAGAGCGTGTTTTTGTAGCAGGACAAAATGGTTCTGGAAAAACGACCCTGATTCGGATTCTTTCAGGCTTGTTACAACCTACACAAGGCGCTATTTACATCAATGATGACACTTTTAAAAAAGTAAATCTTAAACAATACCGCTCACAAATAGGCAATATCATACACGGTGAAACTCCTTTTGAAGGAAGTATAATCGATAATATCATCTTTAATAATCCTGATTACACTGATGAAGATTTAAAATGGGCTCTGGATGGCGTACAATTATCCCCGTATATCAAATCATTGCCAGACGGCTTAGATACCCGTATTTTTCCAGAAGGACAACAATTATCCTCCTCAAATGCCCAAAAAATATTGTTAGCCCGAAGTATTATTAGCAAACCAAAAGTGTTGTTTTATGAGGACCCAACCGATGCTATGGATGAAAAAGTAGCCAATGAAATTATCGATTTTATCACTTCCGATAAAAACCAATGGACCATTGTGGTATCCTCAAAAAATCCACATTGGAAAACAAAATGCAACCGATATATCACTATGGAAAAAGGTCAAATTATATCAGACATAAAAAAATAAAGCCATGCTAAATATTTCAGAAGGTAATAAAACCAGTTTAGAAACATTACAACGCTACAAAACCGTACAGGATTTGAGCAGTAGACCGCATTACAAAATTTTAAATAAAATCATTTGGACCGTATCCATATTTGCCATTATTGCGCTATTCTTACCTTGGACTCAAAACATCTCAGGCTCCGGAGCCGTGACTACATTAAAACCTAACCAACGACCACAATCAATACAAAGTGTTATTTCTGGACGAATAGAAAAATGGTACGTTCAAGAGGGCGATTTTGTTGAAAAAGGAGATACCATTATGTTTATTTCAGAGATCAAAGAAGACTATATGGACCCTAATTTGGTAGCCAATACCAAAAATCAAGTGAATGCAAAAAAACAGGCTTTGCAATCGTATGGGTCAAAAGTAACCACGCTTTCTGCACAGATTCAAAATATTGAAAACGAAAAAAAGCTTAAATTAGAACAAGCTCAAAATAAAATAAAACAAGGAGTTTTCAAAATCAAAAGTGACTCGATTGACTTAGAAGCGGTAAAAACCCAACTCAAAATTGCCAATACTCAGTACAATCGTGCTTTACAACTAAACAAAGAAGGATTAAAACCGCTCACTGATGTTGAAGAAAAAAGACTAAAACAACAAGAAGTGGAAGCCAAAATTATTACTCAGGAAAATAAACTCTTAACCAGTAAAAATGATTTTATCAATGCTAAAGTAGAAATTGGAAGAATTATCGCTGAGTATGGTGAAAAGGTTTCTAAAGCACAAAGCGACCAATTTACGGCCTTGAGCAATCAATTTGATACCGAAGCACAAGTAAATAAATTAGAAAACCAATATGCGAATTATAGCATTCGAAATGGAATGTATTACATCAAAGCGGTGCAAAATGGTTACATCAACCGTGCTATTCAAGCGGGAATTGGAGAAACCATCAAAGAAGGAACTCCAATTGTGACAATCATGCCGGCAAAATATGATATAGCCGTAGAGACTTTTGTCAATCCAGTTGATCTGCCGCTTATTAGAAAAGGAGAAAAAATAAGAGTTTGGTTTGACGGATGGCCTACTATCGTTTTCTCTGGATGGCCAGACATGTCTTATGGAACTTTTGGCGGACAAATTGTAGCCATCGAAAATTTCATCAGCGAAAACGGTAAATTCAGAGTATTGATTGCTCCAGACCCAAAAGAAGACAAATGGCCAAGTCAATTAAGAGTTGGCTCCGGCGCAGAAACTATAGCTTTGCTAAACACGGTTCCAGTATGGTTTGAAATCTGGAGAACCCTAAACGGATTCCCACCCGATTATTACAAAACAAGCAAAAGTGACAAACCTACAAAAGCAAAAAAATAATGAAGCAGTTCCTACTTGTTTTCTTACTATACGGTACTTTTTTACAAGCACAAAACTCCCCTATTATTACTTCTAGCGGTAATGAATTTAGCTATAATGAGTTTTTGGGCTATGTCAAAAAATACCATCCCTTAGTAAAAAATGCCGATTTAGAAATCACCCGAGCTCAAGCCAATTTGATGATGGCCAGAGGTGGATTCGACCCAAAAATAGAAGTCGATTTTGATAAAAAGCAGTTCAAGAATAAAGAGTATTACTCTATTTTGAATAGTAGCTTTAAAATTCCGACTTGGTATGGTATTGAGGTTAAAGCGGGTTTTGATAACAGCGAAGGAATTTACTTGAACCCACAAAATACGCTTCCGAATCAAGGGTTAACCTCTTTCGGGCTTAGTGTGCCATTGGGGCAAGGTCTTTTGATTAACCAACGAATGGCAGATGTTCGCAAGGCCAAAATGCAAGTACAATTGAGCCAAGCCGAGAGAAAACTTGAAGCCATTGCGGTTTTGTATGACGCCTCGAGCGCTTACTTTAATTGGAAAAGAAACTATGATGAGGTACAATTATACAAAGTCTATGAAAAAAATGCTCAAATTCGTTTTAAAGGTATCGAAACCTTAATTAAACAAGGCGATAAACCAGCTATAGATAGCACCGAAGCTGGAATCATCGTAAAAAACAGAACGCTAAGTTTGGAAGATTCGGAATTGAAATTAGCCAAAGCCAAATTGGAGCTTTCCAACTATTTGTGGTTAGAAAACAGTATTCCGCTAGAACTTTCGGATGCGTTGATTCCAGAAAGTAAATTGGCCGCTACGATTCAGGAAACCTTACGCACGAATGATTTACAAAATCAAGATTTTTCGATAACCAACCATCCAAAAATCAATGCGTTGGAACGCAAAATAGATATGCTCAATGTAGACCGAAAACTCAAAGCGAATGCCTTATTACCAAAAATCGATTTGAGCTATTCGTATCTATCTGAGCCCAGTTATATTGATAATTTTGAATTTAATGATTATAAGATTGGAGTGAATTTTGCCTTTCCTTTGTTCCTAAGAAAAGAACGTGGAGGTCTAAAACTTTCAGAATACAAAGTACAAGAAACACAATATGCCTTGAGTTTAGAAAGAGTCCAATTGACCAACAAAATTACGGCACAAAAAACAGAAATCACTTCGCTTACCAAACAACGCAATTTGATTGAGGGCTTGGTTAAAAATAATGAAACGATGCTGCAATCTGAAGAACGATTGTTCTCGTTTGGAGAAAGTTCGTTGTTCTTGATTAACACGCGTGAGAACAATTTGGTTTCGGCTCAATTGGCGGCGATTGCTTTAGAGAATCGTTTTTTGATTTCGAACTCGGAGTTGTTTAAGATTATGGCGAATCCGGATTGATATTTGTTTAAAAACATTTAAGTCATAGAAGTTTTTGGATTAAAATTATGGGGGTTTTTTGAACCATATAAGGGATTGAAGGGCATATAAAAGTTAACCTAAAAGCAAAAAATGCGTGTGATTTAACCGCAAAGGGCACAAAGGTTTACGCAAGGGGCGCAAAGACTGAAGCAACTCATTTTAAAACATATAAGTCATAGAAGTTTTAGGATAAAGTTGTGGGTGTTTTTTGAACCATATAAGAAATTGAAGGGCATATAAGGTTGAGTAAAAATCCGTTCCATCTATATAATCCGTGGCTAAATTTAACCGCAAAGATTGCAAGAGTCTTCATAAAAAAAGCAAAAACTAAAGCGGCAGTTAAAACGATTAAACTTTTAAACAGTTAAACGATTAAATATTTAATCGATACAATTATTTTAAAAGTCGTACTTTTGCCCACTGAAAATTTAGCTGCTATGATTATTGTAAAATCAAGAGAAGAAATTGAATTGATGCGCGAAAGTGCTTTGATTGTTTCCAAAACTTTAGGAATGATTGCCTCCGAGATTAAAGAAGGAGTGACTACTTTATATTTAGACAAAATGGCCGAAGCATTCATTCGCGACCACGGTGCAGTACCGAGTTTCTTGGGATTGTACGGATTTCCGAATTCGTTGTGTATGAGCCCAAACTCTCAGGTCGTACACGGTATCCCGAACAACAAACCGCTAGAAAATGGCGATGTGATTTCGGTGGATTGTGGGGCTTTCAAAAATGGATATCACGGGGATCACGCGTACTCGTTTGAGATTGGCGAAGTAGCACCTGAAACAAAAAAATTGTTACAAGTTACAAAGGAATCGTTGTATGTTGGGATTCGTGAATTCAAATTAGGAAATCGCGTGGAAGATGTAGGAAATGCGATTCAGAAATATACCGAAGCCCACGGTTATGGTGTGGTTCGTGAATTAGTAGGTCACGGTTTAGGTCAGAAAATGCACGAAGATCCCGAAATGCCTAATTATGGTAAAAGAGGTCGCGGTAAACTTTTTGTAGAAGGAATGGTGGTGGCTATCGAACCGATGATCAATATGGGAACCAAAAACATCAAACAACACAAAGACGGATGGACCATCACTACTGCCGATGGAAAACCAAGTGCTCACTTTGAACACGATGTAGCCATCATTGACGGAAAACCTGAAATTTTATCGACTTTCAAATACATTTACAAAGCACTTGGCATTGAAAGCGACGAAGAAGAAGAGTTTAGAAAAGTGCCTTTGGTGGTGTAACTCGTCACTTTTTTGACAAAGATTGCACAGATTTTCACAGATTATTTTTTTTGAATATGGAGGAATTTTATTTAAAAGAAGAAACATATAAAATTATAGGACTGTGTATGGAAGTACATAAAATTCTCGGTAAAGGTTTTAATGAAATTGTTTACAAGGAAGCCTTACAATATGAATTTATAAAAAATAATGTTCCTTTTGAAAGAGAAAAAGAATACAGAATTGAGTACAAGGATATTGTTTTGTCAAAACATTATTTTGCTGATTTTGTAGTTTTCGATGAAATAATATTAGAAATAAAAGCAATCTCACAATTAACTAGTAGCGATACGGGGCAAACTCTAAACTATTTAGCTTGTTCTAAAAATAAAATAGGACTTGTTATTAACTTTGGCGAGGATAGTTTAAAATATAAAAGAGTTATATTATGATAAAAATCTATTTCACTCTTATTTTAATCTGTGAAAATCTGTGCAATCTGTGTCGTATAATTACACTAATCTGAAATTTGTGTTTTAACAATCAATTTTAAATGAAATCTGCTTTTAAACTTATACTCAATACCATTCCGCGTCCATTATTAATTCGTTTGAGTTATGTGGTACGACCCATCATTGCTTTTACCTTAAAAGGTGACAAATTTACGGACCCAATTGATGGCAAAAGCTTTAAATCGATGTTGCCATACGGATACGAAACCCAGCGCAACAACGTGCTTTCGCCAAGTACACTTTCGCTAGAAAGACACCGCTTATTGTGGTTGTACCTCAACGAGCAAACGGATTTTTTTACAGCACCCAAAAAAGTCTTGCATTTTGCTCCTGAACAAGCTTTTTATAAATTGTTTCGCAAGCAAAAAAACTTGGACTACACTACTACCGATTTGTTTTCGCCTTTGGCAGATGTAAAAGCAGACATTTGCGATTTGCCTTTTGAAGACAATCAATACGATGTGATTTTGTGTAACCACGTTTTGGAGCATATACCAGACGATACCAAAGCGATGCAGGAATTGTACCGCGTACTGAAACCTGGCGGAATGGCCATTTTACAAATTCCGCAGGACTTAAATCGTGAGGTGACGTTTGCCGATGACTCAATTACAGACCAAAAAGAACGCGCTAAAATATTTGGACAATACGACCACGTGCGCATTTATGGGCGTGACTATTTTGACAAATTAAGAAGCATCGGTTTTACCGTAATCGAAGAGGATTATACCAGCAAAATTGCTCCTGAATTGGTAGAAAAATACTGTTTGGCCAAAGGCGAAATTATCCCGGTTTGTTTTAAATAAACTTTGACAAATCAACACGAATGTCACGAATTAGCACGAATTGTTTTGGTGTAATTTGAGTTAGTTTACCATCAATCAATCATTAATAACCTTTTGGAACCCGAAAATCATTTCCAGTTTTGCTTTAATCTTAGTTTTGAAGCGAGACTCAATTACTATATTCCCACTGCCTATGTAGTTGGGCATACGGATACCATTACCTATTTAGAAAAAAAAGCAAGTCCTGAAGTCCTTCAAAGTTTGGGGATAACTCTCGGAAACTTGGATGCTACTACACAAAAAATAGTGTCACTCTCTGAGGTACTTCAACCCGAAGCCCTGTTTAAGAAATACCGAACCAAAAGTAAATCAGCCATAAATATTGAAGATTTACTTAAAGACGATAAACTAAAATTCGGCATTGAACAGTTTATAAAAATAAGCTTAGCGCAATTTTATTCTTTAGTAAAAGAGAACGATTTCCCGCTCTCATTAAACTTGGGGAAAGAAAAAGATTTTCGCATCAGCCGAATCAGCACTCAAAATCCAGCTTTGGGCACCGAACTGCATTTTGACAAACACGACAACGGGATTTCGTACACCTTACAACTGAAAGATGCTGATACTACATTTTACCCCTCGAATACTAAAATTACACTTTTATTAGACGAGCCTGCTTGGGTTGTTGCACATCATAAATTGTATCAACTAAAAGACATCAATTCGAAAAAAATTACCCCTTTTTTGACCAAAAAAGTGGTGGAAATCCCCTCGAAATTAGTGCCCGATTATTTTGAAAAGTTCATCAAAGACATTGCTAAAAAAGTAGATATTACAGCTACAGGATTTGAAGTCATTACTCGCGAAACCATACACCATTGCACACTACAGTTGGTCTATGATTTTTTCAAAAACAACTATTTCATTGGGCTTTTATTTGATTATGATGGCTATGTGTTTGATGCCACCAAACCCAAAAACACCCATTCAGAAATTAACCTGAAGGATTTGAACAACATCCAATTGGTACAATACAAAAGAACGGAAGCTGAAAATAATTACAACCAAGTATTATTGGATTTGGGTTTGAGCAAAAACGAAAACAATATATTTGAACTCACTCAAAACACAACAAATCAAGACGCTTACGCCTGCATTCAGTGGGCGATCGAAAATAAAGAGAAACTAGCATCTTTAGGTTTTTCATTAGAAAATTTAAAAATAGACGGAAAGAAAATCGATAGCAATACTGTAACAATTCAATTCTCCAACACCATTCAAAACGACTGGTTTGACATCAAAATGACTGTGGTTTGTGATGATTTTGAATTTAATTTCAGCGAGTTACTTCCGAATATAAAAAACAAAAATCGTCTGTTTGCCTTGCCCAACGGAAATTACTTTTTGATTCCGTCAGAATGGATGACGCGCTACAGTGCGATGGCAAAATTGGCTAAAATCAAAAATGGAAATCTTGCGGTGCTCAAAAGTAATTTTGCTGTTTTTGAAGACATTCCACAGTTAAAACAGGCCTTGCACGTGAAGGAATCTGTTCAATACCAACCTTCGCCTTTGGTTAAAGCTACGTTGCGACCGTATCAAATAGAAGGGGTGCAATGGCTTTTGGAACATTATAACAATGGATTAGGCGCTTGCTTGGCCGATGATATGGGGTTGGGGAAAACATTGCAAACCTTATCCACACTGGTCGCGGTACAAGAAAAACTAGATTTTGAAAAATCCGAAAACATACAACTCGATTTGTTTGGCAACGAAATTCCTGTAGCCAAAGAATACTTAAAAGCTTTGATTGTGCTTCCCTCCTCTTTGGTGTTCAACTGGTATAACGAAGCTAGAAAATTTACGCCGCATTTTCGAAGAATTCAGTATGTAGGACAAGATCGAAAAATACTGTCTAAAAAGTTAGAAAAATACGACTTGATCTTTACCAGCTATGCCGTAGTGTCGAGAGATCTTTCGATTTTAGAAAAATACCAGTTTCGTTATTTGATTTTGGACGAAAGTCATTACATCAAAAACAAAAATTCGAAAATTTTCAAAGCGATTAATCAACTGCAAACCACTCATAAAATCTCGTTGAGCGGCACGCCGATAGAAAATTCATTGGACGATTTGTGGTCTCAAATGCAATTTATCAATCCGAATATTTTGGGGAGTTATGCTTTTTTTACCGAGCATTACAAATTTCCGATTGAGAAAAAACAAGACGAAAACAGTCTCGCAGAACTCAAAACCTTAGTGAGTCCTTTTATTTTAAGACGTACCAAAGAGCAAGTTTTAAAAGACTTACCAGAACTCTCGGAGCAAGTTTTCTATTGCGAGATGGAACCCGAACAAGAAAAATTATACGAAGAAGAAAAGTCGAAAGCGAGAAACGCACTTTTAAAAACTGATGGTTCTGGCATTGACAAAATCAATATTATCAATACGTTGATGCGCTTGAGACAATTGAGTAATCATCCAAAAATGGTCGATGCGACCTCAGAAATGGATTCTGGAAAATATATGGCAGTGACGCGATATTTGGAAACCTTGGTGCAGTCCAATCAAAAAACGATAGTGTTTAGTTCATTTGTCTCGAATTTAGAATTTTATAAAAAATGGAGCCTCGAAAACAAGATTGATTTTTGTGAACTCACGGGCGCTACACCTCAAAAAGAGCGCGCCTATCAAGTTCAGAAATTCCAAGAACAAGAGCGCGCAAAATTGTTTTTCATTTCCTTAAAAGCGGGTGGCGTGGGACTCAATATTACCAAAGCGTCGTATGTTTTGTTTTTGGATCCTTGGTGGAATCCCTTTGCCGAAAAGCAAGGTATCGGTCGTGCCCATCGTATTGGACAGCTGAACAAAGTGAATGTAATTCGATTCATCACTAAAAATACTGTGGAGGAAAAAATCATTCGTTTGCAGGAAAACAAAAAACTACTTTCAGATGCGTTGCTTGATGAACAGCACATCAGCCCAGAACTTGAAGAAAATTTAGATTTTATTTTAACCTAAAAACCATTTCAATAAATACTTATCTTTACTAGAAAATCATTTATAAAATTGAAATGAGAAAAATTTCTGTTCTACTACTTTTTTTATTTTATTCGTTGGCGGACGCCCAAGCTCTTCAAGAAATAATCCCTCCTTACAACATTAAGACAGTTTCCTTTATGGACAATGGTCAAAATGTAATTCCGGTTTTTAGATTAGGGGAATCTTTTGAGTTGAATTTTGATGATTTATTTGGGAATGAAGCCAATTACTACTACGAAATCATTCATTGTGATTACAATTGGGTGCCTTCGGATATTCCAAAACAAGAATACTTAAAAGGGCTTGATAACCAAAGAATTATTGATTACTCCAATTCTTTCAACTGTCTTCAATTGTATTCTCATTATCAACTTAGTATTCCCAATCAGTTCACACGATTGGCTTTGAGCGGTAACTACATGATCAAAATTTTAAATGAAGACAGAGACGTTATCTTTTCAAGAAAATTTATCATTTACGAAGACATAGCTACTGTACGATTACAAATTAAAAGAGGAAGAAATTTGAGTACCATTGAAAGTAAACAAAATCTAGATTTTTCAATAACGTCAAAGAGCCTTACTTTTCAAAATCCGTTACAAAATGTCAAAGTGCTTCTTTTACAAAATCGTCAATTCAACACAGGCATCAAGAATATTCCTCCGCAATACACTATTGGTAATGAATTAATTTACAAATATGATACTGAAACTCAGTTTTGGGCAGGCAACGAATTTCGTTTTTTTGACAATAAAGAAATAAGAAATGCTGCTAACAATGTAGCTAAAATTAGTTCGAATGGAGGAATTTATAATAGCTTCTTGTTTACTGATGATGCAAGGGCCAATTTCCCTTACAGCTTCACACAAGATGCCAACGGAAATTTTGTAGTTCGAAACTTGAACGCCACCAATCAAAAAATTGAAGCCGATTATGCTTGGGTCTATTTCAGTTTATCTGCTCCTAGTTTCCGATTAGACAAAGACATCTACATTAATGGAATGTTCAACAATTATGCACTGACTCCAGAAAATAAAATGGAGTACAACGAGAAAAAAAATGTTTATGAAAAAGCATTGCTAATCAAACAAGGATTTACCAATTATCAATACATAGTAGCCGATGTCAAAGGAAAAATAGATTCCGAGAACAGTATTGATGGCAACTTTTTTCAAACTGAAAATGAATATGAAGTGATTGTATACTATAGAGAAAACACACAACGATATGATCGCGTCATAGGATTTGTCGCACTAACATCTGTAGGTGTTTCGAATTAGAAAACTCATTAAGTTAAAAAAATAAATTCCAATACATTTTTTTGTAATTTTGTAAAACTAGTAACTAATTACTTCCTATGGTTTCACAAATAACAAGAGGCATAAAAATTTCTGTTTTGACTAGTTTTGAAGGGACTTATTTCAAAAACTACAAGATACATTTTGCCTTTAGCTATCAAATAACCATTGAAAATCACAGCAAAGACTCTGTTCAACTTACTTCACGCCACTGGGAAATCTTTGATTCCCTCAATTACAATGAAGTGGTAGATGGTGAAGGAGTAATCGGTAAAAAACCCGTTTTGAAACCAGGAGAACAACACACCTATAGCTCAGGTTGCTTATTATCCTCACCTTATGGTGCCATGAGAGGGTATTTCAATATGATTAATTTTACTACCACTAAAAATTTTAAGGTTTTTGTGCCCAATTTTAGATTGTGCGCTCCTTTTGCCTTAAATTAATTTGACTTTTATTCTAAGCTTTAGAATGAAAATTTCATTTTTACTTTGTACTTTTACATCAAATTTTTAATAAACCCCCAATCAATTCGTATTTTCTGTTCAATTATTTAATATAAAAAATATGCTAAAAGGATTTTTTAACGTACCCAAAGCGGTGAACGAACCTGTAAAAGGTTACGCCCCTAACTCCCCAGAAAAAGCAGCCGTTCTTGCCGCTTACAAAGCCATGTGGAATTCAAAAATTGAGGTTCCTTTATACATTGGTAGTGAAGAAATCAAAACGGGTAATACTAGAAATATGACCGCACCACACGATCACCAACATGTGGTAGGAACGTATCATTTAGCCGAAAAAGCACATATTGAAAAAGCCATTGCTAATGCTCTTGAAGTAAGAACAGCATGGGCAAATATGGCCTGGGAACAACGCGCCGCTATTTTCTTAAAAGCTGCCGAGTTGATTGCTGGACCATACAGAGCTAGAATCAATGCTGCAACGATGATTGCGCAATCTAAAAATATTCATCAAGCCGAAATCGATGCGTCTTGCGAGTTGATTGACTTTTTACGTTTCAACGTAGAATTTATGACTCAAATCTATGCTGATCAACCAGCCTCTACTTCTGATATGTGGAACCGATTAGAATACCGTCCGTTAGAAGGATTCGTATACGCAATCACTCCATTCAACTTTACTGCTATCGCTGCCAATCTTCCAGCAAGTGCTGCTATGATGGGTAACGTAGTGATCTGGAAACCAAGTGACAGCCAGGTATTCTCTGCAAAAATCATCATCGATGTATTCAAAGAAGCAGGAGTTCCTGATGGCGTAATCAATGTAGTTTTTGGAGATGCGTTAATGATTACAGATACTGTTTTAGCAAGTCGTGATTTTGCGGGTATCCACTTTACAGGATCAACACATGTATTCAAAGATATTTGGGCAAAAATCGGAACGAACATTCACCATTACAAAACGTACCCAAGAATTGTAGGAGAAACCGGTGGAAAAGATTTCGTAGTAGCGCATCCAAGTGCTAATGTAAAACAAGTAGCTACAGGAATTGTTCGTGGTGCTTTCGAATTTCAAGGACAAAAATGTTCTGCCGCTTCAAGAGCTTATGTACCTCAAAGTATGTGGCCAGCCTTGAAAGAACAATTGATTACAGATACTAAATCAATGAAAATGGGATCTCCAGAAGATTTCGGCAACTTCATTACCGCAGTAATTCACGAAGGATCATTTGACAAATTAGCCAGCTATATTGATCAAGCTAAAAAAGATGCCGATGCTGAAATTATTGTAGGTGGAAATTATGACAAATCCGTTGGGTATTTTATCGAACCTACCATTATCGTAACCAGCAATCCAAAGTACACGACTATGGAAACCGAATTATTCGGTCCTGTAATCACCATCTATGTTTACGAAGATGCCAATTGGGCAGAAACCTTACAATTAGTGGACACCACTTCTGAGTACGCATTAACAGGAGCCATCTTCAGCCAAGATCGTTACGCCATCGAAGAAGCTACCGTTGCTTTACAAAATGCAGCAGGTAATTTCTACATCAATGACAAACCAACAGGCGCTGTAGTAGGTATGCAACCGTTTGGTGGCGCGAGAGCTTCGGGAACCAACGACAAAGCGGGTTCTGCCTTGAACTTGTTGCGTTGGGTTTCTCCAAGAACGATCAAAGAAACTTTTGTAACGCCAGAAGATTACAGATACCCATTTTTGGGAGAATAATTTTCTAATTGCAAATATTTAAAAACCCACAAGAATCAACATTGATTTTTGTGGGTTTTCTTTATGGCCATATTTTAGGAACAGCATCAAAAGGTATTTTCAGGAAACAAAGTCCCGCTGTCCGCTATATCTTGCTTGGCGAACCCCGCCAAGCAAGGATGCCGCTACCATCGGGGTTAAAAGGATAAATGGGTGAATTTTTGTGAGCAATATCAATTACACTACAAACTTCAACGGCAAGTGCACCACTTTTTTAGTTTCGAAAAATTCATCTTCAAAAATGTCGGCCAAATTATATTCTGTAGCCTTCGGAAAATCCTTTAACTCTTCGGTCAAATCGCCTCCTTTTAAATATAAAATACCATTTTTCAATTCGTGTTTGTTATTCTTTTTGATTTTTGTTTTTACCCAAGAAACAAAATCCGGCATATTGGTCACCGCACGACTCACAATAAAATCAAAATCACCTTTTACATTTTCGGCACGAATTTGTTCAGCTTTTACATTTTTTAATTCCAAAGCTTCAGCCACGGCTTGCACCACTTTTATTTTTTTCGCGATAACATCAATTAAATAAAAACGGGTTTCTGGAAACAAAATAGCCAAAGGTATCCCAGGAAAACCTCCCCCTGTTCCAACATCTAAAACATAAGTTCCAGGTTCAAACTTATTGATTTTAGCAATTCCTAGCGAATGTAAAACGTGTTTGGTGTACAAAGCATCAATATCTTTTCTAGAAATAACGTTTATTTTTTCATTCCAATCATGATATAAAAAATCCAATTTCGCAAACTGTGCTTTTTGCAAATCGGTCAGATTAGGAAAATACTTGAGAATTTCGTCCATGGTAATAATTTTTAACAAAAGTACTTATTTTAGCGTGGAAATTTTTAAGTCGATAATGTATATTCGAAAATTTATAATAGTTACATTTGCCGATAGATAAAAAATATTATGAATACTACTACTCCCACTTTCTCCAAACAAGATAACTTAAAGTTTTTTAGAACCCTGAACTCTAGGGTTAACAGTTATTTTAAAGAAAATAATTTATCAAAAACGGGGAATTGGAAATTACATCTAAAAACCATTATTCTTTTTACTGTTTTCTTAGCACCCTATTTTATAATTTTAACACTTGACCTCCCTTTTTGGGCGCATCTTTTGCTAACCATCGTCATCGGAATTGGAATGGCAGGCGTTGGAATGAACGTCATGCACGACGGCAACCACGGCTCTTATTCGACGAAAAACTGGGTCAATAAATTCATGGGTGGCTCTATTTATATCCTGGCTGGTAATGTGTACAACTGGCAAGTGCAACACAATGTATTACATCACACTTACACTAATATTCCTGGGCACGACGAAGACTTAGACGCGGGAAGAATTATTCGATTTACCAAAGAAGCCAAATGGCAGAAATTTCATCGTTTTCAACACTACTATTCTATTTTCTTGTACGGTTTATTAACCTTCAATTGGGCCATAACCACAGATTTCAAACAAATGAAAAGTTATTTGAAACGAAAATTATCCTACGGCGAGCCTAAAAGCCCAAAAATTCTTTGGACTACTTTGATTATTACCAAAATGATTTATGTATCCATTTGGATTGTTTTGCCAATAGTAATTGGCATCACATGGTGGAAAGTATTACTAGGTTTTTTTGTAATGCATTATACTGCAGGTCTTATTCTAAGTGTCGTTTTCCAACTTGCTCACGTGGTGGAAGAAACCACTAATCCGCTACCCAACGAAAATGGAGAAATCGAGAATACTTGGGCCATACATCAGTTGTTTACTACTACTAATTTTGCTCCAAAAAATGCCATCATCAACTGGTATACTGGTGGATTAAATCATCAAATCGAACATCATATTTTCCCAAATATCAGTCATATCCACTATGGAAAAATTGCAAAAATCGTAAAAGAAACCGCCAAGGAATGTAATCTTCCTTATTACGAATACAAAACCATGCGAAGTGCTATAATAGCGCATTTTAAACATTTAAAAGACCTGGGAACAAACCCTGAATTAGTATAACTTAAGCGAATCAAAACCGAACTAATTACTATTTATTATACACAATGAACCCATTATCAGACAGGATTAACAACCTAGCTACCTCGCAAACTCTAGCGATGGCAGCATTAGCAAGAGAATTAAAAGCACAAGGCAAAGACATCATCAGTTTAAGTTTAGGGGAACCTGATTTTAACACCCCTGACTTCATTAAAGAGGCCGCCAAAAAAGCCATAGACGAAAACTACAGCACCTACACTCCCGTTGAAGGATATGCAGAATTAAAAGAAGCTATTTGTAGAAAATTCAAAAGAGATAATGATTTGGATTACAAACCGTCTCAAATCGTTGTTTCTACAGGAGCTAAACAATCGTTGTACAACATTGCTCAAGTAATGTTAAACGATGGTGATGAGGTAATTTTACCAGCGCCATACTGGGTTTCTTATTTCGAAATCGTAAAATTATCTGGCGGTGTTCCTGTTGAAGTTCCTACTTCTGTAGAAACCGATTTCAAAATCACCCCAGAACAATTAGAAGCTGCTATCACGCCAAAAACTAAAATGATTTGGTTCTCTTCTCCTTGTAACCCGTCTGGTTCGGTTTACAGTAGAGAAGAATTAACAGCAATAGCCAAAATACTAGAAAACCATCCAAATATTTACGTAGTTGCTGACGAAATCTACGAGCACATCAATTTCTCAGGAACATTTTGTAGCATCGCCTCTATCCCTGGTATGTTAGAAAAAACCATCACTGTAAATGGAGTAGCCAAAGCTTTCGCCATGACGGGTTGGAGAATTGGTTACATTGGAGCTCCAGAATTTATCGCAAAAGCGTGTACTAAAATACAAGGACAAGTAACTTCTGGCGCCAATAGTATCGCACAAAGAGCTACTATCACAGCATTAGATGCAGACCCATCAGTACTGAAAGATATGGTACAAGCCTTCCACAGCCGTAGAGATTTGGTAGTAGGATTGTTGAAAGAAATTCCTGGTGTCAAAATTAACGTTCCAGAAGGTGCTTTCTACGTGTTCCCAGATGTATCTTCTTTCTTTGGCAAAACTCTAAAAGGAACCGAAATCAAAGATGCAAATGACGTTTCAATGTATCTTTTGGCTGAAGCCAATGTTGCTACAGTAACCGGTGATGCCTTTGGAAACCCGAATTGTATTCGTTTTTCTTACGCTACTAGCGAAGCTTTATTAACCGAAGCATTAAAAAGAATCAAAGACGCTTTGGCTGGATAAACCAAAGTACTATTGCTATAATAAGCCTCAAGGATATATTCTTGAGGCTTTTTTTTGTGACCCAAAACAATTTCGGAATCTTGACTTGTCTCAGTGTAAAAAGGACAACTTACTAAAATTACATCAAAAAATCCTCTATGGTATTTGGAGTAATCACCAAAGTGGTTTGAGGTAGATAATTATCCAAAAAGGTCTTGGAAAACTTTGCATTCGCTTTGTTTATATTCCATTTGAATTCAAAAGCCGAAAAAGCGCCATCTGTTTCTTCAACCCAATCTATTTCTTGCTGTTGGTAGGTACGCCAAAAATAATAGCGCCCGTGCCAACGTTCATAATTAAGTTTTTTTACGCGTTCAGCAACTACGAAATTTTCCCATAATGCTCCGGTGTCCTGACGAAATTCGAGTGATTTGAAATTTCCAATGATCGCATTCCGTATACCATTATCATAAAAATAAACCTTTCGTGAGGTGTTCAACTCGTTGCGTACATTTCTACTTAAGGGCTGCAATCGAAATACCACAAACGCCTTTTCCAACAAAGCGATGTAATTTTCTACTGACGCCCTGTCGACACCAACCGTTCTCGAAAGTTCGTTATAATTCACCTCCGAACCCAACTGCAACGCCAAAGCCAGTAATAGTTTATCTAAAACTTCCGGTTTGCGAATGCCCTGATATTGCAACAAATCTTTATATAAATAACTCCCTGCGATTTGTTTTAAAACAGCCTCACTTTCAACAGGATGCGTAATCACCTCGGGATACATCCCGTAAATCATATAGCGTTGCAAATTCTTTTTATGGGTCAAATAGCCAAAATGATTTTGAAGCTCCAACCACGTCAAAGGAAACAAATTAAACTCCCATTTTCTTCCTGTTAAAGGCTCATTTATTTCATTGGCAATCTCTAAAACGGAAGAACCACTTACGATCAATCGCACTCCTTTTATTTGATCGTGAATGATTTTCAAAACCATTCCTATGTTTTTTATTCGTTGTGCCTCATCAAAAAAAACAGTAGTACAATCGCCAATAATTGTCCGCAATTTGTTTTCTCCGGCATTTTCTAACAACAATCTATCTTCTGAATCGTCTCCATTGACGAAAAGATAGTTCCCTTCGGCTTCACAAAGCGACCGAATCAAAGTGGTTTTCCCTACTTGGCGAGGTCCGATCACAATCAATACCTTGCCAGAATCCCATTTTGCCAGCACATTTTCTTTGAGTGTTCTGTTTATATCCACCATATCACACTATATTTCAATTCATTAATTCCAAACAAAGATAGTAAAAACACCAGAATTCAACTATTTAATCTACAATTTAAATAAAAATATGAGATTATATTCTACAATTTATATATAATTATAAGATTACGTTCTATTATTTATATATAAAAAACAGATTACACGAATTGTTTTTTAATAGAATACAAAGAAAATAATTCGGTAGAAAGCATAAAAAATCACATTAATTCAATTGCCAACGTATACTTATTTCGATTGTAATGAAGTCGACTATTTCAATTTGTGAATAAGAGTAGGCGTCAATCACCAAAAAAAAACCAATCTAGAATTAGAAATCTTAACTTTTTTATAAGACCTTTGCAGACTTTTTTTCGGGTACGTCCGAAAGTCTAAAGCTTTAAAAATGAAGAAGAAAATAGAAATACTAGCGCCTGCCAAAGATTTAGTTCATGGGATGGCCGCTATCAACGCTGGAGCCGACGCTCTTTACATTGGCGCACCAAAATTTGGCGCCCGATCCAACGCTACTAATTCGATCAACGATATTGCCGAATTAGTGAAATATGCCCATTTATTCAACGTGCAAGTTTTTGTGGTAATCAATACTATTTTGTATGATAACGAACTAGAAGAATGCCGTCAAATGATTTGGAAACTTTACGACATTGGGGTAGACGCATTGATTGTTCAAGATATGGCTATTATGGAAATGGACTTACCTCCTATCGTTTTGCACGCGAGTACACAAGCCAACAACAGAGATGCCGACAAAATCAAATTTTTGAAAGAGGCCGGAATGAAACGCGTAGTTTTGGCTCGTGAATTGAATTTACACCAAATCAAAGAAATTGCTGACACCGCCGATGTAGAACTAGAATTCTTCGTAACGGGTGCGCTTTGTGTTTCTTTCAGTGGTAATTGTTACATGAGTGTCGCTAATGGAGAACGTTCTGCCAATCGTGGTTCGTGTGCCCAAAACTGTCGTTTACCTTACAACCTCATCGATGGCAATGGTGAAACCTTAATCAAAAACAGTCACTTACTTTCGATCAAAGATTTTGACGTTTCCGACCAAATTCCAAATTTAGTAGAAGCTGGAGTCTGTTCTTTTAAAATCGAAGGTCGCCTAAAAGATATCGTTTACGTAAAAAATAACGTTTCCTATTTACGTCAAAAATTAGACGCTTTCTTAGAAGGAGACGGCTATGACAAATACACCAAAGCTTCTTCTGGAACGTGTACCTATACTTTCGACTCTGCTCTAGACAAAACCTTCAATCGCGGATATACGGATTATTTTGTCAACGAAAGACATCAATCCATTGGTTCTTGGGAAAGTCCAAAATCAAAAGGACAATATATTGGTAAATTGGTTAAAACTATTGGGAAAGCTTACAAAATCGAAAATGGTGAATTCCTAAACAATGGCGATGGGCTTTGTTTCATCAACGAAAACAACGAAGCGGAAGGACTATATATCAACAAAGTAGAAAATGGTTTAGCGTATCCCAATGTTTTAAAAGACATCAAACCTGGAACCTTTATTTATCGTAACAATGATGCCGCTTTCATCCGTTTAGTGGCTCGTGAAGATAGTGCGATTCGCAAAATCAGTACTAATTTATTGTTGACCGAAAACGAAAACGGATTTGAATTGATTGCCACAGATGAAGATGGCAATGTAAGCACGGTTGCTTTGGTTCATCCGAAAGAGTGTACCAAAAACAACGAATCGTTAGCTGAAAATTTCAAAGCCAATTTGGCCAAAACAGGATTCACACCATATACTGCTGATGAAATTAATGTGATTTTCTCTGAAAATTGGTTCCTACCGATTTCAAAAATCAATGAAATGAGAAGGACTGTTCTTGAACAATTGTCAGAAATCCGATTGAAAAACTACCATCGTGAGGAACAACCATTAGTCAAAACCACGCATCCTTATCCAGAAACCAAACTGGATTTTATGTACAATGTTTCCAACAAATTGGCGCGTAAATTCTACGAACGTCACGGCGTTACCGAAATCGAAAAAGCCTTTGAATTGCAATGGGATCCGGGAAAATCGAGAGTTATGACGACTAAGTATTGCATCAAATACGAATTAGAACGTTGTCCAAAATACCATCGTGAAAACATGGATAAAAAAGTAAAAGAACCACTCGTTTTAAAACAAGGCGAATTGGAATACAAACTCAAATTCAATTGCAAACCCTGCGAGATGGAAATTTGGGAAAAAGATGCCGAATTTGAAATCGAAGAAGATCATTTTCATTAGAATTTAATTACAAAGTGCGCAAAAGATTACGCAAGGTTCGCAAAGATTTTATTATAAAACCTTTGCGAACTTTTTTTTAATGGAAAACAAATAATTACAAAATATATTCTTACTAAACATAATATTGTTAAACCCAGAATCCGCATTAGACTTCGTAGCGAGACTGAATTATTCAATAAAAGCAAGAGCTCACGGACTATTTTTGAAGAAGGAAACAACGTTCAGTGAATACCTATAAAAAATATAAACCAATGAGCTAATACTTTTGTATTTTGATTTTAAAAATAGGAGTAAGTTCTTGGTTTTGACGAAGAAATTCATTCACTGAACTCCGCTAAAAAATATAAAAATGGTGAAGTAATTTAGTCGTAGTAGATTTCTAATGCGGAATCTGGGTTAAAATCACAAAACCCATTAAGCAAATCATTTTTTAAAAATATTTTCTTACAAAAGTGCATTTTTACAACCCCGCAACAACACCTACTTCCTTATAATACAATCATTTATACTTAATAATTTTTTTCGTGTTTATTTTTTTCCTATATTTAACTTGAGACACAAGAAAAATTAAATGAATACTTAAAAAGTATGTGTATGCTTTTTGATTAGTAAGTTCAAATAAATAATTCGCAACATCCCTTAGATTATTTTTCAATAAGATTTATTTTTCCATTAAAATGATGTTCTAAAATTATACTTTAAATACTCCAAAAAAACTATATATAGATGACAATTAATGTAAAACGTTTAGTTAATTATTTCTCCCCCGATCCCAAACGCGTAATTGTAAGATTTTTTATGCCAGGAGGCGAAGAGCGAGCAAAGAAAATCATAACCCGAATACATAATCTAGAGGAAGAGGATGTGATACAAGTATTAAATCAAACACTTAGAGATTTTAGTAATCGACATCGAAATATCACGAAAGTATTCCTAAATCATTTTGAAAAGGTCTCCTTTCTATTCGAACAAATTGATATCGATTCGCTTCAATTATCCAAAGAAAGAAAATTATTAATTGGCGCGTATTTTACTCACGAATATTCTATTGAGTCTGCAGCATTTTTTAATCCTTCAATGGTTGAAGATCCTGACCAGTCACATTTAGAAAATGGTCATAAGCGCGTGATTGTTAGCTTTAGAGCAACTGGAGAAGGACATGTGTCCTCTATCGGTTTTAGAAGTGCCATTGTAGACAGAGACAACAAATTACTATTCAGCCCTGTTAGTAAACTAGTAGACATGGCCGAAACGATTCAATTACACGAATACAATAAGAAAGATTTCATTCATAAATTACTTGACATGAATTTTTCTGACACGAAAACAATTTACGCTATTTTATCGCCTTTAAACGATTCCTTTTTGTTTAGAGATTTACTAAGCAACATAAATGCTTTTGTGAAAAACAACAATCTTACAATGATTGACAATACTATCTTAAAAGCCATAAGATTTACTGCAAATGCGCAGTACAAAATAAGCTTTTCCCTCGATACTTCTTTAAGTGAAAGAGTCATTTTTCCAGTTACCGATTCTGAAAGCAATGGCATAGAAGATGCTAGGTTCGTAAAATTTATCGAGGATGACAATACCACAAAATATTATGCAACCTACACCGCTTATAATGGCTATGTAATTATGCCTCAACTCATTGAAACTAATGATTTTTACACATTTACAGTCATGCCAATTTATGGCAAAAATGCTCAAAATAAAGGTATGACTCTTTTCCCTAGAAAAATCAATGGAAAATATGCCATGCTTTCGAGACATGATGGTGAAAATAATTATCTCATGTACAGCGATTCTATTAATAATTGGGATGGAGAAGCTATTTTATTGCAAGAACCTAAATTTCCATGGGAATTTGTACAATTAGGAAACTCTGGGTCTCCCCTAGAAACAGACAAAGGTTGGCTAGTTATAACACATTCAGTCGGAGCAATGCGCCGCTATGTGTTGGGTGCAATATTACTAGACCTCGAAGACCCTTCAAAAATGATTGCACAACTAAACACGCCACTTTTAGTAGCAAATGAAGAAGAAAGAGAAGGCTACGTTCCTAATGTAGTATACTCTTGTGGCTCCATGATACACAATAATAGTTTGATTATTCCATACGCGATGAGTGATACAAGCTCAGGGTTTGCTTGCATTGAATTGCATGAACTCTTCTCGGCAATGCTTACTGATCAATCTGCTCAAAAAGCCCAAAAAAAACAAATTCTACTAGTTGAAGACGACATCTTTAGCGCCACAATTGTAGAAAAAATACTGATGGATGCTGGATATGACGTAGAAGTTGCTAATGACGGATTAATTGCATTAGTAAAAGTGGGTGAAAAAACCTTCGATTTAATTTTAACCGATGTAAACATGCCCAAATTTAGCGGATTTGAGTTACTAGAATTTCTACAAAAAAACAACTTAAAAACACCCGTGGTTCTCTTAACAGGTCGCACTGATAATAATGATAAAATCAAAGGCTTACAATTAGGCGCTACAGAATATCTAAACAAAACCATTGGTGCTGAGTTATTGCTTTCTAAACTCGCTAACATCCTAAGCGACTAATTTACAGTGCACTATTGTTTTTACAACTATCCGGTAACGCATACCTAGACTCAAAATATTGAGAACATACTATGCTTCACTGTTCCTTTGCGATCAAAATTTCAAGCAAAGGTATAAAGACATTATAACACGAAGGATTAAGTGTGTATGATTTTCAAAAAAAGAATGCTTTTCTATCAAATGAAATCATGAAAATTCCTATTGTTTTTCATCATAAAAAAAGGCAATCCTCAAGAAAATCAAAAATCAAAAAAAAGAACAAATCAGGTTAATGATGTAGTAGTAAGCACTTGCTTTTCAAGCGGAACAGGTGATTTTTTCTGAATAGGTAATCCTACTTTTCTATCTCGCTCAGCTTCCCAAAGGGTAAGATAAGACAAAAGATATGATATTGTACTTTCTGCCCCTTGATTTCTATTCACACAGGTATCCTCTAATCCGTCACTACAGCCTTTTGTATCATTGTCATATAAAGGAATTCCTAAATCATTGTTCCCCATAAACCAAGTAAAAGCAATTTGCATTTTACTATAATACAAAGCTTCTTTAGTGACTTTCCATGCTTTATAATACATCTTCACCAAAGCCATCGCATCTATAGGCTGTTGTCCGGTTGAAGATACTTTGGACTGACCTTTGTAATACCAAGAATTACCAACAAGCGAAATAAAACCATTTTTGAAACAATGCTGATCTAAAAAAAGAGTGGTTTCCTTAGCAACAATTAATATTTTTTTATCATGAGTTATGGCATAGGATTCCCATAAAGCCAAAGGCAAAACTGCATTCTCATAGGACAAAACAGGTTCAAACCATAACCAATCAGGCTCTTTTTCTTCCGAATATTGCAAGGTTAACTTATTTGTGAGCGCATTTAACATAAACATTAATCTTTCATTGTCTGGGTATCGCATTAAAAAATTAGAAATACCTATTATTGTGGTTGCTAAAGCTCTTATCGATTTTAGATTTTCGAAATGATCTAACGCTTTAAAAAAGATATCTTTTGCAAATTGAAAGTGACTATCGTTTGGCGCTAGTTTAATCAAATACCCCATAGCCCATATCGTTCGCCCAAAAGCATCCTCAGATCCATTTTCGTCTAAAAACTTCTTGTCAAAACTCATATCGTTATGAAACCTACCGTCTTCCAACTGCATGAGCTTAATATATTGCAAATAAACGTCCGCTAATCGAACAGATGATCTATCCAAACCAAGTTCATATGCCTTTAATACCAAAATCAAAGCCCTTGCATTATCATCTAAACAATATCCCTCTTTATAATCGGGGACCGAATAATTAGCGTGCTCCACTATACCCGTAGAATCAGTTAAACGATGTATGTGATCTAAAATAAATTTTGGCAATTGACTAAAATCAGTACTCAAACTTGTATCCTTGATTTCCACTGGAGCTGCAATGATTTTGTTCAATACATTTTTATATAAAAACCCAATTTTATTCCAATACATTTCTTTTCCGTAGTCATAGGCTTTTTCTTTTATTGTAGTAATTTTTTTTGGGGATGCCAAAAGACCGCAAACTTTTTTGGCCAAATCCTCAGAATCACCAAAACCAAATGTCACTCCCCTTCCGTTTGCCAGCAATTCTTTTGCATACCAAAAAGGAGTAGACAAAATACAGGCCCCCGCACCTAACGCATAGGAAATAGTGCCACTAGTAATTTGACATTCATTCAAATAAGGAGTAATGTAAATAGCAATAGTTTGCAAAAAAGTTTTCAATTCATCCTCATCAATAAATTCTTCTTCAAAAATTACATGGGAAGCCACACCGTTTTCATGCGCTAATTTTTTCAGATAATCTCTATATTCTTCGCCACAATGTCGTTTTACATTTGGATGTGTCTGCCCCATTACGACATAAATCAAATCAGGATGTTGAATGATTATATCTGGTAATGCGTTAATGACCGTTTCTATCCCCTTACTTCTCCCTAAAAATCCAAACGTACTCATCACTTTTTTTTCTGGGTAAACAAACCTCGTAGGAACGTCTTTTATAGCAGAAAAATCAGGAACTCCGTGATGAATGAAGGAAATTTTCGAAATAGGAATTTCATATATTGTATTTAAAAAATGTATGGCAAGTTTACTCATCACTATCATCTTCTGTGACAACTCCCCTAATTTTTTAATAATTTGTTTCTCATGATATGAAGGAGTTTGCAACACAGTATGAAGTGTAGTCACCACGGGCACTTTCAATTGTTTCACAAGCGATAAAACAAATACACCACTTTCACCTCCAAAAATACCAAACTCATGCTGAACAATACATAGATCAACATTGGATTGGTTAATGTAATCTGCGGCTACCAAGTAATCTTCTTTTTCTTGCTGTCTTATAGTATATTTTACAATTTCGGGATAATTGTAATCATTCCCATTATCGTTTATTGCTACTATAAACACCTCGTCAACCGCTGAGGCGTCATTAGCATTAATCATTGAATTCGTAAGATTTACTGTAAATGTAGCGATACCACATTTTCTGGGGAGATAATTTCCTAAAATTGCAATTTTCATAATGTATACGTTTGTTTAATCAATTTAAAAAAAGCAAAACAACAAGTAAAATAGAAAAGCGTATTTCTTATCAAATTTAGGTAAGACACCATTAGGTTTGATGGCAAAAACACAGTAGGTTGTAAAAAATAGTATATGATTCAAAATCTGATTAAAAAAAAGACTTAAATAATTGATTGCTATACAAATACAAAACCATGCTTTACTCAAAGATAACAAAATAAAATATATTGACAAGAAAAATAGGACTTAATATTATTACAATCGATTCATCCTAAAAAACACATCAGACTGACTACCAATAAAATAAAAAAGACACCCCCTAAAAACTATACTTCAAATAGGTTTTAACTTGAAAACCGTTCGATCCTAAAAGAATAGTACTAAAACTTTGAAACAAAAAAAAAGAAGTGGTTTTTCAGTAAATATTGCTACCAATGCACAAAAACTGACTATTTTATTTCTATTTTTGAGCCTAATCCATCAGATTTACCGCTTCAATGAAAAAAATCTTCACCCTTTTTATAGTATTGTTTAGTTTGACTGTTATTGCACAAGAAAAAAAAGAAGTACCTAGTAAACAAATTGTAGAAGCTTCTTGTGGGCAATGCCAATTTGGTATGGAAGGGAAAGAATGTGACTTAGCCGTTCGCATCAACGGAAAGTCTTATTTTTTAGATGGCACTCACATTGACAAACACGGAGATGCGCATGCAGCAGATGGCTTTTGTGCCAAAGTGAGAAAAGCTGAAGTAATTGGCGAAATCGTAGACAATCGCTTTAAAGTAACCTATTTCAAATTGCTACCCGAAGTACAATAAATGGCTTTGATACTTCAAAATATTGCCAAACACGTGGCCTTAACCCCTGAGGAAGAGGCCTTATTTTTGTCAAAAACAACGACTCAAAAACACAAAGCCAAATCGGTTTTGTTGCACGCTGGCAAAGTGGCGGATAGTACTTATTTTGTCAATTCAGGGATTTTGAGAAGCTTTACGATCAACGATAATATTATCGAGCATGTATTGCATTTTGCCTGCGAAGGTTGGTGGATGGGCGATATGTACAGTTACATTTCTGGTAAACCAGGCAATCTTTTCATAGAAGTACTCGAAGATGCTGAGATAGTTACCATTACCAAAGAAAACCATCAAGAACTCTATAAAGCTATCCCAAAATTGGAACGCTTTTTCAGAATACTCGCCGAGAATTCCTTAGTAACACATCAAGAACGTTTGATGGATAATTTGAGCTTGACCGCCGAGGAACGCTACGAAAAATTCTGCAAAAAATACCCCACTTTAATTCACAAACTCCCTCAAAAACACATTGCTTCCTACATTGGCGTAACGCCCGAATTCTTCAGTAAAATGAAGAGTAGAATACATAAAAAGCAATAAGCATTTAGAAAATAAACAATATATTAGCAAAAATTTAAAAAATTGAAGCAGCTATTTTTTCTCTTATCCGTCTTGTTTTTTCATTGTGCTACTGGTATTGCACAAAATATAAATCAATTAAAAAAACAATACCAACAACTGACTGACTCGCAAAAAAAAGCCGATATTTTACTCAATCTCGGTAAGGCATACGAAAAAAAAGACTTAGACTCTGCCATTTTTTATTATAAAAAATCATTACAACTTACCGAAAACTCGAACGACACTCTTGAAGCCAGCATTTATTCTCGAATCGGAGGAGCTTATTTACTCAAAGGAAATTATGACGTATGCTTAGATTATCAGTTGAAAGCACTCAAAATATATGAAGAAAAACCATTTACTGAGGGTAAATTAAAAGTATATAACGGAATTGCGCTTGTATATTTTTATCAAGAACAATATGACAAAGCGCTCTATAATTTTAATCTTACTGAAAAACTATTACAAAAACATGGAGACAGTAATTCCGCAAAAGCAATTAAATTTAAAGGGAAATTATTCAATAATATTGGGATTATTTATGCTAGCAAAAAGCAGTACGATCTTGCCCTTGAATATTTTACAAGAGCATCAACGTTTAGTAAAAAAGCAAAAGATTATGATAATTTATCTTCTCTTTATGCTAATTCAGGACTCATCTATATTTATTCCAAACGCTACGAACTAGCAGAAGCAGCCTTGATAGAATCGCTTCAAATTCGTCAAAAAGAAAAAAATCTCTTCGGTTTATGCAAAGCCAATCATCTTTTAGGTATTCTGTATAAAGAAAAGAGAGCATTAGCAAAATCAGAACAATATCTTTTGAACAGTTTACAACTGAGTTATGAGATCAATTCCTTATCTTCAAGAGAGGAGATTTTAAAAGACCTGAGTAAATTGATGTCGTTAAAGGGAGATTTTAAACAGGCTTACAAATACCACGTTGCTTTCAAATCTATAAGTGACAGTTTGTTCAATAAAAAGAACCACCAAAAAATCATTCAAGCCGAAATGCAATATAAATTTGACAAAGCCAGTCATATTGCTAAAACAGAACAAAAACAAAATGAGTATTTACTAATAGCGCTTGCCATCTTCTTATCATTGATTATTGTTATTGTCATGATTATGTATCGCCTTCAGAAATCAAAGGTGAAAATTCAACAACTGGCCAAAGAAAGTGCTGAATTAAGCAACAAAGAATTCATTTTGAGAGAACATTCTTTAAAACAAGAATTAGAATTAAAGAGTAAAGAACTGACTACCAACATTATTTATCTTATTAAAAAAAACGAACTAATTCTTGAGGTTTCAAACCGATTAAATGAATTAAAAAAACAAGTGAAAAAGGAAGATCATGAAACTATCAAAAAAATTATCGCTGATTTAAAAAATGCCCAAGATGAAAACGTTTGGAAAGAATTTGAAGTCCGATTCAATCAAGTCTATAATGATTTTTATGATCGCTTAATCAGTAAATATCCCGATTTGACCGTAAACGAAAAAAGAATCTGTGGCTTTTTAAGATTAAATATGACCTCCAAAGAAATTTGTGCTTTAACCCGTCAATCTTACAATAGTCTGAATGTAGCAAGAGCCAGACTTAGAAAAAAACTTAACATCCATAATGAGGAAGTAAACTTGGTTAATTTTTTAGAAAATTTATAAGTTAAAGTAATAAATCCTACCTGTTGATTCTCCTAAAAAAGACGCTCCTAATAAAAGTCATCGGACTTTTTATTAGGAGTTTTTTTCGTGTTTTGTTTAATGATTCAAACAAAAAAAACTCTTTAAAAACGATTTTACATACGAATAATAGTGTTTTTTATTTTTCAAAAACACAAAAAAATAATCACTAAAATTTCAAAAAAAAAAAATCACAAGTAGCTCATTTTTAATAACTAAAAAACAATTGTTATTAAAATGTAATTGTTTTTTTTGAATACTACTTTAAATGTAACTATCCTTTTTATGATTCATTTTTTCATTTTGGCTACACTTGTATTCAACCAAATGGCTTAAACAAAACCATCTGTTTTGAATAAGCATATATTTTATTAACTAACCAAAAAAACAATTTTGAATGGTAAAAAATTACAAGAATGAAAATCAAATACTATGGATTTTGATTTTCGCTTTTTGGACTATTTTTTCTTTGGGTCAAAATGCAACTTTTAAAAAAGGGGTAAAACTAGGTACTGTGAAGGTAAAATTCACAGAACTAAACATTGCTACTTTAAAAAGCATTACGACCAGCAAAGGAAAAAAACCGCTTACAGGAATTCAGGCATTTGACAAAGTATCTGAAAAAGTAGGCGCCAAAAAAATGCAACGACTGTTTCCAGAAAACCCAAACCCTAGGCTGGAAGCTAAATTGAAAAAACACAAACTTGATTTGTGGTATGTGGTAGAAATTGAACAAAATCAAGACCCAGAAAAAGTAGTTGAACAATACAAAGCCGTAGCTGGACTTCAGTCGGTAGAGGTTGAAAAGGAAAAAGTACTTTCTAGTTATAGTTTCAAAACTATTCCTTCCTCACCTTCAGCCAAAACGAAAGCAACTACTGCTTATTTTAATGATCCCAAATTAGGCGATCAATGGCACTATGAAAATACAGGACAAACTGGATTCGCGAACGGATCAGATATCAATCTTTTCAAAGCTTGGGATATTGTAAAGGGAAGCCCAGAAATTATTGTTTCCATTCACGATCAAGGAATAGATATTAATCATCCGGATTTAAAGGATAATATTTGGAAAAACCAAGCGGAGATTAATGGAACCCTAGGAGTTGATGATGACAAAAACGGATTTATTGATGACTTTAATGGTTGGAATTTTGATAAAAAAAATGGCATTATAGATCCTGAATCACACGGAACACACGTTGCAGGAACTATTGCTGCTGTTAACAACAACGGTATTGGTGTTGCCGGTGTAGCTGGTGGAAGCGGAAAAAATGATGGCTCAAAAGTAATGTCTGTACAATGTTTAGGCGGAGGCAGTATCGATCAAACCTATATTTATGCAGCTAATAACGGTTCCGTTATTTCTCAAAATAGCTGGGGATACACTTCTCCAAATGCTACAGAACAATCTACTGAGGATGCAATCAATTATTTTATTGCCGAAGCAGGTGATTATCCGAATAGCCCAATGAAGGGTGGAATTGTGATTTTTGCAGCAGGAAATAGTAATTCTGAAGCAAAATGGTATCCTGCCTATTACGAAAACACCATCTCTGTTAGCGCTATTGGACCCGATTGGAAAAAAGCAAGTTATTCTAATTTCGGCTCTTGGGTTGATATTGCTGCTCCTGGAGGAGAAACCAATTTAGGCGCTACCAACGGTGTTTTGAGTACTTTACCTAAAAGCCAATACGGATTCTTTCAAGGAACTTCAATGGCTTGTCCCCACGTATCGGGTATTGCTGCATTGGCTTTAGCTAATAGAACGGAACAACTAACTCCAGAACAGCTAAAGAAGAAACTCTTAACTGGTGTGGTGGATATTGATAGCCATAATCCAGGTTATGAAGGAAAATTAGGATCCGGACATATCGATGCTTTTCTTGCTGTGCAAAACAACAATTACAAAGCCCCCGATGCCATTACCGATTTAAAATTGGAGGGAATTGCACAAGAATTTGCCAAATTATCATGGACAGTACCTAGTGATACTGATGATGTACAACCCACTAGCTTCCGTGTGTATTATCACACAGCACCTTTGACAAGCGTTAATCTTTCATCCGCTTCATTCGATGTTATAAAAAATACATCACTAAAAGGAGAAAGTATGACGCATACAGTAACCCAACTTTTAGGGCTAACCAATTATCATTTTATGGTTGTGGCCATTGACAGATGGGGAAATATTTCTAAATTTTCTAATAGCGTAACGGGAACCACCAATCAAGGTCCAAAAATTGAGGTAGATGACAATAGTAAAGAAATTGTTATTAATGTCAATGCTAGCACCTCATTTAAGGGAACTCATGATATGACTATTTTGAATAAGGACGAAGGTGTATTGAGATGGGAATTCACGACACACCATAAAGAAACATCAATTTCATACAACTCTATAAAAGCGATCAACTATCCAAAGGCTGCCGTAACAAAGATAGCCTCTTTAAGCAACATTGGTAAAATAGAAGCAAAAGAAGCTCGTTCCAATACAACTAAAGCAACTACAGCCGCATTTAAAGCTGTTGAGAAAAAACATTCTGACTATCCAACCAATTTAATTGGAGATACCGATATTAAATTGTCTAATTCTTCTGCAACAAAATTTTATGTAAACGAAGCAGAAGGATTTAATTTGACTAACGTTGAGGCATACTTAAGAGCTGATCCAGCATTCGGACCTGTTATTTTTGAAATTTATAAAGGATCAGAAATAGCAAAGAAAAATCTAGTGGCAGTTCAAGAATACTTGACTTGGAATGACAATCAAGGTTACGCTTTTTTAAAGCTTGACGAACAATTGTTTTTCGAAAAAGGAGATCAGTTTTGGATTGTAATTCACATACCAGCTGGTACAAAATATCCGTTGGGTATTGGGTACGAAAATTCAGCAAGTGGGTCTGAAAACTGTATGATATCCTTCGACTTAGGACAAACTTGGGGACCATTAGAAGTAGCGCTTGATAGTAAAAACTACGCTTTCAACACAACTGCTATAAGCCAGAATCAATATTTAGGAGAATATTTAACCTTAAACCCTAGTAGTGGAGAAGTGAACGGAAATAGTTCACAAGCAACCCTGCTGTCTGCAGATGGAACCACTTTGATAAATGGCACCTATAAAGCAAATGCCATTTTAAAATCAAATGATGCTTCAAAAGTAGAATACAAAGTTCCAGTTACTCTAAAAGTTGCAGGACATCAGCCAGTTTTAAAAACAGAAGAAGCACTTGATTTTTCGAGTGTGTTTTCAGGTATGACCAAAGAAATGGAAATTACCATAGAAAATACTGGATTAGGAAACTTTAACAATATCAATCTAAGTATTTCAAATCCAAATTTTGAATTAGTAGATTGGGCTCCTTATCAAATTGCTGCTGGCAAAAATGTAGTTTTGAAGATAAAATACAAACCTACGACAATTGGCAACGATAATGGTATTTTAAAATTATCCTCAAGCTCAAGTACTGCAGCTGTAAACGTAATTTTATTTGGAGTAAGTACAGAACCTGCAAAGATTGAAGTAACTCCAATGACGCAATTAATAGACAATGTAACCATTGGCGACCAAGTTACTGCAACTGTTACCGTTGAAAACAAAGGAAAAGCGGCACTAAAATACTTTATTCCAAATTACGATACTACTGGAATTAGTGAAAGCTGGAAAGGCGAAGTTCACAAATACGGCTATAAAGTACGCACAAATAAGCCAACTGAAGCCTCTCCTTTACCTTATGAATTTACCGATATTTCAGGTACAGGTACAGATATTACCAATTATTTCAAAAGTGATGACAATAGATACTATGAGCTTCCAATGGGATTTGATTTCCCATATTATACCAATAAAATGGAAACTTTATACATCAGTCATCAAGGCTTTACCACATTTGACAAAAGTATCAATCCAGTAAACTTGCCAGGTGTAGGCGGTGCATTTAGCCCAAAAGGATACATATCACCATTAGGAACTTATGCTACATTGAGTATGGGAGGAGCCATTCATTATAAAGTGGAGGCTGATAAAGTAATTGTTCAATACACCAACATTACTGATGGATGGTCAGGAACACTAACTGCTCAAATGGTTTTATTTGCTGATGGAAACATCCGTTTTTATTATGACAATATAAACTATGATACTGATGCGCTAGCTTATTTAAATATTCTTATTGAAGATTTTGATCAAAAAGATGGAATTCTAGTACACGACTTTTACAAAAGAATTAATATAAATTCTGGTTTAGCCTTAGGATTTGACTATCCAGGAGCAGATATCATTACTTCTATTAGCAATGCAGGTGGAATCCTAATGCCTGGAGAGTCTAAACAAATGGAGGTGGTTATGAAAACCAATATTTTAAATCAAGGTTTAAATAACAGATATATCAATATCATTTCTAGTGATCCTGTTACTAGTCAAAGCATTCCATTAATTCAAATTAATGTGACCAATGGAGGTGTTGGAAAACTCAGCCTTTCGGATACCGATATTCAATTTGGGGAGGTTTTTAAAGGAGCAACGACAAGCAAAAAATTCAGCATTAAAAATGCGGGAACTGCTCCATTAACACTAACTAGCTTTACCTCAGAGAATAATCAATTTACTATAAATGGAGACCAAACAGCTACTATTGCACCTGGTTTAGCCAGGACTTTTGAAGTGGTTATGCCAACAAATACGGTTACTGATTTTTCAGATACACTTCACATTGTTGACAATCAAGGCGGAACCCTAACGATACAACTTTCAGGAAAAGTGTTGGATCCTCCTGGAATTCTTGTAAACAATTTAGATACTATAGACACGGTATTGAAGCATGGAGAAACTGCAAAATTCCCAATTAGTATTGAGAACAATGGCATCGCAGATCTAGAAGTAGTTGCCACAGGAAACAACTGGTTAACCTTTTCGACTCCAATTACAACAACAGCGACTCCAAATTTCACCTATGCTTATGATGTTTATAATGATGGAACTAACTATCAATGGTTGGATATTCGTAAAAAAGGAAAACAAGTACCCGCTGTAGAAGATATATTTGAATTAGAAAATTTCTGGGAAAACATCAAACTTCCTTGGCCTGTTCAGTATTATGGAAAAGAATATTCTGAAATTAATGTAGGTATCAATGGTATCTTAACCTTTGATACACCTACTGAAATCCCATTCTTTGAGCGTAATTTACCATCTGAAATGGTAAAAACACTTATCGCGCCATACTGGTCATTTGCAGCCTACAACTACGAAATCTATCCAAAAGCGGATATTGGAATTTTCTATTACGGAGATGAAGACAAATTCGTTATCTCATGGGAGTATTTATCCAATTTCTTTGGTGGTTTAGGTGATCCTATTTCGGCACAGGTAATTTTCTACAAAAACGGTACCATGAAGTTTCAATATAAAGTAAATGGAAGTACCGATTTAACATCTAGCACTACTGCAATTGGCCTTCAAAACGGAGATCATACGGATTTTGTTAGAATGCCAGATCGTGACAATGTAGTACATGGCAATGGTCTTGTTTATGTAATTAGCCCCGCTAAAAAACACACAATCCCATCAGGTTCTATAATGAATGCTCAAATAGATATTGATGCGAATTATGTGTATGCAGGTCAACATGAAGGCAAACTAAAATTGCGAACCAATGTTCCTAACGAAGAAGTATTAGAAAAAACTATCAATTTAACCGTAACGGGTTCACCAATCATTGCTTCGAACAAAACGGAGATCAATTTTGGCGAATTAATGATGGCTGCTAATTCTACTAGTACTCAAGAATTTGAAATTAAAAATACGGGAAGTGAGACACTTCAATTAACAAACCTTGGAATTGAAAGTGGAGCAACCAATTATACTATAGAAACTTATATGTACCTTCAAAACTGGTTTGGTGGTTTCTGGACTTGGGTGAACATAGAAGACCTTGGAGGCAACTTCTCTCCTATTCTACCTGATGAAAGCAGTTTGTTTAGAATAACTTTTGCTCCTACTGAAGCAGGAACAATTGCAGACCATATTTTAGTCGAAAGTAATGCTACAGTTGCTGAATTCAAAATTCCAATTGCTGCAGTTGCTACTTACCCACCTACATTAACAGTACAAACCGAAAAAATATCAAGTCAAATTAAATACTTAACTGATCTAGATACCCAATTTGCTACGTTTGACAATACCAAAGGAAATGGCATTTTAAAGTATGAATTAAGCCTAGATTATATGAGAAAGGCAATTCCAGGTATAACTAAAACACCCGAATTTATTGCTAAGTATGATAATAAAGTTGCTATTGAAAAAGCATTAAAATCGTTCCCAGCACCAAAAGTTGGAGTTAGTAGCTATAACGCCACTACTTTCAACAGAGTTTTAGCTTACGAAGACAAAAATGCAGCAGATAACTTTTTTGGATATGGAGGTTCACAAGCCTTTACAACAGCTACTCGATTTAATGCTGGAAAAGAAGGATTCACACTTTCTCATTTCCAAACCTATATCGAAGGCACTAAAAATCCAAAAGGAACTATAGCTTATGAAATTCGTGCAGGAGGATCCTCTGTAGCCGAAGCAACTGTTATTGCTCAAGGTACTGTTGATTATGACTACACAGGAACTACAAGCGGAGAATGGTTAACCTTACCAATGAACGAATCTAAAGGATTGTATCCAAATGAAGATTTCTATGTAATTATTACGTATCCATATGAAATTCCATATGTACAAGGAGTAATAAAAGGTATCGAAAATACGCCTGGTAGATACATGTTCGAATCCGATGGAAATTGGTATGACCTTCAGGTGGGAGATAATTTATTTCCTGGATACGGATGGATGGTACGCGCTGCAGAAGAAAAATCTGTTTCGAATGCATGGGTTGGAATTAATGGAACTTCAACAGGATCTATTGCTGCTGGCGAAGTTTCAAAAGTTCAACTTGACTTTACAGCTGCCAATGGTGTGAGAGGTGATCAATATGCTATTTTGAAAATTAGAACGAATGATCCTGTAAATAGTATTGGAGAAATTCCAGTAGTAATGCATATCAATGAAGCACCTGTTTTTGCTAATGTTCCTGATAAAGCAGTAGTAGCTAACGAAAACTCGGTAAACACGCTTACAATGAGCGTAAATGATGCTGAAAAAAACACTATTACTGTAAAATCAACCGATGCGCCATCTTGGCTTACTTATAAAACAGTAGGTAACGAAGTGCAACTTTCATTAGCACCTGGATTTGAAAACGCAGGTACTTACGAGGTAAACTTTACAGCATCTGATGATTTAGGTGCTTCTTCGACTATGAAATTCGCTATCGAAGTCATGAATACCAATCGTGCGCCAATTGTACTTAAAACAAATGGACTAACTTATTCTAAATTGAATCATTTTGATGTGCAACAATTTGCCTCTTATTTCTCTGATTTAGATCAGGATAAAATGACCTTTACGGCTAGCATAGACAAACCAGCAGTTGCTTCTGTAACTACAGGTCAGGAATTAGGTTCTTTTGTAATTCAAACACAAGCTGTAGGTGAAGCTTCTTTACTGTTGAAAGCTACAGATGCCTTAGGTGCTACAACAGAACAAACCATAAAAGTTGTTGTTGTAAACAATAGAGCGCCAATTGCTTTAGAATCAAAAGCTATTGTTTTTGATAAAATAGCGGTAACAGAATCTTTCGATTTTGCTCCCTATTTCTCAGATGCTGATGGAGATAAACTAACTTTCAAAGCAAGTTTAGCAGATCCAGCCATTGCTTCTTTGACAGCCTCTGATAAAGGATTCAACCTTGAAAGTTTAGCCAACGGAGAAACTCAACTGGTAATTACAGCTACAGATATTTATGGAGCTAGCACACAACAATTGGTTACTGTTATTGTGAATCAATCTGAAGTAATGGAGCTTAACATCTTCCCTAATCCTGTGGTAAACAACATCAACATCAAATGGGAAAACCGTTGGATCGGAGACGTTACAGTTGAAATTGTATCCATCAATGGGAATACAGTACGTACATACGAAGTGAAAGAAGTACAATTTACCAAGTATAGCGAATTTGATTTGAGCAATTTAACTTCAGGTGTTTATTTCATACGCGTAAGCGGAAAAGAAGGAACGTCCTCTGTAGTTAAATTTATTAAAAGAGCAACAGAATAAGTAATACAATGAAGTGATTACGTAGCGATACCTTAACCTTTAGGTATCGCTTCACGTAGTCTCGTTTTTAATAAAAAATTAATTAACGTATACACATGAAAAAAATAATTCTTTTATTTTCACTACTAATAGGTTTTGGAAATGCACTAGTACAAGCACAAAACAAGACCACAGTTACTGGTGCGCCTTTTTTAAGAATCGCTGCAGATGCTAGGGCTGCAGGTATGGGAGATACGGGTGTTGCTACATCAGCAGATGTTTTTTCACAACAATGGAATGCGGCAAAATATCCATTTACCGAAAATAAAATTGGCGTAGGACTAAGCTATACACCTTACCTGACGTCATTAACGAATGATATGGCTTTGTTAAACCTCAATTATTACAACAAAATCAATGATCGAAGTACTTTTGCCATTGGTTTACGCTATTTCGGAATGGGAGAAACTGTTTTTAGAACCAATGAAAACGACCCTGGTATGGCTGTTAATCCAAACGAATTAGCGCTAGATGGATCTTATGCCTTAAAACTAAGCAACAATTTCTCAATGGCAGTTTCTGGACGATACATTCGTTCGGATCTAAAACTGCAAGAAGTAGATGCTAATGGAAGTGCTGCTAACACTTTTGCCGTTGATTTATCTGGCTTTTATCAATCAAACGAAATTACTTTTCAAAGTTTTCAAGGAGTTTGGAGAGCCGGTTTTAACTTCTCAAACCTAGGACCAAAATTGAATTACAGCAATAATTCTGGTGCTGAAACGGTTTTACCATCCAACTTAAAAATTGGTGGTGGCTTTGATTTTATTTTTGATGATGAGAACAAATTAGCTACTTCATTAGAATTCAATCAATCACTTGCAAAAGGAACTAATGCACTAACCACTGGATTAGGATTAGAATACTTATACAAAAATTCCTTTGCTTTAAGAACAGGTTATTTTAATGATTCGGATGAATTGGGTAACCTTAATTTTTTCAGCTTTGGTGCAGGATTTGCTATCAAAAAATTAAAATTTGACCTTTCCTATCTTGCTTCTACTTCCAATCATACTTCACCATTGGATAATACTTTACGTTTTTCAATGTCATTTAATTTTGGAGACTTAGCACAAAAAACCGAAAATTAAAAGCTAAAATCTTTTTTTACTAAATGAGCCCGATACTATTTCGGGCTCATTTTTTTTCTTAATCTAGGTTAAGTGACTTTTGCTCACAACGAGCATACCTTTGTATCCTAGTAATCACTAAATTTATACGAAGATGAAAAAATCAGTTTTACATACCGCAGATTCAAGAGGACACGCTAACCACGGATGGTTGAATGCTTATCACAGTTTTAGCTTTGCTAGTTGGTACAACCCCGATAGAGTTCAGTTTGGTATGCTACGCGTTTTGAACGATGATACTGTTGCTGCTGGAATGGGTTTTGGTACGCATCCGCACGACAATATGGAAATCATCACCATTCCGCTAGAAGGCGATTTGGCGCACAAAGACAGTATGGGCAATGCCGCAACTATCAAAACAGGCGATGTACAAGTAATGAGTGCTGGAACGGGTATTCAGCACAGTGAATTCAATCCGAATGCGGACCAACAAACCAAGCTATTCCAAATTTGGTTGTTCCCAAAATACCGCAATGTAGCACCTCGCTACCAACAAATCACTCTGGACGTTACCGAACAAAAAAACAATTTTGCTCAAATTCTATCGCCAAATCCAGACGATGCTGGGGTTTGGATTCATCAAGATGCTTGGTTTTATTTGTCTGATTTTGATGCCGATTTTTCTAAAAAATTAGCCTTACAAAAAGAAGGTAACGGTTTTTACATTATGACTATTGAAGGCGAAATAGAAGTCAACGGAGAACGACTAAGCAAAAGAGATGCCCTTGGAATTTGGGATACTCCAGAAATTGACATCAAAGCAACAACAGCTGCTAAATTTTTGGTGATGGAAATCCCGATGGAACAATAAATAAAGTAGTTAGTCGTCAGCACATAGTATTCAGTAAAAAAGTAAGTTATGAACGAAGTACAAGTAAAAATCAACGATAAAAAAGGGAGTTTTTTTATTGAAATTGAGGGCAAACAAGAAGCAGAAATGACGTTTGTTTTTGCTGGGGAAGACAAAATCATTATTGACCACACGGGTGTAAATCCAGGCAATGAAGGAAAAGGTTTGGGTAAACAAATGGTCGCTCAAGCGGTAACTTATGCGCGAGAAAACAACATTAAAATCATTCCGCTTTGTCCGTTTGCCAAAAAAGTATTCGACAAAACTCCAGAATTTAGAGACGTACTTTAATATGGAAAACTTACTAGAAAAAGACGTTCAAGGAAGCATTGGTGCACAAAAATACTTGTGCACCATTTCTTGGCGCAACGGCGAATTACTAATGGACGAACCCGAAACTATTGGAGGACAAGATTTGGGGCCTGACCCCTACTCTACTTTATTGGCTTCGCTGGCGGGTTGCACACTTTCTACCTTGCGAATGTACATTGACCGCAAAGGTTGGAACATTCCCGAAATTCAGATTGCGTTGAATTTATCACAAAATAACGAGTCCGAATTAGAGACCACCATTTCTAGAACCATCACTTTTTCTGAAATCATTACCGAAGCGCAAAAAGAACGCTTACTTTTGATAGCTGAGAAATGTCCCGTTTCGAAACTATTAAAAAACAAAGTCAGTATTAACACTCAACTATAAATACTATGGATGCCAAAGATTTAACCAAAGAGTATAGCAACGGCGAGGTAACCATTGTTTGGAAAAACAGCTTATGCAAACACGCTGCCGAATGTGTAAAGAACAATCCCGACGTATTCAAACCCAAAGAAAAACCGTGGATTGTTCCCGAAAATTCGACTACCGAAGCCATAATTGGTACGGTAAAAAAATGTCCTTCGGGAGCATTGACGTACTATATAAATAAAGAATAAAAATATTTATTATGAAAAAAATACTAGCATTTGGCGCATCCTCTAGCGCGACTTCTATCAACAAACAATTGGCTACCTATGCCGCATATCAATTCGCCAACGCAACCGTTGAAGTTTTGGATTTGAACGACTACGAAATGCCCATTTTCTCAATAGACAAAGAAACCAAAACCGGAATTCCACAATTAGCCCACGATTTTTTTGCCAAACTGGGCAGCGCAGACCTTATTGTCATTTCGTTTGCGGAACATAATGGCGCTTATTCGACTGCTTTCAAAAATATTTTGGATTGGGCTTCCCGCATTAACGGTAAAACCTTTCAAGAAAAACCAACGCTTTTGCTCGCTACGTCACCCGGACCACGAGGAGGTGCTTCGGTTTTGGAAATGGCCAAAAACAGATTTCCTTTCCAAGGAGCCGATGTAAAAGGTGCTTTTTCGTTACCGAGTTTTGCGACCAATTTTGATGCAGAAAAAGGAATCACCAACGAAGAATTGAAAGCACAATTGCTAGAAATTATTGCTTCAATAGAGTGAGAAAGTGAGAAGTGAAAAGTAATTAGTAAAAAGTCTAGTAACTATTACTATTCTGTTTGTCGTGCTTTCAATTGCCTCCAGCTTTAGCTGGAGTTATGAAGATGAATTGTTTTGGCTTTAGCCAAATAAAAGCAGCAGATTTTGGCTAAAGCCTTTAAAAATTTAAAATTTCACCCCTCCAACTAAAGTTGGAGGCAATTAATGTCCCAAAAAAACTGAATAGTTACAAAGTCCATTTTGTTAGTTCTAGGAAAATGTCATTAACAATAAGAGAAAAAAGCTCTGGGTTTTGTCATTCCGACAAAGGAGGACACGAGCAAAGCGAATTGGCAGAGCAATCACATCATATAAATAGCGTGTGTGATTCCTCCTTCGTCGGAATGACAAAAAAACTCATAAATATTTTACAATCAAACCACTTACAAAACCCTCTCTATAGCTTCGATGGCTTTGTAAAAATCAATGGGTTTTACTTCTTCAAAAAAGTCGATTTCGTGGGTATGGGGCAAGAAATCTGAAATAATACGCACAATAAAATCCTGTGGCTGCTTGAGATACATAAAAGTATAGTCTTCCATATTCACCACGGTACGTTCGGCCAAATTAGTCGTTTTCACAAATTTATCCGAAGTCAACGAAGACAAACAAAGCAAGTTAGTTTTGGGTTCCGTTAAAATAGGTTTGCCGTTTTCGAACAATTGTCCTTCGTAACCATAAAGCGAAGCATTGGTGATTTCTATTGGCATTCCTAATTGTAATTCGGCTGGCAAATTTTCAGGTTTTCCTACTATGGCGGCAAAGCCGATTAACACACACAAATCGTGCGGAGGCAAATGCATCATTGCTTTGGCAGTGGTTTCTCTTCCCACACCTGAGATCACAATTTGGTAGTCATTTTGTAAAAACGGAAAGCGTTGCAAGGCATTGTACACTTTCTCGGCTTCGATTTCCATTGGGGTCAGTAGGATAACTTTCATTCTTTTATTTTTTTTCGGGATGTTGGCTAATCAAGCCCTTTCTTGCCTTCTAGCCCCGGTAGGAGCGGCATCCTTTGTTGCCGGGGTTCGGCCGCAAAGATACAGCGGATGACGGGACTTTGCCTATAAAAAACCCCCTTCTTTCTGCTCCTAAAAAGGATTACTGTAACTTTCGAATGACCCGCGCGGGATTGCCTACAGCCAGCGAATGCGCCGGAATATTCTTGGTCACCACTGAGCCTGCGCCAATCGTGCAACCGTCGCCAATGGTCACTCCTGGGCAAATCACGGTATTGCCGCCAATCCAGCAATCATCGCCAATGGTGACGGGTTTAGATACCTCGAAAGTGCGTCGCTCCACAATATTTAAGGGATGCGAAGCGGTGTAAATATGTACGCCTGGCCCAAAAAACACGTTGTTGCCAATGGTGATTTTCATCGTATCGAGCACCACACAATTGAGGTTGAAATACACATTCTCGCCCGAGTGAATGTTGTACCCATAATCGCAATGAAACGGCGGTTCTATATACAAACGCTTGTGCGCATTAGGCAACAATTGCTTGAAAAGCCCGCGTGTTTTGCCGTTTACGATATACTGGGCATTGATTTGTTGGAGCATTTTTTTGGCCCACAATCGCTCTTGCACCAACTGTTTGTCGTTGCTAAGATAGGATTCGCCAGCGAGCATTTTTTCTTTTTCAGAAGGCATTGTCTTTATGTTTTAGCTACAAAAATAAATAAAACGATGCTTTACTTCTTGCTCAACGTTAGATTTTGAAAGCTAGAAATATCTACTACTTTTTCAAGGTCTAAATCATAGGTGATTTTGATGGAATCTCCCACAACAGTTACTGGTAATTCACTCGAAATTTGTGAAGAACCCACATAAATAGTGGGTGATTTTCGCAGGGTGAAGTAATAAAAACTATTGCCGTTTTTGACGTCGTTTTGAATTCTTGTCACTACCGATTGAATGATTTTTTTATTGGCTACCGAATTGGGATTAATCTTATTATCGGCCATATTATACACATTTTTGTATGCCGTAAGGGTCTCACGCATCGTATTGCCTACGCCCACTATCGTATAGTCAGAAATGGCAACCATAGCAAACATTTTAACCAATCCACCCTTGTCTTTTAAAGTCATTACGTAGGTAGGAATGGAATTGATGTTATATGGAATTGGCATAGAAGCAGTATATTCTTTTTCTTGAACCTTACCTTGGGCTGAACTTTGTGCCGCAAATTCGGTAGCGCCACCTTGTTTGTAAAAAGTGGTTTTTTTGGTACGGGTATCAACCAACACAAAGCCTACGGCAGATTCGTCTTTACCAGTTGAGGTGATGCCTGTATACCAATAGGATTTATTGTCTTTTCCATACACCAGCGTCATCCCTTCGGTGATTTGTAATTTGTCTTCATTTGAAAAATTAAAATACCCGTGAATTAGCGTTCCCCAATCGTCTAATTGGTCTTCGATAAAATCTATAGGTTGAATGCGGTCTACCCATTTTGGAGTGTTCGCAATGGAATATTCTTGAATGGCTCCGTTTTGTGCATCGACTACCAAAACTCCAGTAGCATTATTTCCAGAGAAACCGATGGTTTTGTCATAGGTTGTAATCACCCAAAACGGCTTTCCTTCGTCGTTGATTTCAAAAGTAAAGTCGGTTAAGCCAATAGTTGAGTATCCGTTAAGATACGCGTGGCGATGAATTTCGGACTGAAAATAAGCAGACGGTTGGTATTTTATTTTTAAAGGTTTCCCGTCAATTTGTTGCACCAATTTTACATCACGCTCATTGGTAGCCGAAACCATAACATAACCCGCAGTTCCTTCGGAATTATTAATCCATTTAAAAAAACCAGAATGTAACAATGGAGCAACCCAATACAATTCGTTTTGTACTTTTTGAATACAAAAATGTCCCAACTCTACTTGACTTCCTAAAGCTGGTTGCGAGCCTAATATTTTTTCGCCTAATAAATAAGCTAATTCTTCATCAACTACTCGGATTTTGTCTATGGCAATAGGTGCGATATGTTGGGTGATTTTTTCGCCTTTATGCACTTTGCCAAGCAATTGTTGGTACGCCTCGCTTCTGAACATTTTTACCGTTGTAAATAAAGGGACAATGGCTACATAAAAAAGTAATACCAATATACTGTAATAAAATACCTTATGAGGTGCCTTCAAAACTGTTGTCTTGTGGGTTTTCGGGTCTACTTTTAATTTAATAAAAAACAAACTCACCACCCCAACTAACAATAATAGAAAGAATGGCAATTTGAAAAAGCCATAATTAAGTACCGGCAACCCGAAATACATCAAAAGGAATGCAATAAAAACTGTAAAAAATACTAAGATTACTTTTTTCATAATATGAAGATATTTCCATATTAGTCTGTTAATTTTTTAAACGTTACAACCAACAAAAAGAAAAGGCAGGAGTGTTTTTTTTTACATTCCATAAAAATAGTACTTTTGCGGCTACTAAAATTATTTACGACATAAACATACTATTATGAAAGCATACGTTTTTCCAGGTCAAGGCGCACAGTTCACAGGAATGGGCAAAGACTTATACGAGAACTCTCCATTAGCCAAAGAATTATTCGAAAAAGCCAACGAAATTTTAGGTTTCCGCATCACCGATATTATGTTTGAAGGCACTGCAGAACAACTAAAAGAAACCAAAGTAACACAACCTGCGGTATTTTTGCACTCAGTTATTTTGGCCAAAACTTTAGAAAATTTCGCACCTGAAATGGTCGCTGGACACTCTTTGGGTGAATTCTCTGCCTTGGTAGCCAATGGCGCTTTGTCTTTTGAAGACGGATTGAAATTAGTTTCGCAAAGAGCTTTGGCAATGCAAAAAGCCTGCGAAATTACCCCTTCGACAATGGCTGCTGTTTTGAACCTAGACGACAAAATAGTAGAAGACATTTGCGCTTCGATTGATGGTGTTGTGGTTGCGGCAAACTATAACTGTCCTGGTCAATTGGTGATTTCTGGGGAATACAAAGCTGTAGAATTGGCTTGCGAAAGAATGAAAGAAGCAGGTGCCAAAAGAGCCTTGATTTTACCAGTTGGTGGTGCTTTTCACTCTCCAATGATGGAACCAGCTAGAGAAGAATTAGCAGCAGCTATCGAAGCGACAACTTTTGCTACTCCAATTTGTCCTGTGTACCAAAACGTAACAGCAAGTGCGGTTGCTGACCCTAACGAAATCAAGAAAAACTTAATCATTCAGTTGACTGCTCCAGTAAAATGGACACAATCCGTACAACAAATGATTGCAGACGGAGCAACACTATTTACCGAAGTAGGTCCAGGAAAAGTATTGACCGGACTGATTGGAAAAATCAATAAAGAAGCGGCTACTGCAAATGCTTAAAAATTTGAGATAGCAATTCTTATCAACAGCATCCTCATAAACGTAAAGTTTGTGGGGATTTTTTATTTATCTTTAGTTTTCAAAAAAATAACAACCCATAAAACCCATTGACTATGAGAAAAATAATTTTAGGATTGGCATTTTTAGCTGTAGTAACTGTTTCTTGCAAGGAAGAAACCAAAGAAAAAATGGATGACGCCAAAGAAGCTGTAGCTACAGAAGTAGAAGAAAAAATAGATACTGCCACCGTAAAAGTAGAAAAAGCAGTTGATACTTTACAGTCCAAAACAAGTAAAGTACTCGAAAAAGGTGCTGAAAAACTAGACAAAGCCGCTGATAAAATGAAAGAAGTTGCTAAAAAGTAATAAAAAAGCCGAATGCTTGGGATTCGGCTTTACTTTTATTTACAACTCGGTTGCTTCTTCACAATGATTATTGCTAATTCCGGTAATCAAAATAGCAGTTGCTTTCTTTTCGAAAAAAATGTACCAAGTAGTCCTTTTATTCGATTTGTAAAAAATATAATAGGTGCCTAAATGAGAAAGTGCTAAAGGTGTTTTTTTATGCGGAAAACTAGCTATTTCTGAAACTATAAAATCAACAATTTTATTTACATAAACCTGCGCATTCTCACTATAGCTAAAATATTCTTCTTCAAAAAGCACATATACTAATTGATCTAAATAATTCGAAACCTTATCAGAAAAAATTATTTTTTCCAAGGATAGGCTTTTATTCTTTTGAGCATCTCGGCTTTGAACTCTTCTGGAGTCAACCCATTAGCGAACTCGGTATCGAAATCAAATGTTGCTCGATCTATTCCTTTCGACTTCACCTGCGAAGATTCATAAACCACAGCTGGTTCTTCTACTTTGGGCAATTTTGAGGATATTTTTTTGGCATTCATTCCTTTATATTTTTACCTAACGAATTTACAAATAGTTCTTTAAAGAAAAAAACACCAAATTATCAATCGATACTTTGGTGCTTCTTACTGATTACTTTTTACTGATCACTGGATACTATCTATGATCGTATTTTTTGTTCCCATTTCCAGGCACTTGCCATTGCTTCATCGAGTGTTGACTCGGCTTTCCATCCCAAAACCGTATTGGCTTTGTGTGTATTGGCATAGGCTTCAGTAATATCTCCTTCTCTTCGAGGCATAATTTTATAGGGCAATTTTTGGCCACTTACTCGCTCATAACTCTGAATCACTTCGAGCACCGAACTTCCTGTGCCTGTTCCAAGATTAAAAGTTTCTACTTTGTCTGTATTTTTCTTTTCTAACAAACGTTCTAGCGCAACAACGTGGGCTTTAGCCAAATCCACTACGTGAATATAATCGCGAACCGCTGTACCATCAGGCGTTGGATAATCGTCTCCAAAAACCGATAATTCTTGGCGCAATCCAATACCCGTTTGTGTGATAAAAGGCACTAAATTTTGTGGCACACCAATAGGCAATTCTCCAATTGCGGCACTTGGATGTGCTCCAATAGGATTGAAATAACGCAATAAAATAGCATTGATAGACGATGCTTTTGCGGTATCTCTGATGATTTCTTCTCCAATTTTTTTGGTATTCCCGTAAGGTGACATCGGTTGTTGTACAGGAGCATCTTCGGTAATAGGCATTTTTTCGGCCTGACCATAAACGGTACAAGAGGAACTAAATATAAAAGAAGCCGCCTCTTTTTGCTGTAATTCTTGCAAAAGATACACTAAGGCTGCAATGTTATTCTCGTAATACAACAACGGATTCTCAACACTTTCTCCTACAGCTTTGGAAGCGGCAAAATGAATGACTCCAGTAATGTCTGAATATTCTTTAAAGAAGGCCTGCACGGATGTTTTGTCGCGCATGTCAATATTTTTGTAATGCGGTGCAATTCCTGAGATGCTTTCTATTCTTTTGAGAACATCGATAGAGGAATTGTACAAGTTATCGACGATTAGGACTTCGAATCCTTTGTTTTGCAATTCTACTACGGTGTGAGAACCGATGAAGCCTAAGCCTCCTGTAACTAATATTTTCATTAATGTTTGGTTATGGTTAGCCCTGATGGAAGCGGCATCCTTGCTTGGCGGGGTTCGCCAAGCAAGATACAGCGTACAGCAGGAAATAGCTCCTGAAAATTATTTTAAAAATTCTAAAACGCTGTCTGTAATAAATTTAATTTGCTCGTCATCAAGCTCAGTATGCATAGGTAAAGACAACACTTCTCGCACCAACTGATTCGTAACGGGAAAATCTTCTTCTTTGTAACGTGTATCCAAATAGGCTTTTTGAGCATGTAACGGAATTGGATAATAAATCGCACAAGGAATGCCTTTATCCAATAAATGCTGCATCAATCCATCTCGGTCTGCATCAATAATACGCAAAGTATATTGATGAAAAACATGACAATCGCAGCTATCGCAAATACTTGGCGCAATGATATTAGCATGACCTTGAAAAGCCAAGGTATATTTGCGAGCGGCATCTTGACGCGCTTTATTGTATTGATCTAACAAGGGTAATTTGGCATTCAAAACTGCTGCTTGAATACTATCCAAACGCGAATTTACCCCCACTACATCGTGATGGTATCTTTCGTACATTCCGTGGTTTACAATACCGCGAAGGGTGTGTGCTAAAGCGTCATCGTTCGTAAAAATAGCGCCACCATCGCCATAACATCCTAAGTTTTTAGAAGGAAAAAACGAAGTCGCACCTACATGACCAATCGTTCCAGCTTTCTTTTTGGTACCATCTGAAAATTTGCAATTGGCACCAATAGCCTGTGCATTATCTTCGATTACATATAAATTATGCTCATTAGCCAAAGCCATAATCGCTTCCATATTGGCTGCACGTCCAAACAAGTGTACGGGTACAATCGCTTTGGTTTTTGGAGTAATGGCTTTTTTGATTGCTTCTAGAGAAATGTTCATATTGTGCATGTCAACATCTACCAAAACTGGGGTAAGTTGTAATAATGCAATCACTTCTACCGTCGCTGCAAACGTAAAATCGGCAGTGATTACCTCATCTCCGGGCTTTAAACCTAATCCCATCATAGCAATTTGCAAAGCATCGGTACCATTGGCACAAGGAATGACGTGTTTTACGCCCAAATACGTTTCTAATTCTTTTTGAAAAGTATGCACTTCTGGCCCGTTGATATAAGTATTCGTATCTAAAACGTTTTGAATTGAAGTGTTTACAACGTCTTTTATTTTATCATATTGACTTTTTAAGTCAACCATTTGAATTTTTTTCATTGAAAATTAATTTAAGGTTTGAAAACAAATCAGGATTCACCTAATTCATTTTCTCAAAAAAGTGCAACAAAAATAGTCATTTAATGCCTTTGCACAACGAAAAAACCGCAAAGAAACTGTATTTTAGCCAAAATTTAACCCTATGTTTTTTTTATACAATTGCCTTGTTCTTATCGCGGGAGTACTCTTAAAAATCTTAGCTCTTTTTAGTTCAAAAATGGCTCTTTTTGTTAAGGGTCGAAAGGATGTTTTTAAGACTTTAGAAGAAAAAATTCAAGCCAGTGACAAAACCATCTGGTTTCACGCCGCATCCTTAGGCGAATATGAACAAGGGCTTCCTGTCATTGAAAAAATAAAAGAAAAATTCCCTTTTCATAAAATTATAGTTACCTTTTTTTCTCCTTCAGGTTACGAGGTGCGAAAGAACAATACTGTGGCTGATTGCACGGTTTATTTGCCATTGGATACTCAAAAAAATGCTAAACAATTCATTGAGTTAACCCATCCCGAACTGGTTTTCTTTATTAAATACGAATATTGGCCGAATTACTTAAACGAACTCAAAAAACGAAACATCAAAACCTATTTGATTTCTGGAATTTTGAGAGAAAATCAAGCCTTTTTTAAATGGTACGGTAGTTTTTACAGAAAAGCATTAGACGCTTTTGATTTCTTTTTTGTACAAAACGAATCTTCGAAACAACTCTTGCAAAGCCTTGGTCACCAAAATGTTTTGGTTTCTGGAGATACGCGTTTTGACCGTGTGAGTACCATTTTAGAAAAAGACAACACCCTTGATTTTATAGCCGAATTCAAGAACAACAAAACCACTGTTGTTATAGGCAGTTCTTGGCCAAAAGACGAAGAAATCATCACCCAATACATTAACGAATACAGCAATGAAAACGTAAAATTCATTATTGCTCCACATAACATCAAAGCAGAACAAATAGCAAAATTAAGAGAACAAATTACAAAACCAACGGTATTATTTTCTGAAAAAGAAAATCAATCCTTATCTGACCAACAAGTTTTTATCATTGACACCATTGGAATTTTAACCAAAATCTATAGCTATGCCGACATTGCTTATGTAGGCGGTGGCTTTGGAAATCCTGGCGTACATAATATCTTAGAACCCGCCACGTTTGGAATTCCTATCGTAATTGGGCCTAATTATTCTCATTTTGCAGAAGCAACTGCCTTAGTTAAACTTGAGGGATGCATTTCTATCAAAAACAAGGCAGAACTATCATTAATATTTAACGAATTGTTAAACAATACCCATATTCGAAAAGAAAAAGGCGAAATTTGTAGTGGCTTTGTGCAAAACAATAAAGGCGCAACCCAATCAATCGTAAATCACATTACATAATGTCTGTTTATGTTTTGAAAAAATGGTTATAGGTCATTTTTAAGAATCTTTAACGTGACTTTTTGTGCTAATAGCCAGGTGCCTCTTATGTTTCTATTTTAAGAATCGATTTAATAAAATCAGGATATAACTTATTTCAAAAACTCAATTTAAATCCATAACTATGAAATTTTTAAAACTACTCTTACTCCTTTTTGTGTTCCAAATTCACGCCCAACAAGGAGGCATGTGGATTCCTTCACTTTTGGAAGGAATGAACGAAAAGGAAATGAAAAGCTTAGGCATGAAAATGTCGGTCAAAGATATTTATGAAACCAACAAATCGAGTTTAAAAGATGCCGTTCCTCATTTTAACGGCGGTTGCACCTCAGAAGTAATTTCTCCCAAAGGACTCTTACTAACCAATCACCATTGTGGTTACGGTCAAATTCAATCGCACTCTAGCAACGAACACGATTATTTAGCCGATGGTTTTTGGGCATTCAAAATGGAAGATGAATTACCTAACAAAGATTTGGTCGTGACTTTTATTGTCAAAATAGAAGACGTAACCCAACAAGTCTTGGAAGGCGTAAATGCGCTATCGAATGAGGCCGAAAAGCAAAAGAAAATCCAAGAAAATATAAGCACTTTAAGCAATTCATTTCCTAAAGAAGCTTGGCAAGAAAACAAAATTCGCACCTTTTACGACGGTAATCAATACTTACTTTTTGTTACCGAAACCTTCCAAGACGTGCGTTTAGTTGGTGCACCACCTACGTCAATTGGTAAATTTGGATCCGATACAGACAATTGGGTTTGGCCACGTCATACTGGAGATTTTTCACTTTTCAGAATTTATGCTGACAAAAACAATCGTCCGGCAGCCTACTCCAAAGACAATGTTCCGTACACTCCAAAACATTTCTTACCAATTTCTTTAGACGGAATTGCGGAAGACGACTTCACCATGGTTTTTGGATATCCAGGAAAAACCAATGAATACTTACCCTCTGTTGCGATCAATCAAATTGCAAACGAATTGAATCCTGCCCGAATAGAAATCAGAGATCAAGCCCTAAAAGTTGCGGATGGTTTTATGAGAAAAGATAATGCGATCAAAATTCAATACGCTTCAAAATATGCTAGTACAGCTAATTATTGGAAAAAATGGCAAGGTGAAACTTTAGGAATCAAAAAATCGAATGCCATTGCGGTAAAGAAAGAAGCCGAAAAGAAGTTTCAAGAAAACGTAATCAAAGCCAACAAACAAAAAGAATACGGCACACTATTGAGTGACTTCGAAAAATACTACAATGAAATTGCACCTTATGCTTTGGCAAGAGACTATTTCAACGAAACTGTACTTAGAAACACCGAACTACTTTCTGTTGCGTTTAAATTCTACCAATTAGAACAAATGCTAAGCACTAAAGGAGAACAAGCATTTACCGACAGAAAAAACAATCTGTACAACGGTTTAGGAGATTTCTACAAAGACTTTAGTCCAATAGTTGACGAAAAAGTATTCGAACAACTCCTTGTTTTATACACCACTAAATCTCCAAAACAATTTCTACCTTCTTCTTTGAACAACATAGATGTACATCAACTTTCCAAAAACATCTATTCCAATTCTAAACTTACTTCTTATGTAGGCGCTAAAGAATTACTAACCGGTGACACCAAAACAATACTTAGCAAAATCAATCAAGATCCCGCTTTTGTTTTAGTAAAATCTATGGCTGATTCCTTCTTAAAAGAGGTAGCTCCTTCTTATGATGCTTTAAATTTAAAAATCACAGCGTTGCAACGCAACTACATGAAAGCACAATTAGAATTAAACACAAAAGAATCAAGAATATTCCCAGATGCTAATAGCACCCTAAGAGTTACTTATGGTAAAGTAAAAGGGTACGAACCTAGAGACGGAGTTTACTACAACCCTGTAACTTACTTGGATGGTGTCATGGAAAAATACATTCCTGGCGATTACGAATTTGATGTTTCTTCTAAATTAATTGAACTCATTAAAAACAAAGACTATGGCAATTATGCGGAAAAAGGAAAAATGCCAGTTTGTTTCATAGGTACCAATCACACCACAGGAGGAAATTCTGGAAGCCCAGCTTTAGATGCGTATGGTAATTTGATCGGCCTTAACTTTGATAGGGTTTGGGAAGGCACCATGAGTGATATATATTATGACCCAAGTCTTTGTCGCAACATTATGGTAGATATCCGCTACGTACTATTTGTAATCGATAAATATGCCAATGCCCAAAATTTAATTGAAGAACTACAATTAGTTCATCCCAAAAAAAATAAAAAAAATAAAAAATAACATTTCTAATTTGGGGACAGGAAATGGTTTGGCATACTAATTGATAAATAGTGCAATGTAGGCACGGGATATAATTCAAAAAAAAAACAAAAAAATATTTTGCGTATTAATTTTTTTATATCTTTGCCACGAATTAATAATTAACCTTTATAATAAAATTAAGATGAAAAAAGTATTTTTAAGTTTAGCTGCTGTTGCTGTATTAACTGTTGTATCTTGTAAAAAAGCTGACGCTGCTGCTGAAGGAGCTGAAGCTGTAGCTGATACTGCTGCTGTTGCTGTTGATTCTGCTGCTGCTCCAGCTGTTGATTCTGCTGCTACTGTTGTTGATTCTGCTGCTGCACCTGCTGCTGCTCCAGCTGCTGAAGCTCCAGCTGCTAAGTAATTTTTAAAATTACAGAAAAAATCAAGCCATCTATATGATGGCTTTTTTTTGTCCAAAAAACAAATAAAAACACAAGGAGACTTGGCTTTTATTTGTTTACACACAAACCAAACAAAAGAACCTTCCCCCTGATTAACCACAGATTTAAAGAAATAGATTCTATTTATAGCCCACCACTAACTTAACCGTAAAACTCACAAAGCACCACTTAATGAGCACAAAAAAACCAATGCCCTTTTACGCCCCTATAGCTTGAAAAACAAACTCAAAGCCTACAAAGTTTTCTAATTTAAAGTAAACCAAAACGAGTTAGATAAAATAGCACGATTAGCTATCGAATAGTAAACAAAATATTTTAACTTTCAAGAAAATTTGTTTTTGAAAATAGCATAAAATGCACTCATTTTTTTTTTAAATCATTAAGATAATTGAACATCTTAAACACAATAAATCTCAATCTTCTTAATAAACTTAATGGTTCATTTTTTTGTGATTATCTTTTGAAGAAAGCATTAATTACACCTCTACTAAGTAATTAGAATAAAATAGTGTCATACTTAATATTAATTCTCGCAAAGCCGCAAAGTCGCAAAGAAAACCCCGTGAATACTGCACCTTTGTGTCTTAGCAAGAATATTGATTGGTAAATTACTAGCGAAATAGTGTAAGTCGAAATCGGAATTAAATTCAACAATTTATATTGCCAACAACTTAGCTATACAAACAAAATCCAATAGAGCCGATAAAATCAATCCGGAAAAACAAAAGAATTTTCAGAAAAATCTAAAATCTCAGCTTTTGCGGCAAACGATTTTATTTCATTAATTCCTTTTATTAGTCGCAATTCTGTAGTGTATTTTCTGCTAGTAGCCAAATGTCGGTCACCTACTAAAAGCTTAAAAAAATACAATCCTTTAGTCGATTTTACCTTAACAAAAATAACAGACTCCATAGAGGCTTGCAACAAAGCAATATCTTCCTCACCTTCAAACTTTAAATCATAGCTCTGACTAGTGAAAATCACTTTTCCTTTACGTGAGGTAAATACGAACTTGTAAGTATCATTGAATCGTTTGCTTATCACAAAAGCCCCCATATTGTACAGTTAAAAATATAGTTATCAAAAAAAGTCCTTGCAAAAAAAAAAGCCCCTTCATAAGAAGAGGCTTTAGTACTCAGAGCGGGACTTGAACCCGCACGAACATTGCTGTTCACTGGATTTTAAGTCCAGCGTGTCTACCAATTTCACCATCCGAGCATTGTATGGTGTTAGAGCGAAAAACGGGGCTCGAACCCGCGACCTCGACCTTGGCAAGGTCGCGCTCTACCAACTGAGCTATTTTCGCATTTCAAATTCTTAAAGAACCGCAATACTTGTTTCGTATTGCGGTTGCAAATTTAGCACAAATATCGAATTATACAAACCTTTTTTAGAAAAAAATCACACTAAAAACATAACTTTTTGACAACCTAAACTTTATGTTCTAATTATTTTCGACTGAGCATTCGTTTTATCTCGTTCAGCTTCATTAAAGCCTCCATTGGCGTGATGGCATTGATATCTAATTGCAAAATTTCCTCTTTAATTTCTTCCAACAAGGGGTCATCTAGATTAAAAAAACTCATCTGCATCTCATCCTTTGCCGCTTTGATTCCATTTAAAGCATCTCCAGAATGCTCTTTTTCTAATTTCTTTAATATTTTCTGCGCTTTCAAGATCACCAACTGCGGCATTCCAGCCATTTTAGCTACGTGAATCCCAAAACTATGTGCGGAACCTCCTTTTACTAATTTTCGAATAAAAAGCACGGTATCTTTTAATTCTTTTACAGCGACATTATAATTTTGAATACGCTTCAATGAATCGCTCATTTCATTCAATTCGTGATAATGCGTAGCAAAAAGGGTTTTAGGTTGCGATGGATGCTCGTGTAAAAACTCAGCAATCGCCCATGCAATAGAAATTCCATCATAAGTACTCGTTCCTCGGCCAATTTCATCTAACAACACCAAACTTCTGTCTGAAATATTATTCAAAATAGAAGCCGTTTCGTTCATTTCGACCATAAAAGTAGACTCGCCCATCGAAATATTATCTGAAGCTCCTACTCGGGTAAAAATCTTATCTACAATTCCCATACGAACACTTTCTGCCGGAACGAAACTTCCCATTTGAGCCAAGAGCACAATCAAAGCCGTTTGTCTCAAAATAGCCGATTTTCCGGACATATTAGGCCCTGTAATCATAATCAATTGTTGTGTGTCTCTATCTAGAAAAACATCATTAGCAATATAAGGCACCCCTACAGGCAATTGCTTTTCAATTACTGGATGGCGTCCATTTTTTATCTCTAATTCAAAAGTTTTATCCAATTCAGGACAAACGTATTGGTTTTCGATGGCCAATTGTGTAAATGAACACAAACAATCCAACTGCGCTATTAAGTTGGCATTCATCTGAACGGGTTTGATGTAAGTGGCAATCCATTGCACCAATTGGTCGAAAATTTCCGTTTCAATTTTATGAATTTTTTCTTCAGCACCTAAAATTTTCGTTTCATATTCTTTTAATTCTTCCGTAATGTAGCGTTCGGCATTGACCAAAGTTTGTTTACGAATCCATTCAGCAGGCACTTTATCTTTATGTGTATTTCGAACTTCGATGTAATAGCCAAATACATTATTAAACGAAATTTTCAAAGACGAAATACCAGTTCGTTCTGATTCTCGTTTCTCAATCCCTTCTAGAAATTCTTTACCAGAAGTGGAGATGGCGCGTAACTCATCCAACTCTATATGAACTCCCGCAGCAATCGCATTTCCTTTAGCTATAGCCACTGGTGCGTCTTGATTCAACGTAGTTTTTATTTTTTCTCGCAACAAATCACAACTGTGTAAAGTATCGCCTATTACTTTTACGGCTTCTTGTGGACTTTGCAACGCTATGGATTTGATAGGAAGAATGGCATCTAAAGATTCTTTTAAATAAATCACTTCCCGCGGAGAAACTTTGCCTGCTGCAATTTTTGAAATCAAACGTTCCAAATCTGAGATTTGCTTGATTTGATATTGTATTTGCTTTAAAATTTCTTGATTTTCTTTCAAATAAGCTACTACTTGATGACGACCTTGAATTTTTACAGCATCTTTCAGAGGTAAGGCAAGCCAACGCTTTAACAATCGGCCTCCCATTGGAGATAATGTGCGATCAATAACATCCAACAATGTAACTGCATTCGGATTGTAACTATGATATAGCTCGAGATTGCGAATCGTAAACCGATCCATCCAGACATAAGCATCCTCTGCAATACGCTGAATTGCGGTGATGTGTTGTACTTTTTTGTGCTGTGTTTCAGACAAATAATACAATATCGCCCCAGAAGCAATAAGTCCTTCTTTTAATTCATCTACCCCAAAACCTTTTAGGGAAACCGTTTGAAAATGTTTGGTTAAAGTTTCAAGAGCATAATCTTCTTTATAAATCCAATCTTCAAGATAAAAAGAATGGTGCTCTTCTCCGAAAGCATCTTTAAAAGCATTCTTGCTGACCTTCGGCACCAAAACTTCACTGGGATTGAAATTTTGTAATAATTTATCGATATACTCAACGTTTCCTTGTGCGGTAAGAAATTCACCCGTGGAAACATCTAAAAATGAAATGCCAATATTTTTACTTCCAAAATATACCGAAGCCAAAAAATTATTGGTTTTGGACTGTAATACCTCGTCATTCATTGAAACCCCGGGAGTTACTAATTCAGTCACTCCACGTTTTACAATAGTTTTGGTCATTTTAGGATCCTCTAGCTGATCGCAAATGGCTACTCGAAGACCTGCTTTGACTAATTTAGGCAAATATGTATTAATAGAATGGTGCGGAAAACCCGCTAAAGCTGTTTCATTTTCAGATCCGGCGCCTCGCTTAGTTAATGTTATTCCTAATATTTTTGAAGCACGAATGGCATCATCTCCAAAAGTTTCATAAAAATCCCCTACTCTAAACAACAAACAAGCATCTGGATATTTCCGCTTGATCTCATTGTATTGTTTCATCAATGGCGTTTCTTTTACACCCTTATCTTTTGCTGCCAAATTAGTCGGTATTAAATTTTATAAATGTCAGCGAATTTATATATTTTAAAATGAAAAAGGAAGGATTCAAAAGTAAAAATCTATGCCGCACGAATTAGCAAATATTTCCGCAAGTCAAACCAATGATGTGTTTCAAAAAAATAAAAAAAGCCTCGAAAAACATGACAAAGCATCAATTTAGGATACTCTACTACTTCCACTCTTCTGAATTTCAAAAATATTCCTCTGGATTCCTACGAAGTCTATTAGACTAAACCTTACAACGTATCCGTGCCTTTTTTAAAATTCCACTCCTACTACATGGAGTAAAACTAAGAGGTTTAAAAAATTTTAAGGCACTTTTAAGTAAAGATTTGTAATTTTTATCTAGATTTGCTTTACTTAAAAAACAAATCATTATGAAAAAAATAGTTACTTTATTATTAGTTTTGGGATTGGGAATCACCTCAGCGACAGCGCAAGAGACCTCAAAAAAAGCAAAAAAAGCAAAAACAACTGTAGCAAAAGTGGAAGGCGCAGGGATGGTTTTTGTAAATGAAACCATAGATTATGGAACCATTGCCCGTAATGCTGATGGAAAACGAGAATTTGTTTTCACCAATAACGGAAACGCACCATTAATCATCACTAATGCACAAGGATCTTGTGGTTGTACTGTACCAAGCAGTCCGAAAGAACCCATTTTACCTGGAGCAAAAGGCGTAATTGGTGTAAAATATGCTACTGACAGAGTAGGTGCTTTCACCAAAACCGTAACAATTACCTCAAATGCTGCTGGTCAACCTACAAAAGTTTTAACTATAAAAGGAACCGTTCTAGCGGATGAAGCAAAAAGTTAGTACACAAAAAATATAGCAAAAAAGCTTCCTAGATAAGGAAGCTTTTTTTTTAAAACCCCATCACTATGAGAAAACTTGAAAACAATGAGCTCGACAGAAAATCCATCGAAGGATTTAAACAATCTCAAAAAACACCGCTAATTTTAGTGCTAGACGACGTTAGAAGTTTGCATAATATTGGTTCCGTATTTCGAACGGCGGATGCTTTTTTGATTGAAAAAATAATTCTTTGTGGTATCACAGCCACTCCTCCCAACAAAGAAATTCACAAAACTGCATTGGGTGCAACAGAAACAGTTGCCTGGGAACATTATGACACTGTTCAGGATGCAATTATTTCCCTCAAAAACAACAATATCATTACTTTGGCCATTGAACAAGTAGAAAACGCCTTTATGCTTCAAGATTTCAGAGTAGATAAAACCAAAAAATATGCTTTGATTTTTGGCAATGAAGTGCATGGCGTCGCACAAGAAGCCGTAGCGCTTTGTGATGGATGTATCGAAATTCCGCAATTAGGCACCAAACATTCCTTAAATATATCGGTGAGTGCTGGTATTGTCGTTTGGGATCTATTTAAGCAATTTAACTATTAAAAATTTTGAAAAAAAATTTTGAACCCAATTCCTTTATTTAAACTACCTTAGATCAAGAAGTTAAAAATGTGATTTTTCTTGTTGTAATTGGTTTTATAAAAATCGTGTTTAAAGGCCCATTTATTTTCTTATTGCCTATTTTAGCTTCAACATTGTAACTTTATTATACCGTAACGCTACTATTCCATTAAAAAATGCCTTTTCCTGAAAAATTATTTAACAATCATCTAGAGATTTTGTCCAAATAATTAAAAAAAACGCAAAAGTACACCAAGGGAAACTCTCAAGTCACCTTAATTTTGATACGTTGTGGGTAAATCGAAAAGAATGAGACAGAATAGGTATTCTGAAGAATAAACGATATTTTTATAAAATGAAAGTTAGCTTCCTCAATTCAATATTTTTTTGCTTTGCAGTATTCTCTACTAATTTAGCATCAGCAATCGATCCTCCAAAAATAACTGCTACCGGAAATCAGGCGTATTGCCCGGGATCCTCCATAAAAATAATTGAGACGATAACGATTAGTTATGATCCCTCTGAAACAGCGGCCGAAGCCATGTATGTTCAAATATCTACAGGGTACACCCCCTTTGACCTACTGTCTCTTGACAATCCTACTTTACATCCAACCATAAAAAAAGATTGGGATCCATCGACGGGAAAATTGAAATTATATAGTTCATCAGGAATTAAAGTTAGCTACAATGACTTTATAGCAGCTTTAAAAGATGTTTCTTTTTCTAATTCATCTCCAACTCCATCAGGTTCAAGAACTTTTTCTATAACACTTGGCCAAGCTAATTATCTCCCCTCCACTGGTCATTATTATCAGTTTATTTCTGGAATAGGTATTTCTTGGACAGCTGCAAAAATGCAAGCTGAGTTGCAAACTTATTATGGTTTAAAAGGCTATTTGGCCACTCTTTTATCCTTAGAAGAAACCAAGCTTTGCGGTGAACAATCCAATGGTGCCGGTTGGATTGGAGGAACTGATGAAAAAGTAGAAGGACAGTGGCGATGGGCAACAGGTCCCGAAGGACTAGCCAATGCAGGAGAAGGTCTTATTTTCTGGAATGGAAACGCCAACGGTTCTACCCCAAATTTTGCTTATTGGAACAACAATGAACCCAATCAAATGGGAAATGAAGATTATGCCCACATAACTGCACCTGGAGTAGGGATTGCCGGTTCGTGGAATGATTTGTCACTTATGGGTGACGTTAGTGGAAATTACCAACCTAAAGGCTATATTATAGAATTTGGTGGCATGCCAGGTGATCCTGTTTTACAACTTTCTGCAAGTACTTCCATTACTATTCCTGCTATTCTTAGCACAACTCCTGCTTCAAAATGCGATTCCGGCCTTTTAACCTTACAAGCTACCGCCTCTATCGGAACCATTAATTGGTACGATCAAAACTCGGGCGGGAATTTAGTTGGCAATGGCTCAAGTTTTACGACTCCATTTTTAAACACTACTACTACTTATTTTGTATCGACAACTGCGGGAGGATGCACTACTAACAGAACAGCTGTTGTTGCAACAATCAATCCAACTCCAACCATAACAACAACTAATACACCGGTAAGCCATTGCGGTCCGGCTGTAGTAACACTTACAGCAACGCCTTCTTCGGGAACTATTAATTGGTACGCTGACGCTACGAGTACCACTAAATTAGGAACAGGAACAAGCTTTGTTACGCCTTTTTTGAATGCGAACACCACTTTCTATGCCGAAGCAGTCAATGCGAATTGCAGCATTGGGACTAGAGTTCCTGTAGCAGTACAGATTTATCCGCTTCCAGTAGTTACCGATGAAGAAAAAATCATGTGTCAATCCAATCCTGTAACTCTTGATGCTGGCCTTAGTGGCATGTCCTATTTATGGTCAACTGGAGCCACAACCCCAACAATTCAGGTAACTGATATTGGCAACTACTATGTAACTATAACCAGCCCTGCACCCGAGAATTGCACTAGTACAAAAAACGTAACAGTCATACGGCAAATCGTTCCTGAGATAAAAAAAATCATTGTTAATGAAACCACTGTAACAATTGCTCTAACGAATACCGCCCCCTATTTTGAATATTCACTTGACAACATTAGGTATCAAAATTCTACTATTTTCACAGAGGTTCCCGCTGGAATTCAGACGGCTTATGTAAGAGACACAAGCTTTTGCAACTGGGATCAAGAGCAATTTATAGTAATGAATCCTCCCAAATTCTTCACACCAAACAATGATGGTTTTAATGATGTGTGGTATGTGAAAGATTTTGAAACTTTCCCAAAAAGCCGCATCACTATTTTTGATCAATACGGAAAAGTACTGATTGAATTATCTCCTACAAAATTATCATGGGACGGCACCTATAATCAAAAACCTTTGCCTTCTTCAGATTATTGGTATGTAGTAAAACTAGATGATTCAGGGGTGGAAAAAAGAGGGCATTTTTCTTTGAAAAGATAGTTATAACCTCTCTTTTTTTGCTTCATTCATCTTTTCTTTTTTTTAAATGTGAATACCCTGTTTATTTTCAATATTTTAGCTGTATTGTCGCTTTTTTTTCTAATTTTATTAAAATTAAAAAGATATGACCTCCATTACTATTAAAATATTTTTGCTTTATTTTATGGTAATTTCTTGTCAGGCGTTTGCATTACCCTTCACTACTTCGCGCCCCGAAAAAGACACTTTATTCAGTGGTCGTTCAACCTTTATTACTTCACCCCAATTATCGGCAGTTGGCGATCAGATATACTGCCCCCAAACTAGCCTTCCAATTGTAACAGCATTTACCATAAACGATGCCAGCGACACTGCTACAGAAGCCATTTACATTCAAATCACAGCAGGATTTCATAAAGATCAAGACTTAATAACTCTTACCGGAAATCATCCAACCGTAATTGCGAAATGGAATCCTGAATTAGGAATATTGAAAATTAGTGCCCCAATCAATGGAAATAGAACCCCATATACCGAGTTAATTGCAGCTGTAAAAGCAGTAGTTTATTCAAATTCTTCCAACAAGCCTTCTGGAAACAGAGTTTTTTCCATTAGCACTGAACCGATGGCTTATCTTCCCTTGAATGGTCATTTTTATGAATTCATCAAGGCTCCAGGGATCACATGGGGAGATGCTAGAATTGCTGCCGAAACTAAAAATTATTTTGGGATAAAAGGCTATTTGGCTACTATTTTAAATGCCGAAGAACAGCAATTGGTTGGAGAACAATTAGAGGGAAATGGATGGATTGGAGGTGCCGATTTCCAAAGAGAAGGAGAATGGAGATGGATCACCGGGCCCGAAGCAGGGACTTTATTTTGGAGCAATCTAGAGGTAGGTCCCGATGGCTCCAGAAAACCAAACATTTTTGGGCAAGGCTACACTCCTAATTTCATGTATTGGAATCGCAAAAATGGAACGAATAATGAACCTGATAACGGAAGTGGCTTTGAAAATTTTGCCCATATTATTGACAACGACCCCACTTTGGGCATCAAAGGCTCTTGGACAGATTTGACTTATGAAGGAACCACGAATGGCCCAATGAAATCAAGAGGTTTCGTTGTAGAGTATGGAGGTACTACAGGAGATCCGTTACCGTCATTTGTTACAAGTGTAAAAATTACAATCCCTCAAATCGAGACAACTAAAGCAACATATCTGTGTGGAGGTGGGAGTTTGACTTTAGAAGCCACTTCAAATTTGGGTACCGTGTATTGGTACGATTCTGAAACTGGAGGCAGCGAAATTGCAATAGGAAATTCTTTTACAACGCCATTGCTGAACGCTTCCAAAACCTATTATGTTACTCCTGTTGTACCTACTTGCCTTTCACCCGCGCGAACCGCAATCACCGCTACAATTTACCCTATTCCGATAATCACCACCTCTAAAACCACCTTTTCAATTTGTGGCCCAGGCGAAATCACGATGACTGTCGCCACAAGTGGTGGTGAAACCTATTGGTATGAAAGTCCAACAGATAATCGTTTGATAGGCATAGGTACAAGCTTGTCAAGATTAGTGGATACCAACAAAACTTTTTATGTAGAAGCCGTTTTAAACACTTGTACTAATGGCTCTAGAATACCCATTTATGCGGTTGTTTATGATTTACCCCCTACTACTGATGTTGAAATCCCGCTTTGTAAATCGAGTAAAGTCTTACTTGATGCAGTCATTGAGAACAGCACTTATCTCTGGTCTACAGGCGAAACTACAAAAACAATTGCGGTAGACAAAGAGGGCGTTTATACGGTAACCATTACCTTGCCTCCTCCAAAAAACTGTATCCTGGAGAGCACCTTAACCGTTACTAATCATCCGAATGCAATTATTAAAAATATTGAAATTGATGAAGATAAAAATGTAACCATTGAATTAGTACACCCAAAATCTTATTATGAATTTTCACTTGACAACAGCAATTATCAAGACGCAGCTGTTTTTCAAAATGTTGCAGCAGGAATACAAACTGTGTATGTAAGAGAAAAAAATTCTTGTAACCCACCAATTAAAGAAAATTTTATCGTGATTCATTTTCCGAAATTTTTCACTCCTAATGCTGACAATTATAATGATGTACTTAAAATTAAGGGTTTGGAATTCTATCCCTTAGCTACAATTACCATTTTTGATCGAATGGGCAAATTTATTCATCAATTAGATTACCAAAACGCGACTTGGGATGGCACTTTTAATGGCGTAAATTTGCCGGCCACAGATTATTGGTATGTATTGAAACTAGATGATTCTGGGGTGGTAAAAAGAGGGCATTTTTCGTTGAAAAGGTAACTATTTATTATTCTTTTAGGTCGAAGCGAAATGATAGCTTTTTAGCCCCGATCGCAGTGGTATCCTCTGGACTCGCGAACGAGCGAGGACAGAGATATAGCGGAGAGCGGGAAACCATGTTAGCCTAAAAAGCACTTTTGATTCGCTCCTTAAAAACCCTCATTTTATTGGATTTTCTTCTGTATTTCTTCCAAAATAAAAAGATAATCCGACTGGTTTTTAACGAAATCCAAATCTGAAACATCGATGATGAGCACGTTTAAATCTTGTTGCGATTTGATGTAGTCCAGATAACCGGTGTTAATTTTCTCCAAATAATCTGCTTTAATATTTTGTTCATACCCTCTACCTCTTTTTTTGATGTTTTGTAACAACCGATTGGTATTTTGATATAAATATACGTACAAATCAGGCTTAGGCATTTCTTTGTAAATAATGGTAAAAAGGTTGCGATAGAGGCGGTATTCGTCTTCGGCTAGGGTGATTTTGGCAAAAATAAGTGATTTGAAAATATGATAATCTGCCACTACAAAATCTTTGAAGAGATCAAATTGCGCTAAATCATCCGTTAATTGTTGGTAACGATCTGCTAAAAATGACATTTCGAGCGGAAAGGCATAACGGTTTTGATCTTTATAGAATTTGGGCAAAAAGGGATTGTCAGCAAAACGTTCTAACACCATTTTGGCATTAAAATCTTCGGCGATTTTATGGGTTAATGTTGTTTTTCCAGCGCCAATATTTCCTTCAAAAGCAATGTAATTGAATTGATCGAGCGGAATTGTACTTAAGGGAGCACTTATTTTACCTACAATTTCACAAGTACTTGTGTCCCTAGTTTCGGCAATAAGCTCTGGAATGTTTTTTTTGAAGATAGGATGTTGCCAATCTAACTGAAGTTCTTGAAAAGGCAACAGTACAAACTTTCTTTCTTGCAATAACGGATGAGGTATTTGGAGTTTATCGGTAGTTACAATTTCTTCGTCAAAAGCAATGATATCAATATCAATGCTTCGGGCTTGGTAACCTATTGCTGCATTTCGGGTGCGCCCGAGTCGTTTCTCTATTTTGAGAATTTGCTGGAGTACTCGCAAAGGTGTGGCACCGGTATGTAGCAAAAGTGCACAATTAAAAAAGGATTCACTTTCAAAACCCCAAGCTGGCGTTTCGAAAACTGCTGATATTTTGATTACGGTACCTACTTCTTGATGCAACAAAGCAACGCATTGCTCCAAAATTTGGAGCCTATTGCCTTGATTACTTCCTAACGATAAAACGACTTGATGTTGTGATTTCATATAAAATACAAAGTAAGGAAAAGAAATTAAGAATCGCTATTGATCGCGAAGCGGATTGCTTTGAAAAATGAAAAATACAGGTACTTTTGTAACAATTTTAGCAGCAGTGCGACTAACACATTTTAAACAAGTAACTATGAGATTTTTAGGAAATGTATTGGCTACCGTGATTGGTATTTTTGTGTTCATGATGCTTTCTTTCTTCGGTATTATTTTGCTTGGTGTCCTTTTTGGAGGAGATTCTGAGACTGTCGAGGTTAAAAAAGATTCAGTAATCGAATTGAATTTAGAGACACTTTCCCTGGATTATACCGGAAAATACACCGATCCTTGGGTTTCAGCCTTTTCTGAACGAAAAAAAACGGGATTGATTGATGTAATCAATGCCATCGAAATTGCTGAAACCGATAATGACATTAAAGGAATTTCGATTTTGAACACTAATTCAGCATTAGGAATGGCGCAAAGTAAAGAATTGCGTGATGCTTTAGAGCGTTTTAAAAAGTCGGGTAAGTTTATTTATTCCTATTCTCATGGTTATTCACAAAAAGAGTATTATTTAAATTCTGTTGCTGATAAAATTTTTCTGAATCCGGTTGGTGAATTAGAGTTTAAAGGACTATCTACAGAAGTGATGTTTTTTAAAGATTTTCAGGATAAATCTGGGCTAAAAATGGAAGTAATTCGTCATGGAAAATACAAAAGTGCCGTTGAACCCTTCCTAGAAAATAAAATGAGCGATGCGAATAGAGAACAAACCACTGCTTTGCTGCGTTCGGTTTGGGAGAATATTGCTGCTGATATTTCAAAAAGTCGAAATATTTCTATAGAAAAGCTGAATGAAATAGCCAATGGCCTTTTAGCAAGAACTCCAGAAATGGCAAAATCACAACATTTGATCGACGAAATCGCATATGAAGATGTTTACCATGATGCCATTAGAAAAAAATTAAAAGTAGCTACAGACGAAGACTACAATACGGTTTCGATTACCGATTATACTCAAAAAACAGCCACGACTTCGGTCAACATGGATAGTAATGATGCGATTGCCATTATTTATGCCCAAGGTGAAATTGGTAGTGGAGAGGGCGATGTCAATGAAATTGGAGAAGGTTCTATGCGCCGTTCCCTACAAGAAGCTAGAAAAAATGAAGATGTAAAAGCCATTCTATTGCGCGTAAACAGTCCAGGAGGAAGTGCGTTGACCTCTGATTTAATTTGGAGAGAAATTGAATTAACCAAAAAAGCAAAACCTATTGTGGTTTCTATGGGAAATTATGCAGCCTCCGGTGGTTATTATATTTCTTGTAGCGCTAATACTATTTTTGCTGAAAAAAACACCATTACGGGGTCAATAGGTGTTTTTGGTGTTTTACCCAATTTTTCAGTAGCAGCGAATCGTTACGGCATCCATTCTGAGCAAGTAAGAACCCATGAAAACGCTTCGAATTATAGCCCGTTTGTACCTATTGACGATACATTTAAAGCAGTAACACTTGAAGGGGTAGAACAAATTTACAGCACTTTCATCGGACATGTGGCTCAAGGACGAAAAATGACTCCTGCCCAAGTAGATGCCATTGCGCAAGGCCGCGTTTGGTCAGGGACTGAAGCGGTAAAGCTAGGATTAGTGGATAAAATTGGCGGCATGAGAGAGGCGTTGGCCGAAGCAGCAAAACTGGCCAAAATCAAATCATATAGTACAATTACTTATCCGGAATATAAAAAAGATTTTGAAGAATTGTTTGCTAATTTTCCCTTTGCAAAATCGAAAGCTACTTTTATAAAGGAGGAGATTGGTGAGGAAAATTATAGAATATTACAAGAAGTAAAACGTTTTCAAAATCGACAAGGTATTCAAGCTTTACTACCTATGGAGCTACAAATACAATAATCGCAATATGCATCAAACCGTTTAAGGACTATCTTTAAACGGTTTTTTTTTATTATAATCAATAAAGCATTTATGCTTAATTTTTGCTTCCCCACAGGTTTTTGCTTTGATCCAGGACTATCTTTAAACGGTTTTTTTATTTTAATAATCAATTTTGAACTTGATCCCAAAAAAGCATTATTCTCGGGATAAATAAAGTAAAAAATCCGTAAAAACTTGATTTACAAGTTGTTACGGATTTTGTTTGTGGGCGATGAGGGGTTCGAACCCCCGACCCCCTCGGTGTAAACGAGGTGCTCTGAACCAGCTGAGCTAATCGCCCTATTTTACTAGGTTGCTATCATTTCGTGATTGCGAGTGCAAATATACAACCCTTTTCGGGATGTGCAAGCAAAAATGAAAAAAAATTACAAAATTTCTGCAACCACAAAAGTACTTCCGCCTACATATACAAAGTCTGTTGGAGCTGCATTTTTCAGAGCTGCTTCGTAGGCTTCTGAAACAGAAGAATATACTTCTCCGTTCAGACCAAAAACCTGCGCTTCGGTTTGAAGTGTAGTTGCTTCTAAGCCACGTGGAATATTGGGCTTGCAGAAATAATAAATTGCATTTTTTGGAAACAAAGGCAATACTTCTTTCAAATCTTTGTCGTTGACTACCCCAAAAACGAAATGTAATTGGTCAAATTTCTCTTTTTGAATTTGGCGCATCACGATTTCAAGACCGTTTTTGTTGTGAGCGGTGTCAGCAATTACTTTGGGATGTTCTTTCAACTGTTGCCAACGACCTTGGAGTCCTGTATTTTTTATTACGTTGGCCATTCCCGTTTGTAGTTGTTTCGGCGTAACTAATATTGTTTTGTTTTCGTTCAAAACCGCTATGGTCTGCATTACCGTTTTCTTGTTGTGCACTTGGTAATCGCCCAATAAATCGGAAGGATAAGTACTCGAAATCAAATCCGACGCCAAATGAATTTCAGCAAAACAATTTTTTGCTTTGCTAATAAAAACAGGTAAGGTTTCTGGAGTGTATTCGCCAATCACTACCGGAATACTTGGTTTTATGATGCCTGCTTTTTCGCCAGCAATTGCAGCTAGTGTATTTCCTAGAAATTGAGTGTGATCCAATCCTATATTAGTGATGATCGAAACTAATGGCGTAATAATATTGGTAGCATCCAATCGGCCACCCATTCCAACTTCTATAATAGCGATGTCGACTTGCTCTTTTACAAAATAATCAAAAGCCAAACCTACGGTCATTTCGAAGAAACTCATATCCTGTGCTTCAAAAAACGAACGGTGTTGATGGACAAAATCACAAACAAAGACCTCTGGAATTTCTTCCCAAGCTTGTTCTGGATTGGCATTCGAGATAATTTTGATACGTTCTCTAAAATCGGTGAGATGTGGCGAGGTGTACAATCCAACTTTTAGTCCTGCTTCTTTGAGAACAGAGGCTAGGAGGTGGGAGGTAGAGCCTTTGCCATTGGTGCCCGCCACGTGTATGCATCGCAGTTTTTGTTCAGGATGCCCCAAGTATTCGGCTAACAGATGTACGTTGGTCAAATCTTTTTTATAAGCCGATGCGCCTTGTAATTGATACATAGGCAGCTGATTGTAGAGCCAGTGTAGAGTTTCTTGATAATTCATTTTTTGAGCAAAAAAGAGGGGTTTAAAATAATTTTCATTTTTTTTAGTTTAATACTAGAACGAAAAGTATCTTTAGTGCAAAATTGAAATATTTTTTAGAATTAATTCGTAAAAATCAAGAATAAAATATGTTTAGCTTACTCTCTCTACAAGCCGATACGCTTGCCCCTGCAGCTGCAGCCGTAATCGAAAATGCAACTCCAAATACTGAAATTTCTGTCTTGGAATTTATTTTGAAAGGTGGTTTTTTCTTAATTCCGATTGCCATTTTATTGTTCTATACGTTTTATGTCATTGCCGAACGGTATTTGTACATAGACAAAGCTTCAAAAATTGACGATCGTTTGTTGCGCGATGTGGGAGAGCAATTGCAATCCGGAAATATAGAATTGGCTAGAGCAATCGTTGAGCGTTCTACTAATGCTTCAAGTACGATAATAAAAGAAGGAATTTTGGTGATTGGTCGTCCCATTGCAGAGATTGAATCGAATATGGATCGCGCTGCCGATATCGAAATTGGTCAAATGGAAAAGCATTTAGGCCATTTAGGATTAATTGCAGGTATTGCTCCTACACTTGGATTTATCGGAACTATTTCAGGGGTAATCAAGATTTTTTATAGCATTTCGGTTACAGAAAACATCAGTATCGGAAACATTTCTGGTGGATTGTACGAGAAAATGATCAGTAGTGGTGCTGGATTAATTGTTGGAATCATCGCCTACAGTGCCTACCATTTGCTGAACGGAAAGATTGATAATTTTGCGCTAAAAGTGCAAAAACAGATTTTAGAATTCGTTAATATTATTCAAAGAGCATAGTTATGGCGATCAAAAGAAAAAGAAGATTTCACGCCGAAGTAGCGACCTCTTCGCTCAGCGATATTATGTTTTTCTTATTGTTGTTTTTCTTGATTATTTCCACACTGTCCAATCCCAATGTGATTAAAATGACCTTGCCCAAAGCCAAGTCCAACGAAAAAACGAATAAGCAATACATTAGCCTTTCGGTTACCGAAGACAAAAAGTTCTACCTCGACAAACAACCCGTTGCTTTCGAAGACCTAGAAACCACTTTGATGGGAAAAATTAGCGGAGAAAAAGACCAAACCGTAATCGTCAGAATTCCATTCAACTTACAAGTTCAAGACTTGGTTGACGTTCTTCAAATCGGCGTCAAAAATAACCTAAAGTTTGTCATAGCCACCAGTCCAAAATAAGTATAATTTGGGCGTGACCCCATAAAAGCAAAGGGGCGAATAGCATCCGTGTTATTCGCCCCTTTACTTTTCTGCGGTCGGGCTATCCGCGCTACTTCGGTAGCTAGCTCCTATCCCTCACGCATTTTAACTAGTCCCAAGACGTATTGCTGTTACGCTATCTAATTCAAATTAAAATTATAAACAATCTTGCCAACTTGTTTCTCTGGTGCGTTGCTGCTAGCGTCCCACTTGGTGTTCATTGCTGCAATTTTGGCTTGGTCCAAAAGACATTTGGCGGTATTAGTGGTTCCTTTGCTTCCGGCAATGGCGCTTATTGTGTTGCCGTTACGGTCTACAGCTACTTCTACCACTACTTTGCCTACTTCGTTGCAAGTGTATTTTGGGACAGGTTTTGAAATGGCTCTGCGGTTGCCTAAAGAATAGCCCACTCCACCGCCAGAGCCGCCGCCGCTTCCTGCACCATAACCACTACCGGTGCCAATGCCATTTCCGGTTCCGTTGCCGCCGCCTGTTCCTCCGCCAGAACCTCCGGAGCCATAATAATCTTTGGCGCTCAAACTTCCGTTGGCTTTTCCTTTGTTGCCCGCTACTTTATCGTCGCCATCGCCTCCTTTGTTGGAGCCTTTTAGGATGCTCGATAAGGCATCGTTGGTTGTATTAGAAACTTTTGGTTTTTCGACAACGGGTTTTGGTGTTTCTTTTGGTGTAGGTGCGTTGTTTTTTACTTTCTCTTTTTTAGGAATAACTACGCTTTCCTCCGTGGCAGTTTCTTGAGATAAGATAGCCTCGTCTGGAGTTGCCGGTGTGGGAGTAACTTTGGTTTGGTTTTTTACGTCCAAAACCTCGCTTTGGTAATCGGCACCCTGTCCCATTTCGCTATCGCCAAAGTTGACCGTAAGACCACCTCCGCCACCGCCAGCAAGTGCTGTAAAAGAATCGGGGTTGTAGGGAGGCCAAAAACGGATAAAAAATAAAAGCAACAGCAGTATTCCGTAAATTGCTACGGAAAAGGCGATGGCTTTTTTCTTATCTGAGGTAACTGGGGATTGCATTATTGTTTTGAATTTTAAGTATGGGTTAAAAACGCTGAAAAGTACTAAAAATTGTCAAGAAAAGTGGAGGTTCTATTGAAAATGATGGCAAAAATAGACGTTGTTACTCTTTAGCCCCGATGGGAGGGAAAATCCTTTTTTTGCTCTTCTCAGGTTCCAAAACCTGAGAAGAGCAAAAAAAGATTGGAAGGACAGCGGGACTTTGCCTACAAAAAGGACTATTCATTCCGCTTCTAAATGAGTATTTAATTCACTTGGATTTGAACGATAGCGCCTTCGTTACTGCGAATATTAAAAACTGTTCCGTCTGCAAACAACAAATACTGGCCTTTGATCCCGATGAGTTGTCCTTGAAAATGAGGGGTTTTGTCGAGATTTAAACTATTGACTTTAGTAGGATAGGTAACGACTGGATAGTGCATTTCTGTGATTTCATTTTTTTCTAAAGTGAAATAATCTTGGACTTCTGAAGGTAGCCAAGCTTGCACTTTCGCCTTCTCCTGAACTAAATCAACGGTTTCAAAAGTATTGGTTAGCATTTTTCGCCAATTGGTTTTATCGGCAAAATGATTTTTTAGCGCGACCTCGGTAATTCCTGCCAAGTAGCGGTTAGGAACTTCCACAAGCACGATGGCTTTTTCGGCACCCTGATCGATCCAGCGGGTGGGCATTTGGGTTTTGCGGGTTACGCCTACTTTTACTTCACTCGACAAGGCCAAATACACAATATGAGGCTGGAGTTGAACTTTGGTTTCGTAAGCTAAATCTCTATCTTCTATGCCTAAATGGGCGGTACTCAGTTCTGGTTTCATAATCCAATCGCCAACAGACGGACTAGAATAAAAGCAATCGTAACAAAATCCTTGTCGGAATATCTTTTTCTTTTTTCCGCAATTCAAGCATTGGTATCCCACCAATTGCACACTTATTTCTTTGTTTAACAACTGATTGACATTGATAAAACTAGATTCAAAAACCAAATAATATTGAATGGGATTTCCTATTTCTGTTGGCATTTTAGAGAGCACTCCTTCGTATATCATTTGGGATGGTGAATTTAAATTAAGATTTTACTTCCCATTAACATGTTTTTAGCATTAGATTATTTAACTCAAATAGAACATTTTTTTATAAAAAACACTATTTTTGGGATTATTGCAAAGGTAGTGTTTGCTATGTTATTTTCAAATTCAAATACTGCTTCTTAATTTCTAAAACGACATATTTTCATGCCTCTATCTATAATTAACTCCATCGCTTCTTGGTTTTTAAAACAACGCATTCACCAAATTGAATTGTTTATAAAATATCCCAATGAGGTACAAGAAGAAGTCGTTCTGAATTTACTTCGGGCTTCAGAAAACACATTTTTAGGGAAGCAATATGACTTTAGTTCCATCAAATCCTATGCTGAATTTGCGGCTCGTATTCCGATTTCGAGTTATGAAGATCTAGAGCCTTTGATCGAAAAAACACGTCAAGGAGAGCAAAATATTCTCTGGGAATCTCCGATAAAGTGGTTTGCAAAATCCAGTGGTACTACGAATGCCAAAAGTAAATTTATTCCTGTTAGCCCTGAAGCTTTAGAAGATTGTCATTACAAAGGAGGAAAAGATTTATTGTGTTTGTACCTCAACAACAATGAAGATTCAGAAATGTTTTTAGGAAAAAGCCTTCGTTTAGGGGGCAGTTCCCAAATTTATGAAAACAACAATACCTTCTTTGGCGATTTATCGGCGATTTTGATAGAAAACATGCCAATTTGGGCCGAATTTAGTAGTACGCCTAGCAATAAAGTCTCTTTAATGAGCGAATGGGAAACTAAGATGAGTGCCATTATCAAAGAAACCATTACTGAAAATGTGACGAGTTTTGCAGGGGTTCCTTCGTGGATGTTAGTATTAATGAATAAAGTTTTGGAAGAAACGGGCAAAAACAATTTGATTGAATTATGGCCGAATCTTGAAGTCTACTTTCATGGTGGCGTGAGTTTTGATCCATATCGAGAACAATACCATAAAATTTTACCCAAAAATGATTTTAAGTACTACGAAATATACAACGCTTCCGAAGGCTTTTTCGCTATTCAGGATTTAAATTATTCAAGTGATTTATTATTGATGCTTGACTATGGTATTTTTTATGAATTTATCCCGATGGATACTTTTGGCACACCCGACCAAAAAGTAGTACGATTGGCAGATGTAACATTGTTTAAAAATTATGCCATGGTTATCACTACCAATGGTGGATTATGGCGTTATTTGATTGGTGATACCGTTCGATTCACTTCACTCAGCCCCTACCGAATTCGAGTAACTGGAAGGACCAAACACCACATTAATGTTTTTGGCGAAGAATTAATGGTCGAGAATACAGATAAAGCTTTGGCCGAGGCTTGTAAAGAAACGCAGTCAGAAATTGTTGATTATACAGTAGCGCCTATTTTTATGGATGGCAAGAAAAAAGGCGCCCACGAATGGATGATTGAATTCAAAACTTCACCTCAAGACTTGAATCATTTTCATAATGTATTAGACACAACACTTCAATCTTTAAATTCTGATTACGAAGCCAAGCGTTACAATAATATGACACTAAATCCTTTGGTCATAAATATTGCAAGAGAAAATCTGTTTTATGATTGGTTGAAACAAAGAAATAAAGTGGGTGGACAGAATAAAATTCCGCGTCTTTCTAACCAAAGGGATTATTTAGAGCAATTGAAAGAGTTACAAAAATAAACTATCAAAAAGCCAGATTTAATAACAAATCTGGCTTTTTGTTTCACAACTATTTCAAGTTTTTACTCTTTAACTTCATCATAATTTACCATCCAGTTTATCCCAAACTTATCGGTACACATTCCGAAATAGGCACCCCAAAAAGTATCAGTCATAGGCATGGTTATACTACCATTTGCAGATAAACCATTGAAAAACTTGTCGGCTTCTTCTCGACTTGATGCATTGATAGATACCGAAATGTTTTGGCCAAAAGTCACTGGACCTGAAGCACTATTACTATCACTACCCATTAAAACAGAATGATCACCTATAGGCAAAGAGATATGCATAATTTTATTACGATCTTCTTCAGACAAGGAAGGATTGCCATCACCTGAAGGAATATCACTGAATCTTCCTACAAATGGAAATTCTCCGCCAAACACAGATTGGTACAATAAAAAAGCTTCTTCACAATTACCGTTAAAAATTAAATAAGGATTGATGGCTGTCATATGATATGTTATTTAGTTTCTGAAAGTTGTTTTACAATAGCTAACCCTTTAGGGAAAGTATCTTTAAAATACTGCTGATATTGCGCTAAACAATCCATTGTTGTTTCAAGTAAAACGCCATCGGATGTTGTTGTTAATCGATAGGTCTCCATTGCTCCTGTCCATACTTGAGTCGCTTCATCTATGGGCATCTCTTGAAAATTTTTCAATTCTCCCAAATGCTTAAAAGCCATAAACTCATATTCGTGTTTTGTTTGGATAAGGCTATTCATTCCATCGCCAGTAGGAGACAGAAAATGAATTGTACTTCCTTCTTCCCAATCACTAACAGCATAAGTACCTTCACAAAAAGCAGCCGTCCATTGTCTGTAAGTTACATCATCCCATAAAACAGACCATACTTTTTCTTTAGACGCTTGAATTAAAATTGAAAAATGTAATGTTTCCATTATTTATTGTTCATTATAACCAATTGACAGTGTTAAAGTTACTTTTTTAAATTGACTCTCTTTAAAAAAAACATAACTTTTCCTTTGATTTTTTTACAATAGATAGTAATTTCGACGCCTCTCGGGATGTAGCGCAGCCTGGTAGCGTACTAGCATGGGGTGCTAGGGGTCGCTGGTTCGAATCCAGTCATCCCGACTTCTTTTAATCAAAAATCCCATTACAAAGTGTAAATGGGATTTTGTTTTTCTACAAATAAATTAAAACTTACTGTAACCTAGTTTTATCATTTTTGTCAAATCGAGCGCAGTCGAGATTGATTGTTCTCGACTGCGCTCGGACTAACAAATACAAGGCTGTACTGCAACTACTCTTGCATCATATCGATGTGTCGATCATGATACCCTAATAAATACAAGACTCCATCCAATCCTAAACTCGAAATGGAAGTCGAAGCACTTTCTTTTACTTTAGGTTTAGCATGAAAAGCAATTCCTAAACCTGCTAAATTCAACATAGGCAAATCATTGGCACCATCTCCTACGGCTATGGTTTGGTTAATATGAATGCCTTCTTTTTCAGCAATGGCTTTTAAGTACTCGGCTTTCTTTTGACCATCTACAATTTCTCCTAAATAGTTGCCTGTTAACTTACCATCTTTAATTTCTAATTGATTGGCATACACATAATCGATACCCAATTCTTTTTGTAAATATTCTCCAAAATAAGTAAACCCTCCTGATAGAATAGCTGTTTTATAGCCATAATACTTCAAGGCTTTCATCAATCGGTGAGCTCCTTTGGTAATTGGAAGATTGATGGCTACATTTTGTAATACTTCTTCGCTCAAGCCGTCTAAAAGCGCCATACGTTTCTTGAAACTTTCGCTAAAGTCAATTTCTCCATTCATAGCCGACTCAGTGATGGCTCTTACTTCTTCACCTACTCCTGCCAATTCTGCCAATTCATCGATTACTTCGGTTTGAATTAGTGTCGAATCCATATCAAAACAAACCAAACGACGATTACGACGGTACATATTATCTTCCTGAAAAGAAATATCGACATTCAAATCGCGAGATACATCCATAAAACTTGACGTCATTGCGATTTTGTCCAATAAACTTCCTGTTACAGATAATTGAATACAAGAACGAGGATATTCCTCTTTTTCGACTACGGAGGCTCTTCCTGTTAATCGTATAATCGAATCTATATTTAATTTATTATTCGATAAAATTTGAGTCACAGCAGATAATTGAACCGCAGTTAATTCTTCACCCAATACATTGATGATATAGCGTTGTTTGCGTTGGGCTTTTACCCAATTTTCATAGTCTTCAATGGTTACTGGGGTAAACTTTACTTTAATCCCCAATTCATAGGCTTTGAATAATAAATCTTTCAAAACTGGCCCTGAATTAGATCCTTTTTCAATCTCGAATAAAATTCCTAGAGACAATGTATCGTGTATATCGGCCTGACCTATATCCAAAATTATAGCACCATAAGAAGCTAAAATTGAAGTGAGTCCTGCGGTAACTCCTATTTTATCTTGACCGGAAACTTTTAATAAAATGATTTCTTTCTCTTCTGATGTCATTTTTTATGCAAGGTTTAATGAGTGCCAAAAATCGGCATTCTATTGTTGAAAAAAAAGGACTTTGATGTTTTTATCGAAAGTGGAAAGAATGTTTTAAACTACTTGCGTTTATGAATAAATCCGAAACAAATGACCTCTTTTAAGATCAAATCATTAACGAATAAAGCTCAAAAACAGATGTTTTTGAGCTTTATTTATGCGGACACCACTAATTATTTTTTAAAATACAACCCAATTATCATCAAGGCTAAGGCAAAAAACAAACCTACAAACCACTTAATCAAATCTAGTTTTGTTGTTTCAATTTTACTATTCAATTGTTCTATTTTTGAAGTCAATTGCATTTCGAGTTTTAATAAATCCTCTTTGTTTTGACTTTTAAACTCTGTTTGTTGGTTTTTAACCTCATTGATAACTGTTTCTTGCACTATCTCTGCAAAAATCCTAGCCTTTTCGTCAGAGAGTTTGAGATCTTTTCTGAAAATATCGTAAAGTTTTATTTCGGTAGCACCCATTTTAATATTATTTTCGAAGTACACAGACAAATACAAATATATTAATTATTTCTGACCTAGCATTTTATATTTAATAGCTTCGGAAAGAAACCCCTTAATTTCAAGCTCCGTTCCTTAACGAATAAAGCTCAAAAACGAATGTTTTTGAGCTTTATTTTACATTGTACTGAGCTTGAATTTACTTAAGAAGCGATCTCCAAACGTTTCAATAAGTTTTTATTTAAGGTTTCTTGAGCGTAGTCTTTATCGATGGCTAATACTTTATCGTCCGAACTTGGTAATTCATACATAGCATCGGTTAAGACAGCTTCGCATAAAGAACGCAAACCACGGGCTCCTAACTTGTATTCTAAAGCTTTATCCACAATAAAATCTAAAGCTTCATCAGTAATACTAAAAGCCACTTCGTCCATCAAAAATAATTTTTGATATTGTTTGATTAAAGCATTTTTAGGCTGCGTCAAAATCGCTCTCAAAGTAGCTCTATCCAAAGGATCCATATGCGTTAAAACAGGCAAACGACCAATGATTTCAGGAATCAGACCAAAATCCTTAATGTCTTTTGGAATAATGTATTGCAACAAATTGTCTTTGTCTATATTGTCTACATTTTTTGATGTAGAATACCCAACAGCCTGACGGTTCAAACGTTTTGATATAATTCTTTCTATTCCGTCAAAAGCACCACCTGCAATGAACAAGATATTTTGTGTATTTACCTCAACAAACTTTTGGTCAGGGTGTTTACGACCACCTTTTGGCGGCACATTTACTACAGTTCCTTCTAGCAATTTCAATAAAGCCTGTTGCACTCCTTCACCAGAAACATCACGAGTGATGGAAGGATTATCGCTTTTACGAGCAATTTTATCAATCTCATCTATAAATACAATTCCTCGCTCTGCTTTAGCAACATCATAATCTGCCGCTTGCAACAAACGAGTTAAAATACTCTCTACATCTTCTCCTACATAACCTGCTTCGGTTAAAACAGTAGCATCAACAATAGCCAAAGGCACGTCTAACATTTTGGCAATACTCTTGGCTACCAATGTTTTTCCAGTACCTGTTTGTCCCACCATGATGATGTTACTTTTTTCAATTTCCACTTCATCGTCTAATTGCTGTTGCATCAAACGCTTGTAATGGTTGTACACCGCAACCGACATCACCTTTTTGGTTTGTTCTTGACCAATAACATATTGATCTAAGAACGCTCTGATTTCTTTTGGTTTTTTCAAAATCAAATCGCCCAACAATTTCGAGCTGCCATTTGATTTGATTTCTTCGAGAACAATGCCATGCGCTTGCTCGATACATTTGTCGCAAATATGCGCATCAATACCAGCAATCAGTAGACTTGTCTCCGATTTTTTCCTTCCGCAGAAAGAACATTGTAACTGTTGTTTTGCCATTATATAGTAATTAGTAAAAAGTGAATAGTAACTAGCTATTCACTAATTACTATTCACTAATAACTTAAATTTATCTTCTTAAAACTTCATCTATCATTCCGTATTCTTTGGCTTCATCAGAGATCATCCAATAATCGCGCTCGCTATCTGCGTATACTTTGTCAAAAGGTTGCCCTGAATGATGAGAAATGATTTTATACAATTCATCTTTCAATTTTAACATTTCGCGTAAGTTGATTTCCATATCCGATGCTACACCTTGTGCTCCTCCTGAAGGTTGGTGAATCATTACACGTGAATGTGGTAAAGCAGAACGTTTCCCCGCTGCGCCAGCACACAACAAAACCGCTCCCATAGAAGCAGCCATACCGGTACAAATAGTAGCTACATCAGGTTTGATGTATTGCATCGTATCATAAATTCCTAAACCTGCATACACACTTCCTCCTGGAGAATTCAAGTAAATTTGAATGTCTTTGGAAGCATCAGCACTTTCTAAAAACAACAACTGTGCTTGTACTATATTGGCAATTTGATCATCGATTCCTGTTCCTAAGAAAATGATTCTGTCCATCATCAATCTAGAGAAAACGTCTAACTGCGAAATATTCAACTGACGTTCTTCTATAATATAAGGAGTCATATTCGTTGGATTCATTGCCGCTACGATTTTATCGTAATACATAGCATTTACTCCTTGGTGCTTTGTAGCAAATTTTTTAAATTCTTTACCGTAGTTCATTTTTTTTTAAGTTTAAAAGTTTAACGTTTAAAAGTTAAAGGTGTACTCTATGAATCCTTACTATTTAAACAAAAGAGCGTCAAAAAAATATTCTTTTGACGCTCAAATATAACTATTTTTTATCGTTTCCGTTTTCAAATGAAATCATAAAGTTCTTATTTTCTTTTCATAAATAAAACTTCTAATTGCTATTTTCCAACCTCAAACTTTACTTTATTCTCCGTAAGAAGCAGCGATAAACTCTTCGTAAGTAACTTCTTTAGTTGTTGGATTTGCTTTTTCTTTGAACAATTCCAATAGTTTAGCAGCAACTACTTGATCAGAAAGTCTTTTCACTTCTTCTTGATTAGACAATACTCTAGCTACGATTCCCTGAACTTCTTCATCTGATGGATTCGTTTGTCCGAACTGTGCCATTTGTTGTTTGATCGCATTGGTAGTAAACGTTTTCAAATCTTCGAAAGTGATTTGAATGTTACTTTGCGCCATAGCTCTACCTTCGATCAATTGAAAACGCAATCCTTTTTCAGAACGTGCATATTCTACTTCAGCCTCTTCAGGAGTTAATTTTTTCTCACCAACAGTTTGCAACCATTTTTTCAAGAATTCAGCTGGTAAATCAAATTTAGTGTTGTCAATCAAAAAGTTTTGAACATCAGCCAATAATTTTTGGTCTGCTTGTTGAGCGAATTGCGCCTCAGCATCTTCTTTGATTTTTTCTTTCAAAGCTTCTAGCGTCGCTACATTTCCTTCTCCAAATAATTTATCGAACAATTCTTGGTTCAATTCCGCAGGCTCAGAAGCATTGATTGCTTCGATAGTAAAATCTACATCAACCGCTAAATCGTGTACATTATCATGACCTACTTTTAGGTAGTCCATTAATTGGTGATCGTCTTCAAATAAACCTTTAGTGTTTACAGTCACAACATCCCCTACTTTTTTACCAATAAACAACCCTTGATTTACTTCTCCATTAAAAGTATCTAATGCAATAGTTGTTGGGTTATTGATTCCGTTGGCTTCACTAGAGAAAACTCCAGTCAAATCGCATCCAGCAGCTACTACTTCTTGAGGAATGGCTTTTCCGAATTGTTTTTGGATACGCGCTACTTGTCCGTCGATTAATTTATCATCAGCAGTAACGATGTATTTTACGATGTCGTTTTTAGCTTCCAAATCCAATTCGAAATTAGGCACTAAACCAATTTCGAACTCAAAAGTCAATTCTTCAGCAGACCAATCTCTATTTTCTTCTTCTTTGGCAAGAGGCGTCCCTAACAAATTCAATCTTTCAGACTGAATGTAACGCTCCAAAGCCAAGTCGATTACTTTTTTAACTTCTTCTATTTTAATGGCTTTTCCGTATTGTTTTTCAACCAAATCTTTTGGCACTGCCCCTTTTCTAAAACCTTTTACTTGCGCTAAAGGCATTTTTTCGTTGATTCTTTTGGCTACTTGACCTTTGTAATCCATGTGTACCACATTCATCACAATTGTTTCAGTCACAGCATCTATAGCTACTCTTTTAATATCCATCTTCTTCTTTAATTTACATAATAAAATTGGCTGGCAAAATTATAAAATTTTCAGCACCCATACAAGCTTTTTATTGTCAAGCTTTACGATTGAAAAACAAGCAATTATTCTTTAAAAAAGCTTCCTTTTCATTATTTGGCGTACCCCGATAGAGGGATTTTATTTCTCTTCAAGAGCTTTCCCAATTGGGGTCAGGTATACACTCCCACTTCCCGATTAAAAAATCGGAAGAATTACACTTCTATCCCAATGTCATTAAGTTAAGAAAATAGACTTATTATTTTGTCATTCCGACAGAGGAGGAGTCAAACTGATTGTTCACATTATGAGATTCTTCGTTCCTCAGAATGACACAAAAAACCCTCAATTTAATGACATTGACTTCCGTCCTTCACGCAGATTTCTACAACATTGGATGGTTTTACAACAATTACTTTTTCTTCAATAGCTCTATAGTTGTGCCAACAGAAACAATGCCAAGATTCCCTGCAATCAAGTTTTGACCAAAAAGCACATTATTTCCTTTCATGCGGTATTTAGCCAAAGTCTTAAGTGGCTCTTTCCCAGAAACTATTCCTTTTTCTTGATCTATTGTGGTCATCACACAGCGCCCACAAGGTTTGACTCCATAAAAAAGCAAGGCACCAATGTTGAATTGTACCCAAGTATCTTCTTCATAGGGTTCGCCTCCAGTAAAAACAAAATTGGGTCGAAAGCGATTCATGGCAATTGGATGCTTCAAACGAGTATTCAAATCATCGAGCGAAGATTGTCCGATGATTAAAAAGGGGTACGCATCCGAAAAAGAAGTAATGTCGTTTGGCGTGATTTCAAAACCTTGTTCTACTTTTCGGTGGCTTTCGTCAGGCATGTACACCAGACGAGCTGTAAAACCTAAAATTTGTGAAAACCAGGCAGAAATTGCTACATCAACTTCGAAAGCTTGTATGGTATCCTCCCAAACAGAAACCGTAAAAAGTTCTTGTTTTTTTTGATAATGCAAAGGAATTTGAACAAACGTTGTGGCTTTTTGAAAACGAACAATCATTGTATCGTCCTCTAGGCTAGGCTGAAAAAGTGCCAGAATAGAATGTTCCCGTTGCGATAAAAAAATGCCATTTTCATCTACCAGCAACCACCTGCGATCGTGTGCTAATCCGCGATCGGTGACTTGTGCTTGCGTTACTGAAATACCTCCCAAGGATTTGATGGGATAGATCCAAAGTTCTGAAAGTTGCAACATTATTTTGAGGGTTTACTCCTTAGTAATTTAAATGGTTTATTTTGAAATGTTCACAAAAAGGCAGTTTGTACCTCTTTAGCCCCGGTAGTAGCGGCATCCTTTGTTGCCGGGGTTCGGCAGCAAAGATAGAGCGGATAACGGGACGATGCTGGCAAAAATGCCTTTTGTCTCTGCTCCTGCTTTTTATGATAAGAATAATTTGCTAGCCTTCTTTTAAAACCAATTTATAGACGATTGATTGTGAGATGGAGAGCACAAAACTGAAGATTAATGCGGTCCAAAACGTGTCTACTAAAAAGCCACCCACAATTTTGGTACACAAGATAATTACCAAACCATTAATTACCAATAAAAACAATCCAAAAGTGATTAGAGTGAATGGTAACGTTAACACAACCATTATGGGTTTGATAAAAATATTGATGAGTCCTAGCACGAAAGCCACTATTAACGAAGTGGTGAAGCTTTCTACATGAACTCCCGATATGACATTGGAGAGCAATAATACCAAAGCAGCGGTGATAAAGAGGCGCAATAACATATTCATAGACTTATTTTTTTAGTTAAAAGTAATAAGAAAAATAGGTTTCTCAATCATTTTGAAGAAATTCGATACAGTATTGATAAAAAAGCGCCGGGTTTTCAGCATGTAGCCAATGCCCTGCATTGGGAATGGTTGTAAGTGATACTAATGTAAAATGAACTTTGATTTGAATCAGGTCTTCCTCTAAAATATAGTTTGAATTCCCTCCTCTAATAAAAAGTGTTGGCATTAGAGCCACGGCGTTTTCAGGTAGTGCTTTTCCGATTTCGGTTACTTTTTGGTTAAAAACGGTCAAGTTAAAACGGAAAGCTAATTGACCTGGCTCTTGCCAATACAAGCTTTTGAGCAAGAATTGTCGCGTGCCAAAATCTGGAATATAAGTAGTAAGTAAAGCATCGACTTCATTTCGGCTTGGCTTTTGGGCAAAATCGACCGCATTTAAACCGGCCAATATATCTTGATGATGAGGCGCATAATATTTGGGACCTATATCGGCTACGATTAATTTACGAATCAAATCTGGATATGTGGTAGCTAATAACATGGCCACCTTTCCGCCCATGGAGTGACCTATGATGTCGATTTTCGTTAAATTATTCGCTTTACAATAGTCGTACACATCCTGAACCATCAACTCATAACTAAAGTCATCTGAGTGAAAACTTCGTCCGTGATTTCGTAAGTCTAAAAGATGTACTTCATAACCTTCGGAAGCAAACTGAACTCCAAGTGTTTTCCAATTATCAGACATGCCCAGAAATCCATGTAATATAAGTAACGGTTTACCAGATCCCTCAATTTTTGAATATAACATACCTACGTTTATTTTAGCTTTTGAAGATACATATTCACCACATTATCTAATCCTAGATAAATTGCTTCAGAAATCAAGGCGTGCCCGATAGATACTTCTAGCAAACCAGGAATGTTTTGCTTGAAAAACTGAATATTATCCAAACTTAAATCATGCCCCGCGTTGATTCCAAGACCTAGTTCATTAGCCAATTCGGCGGCTTTTACATACGGCTCGATCCCTTTTTCATTGCCCAAACTGTAGTCATGCGCGAAGGCTTCGGTATACAATTCTATTCTATCAGTTCCTGTTTTTTTAGCGCCTTCGATCATCGCAGTAATTGGATCCACAAAAATAGAAGTACGAATGCCGTGGCGTTTAAATTCTTGAATTACTTCAGTCAAATAGGATTGATTAGCAATAGTATCCCAACCAGCAGAGGAAGTAATAGCACCAATAGCGTCTGGAACTAAAGTAACTTGTGTAGGTTTGCATTCTAGCACCAAATCGATAAAATTATGCTGTGGATTCCCCTCAATATTATATTCGGTGTAGACAATTGCTTTTAAATCGCGAGCATCTTGATAGCGAATATGGCGCTCATCCGGACGAGGATGAATCGTGATGCCTTGTCCTCCAAATTTTTGAATATCAGTGGCTACTTGTAACAAGTTAGGAACGTTACCGCCTCTAGCATTACGCAAAGTAGCTATTTTGTTGATGTTTACACTTAATTTTGTCATGTTAGCTTAAATAATTAATACAAATACCTTATTACGGAAACAAAAATACAAAGTAAAACCTAGGACTTTTTGCCTTTTTTTGATTATTTTGCATCACTATTTCGAAAATCACTATGACAGAAATTTCAAATTACATCACTAACGATTATAAAGCCATTGACAGTCAGGAAAAAATTGCGACTGCTCAAGATCATTTGGATGCAATTTCATTTACTCATTTTCCAGTTGTAGAAGAGGGTACTTATATTGGGTGTCTCATCAAAGAGGACCTCGAAACGTTTGACAGTGACAAGAAAATTACCGATTATCGCTTTACATTAGAGCCTTTTTATGCCAGGACTCATATGATTTGGCTAGATGTTTTAGAAGTTTTTGCCAAAAATCACACGAATATCGTACCGGTTTTAGACGAAAACAACGTCTATGTGGGCTATTATGAAATAGAAGATATCATCAAATTTTTTCATGAAACCCCATTTTTAAAAGAACAAGGAGGCATACTAGTAGTACAAAAAGGAATACTGGAGTACTCTATGAGCCAAATTGCACAAATCGTAGAAAGTAACAATGGTAAAGTTTTAGGACTATTTGTCTCGGAAGCGGATTCAAAATCCGTTCAAGTGACTATCAAAATAAGTTTAGGAGCTATGAACGATATCATTCAAACTTTTCGTAGGTACAACTACGACATCATCTCAGAACATCAAGAAGACAATTATCTCAACAATTTAAAAGAACGCTCTGATTACCTGAGTAAATACCTAAACATCTAATTTTTCGAGAAAATCGAACAATCTAAAACGTTATGAAAGTAGCCTTATACGGACAATATTATTTAGTAAGTACCGAACCTATTATCAAAGATATTTTTGTTTTTTTCATTGAAAACAATGTTGAAATGGTAATTGAAGCTACTTTTCTTGAAATGTTATACGAAAAAAAAATTGTTCGAAAAGAATACAAAACCTTCAGTTCTCATACTGAACTCGACGAATCTTTTGATATGCTCATCAGTATTGGCGGAGACGGGACCATGCTTAGAGCCGTTACCTTGGTCCGTAATTCCGGGGTACCGCTACTAGGAATTAATGCAGGTCGATTAGGCTTTTTGGCCAATGTTCAAAAAGAAAATATTGCCGCTTTTATGCAATTGGTTTTGGATAAAAAATACACTTTATCTAAAAGAACCCTACTCAGTTTGACTTGCACACCAGAAAACAATACCATTCTTGACTTAGATTTTGCTTTAAATGAAGTTACTGTAAGCCGGAAAGACTCCACCTCTATGATCACTATAGAAACCTATTTAAATGGTGAATTTTTAAATTCCTATTGGGCTGATGGATTAATAATCTCAACCCCAACAGGTACAACGGGATACTCCTTGAGCTGTGGTGGCCCCATTTTGACTCCCGATGTAAAAAGCTTAGTCATCACCCCTATTGCACCTCACAACTTAAATGCAAGACCTTTAGTAATCTCTGATGACACGGAAATCGTGCTGCGAGTAACCGGTCGTGAGGATCAATATTTAGTATCACTAGATTCTAGAATCACCTCAGTCAAAAACGAATCAGTGTTGACCATCAAAAAAACTCCGTTTCACATAAACATGGTAGAAATCCAAGAAGAAACCTTCCTAAAAACACTCCGAAATAAATTACTTTGGGGTGAAGACCGCAGAAATTAATTTAACAAGAGTTCCCCAATTACTGTAAAAAGTATTCTTTTCCGATCATTACAACGTTAAGGGACAATTAAAACACAAATTACACCTTAACGCTACAATGCTATTAAGCTTGCAAAGAACTTTTTTAAACACAAACTCCAACGTAATAAAAACCAATTATTTAAATCACCACAATACAATATCTTACATTATTTACGTTTTCCTTCAAATGCCTTTACAAAATCCAGATATTATTAAAATTCCGAAAAAAAAAGACATTTAACTCATTGCGCATTAATTAGTATTGAATATTATTATATTTGCATCGATTTAGCAATTATGAACAAATTTTTTTATTTATTTTTTATGCTTTTCTCCTACGGAATTTCACATGCTCAGATTCATGAGATCGGAATATTTACAGGAGGAAGTAATTATATTGGAGATGTAGGCCCAACCTCTTACATCGCCCCAAACAAACTAGCATTAGGCATTTTATACAAATGGAATAAAAGCCCTAGACATGCTTACCGGTTTTCTTATACACAAACTACCTTATATGCTAACGATTTTGACGCTAAAGAAGCTAGTAGAAAACAACGTGGGTATGCCTTTAAAAACTCCCTCAAAGAATTGTCAGCAGGACTAGAGTTCAATTTTTTTGACTTTAATTTACATGAAACCAAGTTCAAATTTACACCTTATGTATTTTCAGGTTTGAATTTCATTTTTCATGATGAATTGTACATCAATACTGTAGGCGATACTTATAAAGACAAGACTAACAACTCGCTTTCAATACCCATGATTGTAGGAATAAAAGCAAATTTAAATCGACGTTTTATTATTGGAATGGAAGTAGGAGCTCGCTATTCATTCACCGATAATTTGGATGGAAGTTATCCAAGTGCAACTAATTTACAAACGTACCGATTTGGAAATATCAACAATACCGATTGGTATGTGTTTTCTGGATTAACATTAACTTATACTTTTGGCGAAAAACCTTGCTATTGCGCCTTTTAATATGGATTCACTACAAGAAATAGATAACACTAAAATCCCCAATCACCTAGCCATCATCATGGACGGCAATGGGCGTTGGGCAAAAAAACAAGGACTTTTACGAGCATTTGGTCATGAAAGCGGCACAAAATCAGTAAAGAAAATCATTCAAGCTTGTGCAGAAATTGGAGTAAACTATCTAACACTGTATGCTTTTTCTACAGAAAATTGGAATCGCCCCAAATTAGAAGTTGAAACATTAATGAGAGTTTTAATAAATTCCCTCAAAAAAGAAGTAGACACCTTACAAAAAAATAATATCAAATTGAATGCCATAGGCAATTTAAATCTATTACCTAAAAATGCTCAAAAGCAACTTTTGGAGGTAATTAATCTTACTAAAGACAATACATTAATGACACTAACTTTAGCATTAAGCTACGGATCTAGAGAAGAATTAACGAATGCGGTAAGAATAATAAGCGAAAAAGTTAAAAATAATATAATTTCAATTGACGCTATTGACGATTCAATTATTAATCAGCATCTTTACACGCACAACTTGCCTGATGTAGACCTACTCATCCGGACAAGTGGCGAACATAGAATAAGTAATTTCTTGCTTTGGCAAATTGCTTATGCAGAACTCTATTTTACAGATGTTTTATGGCCTGATTTTAAAGAAAATGATTTACATGAGGCCATCCTCAGTTATCAAAAGAGAGAACGTAGATTTGGAAAAACAAGTGAACAAATTAAATAAACAATTAGTGTTAAATAGAAGTATAAAAATAGCCCTTTTCTTAATCCTTTTAGGAAGTTTTTCACATATAAAAGCACAAGAACGCATCCCCTTTGATCAAGGAAAAAAATATATCCTTGCCAAAGTTGACGTCACTGGAAAAATAAGTTTTAATGAACAAACAGTTGTTACCTTTTCTGGCCTTGAAAAAGGGCAGGAAATTACTGTTCCAGGGGAGGAAATTAGTAGTGCCATAAAAAAACTTGGAAAGCTAGGATTGTTTGATGAAATCAATTTTTATGTGAATAAAATTGTCAACGATAGTGTATATCTTGAGTTGAACATCCAGGAATTACCGAAGCTAAAAGAGGTTAAATTTAATGGGGTGAAGAAAAATAAAATCGAAGCTCTTATCAAAGACAACAACCTACAAAAAGGAAAAATAGTCAATGAAAACTTAATCACAACGACTAAAAACTACATAGAAAACAAATACAAAAAAGAAGGTTACTACAATACCAAGGTAGTAATCAACAATACCCCCGCCGACTCTATTAATGGCAATCAAGTCAACATGTTGGTTAACGTTGATACGGGTGACAAGGTCAAAATTGCTAGCATTGATTTTGTTGGAAATCAAAAGATTACCGATAAGACCCTAAAAGCGGCAATGAAAGACACCAAAGAGAAAAAAATAACTCGCGTATTTAAAAAATCAAAATTCATAAAAGCCAAATACAAAGAAGATTTGGACAAAGTGATAGCGGCTTACAAAGAAAAAGGCTACCGTGATGCAAGAATTATATCCGATTCTGTAGCCTATGACAAGACAAAAAACGCTATTGCTATAAAAGTAAACATTGAAGAAGGTAATAAGTATTACTTTGGAAATATTAAATTCTTAGGAAACACAGTATACACTGATTATGGACTTTCACAAGTATTAGGTATACAGAAAGGAGATACATACAACGGCGTACTTCTGGAAAAACGTATTGCTGATAAAACTAAACCTGACGGAGAAGATATTACCAATTTATATCAAAATAATGGTTATTTGTTCTCCAATATCAATGCCGTAGAAGTAAAAACAGCCAATGATACTATCGATTTCGAAATAAGAATAACTGAGGGTCCTATTGCTTATTTCAATAAAATATCTGTGGTAGGAAACGATAAAACTAACGATCGTGTAATTTATCGTGAACTAAGAACAAAACCCGGAGAAAAATATAGCAAAGACGAATTAGTAAGAACCATACGTGAAATTGGACAATTAGGTTTCTTCGACCCAGAAGCAATTGATCCTAAGTTTAAAAATGTTGATGCCGCAGCAGGTACTGTAGACATTGAATACCATTTAGTTGAAAAAGGAGCTAGCCAAATCGAGTTACAAGGTGGTTATGGTGGTGGAGGATTTATCGGAACACTAGGACTATCTTTCAACAACTTCTCGGCCAGAAACATGTTCAACAAGGAATCTTACAAACCTTTACCCATGGGGGACGGACAAAAGGTGTCTTTGCGTTTACAAGCCAGTACCTTCTTTCAAACGTACAGTGTTTCTTTTTCTGAACCTTGGTTTGGTGGAAAAAAACCAGTATCCTTTAGTAGCTCTTTATCCTACAGTAAACAATTCCTAAATAACTTTACTACGGGAAGAGCAGACAAAAGCAAAAGTTTTAATATTTTATCCCTTTCCTTAGGAATATCAAAACGTTTGAGCGAGCCAGATGATTTTACTTACTTGTCTCATGCTATAAGTTTTCAGAGTTATGACTTAAACAACTATTTCACTGGGTTATTTAGTTTTGGAAATGGGTATTCTAACAATTTAGCGTATACTATCGGTATTACACACTCAAACAAAGGTATCAATCCAATATTCCCAACCTATGGTTCAGAATTTACTTTCTCAGCTAAATTCTCACCACCCTATTCCTTATTCAATGGTGTTGATTATAAAAACCTTGCCAACTTAAAAGAAAACAAATACAAATATGATGGAAGCCGAGGGGATTCATATGTGGGTGATAACGGAATTATAGTAAACAAAGGAGATTATGTAGAGGCAATTCCAACTCAAAACACAACACCAAATAAAGTAGACGACTATAAAGATGCTGCAGCTGATCCTGCAAAGGTAGACCAACAAAAATTCAATTGGTTAGAGTATTATAAAGTTAAATTTAAGGCCGATTGGTATACTAAAATATATGGAAAGCTCGTTTTAAGAACATTAGGTGAATTTGGTTTCTTAGGAGCTTACAACCAAGATCGTGGTTTAATTCCTTTTGAACGCTTCTTTTTAGGAGGAGACGGTATGGCTAATTTCGCTATGGACGGAAGAGAAACCATCCAGTTAAGAGGTTACCCAAACAATTCATTAACGCCATTAGTAAACGGATCGCAAGATGGGGCAACAGTTTATAATAAATTTTCTATGGAATTACGTTACCCTATAACATTAAAAGCATCAGCTTCGATTTATGCTTTAGCCTTTTTGGAAGCAGGATCTTCTTATATCAATTTCAAAAACTACAATCCGTTTGACTTAAGTCGTTCGGCAGGTGTTGGACTACGCGTATTCATGCCAGCTTTTGGTTTATTAGGTATTGATTTCGGACATGGTTTTGATGCATTGCCAGGTCAAACCAAACCAAACGGTTGGGAAACCCACTTTATTATTGGACAGCAATTCTAATTTTTTAGATTCAACTATAATCAAGATTAAAAGTTATGAGAAAACATATTTTATTTATATTTTTATCCCTTTTTATAGTTGAAAATTTCGTTGCTCAAACAAAAGGGCCGAAAATTGGTTATATCGACATGGAATACATCCTGCAAAATGTAACCGGTTATCTTGAAGCAACGAATCAATTAGAAATAAAAGCTCAAAATTGGAGGCAAGAAATTGAGGTTAAAAAAAGTGAAATAAAAAAACTAAAAGAAGCCTTAACGATTGAAAAATCCTTGCTGACTAGAGCTTTAATTGAAGAAAGAGAAACGGAAATTAATTTTTTAGATACCGATTTAATTACATTACAACAAAAACGGTTTGGCCCAAATGGAGATTATATTTCTCAAAAAAGTTCATTGTCAAAACCTGTCCAAGACCAAGTTTTTACTGTAGTGCAAGACATTGCAGAGAAACAAAAATTTGATTTTATTTTTGATAAAACCTCAGATTTCACAATGCTTTTTGCAGCGAAACGTTTCGATATTAGTGATCAAGTTTTAAGAAAAATAAATAACTCAGAAAAAAGAGAACAACTCAGTAAAAAACAATTAGAAGCACAACTAGTAAAAGAAAAAATACAAGAAGCGCTAGATGAAAATCCTGAGTTAAATGAACGTCAACTTGAATTAGAAGCAAAAAAAGCAGCTAAAGAAAAACTCTTGCAAGATCGAATCCAATTACAAGAGCAAAAAAGAAAAGAGTTTGAAGAAAATAGAAGAAAACTAAAAGAGGAAAGAGACGCAAAAAAAAATGGCACAGTTTCTGTACCTACACAAAATAATGCTAGCACCTCATTAGGAACAGAAAAAACAACGGCAACTGCAAAGGAAATTTCAACAGCTATTAAATCCACTGCTGAGATAGAAAAAGAAAAAATAACAACAGAAAGAGCCGCAACAGCAGAAGCTAAAAAACAAGAGATCGCCAATCGCAAAAAGGAATTAGAAGAAAAAAGAAAAAAAATACTCGAAGAAAGAGAAGCACAGCGAAAAGCTAAAGAAGAAGCATTAAAACTAAAAACAAAAGTCAATTAATATTAAATTTTTTAAAACAATGAAACAAATCAAAACTTTATTAATCGCAGCAATGGTAGTATTGGGAGCAAACACAATGACTGCTCAAGCAAAGGTAGCACATGTAAACATTGCTGAAATTATGACAAAAATGCCTGCCATGCTAGATGCTCAAAAACAACTAGAAAAGCTAAGCACTACTTATGATGCTGAATACAAAAAAATGGTTACAGAATACCAAGACTTATTAAAAAAATACGAAGCAGAAGCTAAAACAGTAACTGATGCTGTAAATGAAACTCGTGGAAAAGAAGTTCAAGACATGCAACAACGTATTGTAGCCTACAGAGACAATGCTCAAAAAGAATTGCAACAAAAAGAATCTGACATCACTAAACCTTTATATGATAAAGTTAGAGCCTCTATCCAAAAAATTGGAAAAGCTAAAGGAATGCAATACATTTTAGATGGCGCTTCTTTATTATTAGCAGATGGACCTGATTTAACTGCCGATGTAAAAAAAGATTTAGGATTCTAAAAAATCCATACCACATTATTAGTAACTGCTCCATCATTTGAACGGAGCAGTTTTTTTTTGAACAAAGTTGATAATTGAGTAATTTTGTTTTCATGAACAACAATCAACCCATCGGCGTTTTTGATTCTGGTATTGGTGGCACTTCCATTTGGAAAGCCATTCATCAATTACTTCCTAATGAGCAAACTATTTATTTGGCTGACAGCAAAAATGCGCCATACGGCCAAAAAACTAAAGCGGAGATTATTGCTTTAAGCATGAAAAATACCGACTATTTACTTTCATTAGGTTGTAAATTAATAGTCGTAGCCTGTAATACCGCCACAACCAATGCAATCAAAGAATTAAGAGAAAAATATGAAGTCCCTTTTATTGGTATAGAGCCCGCCATAAAACCTGCCGCACTTCATTCAAAAACTCAAACCATAGGAATACTTGCTACACAAGGGACCTTAAATAGCGAATTATTCAATAAAACCGTCGAAATGTATCAGGAGACAAAAATCATTGAACAAATTGGACACGGCTTAGTTCAATTAATTGAAAGCGGAAAAATTAATTCCCCTGATATGACTCAATTGTTAAACGATTACTTGCAGCCAATGATTGAAGCAAATATTGATTATTTGGTTTTAGGATGCAGCCATTATCCGTATTTGATTCCTCAAATAAAGAACATATTACCACCTCATATACAAATTATTGATTCTGGAGAAGCCGTAGCAAAACAAACTCAACATGTTTTAAAAGAAAAAGTAGGACTTTCTAATTTAGAGCATAGCCAAACCATTTTTTATACAAACACAAACCCAAAAGTACTCGACGATATCTTAGCAAATCGCTATCAAATTGTCCAGAAAGAATTTTAATTTCTTTATAGTATTACTCTTTAAACCAACTGGAGTACATGACATAATTATTAGAAATGCGTTCAATTTCGCCTGCAAAGTCAGATTGATCGATGTCTTTAACTTTTTTAGCAGGTACACCCGCATAAATTGTCCCTGAAGGAACAACCGTGTTTTGCGTGATTACAGAACCAGCTGCAACAATTGAATTACTCTCAATTACGCAATTGTCCATTACTATGGCTCCCATACCAATTAACACATTATCGTGAATAGTACAGCCATGTACGATAGCATTGTGGCCAATAGAAACATTATTCCCGATAACTGTAGGATGTTTTTGATAAGTACAATGAATTACTGCTCCATCTTGGATGTTTACTTTATTGCCAATTGAAATTGAGTTCACATCACCGCGCAGTACTGCATTAAACCAAACGCTGCAGTTATTTCCAATATAAACTTCACCAACTATAGTCGCGTTTTCAGCCACGTAGCAATCTTCGGGAATTTGAGGCGTTTTCCCATTTACTGATTTGATCAACATAAAATAGTCACTTTAAAAATTTAATTAATTGCAGGACAATCGCAATCATACTTTTGGCGTTTACAAAACAAATTCAGGCCTAGTGTAATTTGATGATATCCTCCATTATCAAAGCGAACCGCGCCAGCCACCTGAGAATAAGTGTATGCCATCATAAAATTATTATAATTCACACCTAGAATTGGACTAAAAAATTGTAGATTTTGCTTGGAAACACCATTGTTTGTAAGATACTCTGCGCCGTCAAAACTTCTTCTATAAGAAATCCCAGCCCATAAACTTCCGAAGTCTAAATTTTTAAAGGCTTTCAAATTGATGTCCATTGATTTTTCTTTGGTTTTCTCAGTGAGTTGAAACAAAACCGAAGGCTCCCACAATACCTGCTCTCTGTTTCCAAATAAGTACCCAGCACTTAACAAATACTTTCTTAAATTATCACTTTCATACACTGTATAAATAGCTCTACGTGTTTCAATCAAATTTTTAACGGTAGCATGTGCATAAAAATTTAAGAAATTGTAAGAGGCGCCAATATCAAAATTCAAATAAGCGTCTTTTTGAACAATTGTACCATTAATAATGGGATCATAATCCCCAGATTGTATGAACTCTGTTTCATTCAATTGGCTCTGTATAAAACCAGCACTTACCCCGAATGACAGCTGATTCAAATCTACTTCATCACGTGAAAAAAGCAAATGATACGCATAAGTTGCTTTTAATCCTTTTTGAGAATGATATCCATTTTTGTCATTAAAAACGATAATTCCTGCGCCTGCTCTATCCGATATTTTACCGTTAAAACTCAATGTTTGTAATTGAGGTGCATCTTCTTGTCCAAACCATTGTTTTCTTGCTGTTAGTCTAACTTTTGCACAATTTGCGGCTCCAGCCATCGAGGGATGAATCAAATAATAATTATCCGATAAATAATCTGAATAAACAGGTATACCTTCTTGTGCACTTAAGAACAAGGTCGCAAAAAGAGTCAATAAAGAAAACGGAATTTTTTTCAGCATTAAAAGTAAATTTAAGATCTATTAAATCAATACGATAAAAGTACTATTTATTAGCCAATAATAGTATAAAAAATAAAATATTGAGGAGAGTAGAACATATCTTTAGTAATTTTGTAAAAAATAAAAATCATGATACAATTAACGATAAGAGACACCCAAAATCCAACAATTTTGAAATTTGAATTTCCGGATTTCATTGTTCAAAATGAAAATTATGAATTCAAAAATATAGATGAAACCAAAAATTCACCTTTAGCACAACAATTATTTTATTTGCCTTTTGTAAAAACGGTATATATCTCAGGCAACTTTGTGGCTATTGAGCGTTTTAGCATTGTGGATTGGAACGATGTGAAAGAAGCGGTTTGCGAGCAAATAGAAAAATTTGTTAATGATGGCGGAATCATTATTAAAGAAGAGGAGAATACAATAAAAAAACAGCCCATCAGTGTATATGGAGAAACGACACCAAATCCTGCTGCTTTAAAATTTGTGGTTAGTAGGATGCTAACAAAAAATCCTATTGAATTCAAAAATATTGATCAAGCAAAGGCTTCACCATTAGCACAAGAATTATTCAAGTTTCCATATGTAAAAGAGGTTTTCATTGATGAAAATTATGTTTCTGTAACAAAATATGAAATCAACGAATGGCAAGAAATAACTTTAGAAGTTCGCACGTTTATTAAACAATTTATTGAAAATGGCGGAACAGTTATAGATGAATCAATGCTTGACATCGCTTTAAAAGATGAAAAAGTAAAAGATCAAAATTTTGACAATCTAGATGAGACTTCTCAAAAAATCATCAATATCTTAGAAGAATATGTAAAACCTGCCGTAGCAGCTGACGGAGGAAACATCGTTTTTGATTCCTATGATCAGCCAACTGAAACGGTTAGAGTACTGATGCAAGGTGCATGTAATGGTTGTCCTTCTTCGACTTTTACCTTAAAAAGTGGCATCGAAAACATGCTAAAAAGCATGTTAAACAATGACAATATCAAAGTAGAAGCAGTATAATTTTAGTCAACATCACGTTAAGCGTCTCCAATGAGGCGCTTTTTTTCAACATCCATAAATAGTTAATTTTCAGTGATTTTAATAGCAAAAAAGAAAACTTTTCATAATAAATTGCTTATTATTGTATACTAATCTTTATCTATCAAATACCATGGGAGTAACATCATTTTTTAAAAATCTATTTGGATCAGCAAAAGAATCCGCATCAGAATTAGCCAAAGAAGCAGAATCTACTTTTGAAGAAGTAAAAGAAGCTGCTGCACCTCATATCGACAATGCCATTAAATTCGCCGATGAATCCTTAGAGAAGGCAAAAGAAACCGCTGCGCCATATTTTGAAAAAGCAGAAAAATTGGCGGACGAAACAATCGATAAAGTTACCACAGCCGCTACGCCAATAATTGAAAAAGCAGGTGAATATGCCAATCAAGCCAAAGAAAGCATCAGTGAATATGCGGACAAAGCTGAAACAGTAATAGGAGACTTAGTAGAGCAAGTGAAAGAAAAAACTTCAGAAACAACGGAGAAAGCTGCAGAAGACGTAGCGGAAGAAGTTAAAAAAGACATGGATGAAGCTGCAAAATAATTTCAAAAAATTGTATTTTTGTATTTCACCAAACCTTCTTAATGAGAAGGTTTTTTTAATTTTAAAAAAGGCATTATGGAAGTAAACCCAAACCAATTAACTGATTACGTATCGCTACTTTGGAATGCAGTTCTTGATTATTCTCCAAAAATCATATCGGCATTTGTTATTCTAATTATCGGTATTTACGGTATAAGATTAGTAACTCGGTTGATCAAAAAAATAATGATCAAGAGAGAATTAGATCCTACACTCACGAAATTTTTAGCCGATATTTTAATTTGGGCATTGCGAATTCTTTTGTTTATTGCTTTTATATCAAAGCTTGGTGTAGAAACCTCTTCTTTTGTTGCTATTTTAGGAGCTATGGGATTGGCCGTTGGTTTATCGCTTCAAGGCTCTCTTTCTAATTTTGCGGGAGGAATGTTGATCATTCTTTTTAAACCCTTCAAAGTTGGCGATACTATCGAAGCTCAAGGTCAAATTGCCTCGGTCCTAGAAATACAAATTTTTGTAACCAAACTGGTGACCGCAAACAACCAGACTATTTTCATCCCAAATGGCATTTTATCCAATGGAACTATCATTAATTATTCCATGCAAGGGCAAAGAAGAGCCGATTTGACTATCGCTATTTCGTATGAAACGGACATCAAACAAGCTAAAACAATTATTACAGAAGTACTTAGAAACAACCCAAAAGTATTGCAAGAACCTGCTGCTGACGTAAGTGTAAAAAATCTTACTGACAGCGCTATTCAATTAGCAGTAAGACCTTGGGCAAAAAATGAAGATTTTTGGTCAGTATACGCTGATACACTTGAAAATTGCAAAGAGGCTTTTGATGCCGCTGGAATTATAATTCAACCTTATGTCAGGGAATCATCTGTTAAAAACAATACTATTTCTTAGCAGTAATCATAAAATCTTTTAAGTAAAAAGGTTCAAAATAAGCGACATCTACGGTGTCGCTTTTTTGATATTTATCAAAACTCAAAGCACTCATTTCTTTAGCGGAAGGATATTGAATTCCTTCTAAAAAAACAAAATTAGACGCGGAAAGTACCGTTTTACATTTTTCGTTACAGTCCCCAATAAAATAGATCGTCTGTTTGCTTTCTCTAAATGAATTTTCGGTAATCACTTCGGCTTGAATAGCTCTTTTCTGCTCGAAATTTGCATCAAAAATAGCACTGTATACTTCCATTCTTCTCGCATCAATCATTGGAATAATATAGCCATCTGTTCGATTTACTTGTCTCGCTAAAGTTTGCAAGGTATCAATCGCAATTAACGGAATATCCAAAGCATAACACAAACCCTTAGCCGCCGAAACGCCAATTCGTAATCCCGTATACGACCCAGGACCTTGACTCACAGCAATAGCACTAAGGTCTTGAAACGTAATTCCAGCTTCTTTAATTATTTCTTCTATAAAAACATGTAATCGTTCGGCGTGAGAATATCCCTCCTCCGCCATTTCTTTACATAAAAGTGTGGTTCCATCTTTAGCCAAAGACACGGAACAATTCTTAGTAGCTGTTTCAATATTTAATAAGTATGCCAAAACGTAAATTGTATAAACTTAAAAATCACAATCTCTTTTGACGATTGTGATTTTCTAGGTTGTTAGACTATTATTTTATTTCTTTCCTTCTTTTGCGTTATCGGTTTTCAAGGAGACTTTATCTCCTGAATTGAGTTCTTTAGAAACCGTTGTATACGGTCCTGTAATAACTATATCCCCTTTTTTCAAGCCCGATAAAACCTCAATATTGGTATCGTCTTGAATACCTGTTTTAATAATTCTGATCTTCGCTTTGTTTCCAACTTTCACAAAAACACATTCGAATTTTTTATCGCTTTTCGGTTTTGATTTTTCTTCGTTAGGATCCTCTACTTTAATTTCTTTTACGGCTGCGGTATCTGATTTTACGACTACTGAACTAATCGGCACAGTTAAGATATTCGACTTCGTATTGGTAATAATATCTACTGTAGCGGTCATTCCTGGTCTAAAAGGCGAATAAGTGCTTGGCTTACCTTCTAATAAATCTTGATAAGACTCTTTTAAAATTCTAACTTTTACTTTAAAGTTAGTCACCTGATCAGCCGTTAAAGTAGAACTAGCAGAGTTTGAAATACTAGTTACAATGCCTTTGAATTGTTTTTTCAAATAAGCATCTACTTCTACATTTGCCTTATCACCCACTTTTATTTTTACAATATCATTTTCGTTTACATCTACTTCAACCTCCATGTTGTTCAAATTGGCTACACGCAAAATCTCGGTTCCCGCCATTTGTTGTGTACCTAAAACACGTTCCCCTAATTCAACATTCAATACTGAAATGGTACCGTCAGCTGGAGCGTAAATAGTGGTTCTGCCTAAATTATCTTTAGCTTCTAGTACTGTTGCAGAAGCACTCTGAACGTTGTAATACGCATTTTGTTTATTGGCCTTAGCCACTTCAAAAGAGGCTATCGCTTTGTCCCAATCTGCTCTAGAGATAATTCCTTTGTCATACAATGATTTGTTTCGGTCATAATTAGCTTTGGCCTCTTTGTATGAAGCTTCAGACTGATTCAATCCGGCTTTTGTTCCTGATAAATTAGAAAGTGTTCTGTTGTATCCTGAAGTATACAAATCAGGATTTATTTTGACCAAAAGCTCTCCTTTTTTTACCACTTGTCCTTCTTTTACATTCAAGGCAATGATTTCTCCCGATACTTCTGAAGATATTTTCACTTCAATTTCGGGTTGAATTTTCCCAGTAGCAGAGACCGTTTCTACAATGGTTGATGCAGCCACATTAGCAATTTCAATTTCAGTTCCTTTATCTTTGTTTCCAATTATTCCTGATTTGGAAAGCCCCACTAAAGTTCCTATTAAGACAACGGCAACAGCTAAAAGTATATAAATAGTTTTCTTAGACATAATGAATTAGTTTTTTAAGATTGGAATTCCGAAATAGAATTCAAGTATTTTGATTTTAAAAATATAGTCGTATTTGGTTCGGATAACTTCAGATTGCGCATTGGTCAACAACGTTTGTGCTTGGTTGAAATCAAAGGAATTCATCATCCCCACCGCATAACGTTCTTTGGCATAATTGAAAGCTTCTTGTCTAGATTCTAGAGCAACGATAGCTGATTCGTGAGTTTTTAAAGCCCCTTTCGCATCGGTAAACGCGGTATACACATTTCTCTGTAAGTCTAATTCTTGTTGGGCTAAAGCAATTTTAGATTTTTCAAGATTCACTTTGTTTCGATCTACATTATTCTTTACTGACCATCCGTTAAAAATAGGAACAGACAGTTGCATGCCAAAAGCTTGTCCTTTGTTATCACGAAATTGATCCCAAAAGGGAGGTGCTGATAAAGTTACTGTTTGTCCATCCACTTTAAAAACTTGATCTGCATATGAAATCCTTGTATTATAACTGTAAAAACCCTGTAAAGTAGGCTGATAGGCTCCTTTAGCGATAGCTACATCTTTTTCTGCAACTTCCAAATTTGTTTTCGCAATTTTTAATTCAGTCCTAGTTTCTTTAGCTTTATCATAAATAGAAAGTACGGGCTGACCCAAAATATTATTTTCATCTTTCAGTGAGGTATTATCAATTACATCAAAATCATAAAACTCTTTTAACTGTAATAATTGTGCTAAACTTAGTTTTGAAATGAGAAGTGCATTTTCTGCAGTAACCACATTTTGCTTATTTGTAGCAACATTAGCTTTAATATCTAATACATCGCCTCTTGGAATAGAGCCTGCTTTTACTAATTCTTCTGAACGCACTAACTGCTTTTCAATGATTGCTAATTGTTCATTTTGCACCTTTAAATTCTCTTTATTAAACAAGACTTGTAAAAAAGCATTCGCTACATTTAGAGCAATATCCTCTTGCATTTTAAGCAATTGATACTTTGAGGCCACGATTGCTAAATTAGCTTTTCGGAGATTGTTTTGATTTTGTAACCCTTTGTAAATATCTACCCCCACTGAAGCTCCTAAAGAGGAGAATTGCGTTGTTTGATTTCGCAATAAACCGGTGGTAATATCTTGGTTCAAACCAATATTCCAGGAATGAGATGCATTCGCATTTACTGAAGGCAAAAAGTTTCCGAAAGCGCCTCGCTTATTGATATCGGCTGTTTGAGTATCCAGCTCGGTGTTTTTGATAGAAATATTATTTTCTACGGCATATTTTACACACTCTTCTAAAGTCCAGCTTTTGGTTTGCGCGACTCCTGCATAGGAAGCAAACAAAAAGAACACTAAACTTAAATAATTATTTTTTTTCATAAATCGGGAATGAAAGTGCAACAAATATACTGCACAAATTTAACATTTTTTCAAAATTAGCAACTACTTTACTGGGCTTTATTAGGGCTTAGGTTCTTCGGTCAACAAGCCTTGATTCCATATTTTTATTTTATCAGAGGCCTTAATTCCACTTTTAATCTGCACATGAATACCATCGCTTACTCCTAGAACCAAATCTTTACGAACAAATTTTTGTGGTCCCGTTTGCACTTCAACATAAGGTTTTTGTGTTTTTTTATCAAATTGGATTAACGCTTCTTTGATAGCCAAAACTTTATCCGCTTTTTCTAAAATAATGGAGGCATTAGCACTTAAGCCCGCTCTAATAAACGTATTATCACGATTGGTCATTTTACCTTTGATCTCGAATTGAATCGCACCATTTTCGGTTTTCCCTTTTGGAGCAATGTAATTCAAAACCGCATCGAATTTTTTGTTTTCGATAGCACCAACCGTAATCTCAATTGGCAAATTTTCTTTGATTTTACCCACTTCGGATTCGTCTATTTTTCCAACAAAAATCATTCTTCCAACATCGGCAACACTTGCAATAGTCGTTCCTTCATTGAAATTGTTACTTTCAATGACTTGATTTCCTACTTTTACAGGAACATCAAGCACCATTCCGTTTACCGTAGAACGAATCAAAGTATTGGCATAATTTCCCATTCCAGAAGTCGTTCCCGTTTTCACGATATCGTTGCTTTTTCTAGCCGCTGCATAATTCTGCTTGGCTTGCTTGTACGCCACTTGCGCTGCATCAAAATCATTGGCAGAAATTACGCCTTTATCAAACAACGTTTTTTGTCTTTGGAATAATTTTTCTTGATTATCCAAATCAATTTTGGCCGTTTGCACTTGATTTTGAGTATTATTCAAAGTAGAAACATTTGCAACCACTTTAATTTTAGCGATCAAATCTCCTGCTTTAATCGTTTCTCCCGCCTTAATATATACTTCCTCAATAATTCCAGAAATATTTGGTTTAATTAAGACCTCTTCATCAGGCACAATATTCCCAGTAGCAATCGTCGTTTTTACAATCGTTTTTGTTTCGGTTTTATCCGTTTGAAACACCACGGGTGACTCCTGGTTTTTGGTATACAAATAATACAAAGCACCAAAAAACACTAGTGCGATCACAATTAAAATAGTTATGGTTACTCCTTTTTTCATTTTATAGTTCGTTAATCGTTTTACTAAATAAAATTATTCTGTTCGCAAAGCATCTACTGGCTTGACTTTTATGGCAATTTGCGCAGGAATAAATCCCGCTAACAATCCTGAACCTACTAATATAATTAAGGCAAAAAACACTACTGTAAGATCCACACTTGGATTAGCAAACATCATATCGTCACTTGGCATGGAATCTAAAATCATGTTTAAAACCCACAAAACGCCTGTTGCCATAGCTATTCCAAACATTCCAGCTATGATGGTTAAAAATATAGCTTCGGTCAAAATTTGTGTTCTGATGGCTGCTGGAGTTGCTCCTAAAGCGCGACGAATTCCTATTTCCTTGGTGCGTTCTTTTACTACAATCAACATAATATTTGAAATTCCAATTACTCCAGAAAGCAACACAAGCGTTCCCACAAAATAGGCTATAAATCGCAAAATCGCGAATAATCCTTGTACTTTACTGAATTCTGCATACAAATCAAAATTTCCAATGGCACGATCATCGGCTGGATTTATGGAATGCCTCCCTTTCATAAACTCAATAATTTTGGGTTTTAAATCTGTAATAGACGCACCATCATTAGCCGTAAGCGCCATCCAGCCCACGGTATCTCCGAAATTAAAAGCTTGCTGAAAGGTGGTAAAAGGAACAAAAATTTCCTTTTGGCCTTCTTCACCCCCTCCTCTGTTGTTTGATTTAGATTTATAAATTCCCACCACCAAGAAGTTGACTCCGTTAATTTTGATATAGGTACCAATTACTTCTTCAACTGGTGCATACATTTCTTTTATAACGCCAAGACCAATAACAGCCACTTTTCGTTTTAAATTGATATCTTGTTGGTTCAAAAAACGCCCTTTAACAATATCCATTGGCTGTTGTTTGATTAACTCAGGATAGTCTCCATAAATGGAATACGCACCCGTTTTAGTTCCTCGAACCACATTATTTGCTCCTTCAAATCCGCCTAATTGATTTCGTGGTGACACATATAACAAATCAGGAAAATTCTCTTTTAAGCCAGCAACATCTGCATTTTTAAAATTAAATTTTCTGTTGGCTGGCAATCCCTTGTAGGCTTTTGAAGCTGTTTGAGACCACATAAACATCGTGTTAGTGGCAATACCATCAAATCCTTTTTTCACACCATTCTCTAATCCATTACCAGCAGCTAGAAGAATAACCAAAATAAAAATCCCCCAAAAAACACCAAAAGCAGTTAATATCGTCCGAAAGGTATTGGCCGTTAACGCTTCTAAAATTTCATTCCATTTATCTCTATCAAACATAATTATTCGTCTCTAAGTGCTACAATTGGCTTGATTTTGGCGGCATGATACGCTGGGAAAAAACCAGCCAAAGCTCCAGCAACCACTAATAAAATTAAGGTCGTTAGGGCCACTCCAAAATCTACTTCCGGATTCAAAAAATAATCACTTTTCACATAAGGACCTACTAATTCTAGTAACAACAAACTAGAAAGTAGTCCTATAAAACCCGCAATAGTGGTAATAAAAATAGACTCGTGTAGAATCATCCCAACAATAGAAACAGGAGAAGCGCCAAGAGCTTTTCGGATACCAATTTCTTTGGTACGCTCTTTTACGATAATCAACATGATATTACTAACCCCAACCACTCCCGCAATGATAGTACAAATTCCAACCCACCAAAAAAACAAACGGATGTACAGATTTAAATCATAAAATTGTTTAGCATTTTCGATAGAATTATTAATTCCGATTGCGCTTTCATCATCAGGTGCAACGGTATTTTTACTTCGCAACATTTGCCCTAATTCTAATGTAAACTTGTTGGATTGCGCCAATGCTTCTTCATAAGTGGCCATTTTATTCAATGTGAATTGCATGTTACTTATTTTATCACCAACGCTAAAAGCTTTTTGAGTAGTGGTGATGGGCAAATAAATTCTTGATTCTTCGCGCTCTCCAGAAGGATCCGTAAAAACTCCAATAACCTTAAAATTGACATTGTTTATTACAATCTCTTCCCCAATAGAGTTTTTATCTTTAAACAGATCCAACTTAACTTTCTGACCAATTGCTGCCACCTTTTCGTTGTGCAACAAATCATTCTCGTTGATGAAACGTCCGCTAACAATTGTTGCATTTTCTAGAGCTAAATAATCTGGATAAATTCCTCGGAACTGATAATTTCCAGTTTCTTTTCCATAAACGATAACACCATTCCAATAAGAATAAACCGCAGATCTACGATCTAACTTATCTTCAAATTTGGTAACCGCTAAGTCGTAATCACTATTCCTAAACTGTATTTCTCTTCCAGGATTTAATCCCTTATATTCCTTGGTAGTGGTACCGGTCCAAACTTCTATTATTCCTTCCGCATCACGCTCGAATTGTTTGGCAATTCCGTTTTGCAATCCTTTACCTGCTCCAAGTAAAATCACCAAAATAAAGATTCCTGAAGCCACAGAAATACCCGTCAAGAAGGTTCTCAATTTGTTCTTAGCAATCGCCTCGAAAATTTCCTGCCAGCGCTCGGTATTAAACATAAGAAGAAGCTCTAACTTGTTCTACTACTTTATCATCTATAATTAAGCCGTCTTTAAGCACAACATTACGCTTGCACATGGCAGCAATATCCGGTTCATGAGTTACAATTAGAATGGTTTTTCCTTCGTCATTAATCCCTTGAATTAGCTCCATTACTTCATATGAAGTTTTAGTATCTAAAGCACCTGTAGGTTCATCGGCCAACAAAACTTTGGGATTCGAAGCTAAGGCTCTTGCAATTGCTACTCTTTGCTTCTGCCCGCCAGAAAGCTCGTTCGGCAAATGATGAGAGTGACTATCTAATCCAACTTTTTTCAGATAAGCCATAGCTATTTCGTTGCGTTCTTTTCTTTTAATTCCTTGATAATACAATGGCATGGCGACATTATCCAAAGCTGTTTTGTAATTGATTAAATTAAACGATTGAAACACAAATCCTAAAAATTGATTACGGTATTTAGAAGCGATGGTTTCGTTTAGTTTCTTAATGGGCACAGCATCTAGCGTGTAACTACCAGAATCAGCTTCATCCAATATCCCTAAAATATTAAGCAATGTTGATTTTCCTGAACCAGAAGATCCCATAATGGCTACCAATTCCCCTTCTTTAATATTGAAATTAATGCCTTTCAGCACGTGCAATTCCGAAGATCCCATTTTGTAGGATTTATGTAAATCTTTAATTTCAATCATCGTAGACAATTTTAGTACTTTGTTAATTCTAATCTGCACAAAACAAAAACTGCTTGTTGCAAAGTTTTAATGAATAAGACTCAAAAAAAAGGAAAATGTTACAAGTGATTTAGAATATTATTTGTTTTAGTACTTTTACCCAAAACAAACCTTAATTTGATGACGAAATTTATTTTTATCAGTTCCTTTTTACTACTTATTTTACTTTTGATAAGTTGTGCTACCGCCAATAAAATTGCCACTTTGAAACCCGATCCCGATGATGCCGTTCCTTTAGTTTACGAAAGCAGCCCTTCCTACATCAATCTTCCTGTGACTATCAAATTAAAAGATATTGAAAACAAAACCAATGCTTTGTTGAATGGCTTGATTTATGAGGACAATGCCATTGAGAGTGATGCTATTGAAATAAAAGTTTGGAAAGAAGCCCCCATCACCATCAACAATGCACACTTGGGGTCAGTAGAAAAGTTAACCACTGTACTACCCTTAAAAGTTTGGATTAAGTACCGCATTGGCACTAAAAAATTGGGCGTCGAACTTTATTCGTACAAAGAATTTAATTTAAATGGAGTCATTACATTGCAAAGCGAAGTAAATCTGACCAATTGGCGTCTGCACACCAAAACTGAATTGAAATCTTTGGATTGGAAAGAGAGTCCTTCTATGGTTTTGATGGGAAAAAATGTACCTATCACCTACATTATCAACCCCGCTATCAGTCTTTTTAGGTCAAAAATTGAAAAGAAAATTGATGAATCGATTGAAAAATCAATGGATTTCAAACCGAATGTACTCGAGGCTTTAGAAAAAATTTGCACCCCTTTTGAAATGAGTCAAACGTATTCAAGTTGGCTACGCATTACACCATTAGAAATTTACACCACAGTTGCAAAATTAAAAAGCGACACCTTTGTATTAGATATGGGGATGAAATGCAACATGGAGACCTTAATAGGAACAAAACCAAACACAAAATATGACAAAAACAAAATAATTCTAAAACCAGTAACACAAATTCCGCAACAAATCAATACCAATATAGCTGCTATTTCAACCTATCTGGAAGCTTCAAAAATAATGACTCAAAATTTTAAGGGTCAAGTATTTGGCAATGGGAATAAAAAAGTGAGCGTTCAAAATGTTGCTCTTTGGCACAAAAACGGGAAATTGGTTATTGCATTAGACGTTGTAGGGAGTGTAAATGGCATGATCTATCTGAGTGGAATCCCCCAATATAATGAAAAAAACAAGGAAATTTATTTTGAACATTTGGACTATGTTTTAGACACCAAAGACAAATTAATTCGCACTGCAAGTTGGTTAGCCCAAGGAATCATCTTGCGTAAAATTGATGCGAATTGTAGGTATTCCATCCAATCTAATTTAGAGGAAGGCAAGAAAAGCATGATGACTTACCTCAATAATTACACGCCGATGCCAGGCGTTTTTGTCAATGGAAAAATGGAAGACATTCAATTCCAAAAAATTCAATTAACCAACCAAGCCCTCATTGCATTCATTCATGTAAAAGGTTCGGTAAAAGTAAGCATCGACGGATTGAAATAAAATTAAAACACTCTCGATAACTATTGTTTTTTTCTTTTCATTCGATAAATATAGTACCCAATTCCAGCTACTAAGAGATAAGGAATCACCATCAAATATACAATACCATCATTCACCGCAGCTGCTTTGGTTGCATTTCCTTCACTGGTTAAAGCTGCTCTACACATGGCACATTGGGCATAGGATGAAATATCAATAAGAAAAAAACAAATTCCAATACATAGCAATTGCAATTTAGTACTTGTTTTTTCTCTTTTGAGAGTTTTGCTTTTAATTTGCATAATAAGGAGCTATCATTACATAAACCACTACTCCAGTAACAGCAACATACAGCCAAATAGGGAACGTGATTTTGGCGATTTTTTGATGTTTATCAAATCTTTGAGCCAAGGCACGTACATAAGTTATAAGCACTAATGGAATTACGGCAATTGATAAAAGAATATGCGATAGCAGAATAAAGAAATACACATAACGCAACACGCCTTGTCCACCATAACTAGTGGAATCAGTAGTCATGTGGTAAGCGATATACATCACCAAAAAGGATAAGGAACACCCAATAGCCGTTTTCATTAAATTTTCATGTAAACTTTTATTTCCTTTTTTGATTGCCATCACTGCTGCAACCAGCAATACGGCAGTGATTCCATTGATTGTTGCATAAATAGGAGGTAAAAATCGTAAGGGAGCCACTTCAACTCCAAAGTCTTTTAATTTAACTTTAAACAAGATAGCTACGGCCACAGGAATTATAATTGATAAGGCAATAATCCACTTATTGTATTTTTGTTCTACTGAATTTTGTTCCATTTTATTCATTTAAAAGTAATTTAATATCTTCTTGAATGTCTTTCACCCCTTTTTTATCCAATCCATCATAATACAAAATAGGGTTTCCAAATTCATCTTTTCTACAGCGAATATGCCCATTTTTATCGATCAAAGCGAACAATCCGGAATGTTCAAAACCACCATTGACTTTTTGATTTTCGGCAGCATATAAATTAAAACCTTTATTAGCTAGGTCAAAAATTGCAGCTTTTTCTCCGGTTAGTAAATTCCAGTTGGACGATTTGACCCCCAAAAGTTTTGCATGTTCATTTAAGACTTCTGGAGTATCTGTATCAGGATCGATAGAGACGGAAACGATTCCAAAGTTAGGATTCCCAAAAAATGTTTTTTCAATTTGAAGCATGCTCAAATTCATTTTGGGGCAAATGGTTGGACAAGTTGTAAAGAAAAACTCTAAAACATACACTTTCCCCTTGTAAAAATCATTGCTAATCTTTTTTTGATTTTGATTTATCAAATTGAAAGAAGGGGCTTTTCCAACATCGACTAAGTTTTCGGCAGTAATACCAGAAGTCGTGTTTTTATCTAGCCGCTCCGATTTCACAATAGTATTGCCTTGAATACGATCAATTATTTTAGGAATGGCATATATTCCAAAAAGTAAAATAATAAATGAAATTCCGATATATGATTTATTTTTAAACATATTACAATTGTTTTGAAGCGTTTTTATTCTTTTTTAAGGCCGCTTTATATTCGTATAAGAGGATTTTGAAATCATCTAACATTTCATTACTCAATTCAGCAGGGTGAAAAGTACTGTATCCTTCCAAATAATCGTCTTTATCTTTTCTACCTCTAAGATTGCGTTCTTTATCCAAAAGAAATACCTTATCCGTTCCCAAATACTGATCTAAAGGGTTTTTCAACTGAAGTTGATTATAAAAATTTTGGATTTCTTTAGGCGAAGCAAAAACAAAATGCCATTGCGTAACCTCGGTAAAGGCTTGAAGAGATTCAATGACAGCTTTTGCCTCGTTTTCAGTACCGATAGGGCAAAGCATTACAAATTGCAAATCTTTAAAACTATGATAGCGCTGATAAATTTTTTGGTTCAAATTGAATAAATTACCCCGATTAGCAATTAATTGTGTTCCGGAGAATCCCAAGACTGTAATTTTACCTTCTAGATGCACTACATCGCCTCGAAGAGATTTCCAATTGCCAAAATCGGCCACTTTAGGAGTAATTATGGGCAATTTTGTAAAACTATTTACCCCTGATGCAAAAAACAAGTAGGCCACTATAGGCAAAATAAACAAGACGAAAAGAACACTATTTTTTTTCATTGGAGTAGAAAATTGAGACTGTAAAAATAAAAAAAGCTCCGATAAATCGAAGCTCTTTTCTGAATTAATATTTAGTTAAAAATTCCATTTGATTGTAGAATTTTTAAAAACCCCGAATACATAATCACCTTCAGTTAATAGAATAAAAAGTAAATATAAAATCAAAAATATCAAAGGGACAACTACAGCGCTTTGCAAGGATTTTTTTTCTCCCTCCATGTGCATAAAAGCCCAAACAATATAATATGCTTTAAAAACTGTCAATATATAAAATATCCAATTTAGCAGGTTCATTCCCAGAAAATTAGTAAAATGCAAGAATTCTGGTTTTATGATTCCCAAAATAACTTCGACTGTAGTTACCGCAGACAATAATCCAAAAACAAACCAAATTCTTTTGGTGTTAGAAACGTGTTCGTGTGACATAATAATAAGTTTCTTTAAAATTAAACAAGATAAAATACGGTAAATACGAATACCCAAACCAAATCAACAAAGTGCCAATAAAGCCCTACTTTTTCAACCATTTCATAACTTTTACGTTTTTCATAGGTTCCTAAAAGTACATTAAAGAAAATAATGATGTTGATTACTACTCCAGAAAAAACGTGGAATCCGTGAAATCCAGTGATAAAAAAGAAAAAATCAGCAAATAATTTACTTCCGTATTCGTTATGTGTCAAGTTAGCTCCTTCAATTACCAGTTTTGCATCCGCCAATCTAGCTTCAGATTCGGCTCTTGAAAGCACTAATTTCTTTTTATCCTTTGTAATAGTTTCTGTTCTTACTAATAAATCAGGATGTGCTTTGAAACCAGCTTGTACTTCAGCTACAGAATAAGAAGGAAGCGCAGGCTCACTCATAAACCATCTTGCTTTGCTTCTGGTTAATTGCTCACGTTCTTCGTGCAATGGAGTGGCAAATTCAGCTAAGGCAACTCGTTTTCCGTCTTTGTCTACAAATTGAAGCAAACTTCCACCTGTAGTTTCTACTGCACCATATTCACCTTTGATAAAATTTTTCCACTCCCAAGCCTGAGAGCCCACAAAAATTAAACCACCAATAATGGTCAAAAACATATAAATTGCTACTTTATCTTTTTTCATTTGGTGTCCTGCATCAACAGCTAATACCATTGTAACAGAAGAAAAAATCAAGATAAAAGTCATTAAGGCTACATAATACATTGGAGCGGAAACTCCATGTAAAAAGGGAAAGTGAGTAAACACTTCGTCGGCTAAAGGCCAAGTTTCGATAAATTTAAATCTAGAAAATCCATAAGCTGCAAGAAAACCAGAGAAAGTCAAGGCATCTGATACGATAAAAAACCACATCATTAATTTACCATAACTCGCTCCCATTGGCTCATTTGCGCCACTCCAAGTCTTTTCGTCGTTGTTTGCAGTAGTAACTGTCGCTCCCATAAAATTAATTTGTTAAAAAGTTCCCAAATTTATATTTTTTTTCTTATTTAAAGAAATATAAAAACAAAAATAAATAAACCCACAATAAGTCCAGAAAATGCCAATACATTACACCCAATTCAATACCAAGAGATTGAGTTGCGCTGTACTTTTGTTTATAATGATTATAAATAATAATTAACAAGGAAATCAATCCACCTGCTAAGTGTAAAAGGTGCATAACCGTCACTATATATAGGAAAGTTGTAGTAATAGAACTAGCAGGACCCGTAAAGAAATAGCCCTGCGCTACAATTTGTCCAAAACCTACAAATTGTAATACTACAAAAGCCACTCCCAAAACAAGGGTTACTAACAACCACAAGGTAGTGTTTTTTTGCTGATCTTGCTGTATTGCTTTTTTGGCTAGATGAAACGTAACACTACTGGCAATAATCACAAAAGTGCTAATAAAAAAAGCCATAGGCAATTCGAAATTCTTCAACCAATCTACTCTTGATTTACTTACTACAAATGCACTTGTCAATCCTGCAAACATCATGGTCATACTTACCATTGCAAACAACAAGATCAACTTATAGGATCTCGCAGTTCTAGATTGATGCTCATCTTTTGTCATTATCATTTCCATAACTATCTTAAAAATTTATCTACTATATATATTAACTGTAACAAAGTGATGTAAGACACACTTACTAACATCAACGTTCTCGCGGCTTTCGAAGTTCTCAATTGATACAATTTTATAGCATAAAATAACATCCATAATCCCAACAAGAAAACCAAACCTGCTGCAATTGGTCTTAAAAACAACGAACCCGTATAACCAAACATCGGCAAAAGGGAGGCTATAATCAACCAAATGGTGTATAATATAACTTGCAAAGCTGTTCCATTGTCCTTCTTTCCAGTGGGTAGCATGAAAAAACCCGCTTTTTCATAGTCTTCATATAAAAACCAACCGATTGCCCAAAAATGAGGAAATTGCCAAAAAAACTGAATCAAAAACAAGGTACCTGCCTCTATCCCAAATTCTCCAGTAGCAGCAACCCATCCCAACATGAACGGAATTGCACCAGGAAAAGCTCCCACAAAAACAGACAAGGATGTCATTGTTTTCAAAGGTGTATAAAGGCTCGTATATAAAAAAATTGAAATTGCACCAAACATGGCTGACTTTGGATTGATAGTGTACAACAACACTAAACCTATAATTGTCAACACCGTTGCCACAACCAAAGCAACCTTAGGACTCATACGACCAGAAGCCACAGGGCGATCTTTCGTTCTATCCATCAAAGCATCCAAATCTTTCTCTATCACCTGATTGTAAGCATTGGAAGCACCCACCATGCAATAGCCTCCAACAGCAAGCTTAAACAACACCCATACCGTAAGCATTTCAAAGCTACCCATTCCCAACAAGAAACCTGCAATGGATGAAAAAACAACACTAATAGCCAAACCTGCTTTAGTAATAGCTTTAAAATCTAAAAAAATGGATTGCATCGAAATTGTGTTTGTCAAAGCGCTAAAAAATAATGTTAATTTTATAAAAATTTTTTGCAAAAGTAGGCTATCAAAAGGGAACTGGCAAAAAACAAATCATAAAAAAAAATCGTGAGAAATTACACTTCTAATAATCGAAATAGAAATTGAAAATATCCGAACGAACTCCCAAGGTAAACCAATTGGTACTTTGAGTAAAAGTAGTGAGTGTGTTTTGAGAAGGGTCAAAGTTTCTGTAGATATAACTGGCAAAAAATTTCAAATTAGTTGCTGGATTTACCAAATATCCTACTTGAATATCAGCTATAAATACTTTGGCCTTATTCCCTTGCCCTACTTTTACTCCTGTATCAAAAGGACGTTTATCATCGTAGTCTTTATAAATATTCCCACCATAATTGTAACTATCTTCTTTGGTATCAAAATCAAGTCCTCGGGTTCCTACAGTCAATTTGGCATCCGCAAAAAGCCTTCCTTTTTGATACCGAGCAATCGCTAATAATTCTTTAAAATTTCCTCCCCATTGGTGTCCCAAACTCTGATTATTATGTGCGTAATTCGTGATTGGATTACTATGCGAATACACATAAGGACGCACATGATTGTATTCTAATTGCAGTAACAAATTTTGTACTTTAAAGGCATTGTAATACTTCACGCCTACTTGATAACCGAATTTGTTTTTCCAACTATTATCGCCTCCTTTTACATCTCCCAATGAAAACTCATCTACTAATAATTGTCCGTAAACATTAATTGAAGCATCCCATTTGTATTTAAATGTCAATCCCAATAAAGCATTTCCGCTTCTAGAGGAAGACCCAAACTCTACCGCTCGGTAAAAAATAATAGGATTCACAAAACTCATATCAAAACCTCGGTTGTTGTCTTTTGTCCAGACTACCGATTCAAAAAAACCAAGATTCAATCGATTAGACACATTCCAGCTCAAGTAATGATTGGCCATAAATTTGGTAGCATACGTTCGATCTACAGTCACTTCTGGACGCACATCTTTGAGCCACATATAAGTATTAGTATATTTTATTTTCCAAAAATTAGTATTGATTTTAAAATAAGGATAGGGACTCGCCCCATCACTTTCAAGCAAAGATCGATAGCCATCACCAATAAAATTTCTTCCATAACCTAACTGCAGATCAATAAATTTATTGGGAGTAAAAGTAATATTGGCTTCTGCCAAAGGAAAATCATACCCATCGTCTTTAAATCTTTTGGCAATTCCAATTCCAGGAATTATCGCAGGATTTCCCCCCGAAGGCTTAATGGATTCTACATATTGATTGTAATAATCCGCAAAACGTCCTTGACTTTCAAAAACGGTGGTGGTAAAATTCAATTGTTTTCCTAATCCCCCTCTAAAATTGAGCGCACGAGTATTGACATATGTATAGGAATTATCCGTCTGAGAAGCTTTACCTAATTGCAAATCCACAATAGGATTTAAAGTAAACCAATAGTCCTCCCCTTGGATTGCAACCATATTTTCGTTCCAAAGTTTTCTAGCCCACCAGTCTGAAGCATTTTTTTTCAATTTTTCAGCTGCCGCGTTCATATCATAATATTTAGCCACTTCAGCATAAGTATAGGGCTTCGATGCCGTATGATTATTACTTCCCACTTGATTCATTTTAGCATCAAATTGTGCGTACAACTGATGAGAAAAAGGCACATTTAAATGACTAGTGTATTCTGGATTGCGGTATTTTTTATAAACAATACTGTCTAACTCGGTTAATTTTGGATTCTTAACATTCAAAATTTCCGCTTTAGCCAAGGCCTCTGCTTCAAATTGTTCTTTTGACATTAAAGGAAGCACTATGGTAATAACAAATTTTGAGTAGGTTGGCTTTCCGTTGTAGGTTGCAGGAGCAACATTAGGCAATAAAGCAAAGACTCTTTTTACTTCATTGGCATAGACCTCGGTTAAAGCATCTATATACAATACTTTAAATTTACCGTCAACAGAAACTTCAAAAAGAACTTTGATAGTTCCTTTGTAAGAATCATTAGTAGCCACTTTAAAATTAGAGTACACAAAATCTTGCACTTGATTATAAAAACATTGTTCTGAAGCTTTTGCTTGAAGCTCTTTACAGTTTGAAAAAACCGGAAATTGTTCTACATCACTAAAAGGCAAAACATTAGAATTTTGCGCGAATGAAAAATGGAAACCTAAAATTATTAAAATTAAAACACGAAAAGTTGTATACATATAATAAAATTGAACCTAATTAGTATCCAGAATTTGAAGTTGCTCCATCAACTATTGATTTTGCTCCTGAAGTTCCAATCCTTTGCACTCCAAGCTGAATCATCTCTTTGGCCTCTTCAAAATTTCTAACACCTCCGGCAGCTTTAACCGGCAATGGAAAGGCGTTTTCAAGCATTATTTTTACAGAAGATACTGTTGCACCGTTAGGCTTGTTATTCTCAGTGACATAGAATCCAGTGGAAGATTTTACAAAAACAGAAGCATAGTGTGATTCCTCAAAATTTTGAAGTACTATTTCTTTAATCAAAGTGGTAAGTTCTTTTATTTGAGTATCCGTCAACGCAGCCACTTCAATAATCCACTTTACAACCTTATGTTTTGACAATCCCAATTGTGTCCCTTGAAGCACCTCATCTTTCACTAATTCAACTTCACCTCTTTTGAAAGCCTCGTAATTGACCACAAAATCTAAATCATCTACACCATTCGCTATAGCTTGATGCGCTTCAATTAATTTATCAGCTATTGCTAATCTTCCTTCATGAAAACCAATAACCGTTCCAATTAATAAATTTGAATTAGCTTCAAGTATCATTTTCTTGGCTAAGGTTACGCGATCAGGACGAATCATAATTAACTTGAACTGTTCTTTAATTGCCTCTTCTATAAAAAATCTAGCTTTGACCAAATTTTCTTCTTCAGAAAGATTAGCTTGTTGATTCGTCTTTAAATAAGTAGAATCGAGGTAAGATCTTAGTTCCATTTTAAAGCGTTTAAATTGGTAGTTATTAGCGCAAAAATACGTCTTAATATTGACATAAATTAACCCTAAAACTATTTTCTAATTCTGACTGAAATCAGCGTTGAAAAATGATTTAGTACATAAAAAAATCCCATCGGAATGGGATTTACTATTTTGTATTCATTGCTTTGAAATAATAATTGAGAACAGAAATTGCTAACAACGCCCCTAAAGAATTTGCTAAAACATCTTTACCATCTCCACTTCGAGTTGTGGTGAGATAAAATTGAGAAAACTCAATCAGCACTCCAAAAATAAAAGACAACAAAAAGGAACACCATAAAATTTTTTGAAAATTTCTCGCTAACTCACTTTTATAAAAAGCCATTCCCCACAAAAAAGTGAAAGAAAAATGCAATATAAAATGAACAATTTTATCAATTCCAACAATGCTTACAGTTGGTATCTGAGAAGATCTTATCAAACAAAGAAAAACAACAAAAGCAGTCCAAAGAATTGCAAGAAATAAAAAAAAATATTTACGCACCAATTAATTCTTTGTAAGCTTCATCAGATAGCAACTCTTCTATTTCAGCAGCATTAGAGATTTTTACTTTAACCATCCATCCTGCGCCATAAGGATCAGAATTGACAGTTTCGGGAGTACTTTCTAAATCCTCATTAAAGGCAATAATCTCTCCAGAAAGTGGTAAAAACAAATCAGAAACGGTTTTAACGGCTTCAACAGTACCAAAAACTTCGTCTTTAGCTAACGTTTGATCTAGAGTTTCCACTTCTACATATACAATATCGCCTAACTCTTTTTGTGCAAAATGAGTAATTCCTACTGTAGCAATATCGCCTTCGATACTTACCCATTCGTGATCTTTGGTGTACTTTAAATTTGATGGTACGCTCATAATATAAAATTGTTGTGTGTTATTAAAATTGCAAGCAAATATAGCTATCTTATCGATATTTCTGCATAGAATAGCAACAATTAATTACCGAAATTGTATCGAATGGTAATTCCAGATCTAATATTCGTTAGTGGAAAAGTGGTAGAAATTACCGCTTTCGAAAACGAGTGGTCATAGTAGAAAATTGCAGTCAAGTTTTTACTGAAAGCATAATCTGCGGCTACTCTTACTTGCCATAAATTCTGTCCAGCAGCTAGTTGATTGTTGTTGTAATCCAAATAACGTACAATAGTTTGATTGTTGCGATAAGACAAATCGACCTTTAAATTGATATCACTTTTGATAATTCCTGTGGGATCATCGGCCAAACGAGTCGAGATAATCACATCTTTAAAACGATAGCCCATTCCTACAATGTATTCAATTCCTTTTACTTCGGTCAACAAATTATTATCAAAACTCATCGACAAGGCTCTATCTTTTTTTATTTCTGTTAGCACTTTAAATGAATTTTTTAATTCAAAATCCAATCGAACTAGAGGATTAAATTGTTCTACTAAATTAACATTAGATAAGACAATAGGATTAAAGAAATTTCCGCCGGCATCAACCCCGTTAGGTTTCTTTACGTATTCAAAATTAGAACGATAGTCATTAATCGTGTACGAAGATCGATAGTTATGCAACAAAGAAACCCTTTTAAAACGATTTTTAAAGAAGTTATATCTCATAAAACCGCTGTACTTAATGGACCAATTTGGAATGGGTACATTTCTAAAAATCCCCGTAGACACCCCCTTAGCATCTCCACCGGTGTAGGCTGCCAAAAAAGCTGGTAACAACACCGCTTGATTGTTTTTTCCGTATCCAACAGGGAATCCATCCGCATCGATATTTACTGGATTATTTAAATCAATCCCTCGTTGGGTTGCCAATCGATTAGCCACAATCAATCTATTGGTTCTAAAATCATCAAAAGCTGCTGAGCCATTTTCATCACTTTTAGAAAAAGCGGTTTTAATTAAGACAGTGGAAGTCGAAAACATCCCGTAACTATAGGGTGACAGCGGTGTATAAATGCCATTGACTACACTGTATTGTTCCGAGTTATTTTCAGAATAAGCGCGATCAGCAGTAAGGTCAATTTTGAAATCAGGAAACAAATCAATATTGGCAGTGGCTTTTACTATTTTATTGGTTACTTGTGTATAATTTTGATTGAAATCCTGAAAAGAAGTCAACCATCCTCTTTTGGCTGCTTCATATCTAATGTCTTCTTGGCTTCCAAAGATAAACCCTAAAGAAGGTTTTGAAGAGCCCAAAAACCCTAATCCTTGGGTAAATCCCGGAAGAACCGTGCCGCTGTTGTGGGTGTAATTTACTTGAATATTTTTTACACTGGTCAGCACACCCACTAAGCCGTCCATGAAGGGACTACGGGGCTGTGTTATTTTAGGAGCTGTATTGACAATTTTTTCTCCGGGTTTAGGCGCCATTGGCTTTGGTTTAGGCCCTAATGCAACACCTTTTTTAGAAATCCCTAAATATTTATATAAGGTCTCCATCGCAAAAGAGGTATTAAGTATGGTAGAACTTGCGTTTTGAACTGTGTTTCCTAAATTATAATCTATTCCACCTACAGTCACATTATCTAATGCATTAGAGGCACGTTGCCAATTGTAATCTCCTTGGTAGGTGAAATTTGCCTTAACAAATCCAAAAATCGGGATCTTATTTAATGGAATTTCATAATTAACAATAAGCTGTTGTGTATGTTGATTAGGATCTCCGATATCAAAATAACTGTCCCATATCGTAAAAGTGTCGATAGGAGTATTATCGGCATTCAAATAACTTTTAACAATATTATTAGAAGAAGCCGTATAGTTCAATCGCAATGATTTTGTCAAATTATAATTAAAACCATATTGGTAATTGAAGGCAAAATTCCTGCGATACAAAGGATCCAATCCAATGCCTACTACGTCAACCTGTCTAAATTGTTGTCGATTATATTGTCTAATAATACTTGAGTTAAATGTAATATTAGTAGGCAAATAATTAAAATTAAAGTCTTGTAACCATTTCCAATAGTCGCTTTTCTTTACAAATGTTTTTTTCTTAAACGGTTCTATAGGTTTAGACTGAAAGGCAAAGGCATAATTTACTGAAGAATTACTCAATTGATCAGTGTAACTTTCGATTTCATAATCGTGACGTTCTACTTCATTATACGATTGTGAAAAGGTGAAGTTTTCTGGGTCATACACTTTTTGTTTTTGTTCTGGACTTCTTTCTTTTCTTACGCCAATAAAATTAATACTGGTTCTTTTAGTGTAATCAACGGCTCTCGTTTCAATATTGTCCTTCTCCGCTTGATTAGTAGTAAACTTCAACAATTGCTTTAATCGGATATCTTGATTGAAAGGATCGTACTCGGGCGTAATTACTTCCTCACCTATTCCATAATTGAAAGGCAGATTGATTCCCCATTTTTTTGGTAATAATTGTCCAAGATTTAAATTTGTAACCACTCCATATTGTTGAATATCCTCACGACTGCGTTCATTTGGCCCTTGTTCTAGAGCACCAAATCCGATGGTTGTTTTTCTACCTGTTAGTGAAAGGGTTGCAAAATCGGCCATGTTAGTGTCAATATTCAACAAAGCAGCCATTCCTCCTTTATTATCCATGTCAGCTAGGCGTAATTCATTGAACCATACTTCACCTAATATACGTCTTTGGTCATCATTTTTCACCCCTACCATCAAGGTCCTTACTAGTCCAAAATTAGGATTTCCTTTGATTCCTATTCGTAATCTGTTGTTTTTTCCTGCCAAAGATGGATCTAATTCGTCTTCAAATTTATAATAGATTCCGTCAGCCGGAAGCGTCGTAGGGTCAATACTCATGGCTAGAATTTTTAACTGAGTTAACAGTGCTAATTTCAAATCCATTTCATTCGCTTCAGGCCATACCAATTCGGGACTTATTGATGGACAATTTGAAGCTGATAACGAAGCAGGCAAAGTTACCTGTAACGGAATTTCGATTTGATAAAAATTCTCTGTAAAGTCATTTCCAAAACGAATAAAACCAACCATTTGCTTATCTCTCAAAGCCACTTCATTCGGCAAAGATTCAGCGTGTAAAAACATTTTTAATTTTTTAAATTGACGCATGTCAATACTTACATTTTTAAAAACTGCTCTAGCATCATTGGGTTCCAATCCACTTCCCGAAACTCGCAAAGCTAAGGACTGCTCGTTTTGATTGATTACGGTGTTATTATTGAACAATTGTTCTCTGACTACCCCTGGAGGAGTTACATAATTTATGGGACAACGCTCATTATTCTCTTGAATATTTACTGCCAACACATCTAATTTAGTATCGTCATCAGTAGCATTAGGATCATTGGTTTCAAATGATTTTTCATAGCGACGCCATTCGCCTCGAACCAAGTCTAAAGCGCCAAAACGAAGCGTAACAGGCGAGTCAAAATTAGTCATAAACATTCGCATGAATCGAATCGAACGAAAATCAGAAATGCCTCCAATGGTATTTTGAGGCTGGGAAACTGGAATTTTAAACTGAATCCATCGGGCTTCAGTCGCTGAACCATCAGGCAATGTAACTTGAGTATTTCGGATATCAGTAATATTATTCTCTCCCACATTCATATTCGGCCTCATATCAATGCTATATTCATAATAAGCATTGATTGTATTCATAGTATTATCTCTATTGATATCTTCTACATCAGGAAAAGTGGTGGATCCTCTGTTAGCATCTGTGATACTCACTGCAGAATTTCCGTCAGTTCCGTTATACTGTTTATAGCGATCCACAACGCCTCCTGTTGTATTGCCAAAATAGACATAGTCATCAGCTGCAGGATCAGACTCAGCATTATAATTAGTGTATACGGAGGCTTCTTGAGTATTTTTCATACCATCTAAACCTACATCTTGATTGGCTCTATTGGCTTCATTGCCATCAAAAGCGTAAATTAGGGATTGTGAGGCGGGAACCTCTCCCCAAATAGGTCTTGGATTGACTAAAATTTGATCTGGTCCTAAGCCATTCTCATACTGTTTTCTGCCATCTTTTAAGATGTCTTCAGAAATTTCTCCTAAATTAAAATATACCTTTCCAGAATTAGTCGGAGTCACATTGCCTTTCCCAACATAAGGATCTAAAACCCAAAACTGAATATATTCTACATTTCCTTGTTCAAAATTAGTGGTATTAATGGCTCTCATGATTCCACCAAAATTATCCTTGGGCGTTGCTGCAATGGCAGAAGAATTGTTATACGGTCCTCTTTCTTGCGGAAAATAACTCAAATCGAGAGTGTTGATTACTTGGGTTTGACCTTGTGCAATATCTGTATTAGGGTACAATTCTCTACTAAAAACACGTCTTGTTGCATTCAACGAAATGTCATTATTAGTAATCCCCGTTGGTTTTTGGGTATAAAATAAAGGATCAATAGTGTACCAAGCGAGTTTGGCTCTTTTAAAGCCATAACTCAAATCAGTAGCACTTTCATTAAAATTGTATTTGCTCTCGGCATCGTTCACCGGTGTTGACGATAAAAACCAAGCAAATGGAGAGCGCAAATCGATTGTAGATTGCGACCCCTCGAAATCATCCACATAAATGGTAGATTCACCATCAAAACGATCTGCTTTTGGAGTATCTGGCTTCAAAAATGCAATTTCTCCTCTGATGGATAAATTGGAGGGAACATCTGTATCTATATTTGGGAGCTTGTTGACCAATCGTGTAAAAAAAGGGATCTCAGATGCGAAATTTCCGTTGAATCCAAAAATAGTATTGTTTACAGATTCTTGACCATAGTTTGATTTTTGAGTAAAAGGTCTTTCAGACATTTTCAAAAAAGTTCCCCCTAATACAAACTTATCCGAAATTTTATGTTCAACGTTCAATCCCATAAATCTTCTGGTTTGTTGACCAAAAATAGAGTTGTTCTCTAGCGATACTTCAATAGGAGTGTTAGAAGCTTGCAAAGAGGGATCCAAAATTTGCACCCTCCCTAATTGATAATTTACACTATAATCCACTCCTTCTACCAAGCGTCTTCCCGCAGCTGTAACCACGACAGAACCTTGAGGAACATTGAGTGCTCCAATTGGAATTCCGTCACCACTAGATGATTTGAATTTTCCTCGAATCAAATACTTGTTTTTATCAATATCTTGCAAAGCCCCAGCTTGTGTATTGCGATACATACTTCTGAAAACATACTTTTTTTGATTGCCATTGTATGAATCTACATCACTATATTTTTCAAGAGAATTAGGCGTTTTTAATTTTAAAAATATAAGCTCTCCAAATGGTTCTTTGGTAGTAAACATAATTCTACCATTCTGAGCATCGATAGTGGTTCCTGGAAGAAAATCAAAAAAACCGTCACCACCCGCTTGTGGATCGTTGTTAAAATTCAATCGGTCCAGATTAAAAACTTTAAGCAAAGGCGTCTCTGCAACTTTATTTTCTGGAGTAGGATTTGAGGGAAAAGGAGAACCTGGAACCTCAGTAATATAATTGATTGGCGAAGGATCTGCATATAAGATATTCATTCGAAAATCTTCTTGCTTTAATTGATAGCCACCAGGTACTTGATAGATGTTTTTCATCATCAAGTTCCAAATGGGATCCTTCACATTGGTCAAATTGCTTTTCAGCATTTTCAAAATCAAACTTTGAGTAATAATTGCCTGTGGTACGTTATTGTTTCCACCAACTACATTGGTTGCATCTACACCATCATTTCCAAATTCCCCAACTTGATAGACTTGATCCCCAACGGTGTATTGATAGGCGACCGCCAAAACCTCATCATTACTCAAACGCTGTTGCAATGAAATGAAGCCTAATTTTGAATTAAAAGTGTACTCGTTGGCCGTTAGTTTTCTGGCATTTTCTAACTTAGAATAGTCTCTTCCTTCAGCCACAGTAGTATTAAAACCTGAACTTGAGGTAGCAATTTCTCTAATATTTGCATTCAACAAACCTGTCCCCGCTGCTATTTGTCCAGGGTCATAATCATTATTGGTATTATCAGAAGGAGCGTTGGGCGGATTATTAAAAATTCCTGTTGAAGGATTTAAAACTACCACTTCGCTATCTGCTAGGCCTGTTAATTGAGACTCCCCTAAATCCTGAAGTGCAATAATATTTCTTAAATTATTGGAAGTAGCGTTGACTCTATTTTGCTTATTGGTCACCCAAACCTCGATGCGTGTAATTTGCACCCTACTATCAATAAAAGGATAGCCTTCTAGCGCTTTGTCATATCGGCTTCTGAAATATTGAGACAAGAAAAAGTGACGGTCATTGTCATAATCCAAAGCAAAAAGTTCATAATTTTGAACCGTTCCTCCACCTTCTGCAACAAGACTTTTGGTTTGTGATTTTTGTTCCGAGAAGACACCTGTGAAGGTAGTTTTTCCAAATTGCAATTGTGCTTTAACTCCAAAAAGGCTTTGAGCACCACGAATTAGAGAGCTATTTAAAGGCAAACTTACATTCCCAACTTCAATTTTCTGAATAATGTCATCTTCAGAAGGCGTAAATTCTAATTTGATTAAATTTTGAAAAGCAAAAGTAGATTGGGTATCATAATTGGCATTCACACCCAATCTAGTTCCCACTTTCCCCATCAAGCTCATGCTAATTCTTTGATCAAAATCGAAAGAAGTATTCGCTCTATTTCGAGGGGAAAAAGAGGGATTATCTTGTTTGGTATAGCGAACACCAAGATCCATTTCAACCGAACCTGTAGGTTTAACATCAATGGTGTTACTTCCAAAAACCGATTCAAAAAAACCTGATTTTATGTAATACCTAGGTAATAAATCTTTTTTTGCTGCTTCGGATCCATTTTTCTTACCGTCAATGGCATCCGTTTTTTTCTTAAAATAATTCCGCCTTGATTCTTGCAAGACTAACTTTTCATACTCTGCAGGAGTTAAAACTATTGGAAAATTAATCGTAATTCCTTCCATTGAACTTGAATATACATAACGATCAGTGATAGGATCATAGGTATAGGAAGACACGATGCTTTTAGGATCCTTTATTTGAAGCTTCCCAACGGCATATCCCTTTTTTACCGTATCCTGAATCGCAGGACTTACTTGTCCAAACGATACAAAATGGGCACATACCACCAATAAAAAAATACAAATTTTATGCATGCAATGGGGCTCTCTTGGTTTTTTTACAAACTTTTTAAGGCTTTTTTAATGATAGTTTCTACGGTAGCGTCAGGTTCAGCTAAGACAATTTTTTCGATCACTTTTTCGCAAGTTTTACGAACAAAACCTAAAACTTCTAAAGCGGATAACGCTTCATCTTTATTTGTATTGTTTTGAGAAAGGGAAAGTTCATCTATATCATACAATTTTACAACTTTTTCTTTCAAATCTAAAATTACGCGTTGTGCCGTTTTATTCCCAATCCCTTTAATAGATTGAATCGTCGCCACATCAGCTGAGGCAATAGCATTCGTAATCTGTTTAGGATCCAAAGAGGAAAGCATCGTTCGTGCGATTCCTGCTCCAATTCCAGAAACAGACAACAACAATCGAAAAATTTCTCGTTCTGATTTTTCCATAAAACCATACAAGGTATGCGCATCTTCTTTGATTTGAAGGTGCGTGTATAATTTTACAAAATCAGCAATGGGAAGTAATGAATAAGTGTGTAGCGAAATATTGATATGATAGCCTACGCCAGCACAATCAATTACCACGTGAGTAGGCGATTTTTCGACTAATTTTCCTTGTAAATGTGCAATCATTGGGTCATTTTAATAATCCAAATATAACAAAAAAAGTCTAGCATTAGATTGAAAATCATCTGCTAGACTTTTGACTACAATGAAAAGGTTTAGTTTACCCCTTTTTTCTTTGCTTTTTCTTGAGCATCAATAATGGCTATGGTGGCCATATTTACCATTTCTTCAACGCTAGCGCCTAATTGAAAAACGTGTACAGGCTTGCCCATTCCGAGCATTATTGGCCCAATGGATTCCACTTTATCTAATTCTTTCAACAACTTACTGGTTATATTAGCCGATTCTAAATTTGGAAAAATTAATGTATTGACTTTTTTATCCACCAATTTTGAAAAGGGAAACTTCTCTTTTAGCATTTCTGGATTCAAAGCAAAATCGGCCTGAATCTCTCCATCAATGCACAAATCAGGATAATGCTGATGTAAATAAGCGACCGCTTCTCTAACTTTTGCTGCATTTGGATTGGAAGAAGAACCAAAATTAGAGTAAGAAACAATAGCAATTACTGGGGAAACACCAAACATTTTGGCCGTTTTCGCGGTCATTAAAGCTATTTTGGCCAAGTCATCAGCAGAGGGATTGATATTAATGGAAGTGTCTGAAAAAAACATCGGTCCTCTTTTGGTCATCATGATATTCGTAGTTGCCACTATAGAAGCTCCGGGTGCTTTATCTACTAATTGTAGCATAGGTTTTACCACTGTCGGATAACTTCGCGTATGTCCAGTCACCAATGCATCTGCTTCTCCGGTATTCACCATCATGGCTGCAAAATAATTGCGTTCTCGCATCAACTTTTGGGCATCTAAGAAAGAGATTCCTCTGCGTTTTCGGGTTTCCCAATAGGCCGTTGCATATCGATTGCGTCGGGCTTCTTCTTCTTTTTCTTTGGGATCAATAATGGTCACTTTTGCTTCAAAACCAATTTCTTGTTTCAACTCTAAAATGATTTCTTTGTTACCTAATAATATAGGAAAACCAATACCTTCATCATGTACAATTTGTGCCGCTTTTAAAACATCTAAATGATCAGCTTCGGCAAAAATGATTGATTTTGGGTCTGATTTAGCTCGGGTAGTAATCATTCGAACTAGTTTATTATCGTTCCCTAAACGTTCCAATAATTCGTCTTTGTATTTCTCCCAATCCAAAATAGGATATTGTGCTACACCTGATTCCATGGCAGCTTTGGCTACAGCTGGTGCTACAACTGAAATCAAACGAGGGTCAAATGGTTTCGGGATGATGTATTCTCGTCCAAAAGTTAATTTAGTAGCACCATAGGCTACATTTACTTGTTCTGGTACTGATTCTTTAGCTAAAGACGCTAAGGCTCTAACAGCCGCCATTTTCATTGCTTCATTAATTTTAGTCGCACGAACATCTAATGCGCCTCTAAAAATATACGGAAAGCCTAGTACATTATTCACTTGATTAGGATAATCCGAACGCCCAGTAGCCATGATAATATCTTCTCGAGTAGCGATGGCTAAATTGTATTCAATCTCAGGATCGGGATTGGCCATGGCAAAAACAATTGGATTATCTGCCATACTCAAAAGCATTTCAGGAGTCAACACATCAGAAGTAGATAATCCAAGGAACAAATCGCAACCTTTCATTGCCTCTACTAGACTGATTTTTTCTCCTTCGCGGGCATATCTTTTTTGCATTTCAGAAAGAGAGGGATTGTCTTTGGTTAACAAACCTTTACTATTAAACATGTAAACGTTTTCAGGTTTAACGCCTAAAAGCACATACAAATCAGCACAAGCTATTGCGGCAGAACCGGCTCCAGAAACGACCATTTTTACTTCCTCCGCTTTTTTATTGGCTAATTCTAAAGCGTTGATCAAAGCTGCAGAAGAGATAATCGCTGTTCCGTGCTGATCATCGTGCATTACCGGAATATTTAGCTCTTCCACCAAACGTCTTTCGATTTCAAAAGATTCAGGGGCTTTGATATCTTCCAAGTTAATTCCACCAAAAGTGGGCGCTATATTTTTAACCGTTGCTATGAATTCATCAACATTTTTAGTGCTAATTTCTATATCAAAAACATCGATGTCAGAAAATATTTTGAACAAAAGTCCTTTTCCTTCCATTACAGGTTTGGAAGCTTCAGGCCCAATGTCACCTAACCCTAAAACGGCTGTACCATTGGTGATTACGGCTACTAAATTTCCTTTGGCGGTATATTTATAAACATTGTTTACATCTTTTGCGATTTCTAAACAGGGTTCAGCTACCCCAGGGGAATAGGCTAACGATAAGTCTCTTTGTGTCGCATATTTTTTGGTAGGTACTACTTGTATTTTTCCAGGAGTTGGCTTTGCGTGGTATAATAAAGCTTCCTTTCTTTTATTGTTACTCTCCATTTTTTTTTAGATTTTATCTGACCTACAAAGATAAAAGTCTAATTTTAAAATACCCTTTAAAAAAAATTTTTTTAATAAAAGGTTAGCACTCTATCCAAAAAAACGATAGCAGCCTTCTATTTTAAGAATGGCTGTTATCGTTTTTTTTGTAGAATAAAAAAATACGAGTAATAAAATTAATTTCTTGATTGCCTCTTAATGGATAAAAAAAAAGGGGTAAAAAAAGTAGCAAAATTTCTAGTTGTAGCTTACTTGTGAATCTCACTACCCTTGGGTGATATAAGAATTCAAATGCGCTATCGTTTCTTTTTGAATTTCGATGATGGCTTTTACCACATCGCTAATTGAAATTATACCAACCACCACCTCATTTTCAACTACTGGTAGATGCCTTACTCGTTTGGTACTCATCAATTCCATACAATACTCTAATTTATCCGAGGGACTCACCGTAAATACTTCGGTAACCATAATTTCGTTTACTAAGGCTTTTTTGGATGATTTTGATTTTAAAACAATTTTTCTAGCATAATCTCTTTCAGACAAAATCCCTTTTAGAACGCCTTCCTCAATGATTAGAATTGCGCCTATGTTTTTTTCACTCATCACTGTTAACGCTTCGTAGACAGTGTTAGTGGAAAGTATAGAAAAAACATCTTTCCCTTTATTGCTTAATATTTGATTAACAGTCATATAAAAAATATTTTAATAACTATAAAATTAAAAAAATAAACATTCAAAAAACATAAAACCGATTTTTATTGTGAAAATAATTTATCAGGGGGGACCAATTGATTTAAGAGCTCCCGCCACTTAGGTGCAAGTTCCGCTAATCCTAACTGATACGAGGCATTGACCCAACCAAAACCCTCTTTAGCAATATAATCAAACTCAGTCCCTACATTCCCATACTCAGCAAATACTTTGTGAGAGCTAATTTTTAAATCGAATTTTTCTGGGATAGTGCCGTTGTAATCCACAGCATTGATGGTAATCAACCACAACCATCTGTAAATCATCTCTTCTTTTTTGGTTTCGAATCCATATTTTTTTAGTCCTTCCCACAATAGCATTTGATGAGGCGCCCAACCAAAAGGATAATCCCATTGCCGTTGGGGAGCTTCGGAGCTTAGATTGGCAACGCTTTCAACTGTACTTCCAGCGATACCTCCTGTCATTACAAATTTAGGCAACGCTTTTTCTACCAATTTTAAAGCTTGCTCTTGAGAACACATGCCTGCCCATAAGGGGGAAAAAGTGGTTGCTGCTTCAAACTGAAGGGGCTTCTGATGTACAAAGTCATAGTCAAAATACATTCCTTCAGCTTCATTCCAACAATACTTATCGATTAACGCCTTTCGTGTTTTGGCCTTACCAAGCCATTCTTCTGCTGTATATGTTTTATTTTGAAACACAAAAACATTGTCAAAATAAGTAGTAATACAATAGGCGATATCTATTTCATACTTATACAAAAAGCTATTGATATCAACCGAATTCAAATTGGCACACGAATTAATCAATCGGTTGGTGGTATCATGACCACTTTCTCTCATACTGCGATCATGCACAAAATATTGATCTAAGTCGTCATCGACAATGCTTCGTTCCAAATATTTTTTTTCGAATTCTCGTAAAGGAAGTCCATATTTTTCGGCAAAAGGTTCCAAAACCTCATCAAAATGTCCTGGCTCTACTTCAAAAGGCATTCCGATTCCATCCGCTTTGTAACGGCTCAAGCCTGTTGGTGTTAAACGCTCACCCATAACCATCCAAACCGAATGGTATTCTAGAATTACCGTTTCTAGATGGCTTGCCAACCAAGATATATCTGGTTTTTCATAATCTATTATGGCCCGAAGCAACGAAGAATACAAAGGAGGTTGTGTTCTGGTCAGATAATAACTTCTGTTCGCGTTTAAAATTTTACCGTAATGTTCTATTTGATACTTAAAATTGGTCGCAATGGCTTTGGCCAAATCCAATTTGCCGTCTTCTAATAAGCCCAACCCGATAAAGTAGCTATCCCAGCCGTACATTTCGTTGAATCTTCCGCCAGGAACTACAAAAGGAACGCCTTTTATCTCTTTTTCATCTTGAGAAGTGGCCAAAGCCAAAAGGCCTGGTTTGGTATTTAGCGTCTCGATATAATCTTGCGTATAATTTTCAGGTAAAATGGCGACTTTAAAATTGCCCCATTCTTTTTCTAATGCCAAAAAATAGGCAACTCCTTGTGTATCTTTTGCCGAAACATAAAGAGTAGGAACCGCATTGGATGTTTTCTCATCGGCCAAAATTTGCTGCAAACCTTTGCTATCAATAGATCGCGTAAGTTCGTCCCAATAGGAAGTTCTAATTTTTCTGGAAATTCGGTCTACGGGTAGTTCCTGAATTCGGTCAAGATCAATTTCACCATACATAGCATCTTGCGCTCTCAAATCTGCTAATTCTTGCAAAAGATTTGATAAATGATAGGTCCCTTCAATTACGAATTGCTCTTTTGTTCTGCTGTCATTCAAAACAAATCGTTTAGGACCTTTATCGTCTTTCGTTATTTTTTTGTCTTGATCCGTATCTTCTTGCAGCAGTAATTGCTCAAAAACGGCATTGATTTCCACTTCTATTTTCATCGGGTCGTGGTTAATTTTTTTAATATAAAAAAGGAAAACAAGAGCAATAACATCGGAATCAAGGTGTAATAAAAAGCATTTTCAGCACCTTCGTTTTTAAACAAATACCCAATAATCCTTGACCCTAAAGTACCTCCTAAGGCTGAAAAAACTACAATCAATCCCGTCATTGAACTATGTAAACTTTTGGGAAGCGCACTCAACACGACTGAATTCAACAAAGGATAGATAGGTGCAATAAACAAGCCTACTAAAGGAAATGCAAATCCTATAAGTGGAATATCTGATAAAGAAGTAATCGTTTTGACTTCGAGGCCAACCGCTTTGGGTAATACAAAAATCACAATCAACATTGCTATGATAATACAAGCACTTAAAATCCAAATCCAATTGATTTTTTTGGTTAAAAAACCAGCGGCCAATCTTCCTACTGCTAGAGAAATTGCTAGAATACTTGCCATCATGATGCTAATATTTTCCGGCAAATGCAGCACTTTGCTATTAAAAGTGGGCAACCAAGACATAATCCCTTGTTCTATCATCACAAACAAAAAAGCACTAATTACAAAAACTATCGTTAGTAATTTAGCCATTAGTTGGAACATTTGCTTAAAATCATCGAGTAGATTGACTCCGGGAACCTCAACTTGGCTTTCAGATTTTACTAAAAACAAAAACGCAAAGGAGACTCCTGAAATTCCAGCCAACAACCAATACACATTGAGCCAAGCATCGGGATTAGTTTCCGAATTAAATGCGGGAAATAAAAAATAAGCCAACGCAATTCCTATCATAAAAACCCCTTCTATACTGCTCATTAAACTGTTATGTTCTTGCTGATTCTCGGTTACGGTTCCGATAAGAGAATAAACCGACACCTTAATCAAGGCAAAAGAAACACCAACCGTGGCAAAGAGTAATTTTGCTGTGGCAAATGAATTCCCAAAATACATTGTTATACAAGCAATGTACACCAATCCTAGCCCAATGAGCATCGCTCTTTTATAACCAATTCTTGGTAAAAAGGAAGCAACCAAAAAAGAGACAATAGCTATAGGCAAATCTTTGAACGCTTCTAATATACTCGCTTCTAATTCGTCTACACCATAGTTTCTTTGTGCTTTAAGGATTACGATTCCTACACTATTAAGCAAAATAGCAAAAACAAAGTAATTGAGATACATTGCCCATTTGATAGTGTTCTTTTTCATATTTGATTCGGTTATTTAAATATTCAAATAGTTTACAATGTCCACATCATTGGGCAATCCTCCCAGATGTTGTAACTTCAATACTGCGAGTTTTTGGGCGATTACAAGCGTTTCTTCAAAGCTTTTTTGTTGCAATTGTGCATACAAAAAGCCTGTCCAAAAAGCATCTCCAGCTCCCGTAGCATCTTTTATGTCGGTAATTGATAGAGCGGGTTGCGTAATTTTTCCATAACTAGTGTCTGATAAAACCACACCATCTTTTCCTTTCGTTAAACAAATGGTTGCTGCGCCTAATTCATGAAAATAATCCAAAATAAAAGACTCGGATTTGGTTTCCCCAAAATAACGATAGCAATCATCTTCGCTCAACTTTACTAAAGGATTCGTTGCTAGATATCTTGCAATTATTGTTTTTGCCTCCTCTCGATTGGGCCAAATGCGTTCCGAGAAATTAAGATCGATACTGGTTTTGACTCCTAACTGTGCTGCAAGTTGAGCGCTTTGTATGATGGTGGTTTGCGCTGGATTTTTACTTAATCCAAAGCAAGTGGTATGGAAAATTTTGGCTTGTTGTAAAAATGCAGTTGAAATTTGTTCTCGTTCAATTAAAAAATCAGCGGTGCGATACGGAATAAAATCTGGGGTTCCTGTTGATTTTGAAACCAAAATTATCGAGGTTGAAACTTCCTCTTTTTGGCTTAGTTGCGTTGTTATTACATTGGCTTTTTGCAAACTTTCTATCATAAAATCGCCCAACCCATCCGTGCCACAGCTAGCTACAAGTGCTGACCGCAGTCCAAGTTTGGCAGCATTTATGGCGACATTTGTTGGTGAACCGCCCAAAAACCTAGCGTAAGAAGTTGTTTCCGCAAGAGTAGCATTGGTTTGTTGCCCAATACAATCTATGAGAATTTCACCGGCACAGATAATATCTATCGTTTTTTCCAAAATTAAAGTAAGAGTTTAAAATTAGTATGTAAACTTTGATGCAAAAGAACGGCTCCTGCGGCACTCCAAGCGCAAAATGGCACTCCGTTTGGCGCTTTTGTGGCTGTGTTGAAGTTCTCGTAAAAACTAAAATCCGCTAATGCATTGGCATCATTTATGGCTTGCAAAAGTTGTGTGGCATTTGCCTTTTCGTTTTTAGACAATAAGGCTAATCCAAAAAAACCATTGACCATAGGCCAACTACCGCCGTTGTGAAATTCGTTTGGATAGTTACGGAATTCGTATTTGCAATTGTTCTTTAGCAAATACCAATCGGGGTCGGTTTCGTGAATGGGTGGCCAGAAGGCGGGCAATAATCCCAAAGGGCGTTCTTGTTGTAAGGTTGTAGCATAGTCTACAATTGTTTTTTGAAAATCGGCTGGGCCTATATTTAGTAGCAAAGCTAATGAATTAGTAAAACCATCAAACTGACTTTTATAACCCGCTGGGGAAAAGCTACAAGGCATGTAATTTTTCATATCACATGTCTTGTAAGCTCTTTCGTGGTATTTTTCCCCACCGGACTCAGGACAAAAGTTCTGGATAATGCGTTCTTCTATTTGTTTTATTTTTTCATCGATCGATGCTTCTTCGGCGAAATGGTTATAGCTTTTGAGTGCCCAAACTCGGAGTAATTGGTCGTACAAGACATACCCATCTGTAATGTATTCGTCGGCCCAATTGCCGGATAAAGGCACATAAACCAATCCGCGATTATTGAATTCCCATGCGTCTAAAAGTTTAAAGCATTTCTCTATTTTGGCAGCGTGTTTGGCTAGAAAGCATTCATCATTAGTAGCATACGCATACTGACAAACTCCAATAATGAACCAAGTTACGGCATCTACTCGTCCGGCTAATCCGCCGTAACTTACCTCAGCCCCATCGTTGTTGAACTGAACATTAGAAGGAATAGTACCAATGCTATGCTGAAAAGTGGCCAAGGTCTCCAATGTTTTTTTGAAGGTGGCTATTAAGTTCGCGTCTCCTGAGGCTAAGGCTGCCAATCCGCAAATCACGCCATCTCGCGCCCAAACTCTTTTGTAATTGGAAATATCTTGGGCGCTGGCCAAAAATCCTTGCTCTGAGGAACATTTTTGGAGTAATTCGATAGCTTTTGAATAAGAAATGTTGCTTGTCATTGGATATAATTTGCGTTGCTTTTTTTTTGCGTGAGGGATTGAAGCTGGCTACCGAAGTAGCGCGTAAAGCCCGACCGCTTCTGGCAAAGGGGGCCACTAGCACGCTCCGATAAAAGCCCCCTTTGCTAGAAGTGGTCACGCCCTAATTATCTTTTAAAACGGTTGGTTTACTGTTAATCAATAGCGTAAAAAGTGCACTACACAGCAGCAACACCCCAGCAAAAGTGATGGCTAAGCGTGCGTCGTTATGTAAAAAATGTTTGAGAATGTATCCGAAAGTGACGTTTTGAATGATCATTGGAATCACAATCATCATATTGATGATGCCCATGTATACGCCGTAGCGTTCTTTTGGAATATGAGTAACGATTATTAGATACGGGATTCCCATCATACTGGCCCAACCAATCCCATAACCCATAATTATGGCAAAAAACAAATATTGGTTTTGTGTATTTGCAAAAATCAAAAAGGATAATCCAGCTAAAATTAGACAAACAAAATGCACCATTTTTGGGCTATATTTTTTGGCTAATTTGGCTAAATAAAATGCCACTGAAAAAGTAATTATAAAACCAAAAGCTCCAATTAATCCATTCCATTCAACTGCTTCCTCATAGAGTGTTTTATTTTTAGGAGTAGTATTCCAAACAGAAAGCGCTATACTTTTGGCATTATTTTGCCAATAACACATTAAAGCATACCATTGAAATAGATATACTAAAAAGAGTTGCCACATTACTTTGGGCATTTCTAAAACTGCTTTATATATATCTTTAAAAGGAGAAAAAACATGTAAAGGTTCTGCTTTTAACTTCTGTAATTCCTGTTGTGTTGGTGGTATTTCTGGTGTAGTTTTCATGCTCCACCAAATAGATGTAATTGATAAAACAGAGCCTAGAAAAAAGGAAGCATAAATCCAATTTGGTAAAGAACCTGTATAACCCACAAAAACTATGGGAAAAAGAAAAAGTGAGATATACGATAAAAATTGTCCAAAACCTGTAAAAAAACTTTGAGCTTGAAAACCCGTGGGTTGTTGTTCTTCATCTAAAGTATCTGCAACAAAAGCCCTATATGGCTCCATCGCCGTATTATTACCAACGTCCAAAAGCAAAAGTAATCCTGCAGCCATCCATAATGAACTGCTAAATGGATATAAAAACAAAGCTAAACTACAAATTATTGCACCAACAAAGAAATAAGGTTTTCTTCGGCCCCATCGCGGATGCCATGTTTTATCGCTCATTGCTCCAATAATAGGCTGAATCAACAATCCTGTCAATGGACCTGCTATGTTTAATAAAGGAATTTGATCCGGGTTAGCACCCAAAAAATCATAAATAGGATTCACAGCACTTTGTTGCAATCCGAAACTGTATTGAATGCCAAAAAAGCCAACATTCATGTTTATTATTTGCCAAAAATTAAGTTTTAGTTTTATCGCCATAAGTAATGCACCGATTAGGTCAGTTATAAACAGTTTAGGTATGATTTAGGAGCGGTATTCAAAAGGCTTCCTTGCTGTCATCGTCCCGCCATCCGCTATATCTTTGCTTTTTTAAAGAAAAAAAGCAAAGGATGCCGCTGCTGTCGGGGCTAAAGAGAGACATAGTTTCGCTTTTGCTTACCTAGTGCTTTTTAATTATATCTAAATTTAACTGTATTCTATTAAAACAATTCTTATTTAAAACAAAAAACGTTTTCGGAACTACCGAAAACGTTTTCGAACTCGTTGATTTTAAGCGGAAATGAGTGTGAAAAGAGAAAAACTACTCTACATCGTAAGGCATAATAATTTGAGTTTCCCAATCTAGTTCTTCCCCTCCGTTAAACGGATTGGCAAGAAAATGTTCTAAGGCTATATTTTTGATTTTCAAGTCATGTTTTTTGGCATAATCCATCAAAGCAAACCAAGCCCTATCAGACGTTCTAAAATTACCATAATAAGTTGCCTTAAGTCCTTTTAGCGCGGGAATCGTTTTGAATTTTACATTAGCGTCAGCTATCGCTTTTGTTGAAGGGTCAATGGGAAAACAATAATTAAAAATAAGTGTTTCTTTATCTAAATCCCAATCTGCGATTTCTACATAAGGTCGACCAACGATTTTAATTTTATGGGTGTATAAAAATCCTGTAATTGTAGCATCATTCCCTATCATAGTTTGTGCTTTTTCTTGCAACACACTTTTGAGTTGAATGTAAGCTACATATACGGGCTTTGAAATTCCTTCTCCGTCAATTCTGACTTTCAAATTTTTGAGATGTTCATTCAATCCTTCTCTTAAATCTTTGACTTTCCTTATTTGTTCGGTTTTGAATTTTGTGGGCCAGAAAGGAGCTGTGATTTTGTTGTACCAACTCTTTCCTATTTCATTGATTCCAACACTTACTTTAGACACTGAATCGTTTAAAGGAGTTATTTCCCACACATAGGTATAGGATGTATCTCCAACAGTCATCTGCTGTTTTAGGTAATCAAAATTATTTTTTTCTACTACAGTAAAATGCTCTTTTCGCTTTTGCTTTTGAATATGTGACCATTCTTGTATGCCTTGAAAAACAGTTCCAGAGGCTGCTTTTGCGGTAAATGTTATGGTATAATCCGATGATTTAATGCCAAAATACCATCCCAAAAAAAGCAACAGCGCAACACTACAAAAAATAACTATTTTCGTCTTCATTGTTTTACTTGGTCATTTTTAATTTACTATTGATGTATTTTCCAATCATTTTTCCCTGCTCCACTCCGTTCTCAATCGCTGCACGATAATGAATTCCACCATACAATCGACTTAGAGAGGCTTCTGTTGCGGCTTGCTTAAAAGAGGTGAATTTTCGTTTTGGTAAACCAAAAGGCATTTCAGAATTATCAACATACGCAAAATTATCTCCAAAAATTTCAGTCAAAATTTCAGCGGAACAAGCTGATAAAACAGAGTGTCCGCTAGTATATTCAGGAAAAGGAGGCGTTTGCAATTGCGGCTTCCAGTTTTCGTCTATGTATTGATTAATATAGGTTTCTGGACGAACCACATTGGTTTTAAACTTTTGATCCCAACAGCTGATGAACGATTCAAAAACACCAATTGATGTTTTGGTATATACAAAAACCGTTTTATTAAAGTCTGTTTTCGCTGATTTACATGCTATTTTCGCAATGTTGATCCAATGTGCATCGGGAGTGTTTTTCTTTTTAGCAAACATCATATGTCCTTGTGTCACGGTAGCATACGGATTGCAATCCCAAAACGTCGCAATAGCAGATTCTTCTGGAATTGTAGTACTTTTGCTCTTTTCCATAGCCAATAAATCTTTGGTGATTTTGTTTCCAACATCATAAGTTTCTTTGGCTTCTCTATAAAAATCTGAGTTTTTATTTGTAGAAAAAGGGTACGGTGCTTTAGGTTTAAACTGAGCTGAAGAGTCCATAACTAAGGTTCTAATTTTGCCCCAATGTGGTTCAACTGCATCCATATAAGCGGGCGGTGTGGGTTGCCAGCGAGCTGGTTGATCTGCATGCACCGTATATTTAGGCATCGTTCTGGTTTGCTTATAATTGTCTTTTCCCATCCATTTTGAAATGCGCTCTGCTACTTTTAGCGCATACTCTTTTGAGATTTCAAATTCTTTCTCATTTTCATCACTCCATTTTGCATACAAACTGTCACGGAATTTTTCGATGGCTTGTTCTGAAAAAACGAGCTTTTTACTCACTTCCATGTGTGCTATCACAGCCGCTAAAGGCACATTCACACCGCTTTTTTTATCGAGAATTGGAATAGAATCTAATCCATTGAGTTGTCCTTGTAAACTTTGGTAATCTGTACTATTTTGTACCATAATTTCATAAGCTGCAATATTAGGATACGCATATATCCTACTAGCCACAGGCGGTGAGAAGATGTCGTGAATCATAATACCTGTGATGGTATCAACCGCTGCACAATAATCACTTGAGGTAATGGTTATTGATTTTTCTTTTTGACAAGAAACTGCAAAAAAACATACACACAACAGGGTTAAAATTAAAGATTTCATTTGGGTCAATTTATAAATTTGGTTTATTGTTTTTTAGTATTTATTTGATACATCTCAGCAGGTTTATTATTGATGGTGACCAATAAATAGTTTTGATTATTAACCGAGAGAATGTCTAGATGACGTACTGCTTTTTGAGTCAAATCAATGCCTAATTGATGACCTAAAAGCATTGTTTTTTGGTCCATAATTAATGCCCCAGAGAAACCGTCAAATCGGCTGTGATAAGGAGAAACTCCGAAGTAATTCCCGGCAGCAAAAACTTCTGGTTTTGAATCCCCCAAAAAATCAGCTTGCACAAAACAATTGATTGGAGCTACTTGCATTTTATTGGTGAATGGCACAAAAACAAAATGGCCTTTATCATTTTTCAAATACCCTGATTTCAGGTTATGTACTTCGTATAGCTTGGCTTTTTCTAACATTTTAGGATCAAAAACCTCTTCAAGTGTTTTGCCCGCAAAAGATTGATAACTGTTGAATTTCTTTTTGAGCATACCACTAAATTGTTCGGCTAATTCGTCTAAGCCCAGAGTAGTATAATACTTTCCGTTCTTTTCTTTGGCTACAATAGTTTCAAAAGAGCCATTGCTATCAAAATCATCGTAATACATTTTCAACGGGAAGGTTGCTGATGCTTTAAACTTAGAATTCATCCCCCAATTGCCAAGCAAATAATCCTGATCGCCATCATGATCAATATCAAAAGGGAGAATTACTTGCCAAAGTCCATTATTTTTAGAAGAAGCAACGGTTGTTGTAACATTGGTGAACTTTCCGTTTTTATTGGCAAAAAAAGTGGGTTGCATCCACTCTCCAATCACGATTAAATCGGTTTGACCATCGGCATTAAAATCGGTAAAAACTGCATCGGTAACCATTCCGATTTTACGGAATGTTTTGGTTTGGTCTGGGGTAAATTTACCTTTGTTATTCTTTAATAAATAACAATCAGGTGTGCTTCCAAAACGATTCGTTTCAGAGTTATTTCCAACAAAAACATCTAAGTCTCCGTCTTGGTCATAATCAAAGGCCCTTACCACACTTGCGTTTTGAGCTAATTGTGGCAATTCTTGTTTTGTTGGAATCGCACTCTTGTTATGATACAAACGATTTTCTAAATTAGATGCATTTTCCCCACCACCAGAAGCGACAAATAAATCCTTCTTTTGGTCGCCATCAAAATCTGCGATGACAGCCGAAGCATCTTCAAAGACAGCATCTTGATCCAAAGTAGGATAGTTTTTGACTACAAAACCATTCCCTTTTTGAAGATAAAAGAACGCTTTCTTATCTTTAGAACCACCAAAGAAAATATCCTCCTTACCGTCTCCATCCCAATCTCCAATTGCAGTAGCAGGGCCACGATCACTTCTTTGATAAGGAATTAATTTTTGAACGGTAAAATCGATGTACTCGTTTTCCTCATGTACAAAATCAATCCCTAAATTTCCTTTTACCTTTTGCAAAACAGGCAAAACCTGAGGATGCAGCGATTGATACTTAAATCCTTTTCTGTTTTTATTAGCACTTATTGTTACTGTTTGATTGGCTTTTACCTTTTTCAATGTCTGATATGTTTTGTCAGGCCAAATCACAACTAACGAGTCAATAGCATTTATTTTTCCGTAGCCAAAATGAACTATCGGTTCAGAGGAAGATTGAAACCCTCTAGTGGTTTGTAACTCTTTGAATTGCTTTTGTCCTTTAGCATAAGAGATGACTTTCGTCCCAATACCAAAAGTGTTTTTGCCCTCAAAACGCAATTTTACTTTTAAAAAATTAGCTTTTTTATCGGTTTTGTTTTTATACACTGTGGCTACAGCATTGGTATTATTGGTGATGATATCCAAATCGCCATCATTATCAATATCGGCGTATCCGCTTCCATTAGAAATAATAGAATCATTTGCTATCCAGTCTATCGAACGGTCTTTGAATGTCAAATCTGTACTTCCTTGAAAAATATAATTGGTAACATTTCCGGCAGGCATTCTCTTCAAGGCTTCTTTATCTAAGAGCTTGGTGGTATTGAGTTTGTTCTTAATTTGGTCATTCGAATAATATTTGACGTAATCCAAATCGTTAGGGCGTTTTGGAATTCCATTGGCTACAAAAATATCTTGTTCACCATCTTGATCATAATCGGCAAAAAGAGTACTCCAACTCCAATCCGTTGCTGCAATTCCACTCAAAAGTGCGGTTTCAGTAAAGTGCTTTCCCGCTTGATTCAGTTGCAGCATGTTGCGGGTGTATTGATAATGGTACCCTAATTTTTCGGTACGCACTTTTAGCATTTGTACATTATCATCGCCCAAAGAAGCTTTTAATACCTTCTCGTCTTCGGGTAACATGTCCAAACTTAAAATATCTGGAAACCCATCGTGATTCACATCGGCGACATCTACGCCCATTGAAAATCGGCTAGTATGTCCGAAAAACTGTTTCAAACTTTCCGTAAAAGTTCCGTCTCCATTATTCAAATAATAATAATCATCTTCATGAAAATCATTCCCAATATAGATATCGGGATAGCCATCCAAATTAAAATCTGAAACAGCAATTCCTAAACCATACCCATTGGCTCCGCCAAAAATGCCCGCCTTTTCACTAACATCAACAAATTTTCCGTTATCATTTCGGAACAATTTATCACCACATTCATAACTTCTATTGTTTCTGATAGTAGCATTGCCAAAAGAGAGTTCAGAATGCACTGCGTGGTTTAGCAAATACATGTCTAAATCTCCATCTAAATCATAATCTAAAAAAGCAGCTGATGAACTATAATTGTCTAAATCGAGACCATATTCAGCAGCGCTCTCAGTAAAAGTGTTGTTCTTATTATTGATAAAAAGCTCGTTATGCCCTTCAAAACCATGAATACCAACCACAGCACACACATAAATATCTAAATATCCATCACCATTAACATCGGCCATCACTGTCCCTGCACTCCAATCACTTTGCCCTTCTACACCCGCCTTGGCTGAAATATCTTCAAATTTGTTGTTTCCTTTGTTGAGATACAATTTATTTTTCCCTTGATTGGAAGTGAAATACACATCTATTAATCCGTCGTTATTGATATCGCCTAATGCCACTCCACCCCCATTGTAATAATAGAGATAATCTAAAATGGAAATGTTTTTGGACTCAATTAACTCATTTTTGAAAGTGATATTACTTTCCTTTGGATCGAGTTTATCAAAAAGTGGTGCTTCTTTTTGGGAACATGCCGTCAATAGTAATGAGGCTAGACCAACTTTTAAAAAATTATTCATTGCTTATAAAAAGTTTAGGCGCATTGTTATTGAGTACAGTCAAAACCGCCGTTGTATTATTTTTGTTCTTGATGACTTGCAAATGCTTGACTTCTCCTCTGATAAAAAATCCAGATTTTGTGTAGGGAACCCAAGTAAATTTTCCTTGTTTATTTCCTAGAAGCACACTGCCCAAATTCGAGTCTAATCTTGAAAACTGCGGTTTAAAACCATATTGATTCCCTCCTAGTACCAAGTCTAGTATTCCATCTTTATTGATATCCAAAGTTGTTATGGCATTGACACTAGAAAACTGTACTTCTTTGGGCAAAACTTGAATTTCGAACTTACCATTCCCTTTGTTGATAGCAATACAACTCTCTTGCATCTTGGCTGTTTTTTGAACTGAATTATTGATCACTTCGGTATCGAAAAGTTCCTGAAACGTCTTTTTAGAATAATCGGTGTAGCTCAAATTCTTCTTTTTAATCATTGGAATTTGTTTGGCCAATTCTTGTTTCAAATGCAAGGGTACATCTTTAGCATCAATAGTTTGAGTAGTAATTTGTTCTATTGTTCCGTTGTTATCATAATCATTGATAAACAATTTCATTGGTTTTTCCTTGGTAGCTTTATAAGAAGTATTGGTTCCCTTGTTGCCTAGAATCAAATCTTTCTTTCCATCATTATTCAAATCTACGCATAGAACCGTATTCCAAAATCCACTCCATTCGGTCAAGTTCGTTGAAAAAATAGTCAATCTTCGACCTGTGTTTTTAAAAATCATAGGTGCATTCCATTCACCAACCAAAATCAAATCTTTTTTGGAGTCGTTATCAATATCTTCCCAAACGGCATCAGTAATCATTCCGTAAGCATTGATTTTAAAAGCTTTTTTGTCGATTACATTGGTAAAATTTCCCTTACCATCATTTTCTAACAACAAGTGTTTTGGATCAATCCCATACACTCCAGGTACACTTCGGCTTCCGATGAACACATCATTATCACCATCGTTATCAAAATCATAAGGAGCGACCACAGCCACATTATTATTTGTCGTTGGAAGAGTAGTTGTACTTTTTGTAAAAATGCCTTTTCCGTTATTCAAGTACAATCTGTTTTTGTAATTGGCTTGATCGGCTTTTTCATTTCCTCCAGAACCTACCAATACATCCATATCCCCATCCTTGTCGGCATCAAAAAAAGCAGCTGCTGTATCCTCGAAACTAGCATCTTTCTGCAAGTCCTTTTGGCTAGTTACGGCAAAAAGTCCATTTCCCTTATTGAGATAAACTTGAGCCGATTGCCCTTTGGCACCGCCAATAAACACATCTTCATTTCCATCTCCATTTAAGTCTGCAACGGCATAGGCTGGACCTTCTTGCGAAGTCATTTTAGAAATCAACCCTTCGTAGTCAAAATCTATATAATCATTTTCTTTATGTGCTAAGAATGTAGTTTTAGCCTCAGAAAACAAGGGTTTTGAAGCGTTACTTTTAACTACAAAATCAGACTTGGCGTCCAAAATATTCAATTGAATCGTTGTATTGTTTGTTACTTTTTTAATGGTTTGCGTTTTTCCGTTCGGCCAAATAACTTGTAAGGAATCTATTTTTTTAGTTCCGATTCCGAATGTCATTGTATAATCTATCGACGATTGAAAACCACGAGACGGAATGAGTTCTTGCCTTAAAATTTCGGAACCAGAGTACAATTCAACCATACTCCCCACTGCAAATTTATTTTGCCTATCTCCTTTCAGTTTAACCTTAACGAAATGATTTTGTTTGTTTTTTTCAGCATTATTCTTGTAAACAAAGGCTTCCATGTTGACATTATTTACGACCAAATCTAAATCGCCATCGTTATCTAAATCACCATAAGCTGCCCCGTTAGAAAAACTAGGTGTGTCCAATCCCCAATTTATCGCTTGATTCGAAAAAGTAAGATTCGCATTGTTTTTGTACGCATAATTAGGTATTGGCGTACTAGGCATTTTATTGATAATGGTTTCAATTTCTGCTTTTTTACCAGTAATTACCATTTTTTGCATCAATTCATTTGCAAAAAAGTCCATAAAATCTTGGTTGGTCAAGTCATGATAAATACCATTACAGACGTAAATATCTTTTAAACCATCATTGTCCATATCGAACAACAAAGCACCCCAACTCCAATCGGTTTTAGCCACACCAGCATAATTCGCAATTTCATCAAATTGTTGATTTCCATTATTTACTTGTAGTGTATTCTGCATGTATTGATTGTAAAAATCAAGATATTTCTTTCGAGTAAATAAATCATAATTCTCAAAATTGGTGGTCGTTTTTAATCGATCATCTGGTTCTGGCAACATGTCAGTTACAAAAATATCAGCTTTTCCATCGTTGTTAATATCGGCCATATCTGCCCCCATCGAGGATTGACTAATGTGTGACGTCCAATCTTGAATTTTTTCTGAAAAAGTTCCGTTTTTGTTGTTGATATACAAATAATCTCTTTCATAAAAATCATTCGAAATATAGATATCAGGGAACAAATCACCATTAACATCACCTACTGTTACTCCAAGACCAAAACCAATCAAGCTTCCGTAAATACCGGCCTCTTCACTCACGTCAACAAATTTTCCAGAATCGTTGCGCAACAATTTATCGCCACCCCCTTTTAGAATATCGGCTACTTCCCAATCTTTATCGCGTAGTTCTCTTTTATTGGAATAGTTCAAACTACTGACAGGAATGAAGCTATTATTAAGAATATAAACATCTAAATCACCATCTTTATCATAATCAAAAAAAGCGGCATGTGTCGTAATTCCTGTATCGGCAAGATTGTATTCTTCAGCTTTTTCAGTAAAGGTTAGGTTGCCATTGTTAATAAAAAGCTCATTGTTCTGTTGACTTCCTTTACTATTTCCAGCATTACAAACATAAATATCTAGCAATCCGTCGGCATTAACATCAACCATTACGACTCCTGTCGACCAAACTTTCTTTCCTTCGACACCTGCTTTCAAAGAAATATCTTCAAACTTAAAATTTCCTTTATTAAGATAGAGCTTGTTTTTACCTAAATTAGAAGTAAAATACACGTCTGAAAGTCCGTCGTTATTGATATCTCCTATAGCTACTCCGCCCCCATTATAAAAATTTCGATATTTGAATATATTCATTTCTTCCCCGTTTTTGACTTCATTTATAAAATCAATACCTGTTTCAGAAGAAGGTAATTGGGTGAATAAGGTGTCGGTTTTAACTTTGGAACAGTTTGAAAAAAAGAAAATCCATAGGGTCAATAGCAATATTCGTTGCAACATAATAGTAAGTCGGTTTTAGTATTATTTTCAGTCTAAATGGTTTTGTAATTTATATAAAAATATGTTAAATAAAACAACTAACTGTAATTATTTTACAAAAAAAAGAGGGTATCACTACCCTCTTTAAACTAACACAAAACAAAAATCAATCTAAACAAAAGTATTAATATCCTGGATTTTGTTTAACATTAGGATTAAACAATGCATCCGCTGGAATTGGATACAAAACGTATTTCGGATTGGATGTTGTGGGCTTTAATTCTCTTGGTCCTAAAAACTTACCAAAACGTATCATATCATTTCTTCTCCAGCCTTCAAACCACAGTTCTTTTCCTCTTTCTAAATAGATTCCATCAAGAGTAGCAGGAGTTGCTCCTGCGGCTAAATTAGCTCTAACATCAATTTGATCAATGATAGTTTTAGCTACTGCTGCTCCGCCTGTACCACCTCTAAGTGCTGCTTCGGCCTTCATCAACAAAGCATCTGAATAACGCATTAAAACATAGTCGTTTTCAGGAGCACCTAAATTTGCATTATCAGGTTCGTATTTTTGAGTTCGAATACCTGCAGTTTCGATTTCATTACCCGTAACAATCATGGTTACTTTTGGGGTAAAAACTAATGGATTACCCTTTCTGTCTTTTAAGGCCACCGTTCCTCCTGGTTTAAACATTTGCCCCACTTGGAATCCAATTGGGTTGCCGAAATTAGCTATGATAGAAGGGGTTGAATATTGTCTACGAGCATCGGTTGCGGCGAATCTATTGTAATATTCGGCCACGGTTGCAAATCCATTCCAACCATCAGGAGTTTGATTATAGTGCATCCCCATTCTCCATCGGGATTGAATTCCGCCACCTGTTCCTAAGACATTTTTGGAGGAGAATAAAATTTCATTTGAAGTATTATTTGTTGGGGCAAAATTACTCCAGTAATTAGGTGCTAAAGAACTTGAAGTTATCGCATCCACATACCCAATTACTTTATTCATATCTGCAGCATCAAAAGTATAAGGCCCTGCAGGATTTTCAGCATTGAAAACGGCTTTGTTTAAATACAATTTTGCTAATAAAAAGTTAGCAGCATCTTTACTTGCCATACTCGCATCATTAGCAACTCTTGCAGGCAATTTGTTTACAACAGCCTCTAATTCACTTATTACAAAAGCAGTAGCTTCTTTTCTAGACCAAAATTTTGGATTATCCGTAATTAATGACCCTGCTTCTCTGTAGGGAGCTTGTCCAAACAAATCAATAACATGGTAATAATAGAATGCTCTTAAAAAACGTGCTTGTGTTTTTTGATCATCTGTAGCGGAATTATTGATCACTAAATTACAGTTATATACGTTAGTCAACAAATCATTATAAGCATTTCTAATCTCTTCATTATCAGCACCCCATGTATGAACATGAAATTGACGCCATTTGGCATTATCATCCCAGTCCCCTCCTCTAGTTGGCCCTACTAATGCATCACTAGACATTTCACCCATTGTAAAAAGTCCACCTTGCCCTTGAAAACTTCTTAATCCTTCATAGGCTGACTGCAAAAACCCTCCTGTAACTACATTTCCACCGTTGGGATCTGAAGTTACATAACCATCTAAAACTTGTTCATCTAAATTGGTACAACCCACTCCTAAAGTAGCGATCCCTACAAAAAAGATGCTCTTTACTATATTTATTTTTTTCATTTCTCTAAAAATTAAAATGTAACATTAAGTCCTATTGCAAAGCTTTTATCTCTTGGATAGGATAAGTAATCCATACCCGCTGATGGAACACCATTGAGGGCTTTATTAGTATCTACCTCAGGATCAAACCCTGAGTAACTTGTAATTACAAACAAATTATTGGCACTTACAAAAAATCGCGCTGCATTAATTTTAAATCTTTCCATTGCTGTTCCTTTGAAAGTATACCCTACTGTTAAATTACCCATTCTCAAGAAATCGCCTTTCTCCAAATACTTAGTTGATGGAGAGTTGGGATCTGAGCCATTTTGAGGTGATGCCGCTACTTCAGGGGTTACATTTCTTCCTCCAAGTAATGCACTTTTGAAAAAATAGGCGTTAGCCGTATTATTGTACAAATAATGTCCAAATGCTCCGTAGAAAGAAGTGCTTACATCAAATGATTTATAGGTAAAGTTGGTTGAAAATCCTAAATTTATTTTAGGCAAAGGTTGTTTGTCTAAGTATACTTTATCCGCATTACCTAGACCGGTTTGAGATCCATCTGCAGCTGTGTAAATAGAATTTCCTGACGCATCGTAGCCTTTAAAATCATAAAGATAATAGGTATACAAAGGGTATCCATCTTTAATCACTTCCGCATAGGCACCTGATAATCCTTGTCCGTTAATTCCACCTGCTAATAATTGCACTGAACCAAAGTTTTCTATTCTATTCTTTAAAAAAGCAGCATTAGCAGAGAAATTCCAACTCATGTTTTCAGTTTCAATTATTTTGTAGTTTAATGCAACTTCAAAACCTGTATTAATTAAGTTACCCGGTAAGTTTACACTACGATTGGATCCAGGACCCGGTTGAGCATTTGCTTGCGGAACTGGTGTGATTAAATCCTTGGTATCTCTGTGAAAATAATCAAATGAACCTGTTAAACGGTTATTAATCAATTCAAAATCAGTACCAATACCATACGAAGTGGTCGTTTCCCAGCGTAATAAATCATTCGCTCCAGAAACTGTTTGTGGTGTTCCTCCAAAAACATTAATTGCTTTTGAAAGCGCTGAATTTACTGGAAATTCTTGATTCCCTGTAATACCATAATTCCCTCTCACTTTAAAGTCATTAAAAAGACCTTCTTTCTCATTAACAACTTTGTATGCAGCTCCAACGGCAGGAAAATAACCCCACTTATCATCAGCTCCTAGCTTTGTAGAACCATCAGCACGAATTGACCCTGTTAAGACAAAGTCTTTGTATAAAATCAACTCTGCTTTGGCGAAATAAGATTGTAATTCTATTTTATTCTTAAATGAACTAGCTCTGAACTCTTGAGCAATACCTCCTTGAATGTTGTCAATCAGATTCGTTTGAGCCTCAACATAACCCTGTCCTCTGGCATTATTTCCATTGGCATCATAGGAATAATATGAAAAACCAAGCACCCCATTTAATTGAAAATTATCATTAAATTCTTTATCATATAATAAAGTATGCTCAAATGTTTTATTGAATTTAGCAATGCCTGAAATCTCTGCTAACCCTCTTTTTAATACTCCTCCGTTAGCAGCATCATTACCTGTCAAATCATCACTATTAATTTTCATGGTAGGGAGCAACTGTCTTTTTCTAGTTGAATTAGAAGTTTCAACACCAAAAAGGAATTTATATTTTAATGAATTTGTGATTTTAAGGGTCGCCGTAATATTTGCCAAAAGTTTGTTGGTATTAGAATAATCTTTATAAGAATTCAACAATTGAACAGGATTCAAATAATCGTCACCCACATAAGTATAAGAACCATCAGGCTGATAAGTCGGTAAAGTTGGATTCCAATATAAGGCTGTACCAATTAAGTTTCCTATATAACCAGCATTATTACTTATTAAAGTAGTTTGGTCGTTCAATGAGGCGTATATTACATTCGTATCCACTTTCAAATAACCATTAAAAAAATTGTTGCTGTTATTAAAAGCTAAAGTATACTTGTCTAACCCTGTATTTTTAACAATACCATCAGTGTTAGAAGCACCAATAGACAATCTAGTGCTTGAGTTTTCAGTACCACTACTAAAAGTTAAATCGTGGTTTTGTGAAAACCCTTTTCTCAAAATAGCATCTTCCCAGTTGTAAGACCTTGATCCTTTGTCTGCTCCACCCGCAGCAACAAATTCGTCACCTGTAAGCAATTTAAAATCCCCTGAAATTTTGCTAAAATTAAGCGATGTCCCGTATGAAAACGTAGGTGCTTTAGATTTTCCTTTTTTAGTAGTAATCACAATAACACCATTAGCTCCTCTTGAACCATATATTGCAGTAGAGGAAGCATCTTTTAGAATGGAGATACTCTCAATATCATTTTGATTCAAAAAGTTCAATGGATTTCTAGCGGAAGAGGATCCTAAACCTGCGATGTCATTTCCTCCAGAAGATACTTCACCTCCATCTAGTGGCACTCCATCTACTACGTACAATGGATTATTTCCTGAACGTATGGAAGAATTTCCTCTAATTCTAACTGAAATAGCAGCTCCAGGCTCACCACTTGATTGCGTAACCTGAACCCCAGATACCTTACCTCTTAATAATTCTGCCGGGTTAGTTGCTGATACATTGTCAAACTGTTTAGAACTAATTTGATCCACAGCTCCTGTAGCATCTTTCTTTTTCACCGTACCATATCCTACTACGATTACTTCTTTCAATTCTGCTGAATCATCTTTTAGAGTAACATTGATAACACTTTTACCAGAAGCGCTAACTTCCTGAGCTTTTAAGCCCACATAACTAAAGACTAAAGTAGCCTTAGCATTCACATTTTTTATACTGTAATTCCCATCAAAATCCGTTTGAACCGAATTATTTGTTCCTTTTACCAATACATTAGCCCCAGGGAGTGGACCACTGGCGTCTGATACTTTTCCTGAAATTTCTTGTGAATAGGCCAAGCCTGAACAAAAAATCGTTAGAAATAATACCAAGCCTTTTAGTAGACTATTTTTCATACGTAATAAATGAGTTAGTTAATAATTTTTTCGAAAATGGTTATTGCTTTTTTTATTTAACTCAAACTTAAACAAAGTTTTATGATAAAATTAAGAAAAAGCACAACTAAAACGTTTTCGAAGCACCGAAAACGTTTTCGATTTTAAATTAATTATTTAAAATTTTAATATTAATTTTATATAAAACACAAAAAAAATGTTCAAATAGAACAAATAATACTCTATTTTAAACATTTTTACCCAACACACAACCTTATTACCGCTTAGTTAACCCTTAAAACTTGAGAATAATGCAACAAAACAAGCTTTAAATTTAAATATTAATATACACAAAAAAAATAATAGCTTATAATCAATCATTTACATCTCTTTTTTTGTTGAAAATAATTCAATCCACAATGATTGTTTTCTCTTCCACACCAATACCAATTAGCTTCAATGATTTCCATTTTTTTGGCAAAATACCCTTATTAAATTGTAACCCTTTATCCGTTTGTTCTACTCCTCCAAAACCATAAATCACCGCTTGAAGCATTGCACCTGCGCCTGTCGCAAAATAAGGATTGTTACTATTGGCAGATTCTGAAAAAACTCCAAAAGGGGGACGGCTATTAGGCAAATACGATTTTACAAAATACTCATAAGCTTTCTCACGATCTCCCATCCTAGCATACAATACTGACAATACTCCCGAAGCCATCGCTGGACCATCCTTTTTGTCAATTTTATCTGCATAGTATTCCAAATCCCTTTTAATTTGTTCCTTATCTGTAATAACATGCAAGGGATAAGCGAGCAAATTCACATCTGCTTGTTTTATCATTTGTCCTTTATATCCTTTATAATTTTGCGTAATTCCGTTTTCTTTGTGGATCGATAATTTTTCTGCCAAAATTCCCCACTCGGGCTTGACTTTTTCGTTTAAGATATGAGCGGCCTTAATCGTGTTACGCAAACTTTCTATTGCCGAAGCATTAGTAAAAGCATTATCATCTACGTGCTGTGCATATTCATCGGCACCCACAACATTATGTATAGAAAAAGTTCCATCTGGATTCTCAACTGCCCTACTCACCCAAAAATCAGCGGTTTGTTTCAAGACTTCCCATTCTTTTCGCAACCAAGACTGATTTTGTGTTAAGGTATAATAATTCCAAAAAGCGATAGAAACATCTGCCGTAATGTGTTGTTCAAAAATCCCCGTTAATGCCCATGTTGGCGTAGCTTCTTCTCCTGTATCATCAGATTCCCATGGAAACATCGCTCCTTGATAACCATAAATAGTTGCTTTTTGTTGGGCTTTTTCTAATCTATCAGAGCGATAATCCAAGCAAGATTTTGCCAAATCTGGCTGTAAAACTAATAAAGTAGGAAACATCCAAAGTTCTGTATCCCAAAATATATGTCCGTTGTAACCTTGTGAAGACAATCCCATTGGCGCTATACTTTGTCTAGAATTTGGACGAATAAAGGAATACAAATTATACAATGCAAAACGTACTCGTTGTTGGGCATCCAAATCACCCTCAATTTGGATATCCCCTGATTGCCACAAATCAGCCCAAGCTTTTTTGTGTTTGAACAATAATTTATCAATCCCTTCTTGCAAAGCATAAATCGGTTGTCTTTCGGACTCATTCAAAGGATCCGTCACATCTTTTGAAGTACAAATTCCTCCAGCTATTGCGAACCGATAAGATTGCCCTTTTTTTAGTTTTTTTGTAAAACTGACTTCATCTCCTTTGGGTTCCAATGTTTCACTGTTACCATCAAACAGAAAAGTTGTAGATACCGCCACTTTATATTTACCCGTCAAGGTTTGTGCTGTAGTACCAAAAACAGGCATTAAATATTGATTGTCTTTCAATACTCTGAATTGCCTCTTGACTTGTTTTAATTCATCAGGAACAGACATATAATTAGCCGCCATCATCTCAATAGCTTGCAAAGGGGTAATTTTCACAATCGCCATAGCTGAGAAAGGCAAAGCTCTATTGGCTAAAACCGTGTACTCAATTAATGCTAAATCCTTTAACCGAAAGGAAGTTGTACTTGTCCCTTCTTTCATCGAGATTACTTGTTGCCATTTTGAAATGTTAGTCGCTGTGATTTCTTCATTATTGATCAGCAATCGCATGTTTAAAAACTCAATGCCGCGAACAATTCTACTGATTCCGTTTTCAGGGCTCCCATCATAAACGCCATTCAGAATAATTTCTTTGGTTTTAAGCGGAGTAGCATCCGTTACGATACCAATTTGTCCATTAGCCATAGCCGCTCCGTAATAATTATCTCTGGAATTTGCTACCAAATTCCATTCGTCTGATTGGACTTGAGATAAAGAAGACCAACCGCTTACTAAAGAGAGCCCCAAAATAAATAGTACTGTTTTCATTTTTTTACTGTTAAAATACTTTCAAATTTAGAGTATTTGCCGTCAAAAAAAGATTTTCCCACACTAAGAGACCTGATTTACAATCGAAAACGATTTCGAAAAAAACGAAAACGATTTCGATTTAGCGACTTAAAATAATCTAAAAAAGGAATTCTATTTTTATGGATCATTACCCCTTTTAAAGTAAGAAATCCTCAAATGAAAACTTATGATGTCTCTACCTCACGCCAAATCTATAGTTTGCTTTGGAGAAATTCTATTCGATATTTTTCCAACTCACAAAAAAATTGGTGGCGCACCATTAAATGTCGCACTTCGATTAGCCTCGCTTGGAATTCACACTCAAATTATTAGTTGTATAGGAACTGACTCGAATGGCAAAGAAGTAATCGACATGCTTTCAAAAACAGCTATTTCAACACAAACTATTCAAGTTAATAGTAGTTATACAACAGGTGAAGTCCAAGTACATTTGGATAGAAAAGGGAGTGCTACTTACACTATTAATTATCCAGCTGCTTGGGACAAAATCAAGTATAACCAAGAAGGAGAAACGGCTGTGATTGAGGCAGATATTTTGGTTTTTGGTAGTCTCGCTTGTAGAGATATTGTTTCCCATCAAAGCCTTCTAAATTATATTGCAGTGTCAAAATATAAGGTGTTTGATGTCAACCTTAGACCTCCTTTCTACTCTAAAGAACTACTTATAGAATTATTACTCGAAGCGGATTTTGTCAAATTCAACGATGACGAACTGTATGAAATCTGTCGTTTTTTGAACTCTCCTTATCATTCGTTAGAACAAAACATTCACTTTATTGCTCAAAAAACCAACACCAAAAATATTTGTGTGACTAAAGGTCAACATGGAGCTGTTTTATTCTTTAACGACCAAATGTATTACAACAGCGGGTATCAAGTTACCGTTTCAGATACTGTGGGAGCAGGGGATTCTTTTTTGGCTGGCTTATTGAGTATTTTATTTTCTGAAAATGACCCCCAAAAAGCACTGAATTTTGCCTGTGCCTTAGGAGCATTAGTAGCTTCTCATGAAGGAGCAAACCCCCAAATATCCCGAAAAGAAATTAACGATTTTATGCATCCCTCCCTTCAATAATTAAAACCAAATGAAAAAAATCAACCTCCCTTTGCTGCAATTGTTTATAGCTACTTTTATGTTATGTAATTCCATGATGGCCCAAGAAAAAAACACATCCCTTGATAGAAAATGGTGGAAAGAAGCTGTTGTGTATCAAATTTATCCAAGAAGTTTCAAAGATTCTAACGGTGATGGCATCGGTGATCTACAAGGTATTATCACGAAACTTGATTATATTAAAAGCTTAGGAGTTGACGTGATTTGGCTGAATCCTATTTACAGTTCTCCCAACGCCGATAATGGTTACGACATCTCCGATTATCAAAATATTATGAAAGAATTTGGCACTATGCAAGACTTTGATGCCCTACTAAAAGGGCTACATCAAAGAGGTATAAAACTTGTCATGGATTTGGTCGTCAATCACAGTAGCGACGAACACCGATGGTTTCAAGAAAGTCGCAAATCCAGAGACAACCCTTACCGAGAGTACTATCATTGGTGGCCTGCCGAAAAGGGAAAACCAGCTTTTCGTCCTGGAGCTTTCGAAGCAGATGGAAGTGGCTGGCGTTACGACAAAACAACCAATTCCTATTACCTACACTATTTCAATTTCAAACAACCGGATTTAAATTGGGAAAATCCAAAAGTCAGACAAGAAATATATACTATGATGCGTTGGTGGCTAGACAAAGGCATCGACGGTTTTAGAATGGATGTTATTCCATTTATTTCTAAAGACACTAACTTTCCAGTAATCACTCAAGAAGAATTAAACAAAAACTACCAAGGTCGTTGGGATGTATATATGGCTAGTGGTCCGCATTTGCACGAATATCTTCAAGAAATGAACCGTGAAGTGTTGAGCAAATACGATTGTATGTCTTTAGCAGAAGGCGCGGGAATGTTGACTTCAACTGCTTTAAATTTCGTAGATGTCGATAGAAAAGAATTGAATATGGGCTATCATTTTGAAGGTACTAATCTGGGTTATATTCCTGGTTATTTTAAAAAAATGGGTCCTTTTTCGTTAGTTGATTTCAAAAAAATCTATTCTGATTGGGATGCGGTTTATCAAACCAAAGGCTGGGGTACCATTTATTTAGGGAATCACGACCAACCCAGAATGACTTCTCGATGGGGAAATGACTCAAGTGACTATCAATCCGTTTCTTCTAAACTCTTGACCACTTTCTTACTGTCCATGAGAGGTACTCCCTACTATTATAACGGAGATGAAATCGGAATGGTTAATGCTAAATTTGAAAAAATAGAAGACTACAGGGATATCGAAATTTTAGCCGAATATGAAAAAGTAAAAAATGCTGGAGGTAACTTAGATCAATTTATTGAAGATCAAAAAACCGGCGGCGCTAGAGATAATGGCAGAACGCCTTTTCAATGGGATAGTTCCACTAATGCTGGCTTTACCACAGGTACTCCGTGGCTAAATATCAATAAAAATTACCCCAATAATAATGCGGAGATACAAGAGCAAGATCCTGAATCAGTATTGCACTATTTTAGAAAAATGGTTCAATTACGCAAAAATAATCCCGTACTTATTTATGGAAAATACACCCTTTTGGATAAAGACAACCCCAATGTATATGCCTATACAAGAGAATTAAATGGCCAAAAAATGTTAATTGTTTTAAATTTTAGTGCTCAAAAAGCCATTGCTAAAACGGGAATTAATCTTTCCAAAGCTAAAATAATAATGCATAACTATGCCGTTCCATCAAAATCAAACGAACTTAAACCTTACGAAGCGATAATTTACCAAATTCAAAAATAAAGTACCATGAAATCAATCTTTCAATTCCTTATTTTTTCAACCCTCCTACAGCTTTTAAGTCCTCAATTAAAAGCTCAAACCAATACATCAGACCTATCAAAAATAGACAAAAAATGGTGGAAAGAAGCGATCATCTACCAACTTTACCCTCGCAGTTTTCAGGACAGTAACGGAGATGGAGTGGGCGATTTAAAAGGGATTACACAAAGACTAGACTATCTGCAAAGTCTAGGCATTGATGCGATATGGATTAACCCTATCTGTGCGTCTCCAAACGATGATAATGGTTACGACATTAGTGACTACAAAGCAATCATGAAAGAAATGGGTACTATGGCAGATTTTGACGAAATGCTTGCCGGTATGAAAAAAAGAAATATCAAACTCATTATGGATTTAGTCCTAAATCATAGTAGCGACGAGCATCAATGGTTTGTGGAAGCTAAAAAATCAAGAGACAACAAATACCGAAATTATTACCATTGGTGGCCTGCTGAAAAGGGAACACCGCCCAAACGCCATAGCATTTTTGACGAAAACTCAGATGCATGGCGCTTTGAGCCCAATACTAACAGCTATTATCTTCATTACTTCAGCCGAAAACAACCCGATTTGAATTGGGAAAATTCTCAATTGCGACAAGAAATGTACGATATCATGAAATTTTGGCTCGACAAAGGCGTGAGTGGATTTCGATTAGACGCCTTCCCTTTTATTGCCAAAGACACCAATTGGCCAATTATGCCAGCTGATTTCACCAACGAACAATTTGTACGATATTACGGTGCCGACTCAAAATTACATGACTATTTACGCGAAATGAACGAGGCACTATTAAGCAAATACAATGAGGTCTATACCGTTGGAGAAGGTGGCGTCATTCCATTTCAAAAAGTAATGGATTTTGTAGATGAAGATCGAAAAGAGATCAACACCCTTTATCATGACGAAATTGGAAATATATGGGGTAGAGACGCTTTTGATGTTGGCCCATACCAAGTGGGTAGAAATAACGTTCTCGGAATGAAAGAAATAGTTAGCAAATGGGACAAAAAAATGCAAGATAAAGGCTGGAATACCGTGTTTTTTACCAATCACGATCAAAGCAGAGCCGTGAGCCGCTATGGTAATGACAGCCCTGAATTTAGGGAACCTAGTGCTAAAATGCTCTACACTTTTTTATTAACCCAAAGAGCAACGCCTTATATCTACAACGGCGATGAAATCGGGATGACCAACATCCGATTTAAAACAGTAAACGAATACAACGACCTACAAACCCGAAACCTCTATTACCAATTACTAAAAATCAGCGATGCTAAAGCGGCGGAATATTTAATCAATCAACAAGAATTAAGTCGCGACAATAGCCGCACTCCTATGCAATGGAATGCAACAAAAAATGCAGGTTTCACCACTGGAAATCCTTGGCTAACTATCAATAAAAACTACACCACAGTCAATGTTGAAGCCAACATCAAAGACAAAAACTCTATATTGAATTATGCCAAAAAACTAGCCAAAATCAGAAAAGAGAATCCTATTTTTGTCTATGGTAAATTAGAAATAGTTGACCCAACTAATCCTGATGTTTTTGCTTATACAAGAGAATTAAATGGCAAAAAAATTATTGTTTTGTTGAATTTTACATCAAAAACAACGACGATTAGCACACCTTTATTAGCCCAAAAAACAACACAATGGATTGGGAATTACCCCACTCCTTTTCAAAAAGAGTTACGCCCTTATGAGTCCGTAATTTTAAAAGTAAATTAAAAAATACATCCTATGAGTCTCGATAACAGCACAATAATTTCGCCAACTTTAGACACAAAATGGTGGAAAGAAGCCGTGATTTATCAAATTTATCCTAGAAGTTTTAAGGACAGTAATGGGGATGGTATTGGAGATTTACAAGGTTTAATTTCAAAATTAGATTATCTAAAAAGTCTAGGAATTGATGCCATTTGGCTCAATCCGATATTTGAATCTCCAAATGATGACAATGGCTATGATGTGAGTAACTATCGTGCTATTTTAGCTGATTTTGGAACTATGGAAGATTTTGACATCCTCCTAAAAGGACTAAAAGAAAGAGGTATTAAACTCATTTTGGACTTGGTATTCAATCATAGTAGCGATGAACACTTTTGGTTTCAAGAGAGCAGAAAATCAAGAGACAATCCTTATCGCGATTATTATTATTGGTGGCCCGCAGAAAAAGGAACACCTCCTTACCGATGGAGTTGGTTTGACGTTGAAAGCAATGCTTGGAAATATGACGCTACAACCGACGCGTATTATCTTCATTATTTCTCTGTAAAACAACCCGATTTAAATTGGAACGATCCAAAAGTACGAGAGGAATTGTATGCTATTATGCGTTTTTGGCTCGATAAAGGGATCGATGGCTTTAGAATGGATGCCTTTCAGTTTATTTCAAAAGACCCTTCATTTCCCGAACTTCCAAATGATATTTTAGGCAACATTCCCGAAATTATGAAGTATTATGGAAGAGGCCCCTATTTGCATGACTATATTCAAGAAATGCACGAAAAAGTATTACAGCATTATGATGTAATGACCGTATCAGAAGGAGCAGGTGGTTCTCCCGAAGAAGCCCTATTATTTGTAGATCCCGAACGAAAAGAATTGAGTATGGCTTATCATCTTGAAGGAGTCGAAATTGGCAAGCATCTGATGAACTACGGTCTAGTAAACTACAAAAAACTCTATACACGATGGGATGAAGCCTTTAAAACCAAAGGCTGGCTTGCTATCTTTTTAGCCAATCATGATCAACCCAGAATGGTGAGTAAATTTGGCAATGATAGTAGTGAATTCAGTGCTATTTGTTCTAAAATGCTAACTACTTTTGTGTTAACCATGCGAGGCACACCTTACTATTTCCAAGGCGATGAACTTGGAATGGTCAATATTCGATTCGATTCCATATCCGAGTATACTGATATTGATACGATCAACAAATATGAATACATTAAAAGTAAAAAGGGTAATTTAGCCGCATTTATAGAAGAACAAAAAGAAACTGCTAGAGAAAATTCTCGAACACCATTTCAATGGAACGCAGGTCCCAATGCTGGGTTTACTGAAGGAAAACCCTGGCTGAAAGTACATCCCAACCATACCACAATCAATGCTGAAATTCAAGAAAAAGATACTAACTCTACCTTGCATTATTTTAAAACACTGATACAATTACGAAAAAAAGAACCTACACTCATTTATGGCAATTATACATTATTGGACATAGAAAATAAAAACATTTACGCTTTTTTAAGAACTTATAATGATCGAAAAATTTTGATTTTATTGAATTTTACCGCGGAAGAAGCTATGTATTCCATCCCATTTTCAATACTAGGAACGTCCGTAATGCTTTCAAATTACGCTACAACAATAATTGAAAACACTTTCCTAAGAGCATATGAAGCCATAATCGTACCTATCGTGAAATAACTAAAAAAAATACTGTCAAAAATTCAATCAAAACCTGTAGTGTTCTCAAAGTTTCAACTTTATAAACATGTTTTAACTAGTGGGACGAATATTTCTGTTTTTTTAAAATGACATAATTACCAAATAAAAAGGGTTTAATATTGAGATAAAAACAAAAGAATCTCAAATTAATAAAGAATTCCTAATCAACTTCTGACATCTTTGCTACTAAAACTTCACACCCCATTTATAAAACTCTAAAAACAAATATTTTATAAAAAAAATTACAGATTTTATACTTATATTGTGTTACAATCAATGAAGCTACTATCCATAATTTAGCAAGACTTGAAACCGAAACACAAGCTAAAACCATGAAAGAAATTACTCTTAAAGAAATTGCTTCCACACTGAACATCTCAATAACGACTGTGTCTAAGGCCCTTAAAAACTATCCTGACGTTAGTGAAAAAACAAAAAAAGCAGTTTTGGAATTAGCTAAAGATTTGCATTATACGCCCAATAGTTTTGCTGTAAATTTAAGAACTAAAGAATCCAAAACTATAGGATTAATAATACCTGAAGTAATGCATCATTTTTTTTCAAACGTGATCAATGCTATCATAGATGAAGCTGAAAAAAACGGGTATTTAGTAATCATATTACAGTCTAATGAATCGGTAGAATTAGAACAAAAGCAAGTCGAGTTACTGATAAATAAAAGAGTAGATGGCATAATCATGTCACTTTCTAACGAATCGAATTTTGATGATCACATTAAGGAAATCATCAAAAGAAAAATTCCTTTTGTAATGTTTGACAAAATATCCAAGTTAGCCAATTGTTCAAAAGTCTTGATAGATGATCAAAAAGCAGCTATGAGTGCTACCCAACATTTAATCGACCAAGGTTGTAAAAAAATTGCTCACATTCGAGGGCCACTAAACCCACAAAATTCCATAGATCGCTATATTGGCTATAAAAAAACATTAGATAAAAATCAAATCCCTTATGATTCTAAATTGGTCTATACTTGCGAAAACGTAACGTTTCAGGAAGGTTCAGATTTTGCCAAACAAATCATAGCAGAACATCCAGATGTCGATGGCGTTTTTGCTGTAACGGATCTGGTAGCCGTTGGGGTTTTATCATATTTTAATGATCACCAAATAAAAGTACCCCAACAAATTGCTGTAATAGGTTTTAGCAATTGGTTTATTTCACAAGTTTTAACCCCAAAATTAAGTACGATCGACCAACCCAGTCACCAAATGGGAATAGCTGCTTTCCATCTTTTATTAGAAGAAATGCAAGCTCACAAAGAAAATATCCCCTTTACTCCAAAGACGTTGATACTTGAAACAAGTGTAATAGAGAGAGAATCTAGTAGAAAATCATAAGTTGTGCTCAATATTACGTTTAAGTCCATTCCATTTGCTACGTTTCAATGGAGAATTTTTAAAAACAGCATTAAAAGTCTCAGAGGTAATTTCCTCCCAATCCTTTTTGCTCCATTCTAACATCTCTGGGTTAGGATTAAATAAAGGTTCTTGATGCGATTTCGAAAATCGATTCCATGGACAAACGTCTTGACAAACATCACAACCAAAAATCCAATCATCAAATTTTCCTTTAAATTCTGACGGTATATTTTCTTTTAATTCAATTGTAAAATAAGAAATGCATTTACTACCGTCAACTACGTAGGGAGCTACAATAGCCTGAGTTGGACAAGCATCAAGACAAGCTGTACAGGAACCACAATGATCTGTTGTAGCATTATCATTTTCTAAATCGAGATCAACAATCAACTCTGCAATAAAGTAAAAAGAACCCACCTTTTGAGTGATTAAATTACTGTTTTTCCCAATCCACCCTAAACCGCTTTTAGCTGCCCAAGCTTTATCTAAAACAGGAGCAGAATCCACAAATGCCCTTCCTGAAACATCACCAATTTCAGTTTGCATCGAAGATAATAGTTCTTTTAATTTCTCTTTAATAACAAAATGATAATCTTGCCCAAAGGCATATTTAGAAATCTTATAAGAATCTGGATGTTGCTCTTCAGAAGGATAATAATTCAACAACAAAGATATTACACTCTTAGCTCCATCAACTAACAAAGTAGGATCAAGTCTTTTGTCAAAATGATTCTCCATATAAGTCATTTGGCCATTCATTTGTTGACTTAACCAATTTTCTAATCTAGGAGCTTCTTTCTCTAAAAAACCAGCTTTAGATATTCCACAAGAAAGAAAGCCGAGTCTTTTCGATTCGGCTTTAATAAATTGCGTATATTTTTCTTTGTTGTTAATCAAAACTAAAATAATCCTCCTTGAATATTCGTTCTCACTTTACCAAGATGCTGATATGCTTTCTCAGTTACCTCTCTTCCACGTGGGGTTCGCATGATAAAACCTTCTTGAATTAAAAAAGGTTCATATACTTCTTCAATCGTTTCACTACTTTCTGAAACAGCAGTGGCCAAAGTAGACAAACCAACAGGACCGCCTTTAAACTTATCAATAATCGTCGTCAAAATTTTGTTGTCCATTTCATCCAATCCATGAGCATCTACATGTAAAGCTTTCAAAGCAAAACGAGCAATCTCGATATCAATAGTACCATTGCCTTTAATTTGAGCAAAATCACGAACCCTACGCAACAATGCATTCGCAATACGCGGAGTACCTCTACTTCTACCAGCAATTTCGATTGCTGCTTCCATTGTGATTGGCATTTTGAAAATAGAAGCACTTCGTTCCACAATAGTGGTTAACAATTCGGTAGAATAGTATTGTAATCGAGAAGAAATACCAAAACGAGCACGCATTGGCGCTGTAAGTAAACCGGAGCGAGTTGTAGCTCCAATTAAAGTAAACGGATTTAAATTAATTTGAACCGTTCTCGCATTTGGCCCAGATTCAATCATGATGTCAATCTTAAAATCCTCCATAGCTGAATAAAGATATTCTTCAACTATCGGACTCAAACGATGAATTTCGTCAATAAAAAGCACATCCCTTTCTTCTAAATTGGTAAGTAAGCCCGCCAAATCGCCTGGTTTATCCAGTACAGGTCCAGAAGTTATTTTTATACCTACCTGCAATTCATTAGCTAAAATATTAGCTAAAGTGGTCTTCCCTAATCCAGGAGGCCCATGAAAAAGAGCATGATCTAATGCTTCATTACGCTGATTGGCAGCAGCCACAAAAACTTTAAGATTTTCCAAAACTTGATCTTGACCCGAAAAGTCATCAAAACTCAGCGGTCTTAATCTCTTTTCTAAATCGAGCTCTTCAGAGTTATAATTGGTATTCGTTGGATCTAAATTTTCATTCATTGGATAAAGGTAAAAAAAAGAAGCCTCAATAAAAAAGCCTTTCCAAAAGAAAGGCTTTTTTAACTATAATCTTATTTGTTTAGTGATGTAAAACTTCTTCACCAACCTTCATCGGTACATTTTGAGGAACAAAATCTTCCTCGTGACCTGGCTTACTGTAATCATATGGCCATCTGTGCACTTCTGGAATTTCTCCTGGCCAGTTACCGTGTATGTGTTCTACTGGAGCTGTCCACTCTAAAGTGTTTGATTTCCATGGATTTTGTTCAGCTTTCTTACCGTAAAATATACTTGAGAAGAAATTATACAAGAACACCAATTGAAAAGCACCTCCTACTAAAGCAAAAGTAGTAATCAAAACATTTACATTTTGTAAATCATCAAAAAGTGGAAAGTTTGTGTTAGTATAATAACGTCTTGGTAAACCAGCTAATCCAATAAAATGCATCGGAAAAAATACTCCATAAGCACAAACCGCTGTTACCCAAAAGTGAACATAACCCAAATTCTTATTCAACATTCTACCAAACATTCTTGGAAACCAATGATAAACACCCGCAAACATACCGTACAAAGCCGATATACCCATTACTAAGTGAAAGTGAGCTACTACGAAATACGTATCGTGAACATTAATATCTAAGGTACTATCTCCAAGAATAATTCCAGTTAAACCACCTGTAATAAAAGTTGAAACTAATCCAATTGAAAACAACATCGCTGGATTCAATTGTAAATTACCTTTCCAAAGAGTAGTAATGTAGTTGAATGCTTTTACTGCCGATGGAATTGCAATCAATAAAGTTGTGAATGTAAATACAGACCCTAAGAAAGGATTCATTCCAGAAATAAACATATGGTGCCCCCAAACAATCGTTGACAAGAAAGCAATAGCCAAAATAGACATAATCATCGCTCTGTAGCCAAAAATTGGTTTACGAGAATTCGTTGCAATAATTTCTGAAGTAATCCCTAACGCAGGTAATAATACGATGTAAACCTCAGGGTGACCTAAGAACCAGAATAAATGTTCAAAAAGTACCGGTGAACCTCCTTGATAATGTAAAACTTCACCAGCAATATAAATATCAGATAAGAAGAAAGAAGTACCAAAACTTCTATCAAAAATCAACAATAAAGCCGCTGAAAGTAAAACAGGGAAAGAAATAATACCAATAATAGCCGTTACAAAGAAAGCCCAGATTGTAAGAGGCAATCTTGTCATAGACATTCCTTTTGTTCTTAAGTTGATTACTGTTACCACATAATTCAAAGATCCCATCAATGATGAAGCAATGAAAATAGCCATTGAAACCAACCACAATGTCATACCGGTACCTGAACCAGGTATTGCTTGTGGTAAAGCACTTAATGGAGGATAAATTGTCCAACCTGAAGAAGCAGGTCCAGCTTCAACGAAAAGTGAACAAATCATAATTACACTTGATAAGAAAAATAGCCAATATGAAACCATATTCATAAATCCAGAAGCCATATCTCTTGCACCAATTTGAAGTGGAATTAATAAATTACTAAATGTACCACTCAAACCAGCCGTCAATACAAAGAATACCATAATGGTACCATGAATTGTAACTAAAGCTAAATAAATATCATTAGCCATAACTCCTTCTGGAGCAAATTTATCCCCTAATAAAATATTGAAAATCTTAAAAGATTCTTCTGGCCAAGCCAATTGCATTCTAAAAAGCAATGACATTCCAACACCAATTATCCCCATCACAATACCGGTAATCAAGTATTGTTTTGCAATCATTTTGTGGTCAATACTAAAAATATATTTAGTAATGAATGTATCCTTATGGTGGTGTTCGTGTTCGTGATCGTGTCCGTGATCGTGACCTTCTGCTGACATATATATACTTTTAAATATTCTTAAATAATTATTTCATAGCTACTTTTGCAGCAGCTGGTTCTTTTGGTAAACTCAAACTATCAGTACCTGTAGCACCATCAACAGCCGTAGGTGTCTCTTTTGAAGCTTTGTATTCTTTCACTAAAGCTACCTTATCGCTCAACCATTTTTTATAATCTTCAGGGGTATCAACTACCACCTTCATTTGCATGTTATAATGTGAAGCACCACATATTTTATTACACAATAATAAATAATCAAAGGTATAAGGATCTAAGGCCGTTCCACCTTTAGCTACTAATTCAACACTTTTCTTGGAACGTAACTCATTAATATGAGAAACTTTCTCAATCATAAAAGGTAAATCTCTATATTCAGCAGTAGTATAAGTAGGTGTAAAACCAAACTCAGTAACCATTCCTGGAACACAATTCATTTGCGCTCTAAAGTGTGGCATATAAGCGGAATGCAGTACATCTTGAGATCGCATTTTAAATAGTATTTTTTTTCCTTTTGGTATATGAATTTCTGTCGCTAAGAAATCATCCGCAGCATTCTTGTCAGATAAATCCATACCCACTGAGTTAACTCCATCGATTAAGCGAACATTAGCTTTTCCAAGAACTTGATCTGCTCCTGCATATCTGGCAGTCCATTTGAATTGTTGGGCATACAGCTCAATAACAACTGTGTCTTCATCTTCATCTATAAACATAATGTTTGTCCAAGCATACAAACCATACAAAATTAGACCAGCTAAAACAACGGCTGGTATCACACTCCAAACCACTTCTAATTTGTTATTATCTGCAAAATAAAGAGCCTTTTTCTCCTTATTACCTCTATACTTGAAAGCAAAATAATGTAACAAAACTTGTGTAATGGCCTGAACCGTAAAAATTAAAACCCAAGTGATGTTCATCAAACTATCCACTGTATCACCGTGCTCCGATGCGGGTGTATGTAACGGTAAGTCACCCCATTTTAATAAACCATAAATAGTGAAAATATAAATGAAGGCTAAAAAACCAAACATCAAATATCCTTGCACATTGTTATCATTATCCGTCGCTACTTGTGAATCATCTTTTTTCGAACCTACTTGCGTAAGATCAAAAATCTTAGTTAATTGCCAAAGCGCTACAGCTAATAAACCTAAAACTATAATTACCAACAAACTTGTCATCTGTTCTTTTGTTTAAATATTAATAATGAAAGTGTTTGCTTTCCTCAATAAAAGGATTTCTCTTAGGCAACAATGGTGCTTTAGTAAGTGCGGTAAATACCACATAAATAAATAAACCAAGGAAAAACAAAACCGAAGCAATCTCAGGAATTCCAATAAACCATTGGTCACCCACTGTTCCAGGCATAATCATATTGAAAAAATCAACATAATGACCTAATAAAATAACCGTACCAGCCATCACCAAAACCCAAGTAATTCTTTTAAAATCAGTATTAATTAAAATTAAAACTGGAAATAAGAAATTCATAGCTACAGCTCCAAAAAATGGTAAATTAAAATCTTGAATTCTTGTTACAAAATAAGTAACCTCCTCTGGTATATTAGCATACCAAATTAGCATAAATTGAGAAAACCATAAGTACGTCCAAAACACACTAATTCCGAACATGAATTTAGCTAAATCATGAATATGACTTGTATTTACTTGCTCTAAATATCCTTTTGATTTTAAGTAAAGAGTAATCATACAAATAGTAGTAATTCCACTCACAAAGAAACTTGCAAAAACATACCATCCGAACAAGGTACTAAACCAATGAGGGTCAATTGACATGATCCAATCCCAGGACATAATAGATTCAGTTACGATAAAGAAAACTAGAAATCCAGCGGATAATTTGAAATTCTTTTTGTAAAAAGTATTATCATCAGCATCATCTTGCGCTAAACAATTCTTTCTTGAAAAATATCTGTAGGCATTCCAACCTAATAAAAAGATACCTGCTCTAATAATCCAAAAAGGAAAATTTAAATAGCCAGATTTTGTTTGAATCATTTTATCATGAGCTACAACTTCTGGATCTAACCAAATGAATAAATGATTAAAGTGCAAACCACACAACACCAAAATTATGAAGAAGATAACCGAACCTACTGGTAAATAAGCCGTAATACCTTGCATTACTCTGAATAAAACCGGAGACCATCCCGCCTGTGCCACTTGTTGAATAGCATAGAAAGCTAAAGTTCCTAATGACAACAACATAAAAAAGATACAAGCAACATAAACTGCAGCCCATGGCTTATTACTCAATTGGTGCAATACATGCTCCAAATGTTCTTTATGTTCAACTTCTGCTTTTACTTCATGGAATTTACCAGAAGGAGTAGACGCTTCACCATGAGCCTCATGAGCTTTTCCTGCTACAGCAGGAGTAGCTTCGCCGTGGTTTCCATGAGCATCAGCAGCTAGAAGTGCTTCTACTTCTTGAATATCTTTTGGTGCACTATAAAAACCATATCCAATACCTAAAAGACCAACAGCCATTAGAATAAGCGAAAAAGTTTTTAATTTACTTGAAAATGTATACATATCTAATACGATCAGTTTGTTCAACAATTATAATTCGCTTTTTAGTTTTAGAACATAGTCTACTACTAACCAACGTTCGTGAGCACTCAATTGATTGGCATGAGAACCCATAGAATTTAATCCGTAAGTAATCACATGAAATACGCTGCCTTCAGTAATTTGACGGTCAGCATAACTTGGCACCCCAAGGAACTTCTCTCTTTCTACTAATTTACCTTTTCCATTACCACTAGCACCATGACAGCTAATGCAATAAATTTCAAAAAGTGCCTTCCCTTTTTCTGAATTTCTTTCTAAAGAATCTAAAGGAGATTTCAAATTAGCTTTTGCTAATTCATAACCTGCAGTTGAGTTTTCGTATTCATATACTTCAAATCCTCTCTTAAGTGATCCTTTTGCAGGTAATTGACCTTCTTTACCATCTTTAAAAGCTTTAGATTCGGAATATGTTTCGTAACCTACCGACTCATACATGTTTGGAAAATACTGATAGTTTGGTGCCAATTTATCATGACATGACGACACTAACATAGTAATACCAGCCAAAAGTGTTAATTTATATATACTTCTCATAGCTACAATTAATTCTTATCTATTACATTTACTTCAACTGCTCCTGTACTTTTAAAGAAGGAAACAAGTTCTTCTTCATTATCATTTACAGCTACTTCCATTAAAAAATGGTCATCAGTAGTTCTTACATCAGGATTTTCAGCTTCCTTAAAAGGCCACAATCTACTTCTCATATAAAAAGTGATAACCATTAAGTGAGCCGCAAAGAAAACAGTTTCTTCAAACATAATTGGCACGAAAGCTGGCATGTTTTCTATATAACTGAAACTTGGCTTACCACCAATATCTTGAGGCCAATCTTGAATCATGATATAGTTCATCATCCAAGTAGCGAATGAAATTCCACACAAACCATAGATGAAAGCACAAATAGCTAATCTAGTTGGTGCCAATCCCATTGCTTTATCTAATCCGTGAACCGGAAAAGGGGTAAAAACATCTTCAATATGATAATGCGCTGCACGTGTTTTTTTAACGGCATCCATTAATACATCATCGTCGTTGTATATAGCGTATATTACTTTATTACTCATGGTGTACGTCTTTATTTGCTTCTCTTTCTCTTTTGTAGTTATCTCCACTTCCTTTTAATATTGTTTTTACTTCAGCCTGAGCAATAACAGGGAAAGTTCTAGAATATAATAAAAACAATACAAAGAAAAATCCAATAGTCCCAATAAAAATACCAATATCAACAAAGGTTGGTGAAAACATAGTCCATGAAGATGGTAAGTAATCTCTGTGCAATGAAGTCACAATAATTACAAAACGTTCAAACCACATACCAATATTTACTACAATCGAAATTACAAAGGAGAACATAATACTAGTACGTAATTTTTTGAACCACATAAATTGTGGAGAAAATACGTTACAAGACATCATTGCCCAATAAGCCCACCAGTAAGGTCCAGTAGCTCTATTCAAGAAAGCATATTGCTCATATTCTACACCAGAATACCAAGCAATAAACAACTCAGTAATGTAAGCAACACCTACTATAGAACCCGTAATCATAATTACGATATTCATTAACTCGATATGCTGAACGGTAATGTAAGCTTCTAAGTTAGATACTTTTCTCATGATGATAAGCAAGGTGTTAACCATAGCAAATCCAGAGAAAACTGCACCAGCAACAAAATAAGGGGGAAAAATGGTAGTATGCCATCCAGGAATTACAGAAGTAGCAAAGTCCATCGATACAATAGTATGTACAGAAAGTACTAAAGGAGTTGCTAATCCAGCAAGAACAAGAGAAACCTCTTCAAAACGTTGCCAGTCTTTAGCTCTTCCACTCCATCCAAAACTCAAAATAGAATATACTCTTTTATTGAAAGGAGTAATCGCTCTATCACGTAGCATAGCAAAATCAGGCAAAAGACCTGTCCACCAGAACACCAATGAAACAGATAAATAAGTAGAAATTGCAAATACGTCCCAAAGTAATGGAGAGTTAAAGTTTACCCATAAGGAACCAAATTGATTTGGAACTGGTAATACCCAGTATGCTAACCATGGACGCCCCATGTGAATGATTGGAAATAAACCGGCTTGAATTACTGAGAAGATAGTCATTGCTTCTGCAGAACGGTTAATAGCCATTCTCCATCGTTGACGGAAAAGTAAAAGTACAGCTGAAATTAATGTACCAGCGTGACCGATACCTACCCACCAAACGAAATTGGTGATATCCCAAGCCCATCCAACTGTTTTGTTTAATCCCCAAGTTCCGATACCGGTAGATACTGTGTAAATAATACAACCCAATCCCCAAAGGAAAGCGGTTAATGCGATTGTAAATACAATCCACCAATGCTTATTAGCTTTACCTTCAACAGGTGCTGCTACATCTACAGTTACATCGTGATAAGATTTATCACCTATAACTAAGGGTTTTCTAATGGCTGCTTCGTAGTGAGACGACATAATCCTTTATATTGATTCTTAATTAATTTTTTTACTAGATATTTCTAACTTTAACTTGGTAAACCACATTTGGCTTTGTACCAACATGCTCTAACAAATGATAAGATCTTTCATCTGAAGCCAATTTAGTAACTACAGCTTCTGTATCATTTACATCGCCAAATGTCATCGCTCCAGAAGAACATGCGTTAGAACATGCGGTTTGGAATTCTCCATCTTTAATCGCTCTACCTTCTCTTTTCGCTTTAAGGATAGTTGCTTGTGTCATTTGAATACACATAGAACATTTCTCCATAACTCCACGAGAACGAACGTTAACATCTGGATTTAACACCATTCTACCCAAATCATCATTCATATGATAATCGAATTCACTGTTTTTGTTGTACAAGAACCAGTTAAAACGACGCACTTTATATGGACAGTTGTTAGCACAGTAACGAGTACCAACACAACGGTTATAAGCCATTTGGTTTTGACCTTGACGACCATGAGAAGTTGCAGCAACAGGACAAACAGTCTCACAAGGAGCATGATTACAATGTTGACACATTACAGGTTGGAAAGAAACTTGTGGATTATCGGCAGCCTTCTCCATTTCATTGAAAGTAGACAAAGAACTTGATAAACCAGCTATATTCTCTTTTCTTTCAACATCACCAGCAAAAGTACTTTCAGAAGAATAATATCTATCAATACGCAACCAGTGCATATCTCTACTTCTTCTAATCTCATCTTTACCTACAACAGGAACGTTATTTTCCGCATGACAAGCAATAACGCAAGCCCCACAACCTGTACAAGCATTTAAATCAATAGAAAGATTAAAATGATGACCGATAGAACGATCAAAAGAATCCCATAGTCCTACGGATGTAGCTTCAACTTCTTTATGATCTAAAGAAACCATTGGCTTTTCATTCCAAACTTCAGCATCTTTTGTATTAAAAATTTCTAAAGTAGTTTCTTTAATGATATCGCCACGTCCCATTAATGTTTTTTGCCCTTGAACACAAGCAAACTCATGCTCTCCAGAAGCAACTTCTATAACGACACTTTGTAAATCATTAAAATCTTTATATAATGAGTAGGCATTAATACCTACTTGCATTTCTTCTTTTAAAGCAGCTTTACGCCCGTAACCTAGAGCCATTCCGATAGTTCCAACCGCTTGACCAGGCTGAACAATAACTGGCACATTCTCTAAGGTAACGCCATTAGCAGTTAAAGTAACATAAGAACCGTTTAAACCACCATTCGCAACGATTTCATTAGATAATCCAATTTTGGTTGCATCAGCATTAGATACAGTAATATAATTATCCCATGAAACACGAGTGATCGGATCTGGAAACTCTTGCAACCAAGGATTATTGGCTTGTTGACCATCTCCCATACCTGTTTTAGTATACAATACTAATTCAAGTCCTTTTACAGAAGAAGATGTCGCTAAACTAGCAGCTGCAGCAGCATAATTTGCTGTACCAGCAGATGCAGAACCAATGGCACCAACATAAACTCCGTCATGCAAAACTTTATTCCAAGAAGAACCTGCAATTATTCCAGAAGCTACCGCTTTTAGATAATCATAATAGTTTCCGGGGATGCCATTCAACGACATTAAAACATCTTGCAATTGTTTTGTATTGAATAATGGACGGATAGTTGGTTGAGTTATACTATAAGTACCCTCCGTTAAATTTACATCTCCCCAAGATTCTAAATAATGAGGCACTGGAGCTGCAATAGTTGCAAGCAAAGCAGTCTCATCTTCTTTAATAGACATTGCCACTGAGGTAGTAACTTTTTTCAATCCAGAAACAAAACCTTTAGTATCTGCTAAAGTATACACTGGATTAACACCACTCATGATTAAAGTATGAACTGAGCCAGCATTCATCTCTTTTATTAATTGAGATACTGCAGCATTTGATCCTTTTCTAATTAAACGAGCACCTGAAGTAACAAAAGCTTCACTTGCCAAGGTTTGATTGATAGCTAAAACTAATAATTGAGCATTCACATCTTGAATTCCTGAAACCAAAACTCCTTTGGATCCAGCAGATTTCAATTGTTGTGCTGCTTTAGTAACTTCAGCTTTAAACGTATCTTCTAAGGTCACACTAACAGCGTTACCAGTAACAACATTATAGATATGAACTAATGCTTTCTTTTGATTCGCAACAGTCATTGGAATTCTTTTATCGGCCGCAGCACCAGAAAGGGTCATATTGGCTTCAAATTGAAAATGACGAGACATTTTACCAGCCTTAGGTATTCTTCCTTGAGCATAGCCAGCATCATATCCACCACCTTGCCAATCCCCTAAGAAATCAGCACCAACAGAAACAATCAATGCCGCTTTTGAAAAATCATAATCCACTAACGCTCTCTTACCATAAACGGTTTGGAAAGCATCCAAAGCCTCAGATGAAGAAACAGCGTCATAGACAACATGCTTTGCATTTGGGTTTTTAGCTGTAAAATCAGCAATTAGCTTTTCAGTAGAGGGACTTGCCAAAGTATTGGTAAGTAACACAACTTGTCCTCCCTTAGCTTTCGCCTCCGCTATACTAGATTTTAATTTTGAATCCACTGCAGACCAAGAAACAGCTTTTCCAGCTTCCTTTGGTTCTTTCAATCTCGTATTGTCATAAAGCGACAAAATAGAGGCATGAATTCTTGCATTAGCCGAAAATTTCGCGCCTGCAATCGTATTATTATCGATTTTAATAGGTCGGCCTTCACGAGTTTTAACCAATAAATTAGCAAAATCAAAACCGTCAAAAACAGTTGTAGCATAATAATCTGCTACACCAGGAATGATTTCCTCAGGTTGCAACACATAAGGTATTGATTTGTTTACAGGTCCCTCGCAAGCTGCTAAAGTTGCAGCTGCTGTACTAAAACCAACGTACTTTAAAAAGTCACGACGTGAAGTCGAAGAGGATAATTTATCACTATTCCCTAAAAATTCATCAGTAGGAATTTCTTCAACAAACTCGTTATTCTTAAGCGCCTCAACAATAGAACTATTTCCGTCTAGTTCCTCAACACTTTTCCAGTATTTTTTGTTTGATGACATATTATATATAAATATTAAATCTTAATAATTTTTTTAATAGTGGCATTTACCACACTCCAAACCTCCCATTTGAGCAGCTGTCAATTTCTCAACACCATACTTCTTAGAAAGTTGCTCGTGAATTTTGGTATAATACTCATTCCCTTCCATTTTCACGTCTGTTTTTCTATGACAGTCAATACACCATCCCATAGTTAATGGCGCAAATTGTTTTTGGATTTCATAAGTTTCTACTGGCCCGTGACAAGTCTGACATTCAACACCTGCAACTGTTACGTGCTGAGAGTGATTAAAGTAAACAAAATCAGGCAAATTATGAATACGTACCCATTTCACAGGTTGCGTTTTACCAGTATAGGATTGTGTAGTCTTATCCCATCCTACAGCTGCATACAATTTTTGAATTTGCTCATCATAGAAAGCTTTGCTGTATTCAGGAGTAGCAGTTGTTTCCGCAACTTCTGAGATATTCTTATGACAGTTCATACAAACATTCAATGAAGGTATACCCGCATTTTTACTCACTCTAGCCGCTGAGTGACAATACTTACAATTTATTTCATTATCACCAGCATGAATTCTGTGTGAATAATGAATAGGCTGTATTGGTGCATAATCCTGATCAACCCCAACTTGCATTAAGAAGCCATACACGAAGTAAGCACTGCATAGCAATAAAAAGATCGCAGAAACCAAAACTAAAAATTGGTTCTTTACAAATGCTTTCCAAATTGGAGTACTTGCCACTTTAGGAGCTACTTCAATTCCGTTGGCCTTAGCTACTTTTCTTAAAACATTATTAACAAATATCAAAAGAATTACTAACATAGCCATTACCAATGCCAAAGCACCAAGTATAACGTTGTTACTAATCGCACCTTCTTGATTTTGAGCACCTGTTGCCGGAGCAACACCTGCTGCCGCTACTGGAGCTTCAGCTTTTGGCTCAGAAGTATACGCTATGATATTATCAATATCACCTTCTGACAATTGTGGAAAAGCTGTCATCACCGCTTTGTTGTTTTCTTCAAACAACTTTACAGCTGCAGCATCGCCAGATTTAATTAAAGCAGAACTGTTTTTTATCCATTTGTACAACCAAGGCATATCATGCTTTGATGCAACACCTCTTAAGGCAGGGCCAGTAGCCTTAGCATCCAATTTATGACATGCTGCACAATTAGCATTAAACAATTCCTTTCCTTTGGCCGCATCACCACCACCAGTGGCTGCAGGAGCAGCGGCATCAGCAGTTGCAGCAGGAGCAGCATCTTGCGCAAATAAACTCAAGGACATTGTTAGCATTAATGCTAAGCTAAAACATAATTTCCTTGTCATCGAACTATGGTTACCCATCTTTTTCATATAGTATAGTAATTATCCACAATATTGATATGTCCTTTTTCAAAAATCACTGAAAAAAACACCTCTTTCTTTTAAATACGCGACAAAAATACACTTTAAGAACTATTCACAAAATCTTAAAATAGTCTTAAATTCAATTTATATTGATTCTAAATAATGACGGTCGTGTAATTACTCCCCTAAAACATTATTTTTGCATAAAAATCAATTAGTTATGAAGTTTACGTCCTTTAAAAAAACAGTATTCACCATTACACTAACCACGATAACGTTAGCGAGAATGGACGCACAAAAGAAAAATACTGAAATAATACAAGACCCAATAGTACACCAATTATTGAATGAAAAAAGAAAAATAAACACCTCACTATATGTCACCGATAAGTACAAGATTCAAATCTTCACAGGCTCAAGTGAACTTGCAAAAAAAACATTAAATGACTTCAAGGCAATCCAAAAACAAACTGACGCCACTATCGTTTTTCAAACCCCAAATTACAAAGTTTGGATTGGAAATTTCAGAAACAGAATGGAGGCAGAACGCAACATGCTTGAGATCAAAAAAAAATACCCTAACTCACTATTAATTAAACCCTCTAAATAAACAAAAAAGCCCCGAAATTCGGGGCTTTTTTGTACAAATAAAATACTATTTCAACTTTTTCTTAATAGCTACTTCATGATAAGCTTCTATCACATCTCGCTCTTCTATATCATTAAATCCTTTTATCTGAATACCGCAATCGTATCCTTTAGCAACTTCTCTAACATCATCTTTAAATCGTTTCAATGCTAAAAGCTCTCCATCAAATATTACAACGCCTTCTCTAATCACACGAATTTTTGCATTTTTAAGGATTTTACCATCCATAACCATACTACCCGCAATAGAACCCACTTTAGAGATTTTGAAGATCTCTCTAATTTCTGCCGTTCCTAAAACTTCTTCTTTCATCTCAGGTGCTAACATTCCTTCCATCGCATCTTTCAAATCATCGATTGCTGCATAAATGATAGAGTAGTAACGGATGTCTATTTCTTCTTTATCAGCTAATTGCCTAGCATTTCCAGCAGGACGCACATTAAATCCGATAATAATCGCATCAGAAGCCGAAGCCAACATTACATCGGTTTCCGTAATAGCTCCAACTCCCTTATGAATGATATTGATTTGTATTTCATCGGTAGACAATTTAGAGAAGGAATCAGACAAGGCTTCTACTGAACCATCCACATCCCCTTTAAGGATAATGTTAAGCTCTTTAAATTGTCCTAAAGCAATTCTTCGACCAATTTCATCTAAAGTAATATGACGTTGTGTTCTAACAGACTGCTCACGCATTAATTGAGAACGTTTTGCTGCAATTTGCTTAGCCTCTTTTTCATCCTCAAAAACATTAAACTTATCACCGGCTGTTGCAGCACCATCAAGACCTAATACTGACACTGGCGTTGAAGGTCCTGCTTCTTTAACCACATGTCCACGTTCATCATGCATGGCTTTAATTTTACCATGATGCTTCCCTGCCAGCATGTAATCCCCTACTCTTAAAGTTCCGTGTTGCACCAAGATAGTAGAAACATATCCTTTACCCTTATCTAAGAAAGCTTCCACTACAGTTCCCTGCGCAGCCTTATTTGGATTTGATTTTAAATCTAAAATTTCAGCTTCCAACAACACTTTTTCAAGTAATTCTTTAACACCGGTACCTACTTTAGCAGAAATATCATGAGATTGAATTTTACCTCCCCAGTCTTCCACCAAAAGATTCATACCCGCTAATCTTTCTTTTACTTTATCTGGATTAGCATTTGGTTTATCAATTTTATTGATAGCAAATATAATTGGAACACCTGCCGCTTGAGCATGAGAAATTGCTTCTTTGGTTTGCGGCATGATGTCATCATCAGCTGCGATCACAATAATTGCGATATCTGTAACTTGAGCCCCACGAGCACGCATCGCGGTAAAAGCTTCGTGACCTGGTGTATCTAAGAAAGCAATTTTTTGTCCGTTATCTAAAGTTACTCCATAAGCCCCAATGTGCTGTGTAATACCTCCAGACTCTCCTGCAATTACATTCTCTTTACGAATATAATCCAGTAAAGATGTTTTTCCGTGATCGACGTGACCCATTACCGTAACAATAGGAGCACGTGTTACCAAATCCTCTTCTTTATCTTCAACTACTTGAATCGCCTCTTCAATATCAACAGTGATAAATTCTACTTCATATCCAAACTCATCACAAACAATAGTCAAAGTCTCCGCATCCAAACGTTGATTCATGGTTACCATGATTCCAAGTGACATACAAGTTCCGATAACTTTAGTAATTGGCACATCCATCATAATCGCAATTTCACCAACAGTAACAAACTCAGTTACTTTGATTGTTTTGCTTCCTTCATCTAATGCTCTTTGTTCATCATCGGTTTTCTGACGATGCGTTTCTCTTTTCTCTCTACGGTATTTAGCCGCCTTAGATTTTCCTCCTTTTCCTTGAAGTTTTTCAAGCGTTTCACGAATTTGATTTTTAACTTCTTCCTCCGTTGGCTCTACTTTTGCAACAATAGCAGGACGATTTCCCTTTACAAATCCAGGTCTTGCACTTCTATTCGCATTAAAACCTCCTCCAGTATTAGGAGTAATTTTATTTGGATTTGGCGTTCCTGGAGTATTTTGTGGCTTTGGAGCACCTGGCTTTGGCGCTATTCTTTTACGTTTATTCTTATTGGCATTATTTGCTCCAGCAGCACCCGGAGTACCAGGCTTATTTGGAGTAATTTTAGGCTCTTCTTTTTTCTTTTTAGGCTTATTAAATTGAGATAAATCAATAATTTGTCCCGTAAGAGTGGTTCCCGATAATTTTTGATACTGAGTAGTGATTGTATCTTCAACAGGTTCTTCAGAAGCTTTGCTGTCAGAAGCAACTTTTGTTTCCACAACAAGTTTAGGCTCAACAGCATCTTTCGCTTTCTCTACTACCGGCTTTTCTTGTTTAAGAACCTCTTTTTCAGCTTTGACAGCGATTGTTTTAGCAACCGGAGGTGTATCACTTTTTATTTCTGAAGAAATAGATTTAGAATCCTTTGCAGTATCTTTTATCGACTCAACAGCTTTCTCAACTGGAATATCTTTCTTTTCTTCGGCTACAACCGGAGATGGAGCTGGAGAAGATTTCTTAGGATTAAGATCAATTTTACCAACTTGAACTGGGCCAGTAACAACCGCCCTAGCCTTAATTATTTCTTGTTGCCTCAATCGTTCTTCATCAGCTTTGCGCTTATTCTCGATTTCCTTTTCTCTTTCGATGCGCAGGGCTTCTTTTTCTTTTCTTTTTTCTTCCCCTACTTCTTTAGACGCTTCTTTATTCCCTTTGTCACCAGCAAATTGACCGCACAAGACATTGTATACATCTTCAGAAATTTTTGTGTTAGGATTCGATTCAATTGCAATCCCCTTATCCTTAAGATAATCCACAGCTCTTTCTAAAGAAATATTCAATTCCCTTAAAACTTTGTTTATTCTAATTATTCTCTCTTCAGACATAAAACCTTTTTATTATTATCTTTTTTTGTTGTGTTGCTAGAAGAACATAGTATTAACTATCGAATTCTTCTTTCAAAATTCTCATTACATCTAGAATAGTTTCCTCTTCTAGGTCTGTTCTTCTAACCAAATCCTCTACCTCTTGACTTAAAATACTTTTAGCAGTATCTAAACCAATTTTAGCGAATTCTTCTATAACCCATTCTTCTATTTCGTCTGAAAACTCTGTCAATTCGACATCGTCCTCATCTGCTGTAGCACCTGCAATGTCACCTTCACGAATCACATCCAACTCGTATCCTGTTAACAAACCCGCTAGCTTAATATTGTGTCCACCTCGACCAATTGCTTTAGAAACTTCTTCTAATTTCAAGAATACTTCAGCGCGTTTTGTTTCTTCGTTTATTTTGATAGAAGAAACTTTCTCAGGACTTAATGCTCTTGTAATAAACAACTGAATATTATTGGTATAATTAATTACATCAATATTTTCATTTCCTAGTTCTCTAACAATTCCATGTATACGCGATCCTTTCATTCCCACACAAGCTCCTACTGGATCAATTCTGTCATCATAAGAATCTACAGCTACTTTTGCTTTTTCACCAGGAATTCTTACTACGTTTTTAACCATGATTAAACCATCGAAAACTTCAGGAATTTCTTGTTCAAATAATTTTTCTAAAAACTTCTCTGAAGTCCTAGACATAATAATTTGAGGTTTATTCCCTTTTAATTCAACACTTTCAATGATTCCTCTTACATTATCTCCCTTTCTAAAGAAATCAGAAGGAATTTGTTTTTCTTTTGGCAAAACAATTTCATTGCCTTCATCATCAACCAAAATTACAACTCTTGGTCGAACATGATGCACTTCTGCTGTATAAATATCACCAATAATATCTTTAAATTGCTTATAAAGATTGGTGTTATCATGTTCGTGAATTTTAGAAATTAAATTTTGTCGCAAAGCCAAAATAGCCCTTCTTCCTAAATCTATCAATTTCACTTCTTCTGAAACCTCTTCACCAATTTCAAAATCTGCTTCAATTTTACGTGCTTCTGTTAAAGTAATTTCTTCATTCTCGAAATCCAAATCTTCATCTGCAACAATCACCCTTCTTCTCCAAATTTCCATATCCCCTTTGTCAGGGTTTATAATGATGTCAAAGTTGTCATCTGATCCATATTTCTTTTTCAAGGCATTTCTAAATACATCTTCTAAAATTGCCATAAGCGTTACACGATCAATAAGTTTATCATCTTTAAACTCTGAAAATGAATCGATTAATGCTAAATTTTCCATGCGAATTCTTTAATTAAAATGTTACTGTAACAATTGCTTCTTTAATATCTTCATAAGGTAACTTAAGTTCTTTTTGAACCGTTTCCTTTCCTTTTCCTATTTTTTTAGGCTCTCTTGCTTCCCATGACAAAATTATAAAAACATCAGTAGCCTCAACTAATTCTGCTTCAATAATTTCATTTCCAGTCTTAACAATTAATGTTCTACCTATATTTTTCTTATACTGACGAATGAGTTTTAAAGGAGAACCTACTCCAACCGAGGCTACTTCAAGTGAAAAATCTTGTTCCTCTCGATCTAATTTATTTTCAATCACTCTACTTACATCGATACAATCTTGTAAAACCACACCTTTATCACCATCAAGCGAAACCATTATTTTAAAAGCATCCGTAATCGTCAAATCGATCAAAAAAACAGAAGGTTTTTCTAATAGCGCTTCTTCTACTAATGCATTTACTTTTTCTTTAAATGTCATATTACATAAATATTTTATAAAAAGAGGGGACAATTGTCCCCTCATTACTTAACTTTTAATAAATAACTTTGCAAATATAGTGTTTTTTTACAATTCAATTTATTGGTTTGCAGTAAAAAAATATCTTATCTTTACTTATAGAATTAAAACAGTATATTTTCTTACAATCAAAACCCCAAACGCATCATGAAAAGGATATTAGTCCCTACCGATTTTTCTGTTTGCGCAGAAAACGCTTTAAAAGTAGCCGCTCAGCTTGCAAAAAAAAACCACGCAGAAATTTTTGTTCTACACATGCTAGAACTCCCTAACCAAATGAGCGATGCCATTTCTAATGGAAAAAGCATCCCTGAAGTCATGTTCTTCATTCAAAAAGCAAAAGAAACGATGACCGAATTATTAGACCGCTCATATCTTGAAAACATCAAGACAACCGAATTCGTACAATTTGAAAAAGCGTTTGACGGCATTATTACTTTTACCAAAAAAAACAATATCGACTTAATAGTTATGGGCTCTAACGGCTCTTCTGGAACTCAGGAAATCTTCGTAGGCTCTAACACCGAAAAAGTAGTACGCCTGTCCGAAATACCCGTTTTGGTTATTAAAAAAGAAACACCACTTTTCAATCCAAAAGAAATTGTTTTTGCTTCCGATTTTACAGAAATTACCAAAGCACCTTTCCGAAAAATAAAAGAATTTGCAGATCAATGGGAATCCAAAATCAATCTCGTTAGCATTTGCACTCCAAATAGCTTCAAAACCACTGGAGAAGCGATTAGCATAATGAATGATTTTGCCAAAGAATTCAATTTAACCAACTTTAGCATCAACCTATACAACGAATCTAACGTAGAAAAAGGAATTTTGAATTTTGCCAATTCTACCCAGACAGACCTAATTAGCATTTGTACTCACGGAAGAACAGGATTAAGTCATTTCTTTAACGGAAGTATCACAGAGGATCTTGTAAATCACACACAATTTCCTGTAATGACTGTTAAATCATAAAAACTAAAATGCCTCATTTAAATATGAGGCATAAAAAAAACCTCTCAAATGAGAGGTTTTTTTGTTGGTCTACAAGGACTCGAACCTTGAAAGACTGCACCAAAAACAGTTGTGTTACCATTACACCATAGACCAATATTGTTGCTGTTTTGCGAGTGCAAATGTAACACTAATTTTAAGTTCTGCAAACTTTTGAAGCAAAAAATACAAAAAAAATTGATTTTTTTTTCGAATTAGAGCCTCGTTTTTTCACTAAAGCTTAGTTATCAAAAACTTATACAACTCAAATACTTTTATAGAAAATAGTGTTAATGCTTGTAGCTTTCCGTAAAAAAACATTTTCTTTGTAATTGAAATCTAAATCTTAAATATTACATGGATAAGACCTCATTTAACTTTAATAAATGGAATACAATTTTAGGCTGGATTACCTTTGGCATTGCATTAATCACTTATACTCTTACTGTAGAACCAACGATGAGCTTTTGGGATTGTGGAGAATACATTGCTACAGCCGCTAAACTTGAAGTAGGACATCCACCTGGAGCGCCGTTATTTCAAATGATGGGTGCTTTTTTTGCAATGTTTGCTTCAGATGATCAACATGTAGCTTTAATGGTTAACATGCTTTCCGTTTTTTCAAGTGCCTTTACCATTTTATTCATGTTTTGGTCTAGTTCAATGATTTTAAGAAAGATTATTGCTCGAGTATCAGAAATAAATGCGAACAATAATATCGTGATCCTTGGAAGTTCTTTTGTGGGATCCTTGGTATATACTTTCTCTGATAGTTTTTGGTATAATGCCGTAGAAGCAGAGGTATATGCAATGGCCTCTTTGCTAATCGCCCTACTGTTTTGGCTAGGATTGCGTTGGGAACAAGAAATGGACACTCCTAAAGGCAACAAATGGCTTCTCATTATCTCCTTGGTTATTGGCCTTTCATTTGGGGTTCACTTTATGGCTTTATTGACAATTCCGGCGATAGGATTTTTGTACTTTTTCAAACATTATGAAAAAGTTACCGTCAAAAACTTCATCATAGCTAATATCGTAGTAATATCCATTCTCCTTTTCATCTTCAAAATGCTATTGCCTTTAACCATGGCATTCTTTGGAAAAACTGAAGTATTCATGGTAAATTCATTAGGCCTACCTTTTGACTCAGGAACTATTTTTGTAGCGCTATTATTTGGTTTATTCTTTTATTTTGGATTAAAATATACACACCAAAAAGGGCTCGTGTTTTACAATACCATAATACTTTGTATTTTATTCATATTAATTGGCTTTTCTACCTGGATGATGTTACCGATTAGAGCTAATGCCAATGTTGTTATTAACGAAAACAAACCTTCCGATGCTAGAGAGGTTTTGGCTTATTACAACAGAGAACAATATGGCGCCAGTCCGTTGTTCTATGGAGCACAATACACGGAAGCTTTTGCCGGATTAGATCCTGACAATCCCTATTTAGATAAAGCGCCCAACTTTGAAAGAGACTATAAAAGTGGTAAATACATCATTGTTAACAATTTCATTAAGGCGGAACAAAACAGTGATGATGCTCACAAAACTATTTTGCCAAGAATGAGAAGCACGGATCACATAGAAAATTATATAAATTTTACTAATCCACCAACTTTTAGATTAAACCCTAATTACCCTTACGAGGAGGATTTAGTTCAATACGGAATTGACCCAAGCCAATTAAGCGAAGAAGATTTAAATAAAGCCACCGCTCAAGTGCGCAACGAAATCGAAAAAATTGTTTCAGAATTTAAAATGGCCTATGCTCAAAAACAAATTGACAATGGAGGCTATATTAAATTCCTTAAAAGCTATGGCGATTATCTAATTATTGACAAACCCACTACTTTTGACAACTTTAGTTTTATGTTTGAATACCAATTCGGATATATGTATTGGAGATATCTAATGTGGAATTTTGTGGGCAGACAAAACGACATTCAAGGAAAGTATGACAATCTTGACGGCAACTGGATTAGCGGAATTTCCTTTATGGACTCCTTCCGACTGACTTCACAAGATAATTTACCTTCGGATGTTTTGAACAACAAAGGCAGAAACACCTATTATTTCATCCCTTTTATTTTAGGCTTGATTGGCTTAATGTATCACGCCAGCAAAGATCGAAAAAGCTTCTACGTACTATTAGTCTTGTTTTTATTTACCGGTTTTGCACTTAAAATATACCTAAACGAAAGACCTTTTGAGCCAAGAGAAAGAGATTATGCCTTAGTGGGATCTTTTTATGTTTTTGCCATTTGGATTGGTTTTGGAGTGTACGCGTTATACGAAAGTTTACAAAAATATGTAGCCCCAAAAATTGCAGGACCCATACTAATTGCCGGAAGCATATTAGCTGCACCCGTTTTAATGGCCGCTCAAAACTGGGATGATCATGATCGTTCCGATAAATATACCGCTGTAGCCATGGCAAAAGCTTATTTAAACTCTTGTGATAAAAATGCGATTTTGTTCACCATTGGAGACAATGACACCTTCCCGTTGTGGTATGCTCAAGAGATTGAAAACGTTAGAACTGACATTAGAATTGTAAACACCAGCTTATTCATGACCGATTGGTATATAGACCAAATGAAACGAAAAGCCTACGATTCCGAACCACTACCAATATCATTCAACCACGAAGACTACGTGGGCGACAAACTTGATTACGTAGCGCATATACCAAAAATAGAAAGCCGATGGAACATAAAAGATTTGATTTCTTTTGTGAAAAACCCAAAATCTTTAGTGGAGATGAACAACGGACAATCTATTCATTTTTATCCAACCAACAAAATACGCTTAACCGTTGACAAAGAAAACATTATTAAAAATCAGGTAGTTTCTCCAAAACAATACGATTCCATTGTTCCTTATATAGATATTGACATGAAGGGACGAGCCTTATATAAAAACAGATTGATGATGTTAGACCTAATTGCTAACAACAATTGGAAAAGGCCTATTTATTTTAGTGGAGGAGCTTATGATGACGAGGATTTCCTTTGGATGAAAGATTACCTTCAATTAGATGGAATGACCTACAAATTAGTCCCTATCAAAACTAAAACTTCAAAAGACGCAAGCCCTTTGGACATGGGTGGCATTGATACGGATAAAATGTATAAAAATGTAATGAAATGGGATTGGGGCAATAGCGAAAGCTCGTCCATTTATCATGATCCTGAAACCCGTAAAAACAGCATCACATATCGTTCGTATCTTTCTAGATTAATGAATCAATTGATTCTAGAAGGCAAAAAAGATAAAGCTAAATCCATAATCGAATTAGCACTTACTAAAATGCCACTGGATAAATTTGGTTATTATTCCCTAGTAGAACCCTTTGCTAAAGGCTATTATGATGTTGGTGAAAAAGCAAAAGCACAAGATTTATTATTAAAATTAATTGCAAAATATCAAGAAAATCTAAAGTATTATGCTTCTTTAAATCCTTCAGAGCAATCTAGCATTGTAATTGAAATTATCACAGATATTGAACGTTACAGAAGTTTATTAACCGTAATGAAAGAGAGTGGTGATTTAGAATTTTATGCTAAAAACAAAACACCATTCAACACCTACGTCAACATTTTTGAACGATTTGGTAGAGAAAAAGAATAACGTTAAAAATCTTTTTAATTTAATGTAGCATAACCAACTTATGCTACATTTTTTTTACCTTTAAGGGAGAAAAACTTCAGACCTATGTCATTCTATTGGATTAAAACAAATACAATTATTAAAAGATATTTTTCTAACTATATTTGGGATATTCCCAATAAACAAGATTGTATTTATTTAACTTTTGATGATGGCCCCACTCCAGAGATAACGGATTGGGTCCTAAAAGTTTTGAAAGAGGAGAACATCAAAGCCACTTTTTTTTGTATTGGTAAAAACATTCAAGAACATCCATTACTTTTCCAACAAGTAATTACTGAAGGACATGCTATTGGCAACCACACCAATAATCACTTTAACGGCTGGAAAAACAAAGATGCCGTTTATTTGGATAACACGGAAAAATGTGAAGCGATTATCAAATCAAATAGCGGAAAATCCCCTCACTTATTTCGACCACCCTATGGAAGAATCAAACGTAAGCAAGCGAAAATAATTAAAGAAAAAGGATATGAAATAATCATGTGGGATGTTCTTAGTGCAGATTTTGACACTCAAATATCCCCTGAAAAATGCCTTAACAATGTTATTTCCTCAGTAAAAACTGGTAGTATCATTGTTTTTCACGATAGCGTAAAAGCCTCAAAAAACCTAAAATTTGCTCTGCCAAAAGCCATTCATTATCTAAAACAAAAAGGATTTAGATTTGAAACCATACCTTAAAGTTTCAAACCCAAACCCATTATTAGATTTCGTAGTAACATTAAAAGAAAGCAATACTATAATTGATCTTGAACCAATCCTATTATTGTATTAGCATCAAGTTCACCAGATTGCCTCCACATCATTACACCTTCTTTGTAAATCATCAAAGTAGGCAATCCTTTTATCCTCAACACTTCTGCTAATTCTTGATTTTTATCAACATCAATTCGAATTACCTTGGCCTTATCACCTAGGGCAGCAGCTACATCTTTAATAACTGGATGCATCGAAACTGAAGATTCGTTCCAATCAGTGTAAAAATCAATTAACACAGGAACTTGAGCATTTATAAGTTCTCCAAATTTTGACATAAAACCAAAATATTTAATTTATAATACTTTTTATAGAGATGATACTTTGCAAATATAACATTTTTAACCAATTATGCCTTATTTACCCCTTTTTTTAGTTGAAGTACCGTTATCTCTGGCATAATACCCACTCGGCCAGGATAGGCATGAAAACCAAAACCACGATTAACATAAACATATCTTCCGAGATTTTCATACAGTCCTGCCCACTGTTTATAAACATATTGCGCCAAACTCCATTTAAAATATCCCGGGATTTCTATCCCAAACTGCATGCCATGTGTATGTCCTGAAAGCGTAAGATGAAAATGTTTGTCATCATTTTTAACAACATGTTCCCAGTGGCTAGGATCATGACTCATTAGGATTTTAAAATCTTCTTTGGTTAAACCTGCAGCCGCTTTATTCAAATCTCCTGCTTGTTTGAAGTTTTGTCCCCAATTTTCTACACCAACTAACGCTATTTTTTGTCCATCTCGTTCAATAAATGTATGCTCATTAAGCAAAAGAGTGAATCCTATTTGCGCATACAATTGCTTTATGGCTTCAAAATTTGCTGCTTTTTCTTCTTTTGTTTTCCAAGTAACATACTCACCATAATCATGATTCCCAAGCACTGCATATTTCCCGAATGCATGTTTATCTATTCTGTTGAAAGTTTCTAACCAAGGATGCATCTCTTTGGCATGAGTGTTTACAATATCACCCGTAAATAAAATCAAATCTGTTTTTTGTTCATTAATCAAATCAATAGCATAGCTGATTTTCTCAGGATTATCAAAGCTGCCACTGTGCACATCGGATATTTGAGTAATCGTAAACCCGTCAAAGGCATCTGGTAAATCAGGAAAAAAAATAGCTTGTTTGATGACTTTAAAATTATACTTCCCTTCAAAAATGCCATATATCAAAGACAAAAAAGGAATTGCCGCTAAACCTAATCCCACTTGACTAACAAACTTTCTCCGAGAAGGCAAAAAGGTAGCTTCATTATTATTATCTACAAAATGATTAATTACACCTATTACTACTCGAAACACGTCTTCTCCTAACAAAATAAGTGTAATCAAAATTTTTGGCACATAAACCAGCAGCAACAATCCCATAGTGCGAAGACTGGATTGCGTTTGTCCTACTGAACGATCAAATTGAGTAAATCCGTAAACAATATATAGGAGTAAAGCAATGCTAAGTACAGCATATACCCATAAAAAAGTCTTGTTCTTAAGTATTGTTTTGAAAGCCTGAAAAGCATAAGTTTCGATAAGTGCTACAACCAATAAAAAAACTAAAAAGCGAAAAATCATATGGTTTAAATTTAGTACAAATTAACAAAGAAAGTAGGCGCTATAAATCACCTTTCCCAATTTTTAACTTATGTTTTAGAAAAAAAGAGGTAATGTTTCTTCATTAGTTACTTTCCTCCAGAAACAATCATTTTTTTGAACAGAAATAAGAGAATGAAGAATTGCAATGAACAAAATCAAATTCCTTTGTTTATTTTTACCCTTTCAAATTTTAGATTCAAACTACATGTCAACTCAAAAACGCCTTTTCCTTTTAGATGCCTACGCATTGATTTTTCGTGGCTACTATGCTTTTATCAAAAATCCTAGAATCAACTCCAAAGGAATGGATACCTCGGCCATTATGGGATTTATGAACTCTTTGATGGATGTTATCCGAAGAGAAAAACCCGATCACTTGGCAGTGGCTTTTGATAAAGGCGGCAGTGATTATCGGTATGAAATGTATCAAGAATACAAAGCACATCGTGATGAAACACCCGAAGCCATAAAAATTGCCGTTCCCTACATTCAGGAATTGTTAAAGGCAATGCATATTCCAATTATTGAAAAAGCAGGATTTGAGGCCGATGACCTTATTGGAACTTTAGCCAAACAAGCCGAGAAAGAAGGCTATCAAGTATTTATGGTTACTCCTGATAAGGATTTTGCACAATTGGTATCCGAAAATATTTTTATGTACAAACCTGCCCGAATGGGGAATGACATTGAAATCTGGGGAATTCCAGAAGTTTTGGCCAAATTTGAAATTGAACGACCAGACCAAGTGATAGACTTTTTGGGCATGATGGGTGATGCTGCAGATAATATTCCGGGGCTACCAGGAGTTGGCGAAAAAACAGCTAAGAAATTTTTGGCCGAATATGGCACCTTAGAAAACTTGTTGGCCAATACCCATCAACTTAAAGGGGCGATGAAAGAAAAAATTGAAGCCAATAAAGAATTAGGAATTTTATCCAAAAAACTAGCCACTATCCTACTCGATTGTCCTGTTACTTTTGATGCGCTGGATTATGAATTATCCAAACCAGATGTAGAAAAAACGGATGCTTTGTTTCAAGAATTGGAATTTCGTCAAATGAAAACACAATTCGACAAACTTTTTGGAACAGGAAAAGAATATGACGAAATAGTTGGAAATGGAGATGGAAATGAAACGAATCAAGCCACCTCAAAAAAGACTGCGTCAAAAAAATCTGCTGAAAACCAAATGGATTTGTTTGGATTCTCTGATGATGAGAATAGCAACGAAAATGGTTTAAATAAGTTTTACCAAACACTCGAAGACACTCCTCATTTCTACCAAATCATTCAAGGAGATTTTCCAGTAAAATTATTGCTTCAAAATTTATTGCAACAAACTTCCGTATGTTTTGATACTGAAACTACAGGAATCGATGCTTTGAATGCCGAACTAGTTGGCTTATCTTTTTCTTGGGAAAAAGGCAAAGGATTTTACGTTCCATTTCCAGAAAACCAAGATGAAGCTCAAGAATTGATAGAGAAATTCAGCCCTTTTTTCGAAAATGAAACCATAGAGAAGATTGGTCAAAATATGAAATATGATTTGAAAATTTTATCCAACTACAATATTCAAGTCAAAGGAAAACTGTTTGATACCATGATTGCGCATTATTTAATTAATCCAGATATGCGACACAATATGGATATTTTATCTGAAACCTATTTAAAATACAGTCCAAAATCTATCGAAACTTTAATTGGCAAAAAAGGAAAGAACCAGCTATCGATGCGTCAAGTAGCATTAGAAGCTATTAAAGAATATGCTACCGAAGATGCTGACATCACTTTTCAATTGAAGGAGCATTTTCAACCTATTTTAGAAAAAGTGGGAACCAAAAAGTTGTTCGATGACATCGAAATTCCTTTGGTACAAGTATTGGCAGACATGGAAAAAGAAGGGATTAACCTTGATGTTGATTTCCTAAAAAACATGTCGATTGATATGCAAAAAGAAATCGATACCTTCGAACAGCAGATTTATGAAACAGCGGGAGAGAAATTCAATTTGGCTTCCCCAAAACAATTAGGCGATATATTATTCGATAAGCTAAAAATTGGAGGTGCTAAACAAAAGAAAACCAAAACAGGACAATATGCTACTGGTGAAGAAGTTTTATCTTACTTAGCCAATGAACACCAAATTGTTCGTGATATACTCGAATGGCGTCAAATGGTAAAACTGCAAAGTACTTACATTGATGCCTTACCTAATCAGGTCGACAAAAAAACTGGACGAGTACATACCGATTATATGCAAACTGTGGCAGCAACTGGTCGTTTGAGTTCTAATAATCCTAACCTACAAAACATTCCTATTCGTACCGAAAGAGGACGACAAATCAGAAAAGCATTTATCGCACGTGATGAAAATTACACGCTACTTTCTGCGGATTATTCTCAGATAGAATTGCGCATTATCGCCGCTTTATGTGGTGAAGAAAATATGATTAAAGCCTTTCAAAACAAAGAAGACATTCATAAAAGTACGGCCGCCAAAGTGTTCAATGTTCCTTTAGAAGAAGTAACCAAAGAACAACGTAGCCATGCTAAAACGGTCAACTTCGGAATTATCTATGGTGTATCGGCTTTTGGATTAAGCAACCAAACTAATTTGTCTAGAAAAGAAAGTGCTGATTTGATTGAAGCCTATTACAAAACCTACCCAAGATTAAAATCGTTCATACAAGAACAAGTTGATTTTGCCAGAGAAAACGGCTATGTAGAAACCATTTCAGGCAGAAGACGTTATTTAAAAGACATCAATTCTGCCAATGCCATTGTACGTGGAGGAGCAGAACGAAACGCTGTCAATGCCCCTATTCAAGGTTCTGCAGCCGACATCATCAAAATTGCCATGATCAATATTCATAAAAAACTTACTGATGAAAATTGGCAATCCAAAATGTTATTACAGGTTCATGACGAATTGGTGTTTGATGTTCACCATGCAGAACTCGAAAAAATACAACCGATGATCAAACACGAAATGGAGAATGCCTTCAAAATGGCTGTCCCATTGGATGTAGAAATAGGAATAGGAAAAAATTGGCTGGAAGCACATTAAACTAAAAAAAAGGCTCGCAACAAAATAGTTACGAGCCTTTTTTCTATAATTTTAAGAGATTAATTTAAACGAGTAGATTCTCTTTCTTTTAGTTTAGTTTTAATTACTTTGGTTTGATAGGGTAAATGTTCTTCTTTAGATTCTAGTCGCTCAATTAACAAATGAGCCGCTTCTTCACCAATCTCAACACCATGTTGACTTACGGTAGTCAAACTTGGAGACAAACGTCTTGAAGCAAGGATTCCATCAGCAAATCCGATTATTTTCAAATCTTCGGGTATTCTTAATCCTTTTTTCAAACCAAACTTCAAGGCAGCAACAGAATCATCTTCCGCTAAAGCAAAAACACCATCAATAGTATTATTAGTATAAATCGCCTCAACTTTTTTATTAAGCCCTTCGCTAGAATCGGTTCGCAAAATGATATTCTCATTGATAGGTAAATTATTGTTTTTCAAGGCCTGTAAATACCCTTCTAAACGCAATTTTCCAATACTTAGATTATCAATAGTTGAAATTAAAGCAATATTCTTACACCCTGCATCAATTAAAAATTGGGTAGAATCTAAAGCTGCTTCAAAATCATCTACAATTACCTTATCACAGTCAAATTCATCTGTAGTTCTGTCAAACAATACTATTGGAGTACCTTCGCTAATAATTTCCTTAAAATGGGTATACTCATGATTTTTTTGTGCTTCTTCTGAAATAGACAATACGAAACCATCTATCGTTCCGTTGCTCAACATTTCAAGCGTATGTGCTTCTTTATCTAAAGATTCATTTGAAATACACATAATCACATTGTACCCTTTTTTATCAGCGACTTTTTCAATACCACTAAATACTTTTGCAAAAAAGGAATTCAAAATATTAGGAATAATAACACCAATTGTTTTGGTCTTACGATTTTTAAGATTTAAGCCAATCACATTGGGTTTGTAATTTTTTAATTTGGCATACTCCTTAATTTTAATCTTGGTTTGTTCACTAATTTCCGGACTATCATTAAGTGCTTTAGAAACTGTTGAAACCGAAACATTAAGCTCTTTCGCAATTTGTTTTAGAGTGGCTTTCACTTTCATAGGAGTATATTTTAATAATTTGACTTTAAATAAAATACTACAATTAAATATTATCTTCTAAAATTAAGATAAATTATACTATTATTATTTTAACAAATGCAAAAATAAGACAAAAATAGCATCATAAAATGCATTTTTTATAAAAAAAACATAAATATTTCAAGTTCAGCACTAATCTAATCCCTGTCTTTATTTAATCAAATAAGGAGTCTCTATCCATTTATTTAGTGGAGATGCAACAATTAAATTAAAAACTTTAGGAATTTGTTTTTGAAATCTTTTAATAATTTCTTCAGGTACATATTGAGTTGAAAAAGGAACAGTTTGAATGTATTCTTGATTTTCACCAGCATTTCGACCGTACTTATAGTCATAAGTAAATCTGGATTTGTCTGAGTCGGTAATAATTGAAGGATTATTTTGATTGGGTATACTGATAAAAAAATCTGCTTTCTGAGTATGGGGATGATTATTTTCCAATTTTTGCTGAATCAAATATTCATATAAAGCCTCAGCGGTATTCACGGAAGGATCAATCAAATATACATTCGGAGCTATCAAATTTCGGTATAAATATTTACCGTTTAATTGAATATTTCGAAGCTCTATCAAAACCTTTTGAATTTCCTTAGTAAGAAACAGATAGTGAGCACATCCCAAAATCAATGTTTTATCAATAGAAAGAGAAGAATTACCCAAACCTCGAACTTTATATTTTGATCAATATAATTCGCATCTTCATCTACAGCTTCAACTACCCCTACTCAACCTTGACTGTAAAGCTGAATTGTTCCAGTGTAATTATTGGTCATAATGTATTCCTCAATCGCATTTTCGTAACCATTTGAGGCAATAGTTCCGACGGTAGCAAATACTCCAATACTTCCATTTTTTCCAAAAGTTTGCATAGCCCCTTGAACACCAGAATTAATAACACCAATGACTTTAACTTTGGAATTAGTCAACCTTAAAAAATTTCAATATCAGACAATCAATAAGCTGTAGCTGTATTGCAAGCAACTACCATTGTTTTAAAACCTACTTAGGATATGTTTTTTTTAGCATTGACATAAAAAGCATCCTGAAACAAAAAGTGAGCATCTTTAACTATGTGTTCTCGTAACAAATCAGTTTTACCAGTAGCTGCATAATTACCATTCGGCATATTGGCTTGATCTGCCAAATAAATAAAATCCTCGTATTGAAAATCTAAAATGCCATCTGCAACTCATTGTTGATTCGTTTTGCTATCAGAATCTAAATTTAAAATAGCATTCAATACAGTTAATCATCCAGTTCCTGAATCAAAAACATCAATTGGCATAGAAGAATTAATACTAGCATGTTTTGAATAATCATAAAAAAAGAGCTATTCTTATCCCATAAAATCTGCTGTACAATTGTTATATTTAGAGAGAAAATAAATTGAATGGATGAAAACAAAAGAAAATAACACAAAGATTCTGGATAAGAAAATATACAAAATATTTTAAATCAATCAATTAACAATTAAGTACCAAATCTTTTTAAAAAATAATTCTTATTCCATAAATAACACAAAAAACTAAAAGCCCCAGAACTATCCTAGATCACAACATTAAGCATAGTAAAAGATTATTTTACATTAGTATCTGATAATCAATACGAAATAATATTAAAGCTAGGTTTGGTTTTAAAAAAAATAATTGTACTTTTGCACTCCCTTTATTGGGGATGGAATGTTTAATTAAAAATTATTATTGTGAACGCATTAAGCTACAAGACAATTTCAGCAACAAAAGCCAATTCTACAAAAGAATGGATCGTTGTAGATGCTGACGGTCATAACTTAGGACGTCTTGCTTCTAAAGTCGCTATGATTTTAAGAGGAAAGTACAAACCAAGTTATACACCACACGTGGACTGTGGAGATAACGTAATTGTTATCAACTCAGAGAAAATTAACCTTACAGGAAACAAAATGGATGACAAAATTTACATGCGTCATACAGGTTACCCAGGAGGACAAAGAACTTTAACTGCTAAAGTATTACAATCTAAAAACCCAGCGTTATTAGTAGAGAAAGCAGTAAAAGGGATGTTACCTAAAAACAAATTAGGAGCAGAACTTTTCAGAAATTTAAATGTTGTTGTAGGATCTGAGCACAAACAAGGCGCTCAAAAACCTAGAACTGTTAACCTAAACGATCTTAAGTAATGGGAGTTATTCACAAAATCGGTAGAAGAAAAACGGCTGTTGCACGTGTTTATGTTTCAGAAGGAACAGGAGTAATCACTGTAAACAAAAAAGAATTCGCAACTTACTTCCCTACAGCTACTTTACAGTACAAAGTAATGCAACCAATGTCTATGACAGAAAACGCATCAAACTTTGACGTAAAAGTAAACGTTTATGGAGGTGGTGTAACTGGTCAAGCAGAAGCTGTAAGAATGGCAATCGCTCGCGCAATGTGTGAAGTAAATGCTGAAAACAGAGGAGTTTTGAAACCAGAAGGTTTATTAACAAGAGACCCAAGAATGGTTGAACGTAAGAAATTTGGTCAGAAGAAAGCTCGTAAGAGATTCCAATTCTCTAAACGTTAATATTGCCTGTCTTGTGCAATACGTACAAGACTTCGTTTATTTATTGAATTTAAAAACAATGTTGTTATTGTCCCGATGCGTCGGGAGATTAGTTTAGCATCTAAATGTAAGAAGCCGATTCATCGCCATTCCTACATTGCTATAACCAACAGAACGTAAACTAGTACAAAAATGTCAAACAAAGTAGAAGTAAAAGAATTACTAGAAGCAGGTGTTCATTTCGGACACATGACTAGAAAATGGGATCCAAACATGGCTCCTTACATTTATATGGAGCGTAATGGAATCCACATTATCAATCTATATAAAACTGCAGCAAAAATTGAAGAAGCTAACGAAGCTTTGAAAAAAATTGCTGCATCTGGTAGAAAAATATTATTCGTTGCTACCAAAAAACAAGCAAAAGATATCGTAGCTGAAAAAGCAAAAGCTGCAAACATGCCTTACATCACTGAAAGATGGCCTGGTGGAATGTTAACAAACTTTGTTACCATCCGTAAAGCGGTTAAAAAAATGTCTTCTATCGACAAGATGAAAAAAGACGGAACTTTTAACACACTTTCTAAAAAAGAGCGTTTGCAAGTAGATCGTCTTCGTGCTAAATTAGAGAAAAACTTAGGTTCAATCGCTGATATGTCTAGACTACCTGCAGCATTGTTCGTAGTAGATATCAAAGCGGAACACATCGCAATAAAAGAAGCTCAAAAATTAAACATTCCAGTTTTTGCAATGGTTGATACTAACTCTGATCCACGTGAAGTAGATTATGTTATCCCTGCAAATGATGATGCTTCTAAATCAATTGACAAAATTTTATCTTTAGTTTCTGCAGCTGTAATCGAAGGCCTTTCTGATAGAGGTACTGAGAAAGAAGTAGAAGCTGCTCCTGCTACCGAAGAAGTAGCTCCTGAAGCTCCAGCAACTGAAGAATAAATCAAATTTTAAATTCCAAAACTTAAATTCCAAAATCCAAAATCAGAAAATTAACCTTCTGATAAAGTTGGAGTTTGGGATTTGAGAATTGGAATTTTTACTTTTAACATTAAAACACCTTATATTATGGCAACAATTACTGCTGCAGACGTAAATAAATTAAGAACAATCACAGGTGCAGGTATGATGGACTGCAAAAAAGCCTTGGTTGAAGCAGAAGGAGATTTTGATTTAGCAATCGAAAACCTACGTAAAAAAGGACAAAAAGTAGCCGCTAACCGTTCTGATAGAGAATCTACAGAAGGCGCTGTTATCGCTGTTGTAAATGCTGAAAAAACTGCTGGAGTTGTAGTTTCATTAAACTGTGAAACTGACTTCGTAGGTAAAAACGAATCTTTCGTGAAATTAGCCCAAGATTTAGCTGCTTTAGCTTTAAACTTCACTACTAAAGAAGAATTTTTAGCTGCTGATTTCAACGGAATTACTGTTGCTGAAAAATTAATTGAGCAAACAGGAGTTATTGGAGAAAAAATCGAAATTGGTGCTTTCGAAAGATTAGAAGGTGCTTTTATCGGTTCTTACATCCACGCTGGTAACAAAATTGCAACTTTGACTGCTTTGTCTAAAAACATTGAAGGTGCTGACGAAGTAGCTAAAAACATTTCTATGCAAGCTGCTGCAATGGCACCTATCGCTCTTAACGAAGACGGTGTTGATGCTGAAACTATCGCTAAAGAAATTGAAATCGCAAAAGATTTATTACGTCAAGAAGGTAAGCCAGAAGCAATGTTAGACAATATCGCTAAAGGAAAACTAGCTCGTTTCTTTAAAGACAACACTTTAGTAAACCAAGATTACATTAAAGACAACAAATTAAGCGTTGCTGCTTATGCTAAATCTTTAGATAAGGATCTTATCGTAACAGGTTTCAAAAGAGCTGCTTTAGGATAATCTAAACACCTAGAAATTACAAAATTAAGTCCCAACTTTCAAAAGTTGGGACTTTTTTTTGTGTTTAAAAACGCCATAATAAACCAAACAAAAATTCAAACAACATTAATGGAGAACAAAAAAAAGCAGTAGTAAATAAATCACTACCGCTTTAATTGCAAAAAAAATAAAATTTTACTGCCTTTCGTTATTCTCAATAGGAATCATAGTCCCATTACTTGTAGTTTCTTTTTCAACCATTGCAAACAATTTAAACACTAACAATGAACCTACTACACCCAAAACAGACATAAAAATCCAGTTAGCCTCGTAACCCGCATTTTGGATAATTTCCATTCCTGTCTTCGCACTCAAAATATGAGCAAAACTATAACTCATTGTAAATGCCGCCATATATTTTCCTTCTCTTTGCTCATAGGATCGCTCCATGGCAAATGAGTTTGCAAAAGGAAACGTCAACATTACTCCACAAGTCATAAACAACATCATCGGAATCAACATTCCTTCCCAGGAAAACAACAAAAACAAAAAACTGGTTGCCATCAAAACTAATCCGATAAAAATAACCCTATGATTGTTGATATTATTCCTACTTACATAATTAACTATCGGAAGTTCAAAAAGCAAAATAAGCAATCCGTTTAGGCTCAACAAGAGTCCACTATCAAATTCAGACATATTAAATTGCTCTTTGTGGTACAGCGGCAAGGTGGTGAAAATTTGAAAAAACAATATTCCAGTGATTAGACAAATTACTAAATGCAACATAAAAGGCTTGTCTTTCATCACAGAGACATTTTTGACCAATACTTTATCAGAAGCTAATTTAACAGGCAATGCTTTTTCTTTTACAAATAGAACAAAAACAATAATCGCTAAAATACAAGTTGCGCCATCCGCATAAAAAATATACTCATATCCCGATTGCATGATAATCAAACCTCCCAACACAGGCCCAAAAAGGAAACCTAAATTAACTGCCGCTCGCGTTAGCGAATAAGCACTAGCCCTATTTTCTTTGGTTGTAAACGTTTTTAAGCATACCAACATGGCAGGTCTAAACATATCCGCTATAGTAGTCAAAACTAAAATTCCAACACAAAGCTCTTCGAATGTCGAAGCATAATGCAACAAAATAAATACTATTCCACTCGCAAATAAACTAAAAACCATGACTTTGTAAAAGCCAATCTTGTCGGATAATTTTCCGCTCAACCAAGTCCCTATAATAGAACCCATCCCGAAAAAAACCATCACCCAACCTATTTGACTGTAGGTAAAATGTAAGTTCTCTTTCATATACTTTGACAGAAAGGGAACCACCATCGTTCCAGCTCGGTTAATAAAAGTTATCAAAGTAAGTATCCAAATCTCTTTTGGAAAATCTTTAAAATTGTTTAGGTATTTTTGTATCATAACTCATTTTTTTTGGGGCAAAAAATTTTTTTATAAAAGCAAAAATAGATTTTTTTTTGACCAAGGCAATAGAGAAATGTTAAATTAACTTAACAAATTCAAAATAATTATTATCTTTTTTTTGATAAATAAAAAAGGACAAAAAAAACATTGTAGTTTTCATTTTTTATATAGTTTTGCAGGTGAACCCCAAATCGACATTACCATGAAAGAAAAAATTTACTTTGCCTTCGCATTTCTTTGCTTTTCATTTTCTTCCTACTCCCAACTTTACGGAGGCATAGAAATTGGAAGTAAAGGCGTTAAAATGACCGTTCTAGAGGTAGAAAACCTAAAGAAAAATTACTACGACGTAAAAGAATTTTGGACTGAAAACGTTGGTATTGCAACTGGTATCTCTATTGATGGTACTTTATTTAAAGAAGACATAGAAAGAGCCGTGGCGGTAGTACTGATGAATTACAACAAAATGCTAACGGAATACAAAATTGAGGATAAAAATATTTTCATAGTAGCCTCTTCAGGAGTTGGTTTGGCTACCAACACAAGCGAGCTTACGGAAAAAATCAAAGCTTTAACAAAAAAAAATACAGAAGTTATTTCTTCTTCCATTGAAGCGAGATTACTTTTGAAAGGTTGTATTCCTCCCAAAAACTATATGAATTCAGTAATTATAGATATTGGAGGTGGTAACACCAAAGGAGGCTATGCAAAAGAGATCAATGGTTCTGGTGTTTTCTTCCCAATTTCCTCTGATATTGGAACAGTAACATTAACAGAGCTTATTAACAAAAAATGTAAACAAAAGACAGTTTTTGAATTCAACGAAGTTTTATTTGACTATCTCCCTACCCTGAGAGAAACATTCAAAAAAATGTACACTAATCGTCCTGAATCGCAACAAAAAAACAATGTGTATATTTCAGGCGGTGCGGCTTGGGCGTTTTACACCTTATTTACTGGACAAAAAGCCGAAGAAAATTTCACCCAAGTAACTTATGATGATATCTTATCATTGAAAGCAATTGCGGAAAACAATTACCAACGATTTGCGATTGACGCAGAGAGCAATACAGAGAAGAAAAAAGTACTCAACACTTACCAACAAAAAAACTTAATTGCAGCTTTCAATCTTTTGGAAACTTGTCTAGAAGTAATTCCTGACATGAAAAACAAAAAGATTTATTTTGCCAAACAGGGTCAAATTGCCTGGTTAGTAAGCTATGTGTTTGATAACGCTAGAGGTGTAAAACAGATATACTAAATCTCAAAAAACCAATAAGTCATTTTAATCCCATTCGTTTTACGTTTGGGATTTTTATTTAACAATTGTTCCAAATCCTATACTTAAAATAAAATAGTACATTTGAAAAACTAAAAACTATGTTTCAAACCCGTAAAGATTTTGTTTTTGTCATTCTTGCTGGTATTTTTATCACCAACGCAGTTACTGCCGAATTAATTGGTGGTAAATTAATCCAAATTGGCCCTTTCGTGATGAGTATTGGAATTTTACCTTGGCCAATAGTGTTTTTGACAACCGATTTAATCAATGAATATTTTGGTGAAAAAGGGGTTCGCAAGCTTTCCTTTATTACAGCCTGTCTCATCGCTTACTCTTTTATTATTTTATTATTAGCAATGACAATTCCTGCTGCCAAGGGAATAAGCCCGGTCAATGACGAACAATTTCAAGCCGTTTTCGGACAAAGTATGTGGATCATTGTGGGAAGTATCATCGCATTTTTGGTATCTCAACTTATAGACGTTACCGTATTTTGGTTCTTTAAAAATCGAACCGGTGATACTAAAATTTGGTTAAGAACCACAGGCTCTACGGTTGTTTCACAACTTTTCGATTCGTTTATCGTTTTAGGAATTGCATTTTGGTTGCCAGGAAAAATCAACTTTGAAACCTTTTTAACTTCAGCATTAACGGGGTATGCTTTTAAACTTTCTATAGCAATACTACTCACTCCAGTTATTTATGCGGGGCATCATTTAATTAAAAAATTCCTTTCTAAAGACAATGAATAGTGCTTTGATTTTAGATTTATTTGGCATTTTTTCTTTCGAATATCATTATTTTTACACCTAACAAAAGAACGAATTCCATCAAACACTCGATTTAAATCGTTAAAAATGAACAAACCACTACCATTTCTTTTGCTCCTTTTTCTTTTACTATTCTTAGGTTGCAATAGTAATACCACAGAAACACAAGACAACATAGAGAATAAAAAAAACAAAATTGACGCAATAAATTCAGAAGATAATTCACTTACAGATTCAAGTAAAACGGTGCTTTCCGAGAAAGAAAATAATGCTACATCAAAAAACTATCACCCAAAAAAAGAGGCCACTACTTTTGAAAATCCTGAAACAATAGTAGAAAAAGAAGATGTAACAGCCGAAAAAATTATTGAATCCCCATTAAAAGTTCTATTCAAATATGGTGAAATTGGAAGAACGTACACTAAAAAAGAGCTGATCGAACACTACAATTTTCCAAAAGAATCTTTAGGGTTTGTAAAAAATGTGACCTACACAGGGCAAAACACCTTATATTTCAAATGGGGATCCACATGGCTTATAGAGAAAGTTTCAGATGCAAAATTCCAAAACGGACCGATGACTTTTGATTTCAAAAAAGATAAAACTATTATAAAAGGTGGCGCTATTGGAATCAAATACAACAAAAAAATTTATACTGAATTAATTATTAAAAATGGTAATGCCTACATTCCAAATGTCAAAGGGTTTTACTGGGAAATCAAAAAGTAATGAACCAAGAAGTATACCGTTGCGGATGGTGCAACTCCAGCGAATTGTACCAAAAATATCATGATAAAGAATGGGGAACTCCAGTTTATGATGATGCCACTTTATTTGAATTTCTACTCCTTGAAACCTTTCAAGCGGGTTTGAGTTGGATTACAATCTTAAATAAAAGAGACAATTTCCGTAATGCATTTGACGCTTTTGATTACCTAAAAATTGAAAAATATTCTGATGACAAAATTCAAGAATTATTGCAAGATGCTGGTATTATTCGCAACAAACTAAAAGTTTATTCCGCTGTAACCAACGCTCAAAATTTCATTAAAATCCAAAAAGAGTTTGGAAGCTTTTCGCAATACATTTGGGCTTTTGTGGACCACAAACCCATTGATAATTGCCCTAAAACCTTAAAAGAAGTTCCAGCTACCTCCACAATATCGAACGCGATAAGCAAAGATTTAAAAAAACGGGGATTTAAGTTTGTAGGCTCAACCGTTATTTACGCACACATGCAAGCCACCGGAATGGTGAATGATCATATAGAAAATTGTTGGACTAGGAACAAAGAATAACTATTTTACCCGTTTAAAATTCGCATAAAATCCTCACGTTCTATTTCCACACAACCCAAACTGGCTAAATGGTCGTTGTACACTTGACAATCCAAAAGGCGGTAGTTATTGATTCTAAGATGGTTTACTAACGCTATAAAAGCAACTTTAGACGCATTAGAAACCAAAGAAAACATACTTTCGCCACAAAAAACATGTCCTAAATCAACACCATACAACCCTCCTACCAATTGATTGTCTTGCCACACCTCTACTGATTTTGCAATGCCTAATTCGTGTAATTTGCAATAGGCCTCAATCATATCATTTGTAATCCAAGTTCCTGTTTGTCCTTCGCGTTTTACTTGTTGGCAATGAGAAATAACCGCTCTAAAATCTTGGTTAAAGGTGACTTTAAAAACATTTCGATTCAAAATATTTCGCATACTTTTAGAAACTACCAAGTCCTCAAGAAACAGTACCATTCTTGGATTAGGCGACCACCAAATAATGGGCTGATCGTCCTCAAACCAAGGAAAAATTCCACTTGAATAAGCCAATTGTAAGCGTTCAGGTGACAAATCGCCTCCAAGAGCCAATATCCCGTCAGCATTTGCCTCAGAAACAGGCGGAAAAAATAATTTTTCAGTTAAATAATACATCTTTTATGGTCAAAAATTGAAGGACTATGCGGGCAAAAAAAATCCAAATTCCAAATACATCGCAATGCTTTGGAATTTGGAAATAAAAACTTGAAAATGATTCTTTTAGAAAGGCAAATCGTCAGCTTCTTCTTCATTGAAGCTAGTGGCAGGTGCGAAAGCCTCAGCGGCAGGCATTGGTGGCGCTGCTGCAGGTGCTGTTGTTGCTGCTGCAACTTGTTTCTCGATTCTCCACCCCACGATAGTATTAAAGTGTTTTACCTCTCCTTGTGGACTCACCCACTCTCTACCACGCAAATTGATGGAGACTTTTACTTGTTCTCCAATGGCGAAATTGTTCAACAAATCCGTTTTGTCTTGTTGAAATTCAATTGAAACATGTTGTGGATATTGCTCATCAGTGGTAACCACAACTTCTCTTTTCTTAAAAGAGGCACTTACTTGTTGAACAGGATTAATTAATTTTACTCTTCCTAAAACTTCCATACTACTTAAATTTATTTATTGGCTAATAATAACTTCCAAGCATTAATCGCTTTTCCATTATCTAAATACTCTTTTGCTTTTTGAAATTTCTTATCCATATCATCGGCACTAAGGACCGCTTTGACTTCAAAATTTTCTTTTACAAATATAGCAATTTCTTCTTCGGTTGGTATTTTTTCTATATTTCCCATTTTTCCTAAATCATTTCCATCAAAATGAGTGCTTTCCTTGATAAAATCAGGAAGCGCATCCACCCCTATTCCGAGTGTATTCAGTGGTTTTTCAACCTCAAACATCCCTTCATTCGCTCTAGAATACCAATTCCCACCCAAACGGGACACCAAGTCGATTTTATGCTGATCGATGGCTCCATTAGTATCCAAAACAGCTTCGCTAATATGTAACTTCACCACTTCACATACAATTAAATTACCCGCTCCTCCTTCCGTTCCTAAAGCTATAATTTGAGTCACTTTACATTCAAACTGAACGGGAGATTCTTTTACGCGATGGGGCTTTACGAGATCTGAGGGAATGGCAGTAAAACCAGATTTCAAAAACTCATTTACTCCTTCAGGATATTCAGTACTCGACAAAGAAGTTTGCTGCACCATATCATAATTCACTACATTTATCACCACTTCACGTGTAGCTTCAGCATTTTGCAAAGTATGTTTTGTTGTATTATCCCGAACTCGACGTGCGGGAGAAAACACCAATATGGGCGGATTGGCACTAAAAACATTAAAAAAACTAAAAGGGGACAAATTCGGAACTCCTTTAGCATCTACAGTACTAGCAAAGGCAATCGGTCGGGGACCAACACTACTTTGCAAATACCCTTGCAATTGGGCGGTGGGAATACTTTTGGGATCTATACTTACCATAAGAGAAAAATTAAAGGCTATTTCGCCACTACAAAAGTAAACAAAAGCTCGAGTATTTTAGAGTGGAATCGACCGATAAAATTGATAAAAAATGAAATGATACTGGCTTTTTATTGTTCCAAAATAGAAATAAATCTATCATTTATTCGTTATCTTTATCCAGTATGTTTGTGCAACTGCGTCTTATAAAAACGCAAATTGCACAAACAATTATGGACAAAAAATTTGGTTCCTTTACTATCATTACAAGATTTGACAACTACAAAATAGTTATCGTTTAAAAAAAAACCTATGCATTTTTCAACAAAAAGAAACACAACCCGATGGATTATTATCACTTCCTCTTTTTGCCTTGTTTCTTTAATTCTATGGAATACCTATTCCTTTTTTCAGGTTTTTAAAGAAGAAGAACGGATCAAAATGAATCTTTGGGCCCATGCGCAGAAAACATTGATTAACGCAGATGCAAATACCGATGTAGCGCTACCTTTATTGATTTTTAGCAACAATACTTCCATTCCGATTCTACTTACTGAACAAGAGCGCATCATAAACACTGTAAATATTGATCCCGTAATTATAAACAATCCTTTAAAAGCACAACTCTTTTTAGAACAGTTAAAAAACGAGAATGACCCCATTACGATAGCCTATGCTCCAGGAAAAATTCAAAAATTGTATTATGGAAATTCGGCATTATTAAACCAATTAAAATATTATCCCGTCGCCTTACTTCTTATTATTGTTCTTTTTGCGGCCTTAGTTTTCAATTACTACAAAAGTGCCAAAATAGCTACACAAAACAAGCTTTGGGCAGGAATGGCCAAAGAAACGGCACATCAAATCGGCACTCCTTTATCTTCCCTGATTGGTTGGGTAGAACTTTTAAAAACGGAAGATGTTGCAGAATCGACCACTTTAGAGATTGAAAAAGATATCGAACGATTACAAACCATTACCGATCGGTTTTCTAAAATTGGTTCAGAGCCGGTGCTTGAAACGAAAGATATTGTGGCAGAAACATTACTTTCCTATGATTATTTGCAATCTCGATTTTCGAAACAAATTACATTTTCACATTCGGCTCCTGATAAATGTATACCGGTAGCTTTGAATGCAACATTACACAGTTGGACTATCGAAAACATGGTAAAAAATGCTATCGACGCCATGAAAGGTAAAGGAAGTCTTCATTTACAAATTGAGGAAGACGGAGCTGCCGTAAAAATATCGATAACCGACACCGGAAGCGGCATTCCTAAAAATTTGTTTCAAAAAATCTTCGAACCCGGTTTTACCACCAAAAAAAGAGGCTGGGGACTCGGCTTGTCTTTAACCAAACGAATTGTAGAGGAATATCACAAAGGTAACATCAAAGTACTACATTCGGAAGTTGGAAAAGGGACTACCATGCAACTAGTTTACATAATAAATTGATTTACTAACCTTGTATGCTTTTTTTTGGTTAATTTTAGTAGATTAACTTCAAAATATTTACTTATGGAATTTTTGTATTTTCTTTTAATCGGCGCCATTTCAGGATGGCTTGGCGGACAGCTATGGAAGGGCAGTGGTTTTGGCTTATTCGGAAATATCCTTGTAGGCATTATTGGAAGTGTCATCGGAGGGTGGCTTGCTGGTAATTTAGGAATTGGAGGAGGAGGAATTCTCTGGCAAATTATCATTGCTGCTGGAGGTGCATGGGTTTTAGTTTTTGCTATCAGTTTGTTCAAAAAATAATTTTCATTTTTTATCCTAAAAAAGGGATTACAAATAGAAATCCCTTTTTTATTTATAAAGTGATTAAAACTAATTTAAAGGCACACCAAACCACGTGACTTTAGCAAACATAGATTTTCTTCCCAATTTACCTTTGCTCAAATATTCCCTTACGAATTTTTCTTGTTCCTCAATTTGTTGTAGCAATTCCCCTAAATTTTTCCGAAAAGAAAGCAACATCGCTTTATTGGACTCCAAAACAGGCCCCAACGACTCTATTTTTTTTTGACACGTCAGTACTTTCTCTTTTGGAGTAGTGATCATCGCCAAAAGAGCTTCATCAGAGGACATGGGCTTAAAATGTTTGTTACGATAAAAAATAAAGTCATTAAACAAAGCCGTTGCCGCATTGCTTTCCTCAATAATCGCATTCATTTTTTCAACAGCACCATTGTTTCGCAAACCCGCCAATTCCATTTTTTTGGTGGACCAATAGGATTCTATTAAAGGGCTTATTATTTCACTAGCTTCAATTCGTTTTATTTCCTCAAACAATTTAATTTCTTCTGATTTGGAATTCAAACTTTCAATGGTTGCCATACAGTCAAAATTGCTAATCTTCAAATGCGATTTGGGATTGCCAGTAATGAAACGCCGATTGCTAATTGGAGCATTTGATAATTGCCATAAATAGTCAAAAGGCATGTGCGTCAAAACCATAGTTGCAGGCGGAGTCTTAAAATAACTAGTATTGAGCTTTTTGGTAAACACCTTTTTATTCACTGTACCAGCCGCCCAAGTTGGGTCAAAAAAATACCACTTTCCATTACTTTTAACAATGTTCCAAGCATGTGACAACGAAGAAACCTGGCCAAATTGCTTGGTATAGCCTTCGACTATTTTACTCTCAAATCCTAACTGTTTGACTATAGCATCAAAAACCTCAGCGTAATGAATACAGACTCCTTTGCGTAATTTGAGTGTTTTTAATACTTTTTGTTCGGGTGAATCACTAAAATCGATGGTCTCCATAGTAGCAACATCGTAATTTATGTTTGAAGCTACCCAAATAAAGGAGGCACGTAAACGTTCGTCATCCGTTTTAAAATTTGCAGCGATATAATCTGTGATACCAGAAATAGAAGTAGTAGCGGCTACAGGTATTCCCGCCATTTTAGAATCTATCCAAGAGTAACTCGGTTTGTTTTGTCCAAAAACACCAACAGAACAAAAAACCAAAAAGCTTAAAAAAAATTTCATAGAAATTGAGAAAAAAAAAAACACGAACTACCCAAAAGGCTATTCGTGCTTAAATATAGATATAATTAATTTTATAAATTTTGTCCAATTTTAAAGGCCAAAGCGTCAAACTCAGCTGGAGTCAAACTCACTTTATTTTGAAAACGCATTTCATTCATTTCATTAATCGGAATCAAATGAACATGGGCGTGCGGTACTTCAAGACCAATAACCGCCATTCCGATTCGTGCACATGGAATTGTTTTTTCGAGAGCAGTAGCTACTTTTTTAGAAAATTGCATTAATCCGATATACAATTCATCATCTAAGTCAAAAAGCTTATCAATTTCTTGTTTTGGAATACAGAGTGTATGCCCAACCGCATTGGGATTCACATCCAAAAAAGCTAAAAATTGTTCGTCTTCAGCTACTTTATAACAAGGAATTTCACCTTGAACTATTTTGGTAAAAATACTGCTCATAATGCTTCGTTTTAGTCGCGAGAAATTTCAATAATTTCAAATTTCAATACCCCGTTAGGTACCGTAATTTCGGCAACTTCCCCTACTTTTTTGCCCAGTAAGCCCTTCCCTATTGGAGAAGTTACGGATATTTTTCCGGTTTTCAAGTCAGCTTCACTCTCCGCCACCAAGGTATATTTCATTTCCATACCATTTCCTTGATTTTTGATTTTTACATTCGAATGCACCAATACTTTCGATACATCCAATTGCGATTCATCAATCAATCGAGCATTGGCATACACTTCCTCTAATTTAGCAATACGCATTTCTAATAAACCTTGCGCTTCTTTAGCAGCATCGTACTCTGCATTTTCAGACAAATCGCCTTTATCTCTTGCATCGGCTATGTCTTGCGAAGCTTTCGGGCGCATCACACCTTTCAAATGATCCAACTCTTCTTTTAACTTTTTTAATCCTTCTGCTGTATAATACGATACTTTACTCATAACTTTTTTATTAATAATTACAAGGCACCCCCTGTTGCCTTACCCCTAAAACCAATACAATACAATTGACTTTCTTACGTTTTACAGTACGCGACCTGAATGATATAAATAGAAAAAATCCCATCGGGACGGGATTTCTTTCCGCAAATATACTACTTTTTTTTAATGCAATAATTAAATGTTAACAATAACGAATCCAAATGTAAATAAATTAAATTTGTTTCACTAATCTTAGATCTTAATTTAAAATGATAAAAAAATGGCTTTTTCTACTCACCATCACGCTATTCACCAGTTGTAGCAACAATAACACCTCCAATAAAAACCCTTTCCTTCCCAATTATTCATTTAGTGTAGACTTGAACACCAGTTTACCTGCCTATTCCAACTTGAAATTCCCCAGCAATGCCGTATTTTTTCCTAATGCAGGCATTCGCGGACTTATCGTTTTTAATACCGGAAGTGGCTACAATGCCTTTGATGCCGCTTGTCCCAATCAAGCCTTGAGCAATTGCTCCACTATGACCATCAAAGGAATCAATGCCGTTTGTGCCTGCGATACTAAAGAATACAGTTTGTTCACCGGTTTAAGCGACCTACAATATCCGATGAAGCAATACCGTGTAGAAGTAATTGGAAGCGTGATTAGAGTGTATAATTAACATTTGGGCGTGCTGAAAAGAGATTTATAAACTACAATTTATAACTTACAGACAACATAAATACTCTTGGTAAAACGAAAGTACTTCGTTCGCTAATTAAGTAATCCGAAAAGGAATAATCATTTTTTACGGTGGTATTCAATATATTATTGACTGTTACTTCAAAACCAAAAGGGCTATTTTTCTTTTGATAACGCAAAGAAGTATTGGCAATATCATAAAAGTTACGTTGCTGGTTAGCGTTAGTATTACTTGTGTTTTCATACTCAAACTTGAAGGTCCAATAGTTAAAAAAAGTGATTTCAGCATCTCCATTCCAAGTATCAGACTGAAAATCAGATTGTGTAATGCCTTTAAACTGACTAAAACCTTTTGTGTACCCCATGCTTATTGTTGGCCATTTCTTATAGGCTGTTTTAATCAAAAATCCTATTTTTTGGTTATTCCTATCATTTGAAGTTGTCACTCCATTCAAGGTTTGCAAATAGTTGAACCAACTCAAACTCGTATTGAGTCGAAGATTAAAACGGTAGATTTTTTTAGTAAACGCCCCATTCAAATTGTAATTCGTCTCTGGATTGTCTCTCAAAAAAGGACTATTGACTTGATTAATTCCTTGCAAAATCACTTCATTACGAATGGTCTTTTCTTTTTTAATAAAGCTTGCCATAGCATTCCAAGTAATTCCTTTATACATATTCATTTTGGAATACCTCAAATTTGCGGAATGAAACTGTTCATTTTCCAACAAGGCATTCCCTTTAAAAACCAAATTATAATTTTGTAGTGTGTACTGATCCGCTAACTGACTTACTTCAGGAAATCCCACTTCGAGTTTGTAATTAAAATTTAGGGTTTCTGATTTATTGAATTCAAATTCACTAGTCCATTGTGGCAACCAAACTTGCTTTTCGACCACTCTATTTCCAGAGGCTTGTTCCGTTTTCATAGCATACCAATGGCTATATAATGCGGGCTTATTCGTCCATTTTCCAATTCTAAATTTGTACTCCAACCCAATATAAGCATCATTGAGTTGATACTTGATATCGTTACCAAAACCAGCAGTACTAAAATCATTAATAACATTGGTAGTCAACACCTGTTTTTCGGAGGTAAACAACTGCGAACGCCCGTTGTTGTTTCCTAAAATAGTGTACAAATGATTGGCATTGTTTAACACCCAATAATACTTAAAAAGTGCATCAATAGATTGATTTTTAACTCTTTTGATTTGATCGATGGCATACGTGTTATCGGCTTGAATGGGAATGATACCCGTTAAAAAAGGTTGGTCCGTAAACCAACGTGTTTGTGGCGTATTTATGTCATAAGCCTGATTCACTACAAAAGTCGTTGTATGCGCATCGTTATAACTTTTATGCCATTCTAGGTATTGTTTTATCGCGGTATTATCGGCTTGATTTAAGGTTTGAAAAACACTGCTCCCTAAATTGGTCACCGAATTAATAGTACTGTTCAAATCATTGGTACTCGATTGGTATTGCCCGTTGTAATACCATTTTTCTTTGGCATTAGGCGAATAATTCAATTTTATATTGGAAATTCCAAGTAACGAACGATTGTCCCCTTTTTGCAATTTGTTTTCAAAAGCTACAGCACTATTTTGCAAATATTCGTTGCTACTCTCCGATTGAGAAGCTGCAAACACTTTTGAAAAAATGGAGAACCCAGAAATTTCTAGTTTACTTGATAACTCATGGCTAAAATTGAGCGCAGCAAATTGTGATTTACTCTGTACAAGCTCATTAGTATCATTAGTAAAACTATACAAATTGGTAAACGATTTTCGTCCCGAAAGAAAACTACTCATTCCGCCACCAAAGCGCAACATATCATCAAAAGTAAAGGTGCGTCTACCAATATTGTTGGCATCGCCTATACAACTTAAATTGGTTTTTGGACTGTAATAAAACAAAGCGGCATGTGCCAAATAAAAACCATTATCGGCATTGCCAACTTCGGCTCCGGCTTCTATATCCCCAAAAACAAATTTCTTTTTATCGGCTTTTAGCTTGACGTTCATGGCCAAATCCTCACTATCCGATACTTGCTTCATAAATCCCACTTCATTAAAATGGTCTATGACTTCGATTTTATCCAGTGCATCGGCAGGAATATTTTCTACGGCTAATTTGCTTCCTCCACCAAAAAACGATTTCCCTTCTACTAGCATTTTGGTTACCTTTTTGCCTTGTACAGTAACATTTCCTTTTTTGTCTACTTCAACGCCCGGTAACTTTTCTAAGACCTCTTTCATTTTGCGTTCATTCCCGTTTGCAAAACTCTTCACATCAAAAGTCATGGTATCTTTTTTGATGACGATAGGCTTGAATTCATGTTTAATAACAATTTCTTTGAGTTGTTCTCCTGTGGGTTGGAGTACAAAATCATGTGTTTTTTCGGTATCATCAGGAGTCGTAATCCACACTTGTTCTACAAACCCAATGTAAGAAACCGTGATTTCATATTTTACCTCTTTCTCTAACTCTAAGCGGTAGCGCCCTTTATTATCTGCAATAGCAAATTTCAAACTCGCTTTTTCTTGCAAGGGTTTGGCAATTACATTGGCGGATTCTAAGGGTTTTCGATTCGTCTCGACTACCACGCCCGTTATCACCCTATTTTGAGCAAAAACGAGTGTTGTAAAAAAAAGCAAAAAGTAAAGAAATTTGGGCATGGGTTGGTTAAGTTCACTTGTGGTTTTGTATGGGATATTGGTTGAAACTTTCTTTACATTCCCATTTGGGCTTTTAGTTTCTTATCATATTCCTCCTTAGTTATGGTTTTTCCCTTTGGGAAAACTATTTTAAATTCTTTATCAGTAAGCACAATCTTGGTGGCCAAATAAGTCGTTTTATTTTCTTGCAGTTCAAGGATTAAACCTGGCAATCCATAAAAATTTTTTGGTCCAAAAGAAAAAGGCAAACTGGGTGCAAACCACGCGGTAATTGTGTGAATACCCGAAATTCCTTTTCTATTGATAAAAGGTATTTTCAAAATTGCTTTGTAACAGAGATAAGTGCTAATTGTTTTTGACTCATTCGTAATTTCCCATTTTTGGATAGGTTTCAGTTCTTTAATTATTGACCCATCACTATTCTTTGCATAAATTATATTATTTGCTTTTTGATAAAACATTTCAGAATCAGTAGTAAAGGCTGAAGATGCTATCTTAAACATTTTTACATCTTCATTAGTTTCCTTTTTCATCTCTTCAATTATTGAAAAATGAGAGCCTACTGCGTTAAACTGTAATTTAAACTTTTGTTTATCAGCCAAAATAATGATTTTTTCAATAAAAGATTCAACATCTTTATTTTTACTATTTACAGCTTTGCTTACCATAACTTTGTATTCCACTATACCATTCTGACCATAAATAAAATGTGTGATAAGCAGAAAATATAAAAAAATTATTTTCATGTTTTTATAAATTAAAAACTATCACTATGCAACATAGTGATAGTTAAAATTAAAAGCCTACAAACTACACAATGACAATAAATTGTTTAACAGTGTGATGTTATCAGGGCCATCGCCAATTATACTCTCGTAAATATCAATTGCTCTATCCTCACAAGGAGTTGCTGTTTGCTCATCTTGATTTAAAGTATTTTCAACTTTACTCTCGTTGTTTACTACAACTTCTTCCTTGACTTCAATAGTGTTTGCCATTGAAACTGCGCTAAACGCCAAAACTGCCATAGCAGTAAAAATCATTTTTTTCATTTTTTAATGGTTTAAATTTATAAAAGTTTTTTGGTTAACCATTTCAAAATTGAAAAAAAAAAAAATATTTATCACAACAATTCTCATTAATTTAACTTTTATTTAACAACCAAATAAGCGTTCAAAATCCTAAATATCAGTTTTTTATAAAAAACCCAGAAAAAGAACTGGAATATTTGCTAACTAATTAAAATGATTAGAAACTGCTTATATTAATATAAGATTACAATAAGTATTTATGATCAAATCAACATTAATTAGAACCATTTAACAACAGAAACAAAAAAATCCAGCATCAAAAAGACACTGGATTCTAACAAAATGATGTAACCTAAAAATTAAAATTTCAAATTCAATCCTGCCAAGAAATTAATGCCTGCTTGAGGATAATAATAAGGATACACATCCCACATATAGCCATTGGATACATACTTTTTATCCAGTATATTATTCACCAAACCAGTTAACACAATTTCTTTAAAAATTGTTTTGGGCTTGAAAGTATAGCTTACATTAAAATCGTTTACAAAGTAATCCGCTAATTTTGCGGCAGGCAACTCAATATTGTTCATGTATTGCGCACCAACATATTTTTGCAATAAAGACAAATGCAAGGCTTTTATAGGAGAATACACAATAACATTACCCACAATAACAGAAGGAGAATAAGCAATATCCGTTGTTCCGTAAGAAGTACCTGTAACACTCAAATCCACATTTTTGTTGGCACTCAACGTAAAGTTAGGTCTTAGGATCCATTGTTCGGATAAAGCAATTGTAGCGTCAACCTCTAGTCCCAATCGGTAACTTTTGTCGCTGTTTGAACGAATAGGAGCTCCAACATCATCTAATTTCCCAGTTAAAATCAACTGGTCTTTGTAGGCCATATAATATACGTTGGTGTTCAACTGAATGTTCTCCGTATTCAATCGCCAACCCAACTCAAAATCGTTTAACTTTTCAGGTTTTGGATTGCCATTCTCATAATCCGTTCTATTCGGCTCTCTGTTAGCTCTAGCATAGGAAAAATACAAGGTATTCGCTTCATTCATCTTAAAATTCAAACCCGCTTTGGGATTAAAAAAACGAAAAGTATCATTAACCAAACCTGTTTCTGGGCTATCGGCTTTGTAGTGTACCTTTCTGTATTGCAAATCGCCATACAAACTCAATTGCTCCGAAACTTGATAATTCGCTTTGGCAAAAAAGTTTCCATCCGTTTTCGTGGCAAAATCTTCATAATAGCGATCTCCCAATTCACTTTGAGAAGCATAACGTGCCCAAATCACTTTTCCAAAATGAGCGCCTTCGTATTCATTATATCCTCCGCCCAATATTAATTGCAACGCATCAGTGGTGTAATTAGCAGAAAAAGTAGTGCCATAAAAATCATTGTCTAACCATTTTTGGCGAACCAAGTCGGTTCTATTAATGGTGGTTCCATTGATCACAATTGGGGTCAATCCATAGCTGGAAAACTTAGTATCTTCTTTATAATTTTCGTAATACCCTTTGCCTTTGGTGTAATGCAAAGCTACGTTCGAACTCCAATTTTCCGACCATCTTTCATTCCAATGCAATTGAGAATGGTCTTGTTGGTAATTGTCGGTTTCGTTATCATAGAAGCGAGTATTCCCCGCTTCGTCAGTATACATTCCTGCCGAATTGAAAGTACGATTACTGTTTAAGGTTTCCCCATCAATCCCGTTCCAAGATTGATAGGTTTTTTCTTTTCCTCCAAAAACTAAGGCTTTAATTAAGGTTGTTTTACCCACGTAAGTACCTTGCAGAAAATACGATTTTAAATCAGTACTAGCACGATCGACAAAACCATCAGACTGTAATACCGACATTCGTCCGGCCAATTCAAAATGATCATTCAACAATCCGGTACTAAATTTAACGGTATTTTTAAAGGTATTAAAACTTCCCGCGGAACTAGCGATTTCGCCACTAGCGGTCGTCGCAAACGAATCCGTTAACATGTTTAAACTTGCTCCAAAAGCCCCTGCACCATTGGTTGAAGTCCCTACTCCGCGTTGTAATTGCACACTTTGAAGTGAAGAAGCAAAATCGGGCATATTCACCCAATAAGTACCATGACTTTCAGAATCATTGTAAGGAATACCATTGATGGTTACATTGACACGTGTGGCATCGCTACCACGCACTCGAATTCCGGTATATCCAATTCCGTTTCCAGCGTCAGAAGTGGTCACCACAGAGGGCATATAGTTCATCAAAATAGGAATATCTTGACCCAAGTTGCGAAAACGAATTTCTTTTTTGGTCAAATTGCTAAAAGATACAGGAGTTTTGGAAGTTACCCGCACTGCCGAAACCAAAACATCATCCAATTGATTGACTTTTGTCGTGTCTTGTACCTGTGCAATAGTGAAACTAGAGCATAGAAAAAAGAGTATAGAAAAAAGACGTAAAGGAGTTGTCTTTGTACTTTGTACTTTATACTTTGTACTTTTTGAATAAAATAAAGTGTTCATCCGTAAATAGTTTTACGAATAAAAGGGGGAATTATTCTTTTGTTTTAATTAATAAATGGTTTGTTCTATGACAAGACAATAGCGTGCACTCTAGTATTTTGTCATTTTTTCCCTTGGCAGCATTACCCGCCCAGGTTCTTTGGGTATGATCTCAGCTCGTTATTTAGAGCACCCCTTTGAGACGGCGCAAATATATATCATTTGTTTGATGTTGCAAGTCTAAACTTCAAAGTTTTTCAAATTGCTAAAAATCAGGCTTTCGTCTTGATTGCTTAATCTCTGACAAATTCTTTTTTTCCTTAATTCGTTTTCTGATGGCCGATTTCGGAATTTTGGTAGCTTTTCTTTCTTTAGAAACGAACAATCCCTGTTCGAGTATAGCCAAAAAACGTTTGACAACCAATGCTTTATTTTTCAATTGACTCCGATCCTCATCGCAAGTCAAAATCAAAAGTTGAGCAGCAGTCAGTCTATGCGCTAATTTGTTTTCTAGCAATGATTTCTGCTCCTCAGTTAATGCTTGTGATTTTTTCAAATCAAATGTCAACTGTACTTTTGAAGCCACTTTGTTTACATTTTGACCTCCGGCACCACTACTTCTAACCGCCTTGAATTGTAACTCTTGTATCAATTGTTGCTTATCCATTACAAGGTATTTTCCAATTGATGTGCAGGTTTCAGCAAATCATTTACGTTTTTGACAGGATTGAAAGTAATCATTGGAACTTCAACAAAAATAGTGATCCAATTTGCCATAGCACCATTCCATAGACCGGGTAACTCATACGATTTTAAAGTTTTTTCCCCAGTAGTTCGTTCAACAACAAATCCACTGAATGGGTCTACAAATTGGGTTAAATCAAATTTTTGGTTTTGATAATTTTTAATACCACATACTAAATCTACCGGATTAAAATGAGTGGCTTGCTCCAAAAACTGTTGTTGCATTTCATTATTTAAATCAATTTGAGAGGTTTCTACGATTTGCAAGGAAGTAATTCCTTCTTTATCAACAACCCAAAATGGCCCACCTCCTGGTTCTCCTTCATTTTTTACCATCCCACAAACCCGAATGGGGCGATGTAATACTCGTTTTAATTCTAAAATCTGATTGTCGAAAGTGAATTTTGAAAACCCTTTTATCAATTCGATTTTCAAATCTTTTTCGACAAAAGAAATAATGTCATGTACCTCCACTTCCTTGATGGCATTCGCATCCATTTTTTGGCAATAGCTAAAAATACGTACTTGCAATTCTAAAACTATCCCCGCTAATGCTTTTTTATACAATCCAATTTCTTGACTATGATTTAGAATTACATTATCTATGTTTTTTACAAAAACTAAATCAGCATCGAGGGTATTTAAATTTTCAATTAAAGCACCATGTCCTCCGGGTCTAAAAAGCAACTGTCCGTTTTCATTTTTCACCCATTGATTAAGAGTATCTACAACGATTGTATCCGTTTTTTTACTTTGATAGGAATAGTCAATTGCGAGTTTTGTGCTAGTATTTTGCTCGTGTTTTTGTTTCACATCCTGCTCTAATTTTTCAAAAAGTACTTGATGGGTTTGAGTAATTGTAAAGTGTAAATTACCTTGCTTTTTCGAAATTGCATAGGCTACACACTCTTTTAAATGTTCTTCAAAAGGAGTGACTATTTGGTCATTGTAAGCATGAAAAGGCAAAACGCCTTTAGGTTTATTGGCAAAATCGAAGAATTCAGGGCGCAATAAATATAGGATGAAATAGTATTGTTTTTGATCTGAGCTCCATTCTTCAAAATCTGAAAAATCAACTCGAAGTTTGGCATTCACATCATTAAAAAAAGGAAATTTATCCATTCCCAAAAGAAACAACGAAAGTTCTAAATCGTTTTTGCGATTTATATATGCATTGATACTCTCGGAAGCAACATCATAATCACTCAAAAACTCATTCAAAAACTTGAACATTCGAGTAGCTGCTCCCGAGGCCGGGACAAATTTCATAATTTTTAATTTCTCTTTATTTTTTTCATAATATGAGGCTTTTGACTCAAAATCATCTGGGTTTAACGACAAAATTCCATCATCTACAGTTGCAGGTCGATCCAAAAAAGTTTTGGCTATACCAGTTGTATAAATTTCTAGTTGATTTTTGATGTTTTGCATTGGAATGCCATGCTCATAAATTTGCACAAAATCCAAAGAACTCATACCAATTTCTTTTGCGATTTGCATTTCTTTCAAAATCGATATGGCTTTATTTAATCGCGTCTCCTTATCGCCGGACAGTGTAATAAATGGCTTTTTATGATCGAGTAAGGCTTGTTTGAAGACTGAAAAAATAGTGGTTCTACCCTCGGGACTATCCCTTAACCCATCCGCTTCCCATGGCACATCAATATCCGTTAAAAAGTACAAATCATAATGGTGAGAACGAGCTGCAGCATCCAATAATGGATCGCAATATTGGTAAAAAAGCTCCGAAAACACTTTAGTCACCATTAAATTAGTATCACAAAATAGGTATTTTTTAGCGATGGTTGCTTTTTCTTTTTCTAATTTTGCTTGACCATAAGCAATGGGCAACATATCAGTACTATCGCAAACACCACGTCCGCTATCTAATTTTTCTTGAAGATAGTCACGAGCAAATTCGGGAACCCACGCTGTTTGATAATGATCAGCCAATTGCTTTGCCAAAGTAGTTTTTCCCGTAGATTCAGGACCAAAAATAGCAATTCGTACTATTTTTGTAGCTCTTGATTTAAGGAGCTGCTTAAGGTTTTTTTCCATTCTAAATAACCATAAAAGGCAATAATAGTGAAGACAACATATTGTAATGAAGTAAAGGTATACCCTTTTGCAAAATAAAGTGGAATAGAAATACAATCTCCTATAATCCAAAATATCCAATTTTCGATTTTTCTCTTGGCCATTAACCACATGCCTACGAAAAAAATAGCCGTCAATAAAGTATCTATATACGAATACCAAGTAGTAAATTTACCAAAATAAAGATAAACTAACACTACAAATACTACAGTAATTATGAAAATTAAAGTAGCATACCTCTTTTCTTTTGAATTGATATAAGAAATGGGGAACTCAACTTCATCTCCTTTTTTACGTGTCCAATGGTACCAACCATAAAGACTCATCACAAAATAATACACATTAATCATCGAATCGCCCAACAATTCCCATTGCCATAGCAAATAAGCGTATATTGAAGTACTAACCAAACCAGTAGGAAATACTAAAATATTGTCTTTCTTAGCAAACCAAACGCTGGCCAAACCGAAGAAAACCCCAATTAACTCTAAACTAACCATAAGTATGGAGTAGTCTTTATATTGTGCAAAAAAATAATCGATCATGTTTTGTGTGTCATTTGTGGTTTAATATTTTCAAAAAAAGAAGGTTTTTTTTCAAAAGCCGTTCCGATTACAACCAAATCAGCACCTGCGTCATAGGTATTTTGTATTTCCATTGAAGTGGCAATTCCTCCACCTACAATTAAGGGGATAGTAGTGTTTTTAGCAACTTCTCGAATCATTTCTAATGGAACCGATTGTTTTGCGCCACTTCCTGCTTCGAGGTAAATGAGCTGATGCCCTAGCATTTCGCCTGCCATCGCGGTATTACAAACCTCCTCGACATCGATTCGTGCTATGGGTGTTGTTTTACTCACTCGAGCTACTGCCGTTTCGTTGCCACTTTCTATCAAAAGATAACTAGTAGGAATAATTTCTAAATCGGTTTTCTTGAGGATTGGCGCTGCTTTTACCTGATGTTCGATTAAAAAATCGGGATTGCGACCGGATAATAAGGACAAAAACAAAATACCATCAGCATGAATAGAAATTTGAGAAGGGTTACCAGGAAAAAGCACAATAGGTAACTCACAACTACTTTTAATCTTTAGAATTAGCTCGTCTATAATATTATGAGTTACATGACTCCCTCCTACAAAAATATGAGTGGCGGGTGAAAGCTTAATTTTCTCGATAAAAAAAGGTACTTCTTCCAAATTGATTTTATCAGGGTCAAGAAGAATAGCTAGAAGCTTTTGCCTTTCTTTTTTTGCCTGTAAAATAGCTTGATAAATTGTTGTCATAAAAATATCACACAGCTAATTGTTGTGAAAGCAAAACTACAGAAAGAATAAATACTATTAACCATTTTTCTCAAAAGCATACACTAAGGTAAAATTATTAAGCTCTTCAAAACAAATGTTGAATACTTGTTGCTTGGCATTAAAATCAAGGATCGCAGTAGTTTTTTTGTGGCTGAGTTCAAAAGAACTTACCCGAATATGATTTTTAAAACTAATACCTTTCTCGTTACAAATTTTGAAAATGGCCTCTTTGGCGCCCCATTTAACGGTTAATATTCGAACAAAATCATCCATAGAAAAGCTTTTTAACCTACTTAACTCTTCGGTATCAACAAATTTATGTGCTATTCTAATAATTTTTTCTCGTTGCAATTCAATGTCAATGCCCACAGCTTGATCGCTTACAATAATAGCTGCAAATTCGTGTGAATGGGTGATAGAAATGTATTTTGTATCCTTTAAATGTGGTTTTCCCGTGGCATCATAAAACAAATCAAAATCGGTATAACCCGCCACGGCAAGTAATTTTCGAACACTCAAAAAGGCGCGCTGATGCATTTGCGACTTCATTCTATGGAGCCTTTGGAGACTTATTGGGTTTAAAGTTACTTGTTCCTCTAATGCTGAAAAAGGCTCGGTTATATGCCAAACATAAAGCGAGGTTGTTCCGGAAGGCATTATAGTTTTATATAAAGGCATGGAATAAAATTCTTTTGAAAAAGGAGAAAAGCAACAATTTTAGACTTCAAAAATAGTCAAATTAAAAAAACAAAAACTAGTTAAGCTTGTTTTAAATAGCCGTAAATTATATTCTACTAAATCCATAGGATTATTATAAATTTATTTATATTTGCCAAAAAAAATAAATTAATGGATTTTCAAATAGGATTTGTAATTGCAGGTTTGGTTGTAGGTTTTGTGGTCGGAATGACCGGTGTTGGCGGTGGGTCATTGATGACTCCTATTTTGTTATGGTTTGGTATTCCTCCTACTACAGCGGTTGGTACCGATTTACTGTATGCTGCTTTTACCAAAATGGGTGGAATTTTTGTCCATAACAAAAAGAAAAACATCAACTGGACCATTGTGGGTTGGCTTTCGCTAGGAAGCGTACCTGCCGCTGCTGTAACCTTATGGATTTTAGAAAGTTTTAAGGCTGATATTACGGGATTGAATACTATAATTAAATACAGTTTGGGCTGGGCTTTATTGTTTACCTCAATTGCAATTATTTTCAAACAAAAGTTATTAGTCTTTTCACAAAAACATGCAGGAGATAAATTTCATAGTGAAAGCAAAACTCAAAATTTACTGACGGTTGCTATTGGTGTATTATTAGGCGCAACAGTAACATTGACATCTATTGGTGCTGGTGCCCTAGGAACTGTAACGCTGTTTTTTTTGTATCCTCTTTTACCTACTACAAAATTGGTAGGCACAGAAATTGCACACGCCGTTCCTTTAACGCTAGTGGCTGGCTTTGGTCACGCATCGATGGGTAATATGGACTATGGACTATTAGTGCAATTATTAATGGGTTCTTTACCAGGGATATATATGGGCAGTATGCTCAGTGGAAAAGTTCCTGATTTATTGCTAAGAAATGCCATAGCAATGATGCTGTTTTTTGTTGGGTATAAATTGATTTTTTAATTTTCTCTCACCACTAAATAAACTTTCAAGAACCAAAACGGCAACTGAAAGCATAACAAAAGAACCGTAAATTCGCAAATTTAAAACCTAGTTAAAATTTGTGAATTTGCGGTTAACTTTTTTAAAAAGCTATGTCTGCCAAGGTATTATTCTCCAGAATCATTAAGGTATTGTCACGCACTTCCATCATCAGTTTACGAACGGCGCAAGTGGCCTCGTCGTTGCAATCGTCGCAGGGTTCATAAAAATTATGACTGGCACAAGGCAATAAGGCAATAGGTCCTTCAAGGATACGATAAACCTTCGCCATATTAATGTCTTTAGGTTCTTTGATTAAGTAATAGCCGCCTCCTTTTCCTTTTTTGGCTCCCAAAAAACCAGAATGACGCAAAAGCAATAAAATGCTTTCCAAAAACTTTAAAGAAATATGTTCTGCTTTGGCAATTTCGGCAATTTGAACAGGCGTATTGTCTTTTTGACGTGCCAAAAAAGTAAGCGCTTTGATTCCGTATTTCGTTTTTTTTGAAAGCATAATGAATTTGGGTTGACGATTACCGATTGCTGATTTTACGTAAAGCAATCTTTACCTTATTATGGTAACAAAAATATACTTTTTAACAATATAAACACAAAACCCACGGCCGAAACCGTGGGTCATTGTATATGAATCAATAATTAAAACTTTTTATGCTAAGGCCTGATTCAAATCGGCAATCACATCTTCAACAGTTTCTAATCCTACGGAAACACGCACCAAACCATCGGTGATACTAACTGCCAAACGTTCTTCTATAGATAATTTACTATGTGTAGTTGAGGCTGGATGCGTTACAATAGTTCGAGTATCTCCCAAATTAGGCGATAACGAACATAATTTTATTTTATCCAAAAAGGCTCTTCCTGCTTCTAGTTCACCTTTGATTTCGAAGGCAACGATGTTACCTCCCAATTTCATTTGCTTTTTAGCAATTTCATATTGTGGATGCGATTTCAAGAAAGGATATTTCACTTTATTGACTTGCGGATGATTTTCCAAAAACTCAGCTACTTTCAAAGCGTTTTCACAATGTCTATCAACACGAACCGCCAAAGTTTCTAAACTTTTAGACAATACCCAAGCGTTAAATGGCGACAAAGAAGGTCCCGTCAAACGAGAAAAAAGATAAATATCTTTAATCAAATCCGACCTTCCAACGGTAATGCCTCCCAACACTCTGCCTTGTCCATCGATTAATTTGGTTGCCGAATGAATTACCAAATCCGCTCCCCATTTAATAGGTTGTTGGATATAAGGTGTTGCAAAACAATTATCGATAATCAAAATCAAATTGTGCTTTTTGGCAATTGTCCCCAATACTTCCAAATCGATAATATCGATGGCAGGATTCGTTGGGGATTCCGCATAAAGAATTTTGGTATTGGGTTGAATACAACTCTCAATCGTCTCGGGTTGATTAATATCAAAATAGGTCGTTTGGATATCCCACTTCGGAAAATAATTCATAAACAAGGAGTGCGAAGCTCCAAAAATACTACTAGCAGATACAATATGATCTCCCGCTTTTAATAAAGCCGCAAAGGTAGAATAGACTGCTGCCATTCCTGAGGCAAAAGCAAATCCAGCTTCGGCACCTTCCATTTTGCATATTTTATCGATAAACTCAATGGTGTTGGGGTTGCTGTAGCGGCTGTATACATTGCGCTCTTTTTCTTCTGCAAATGAAGCTCTCATATCTTCGGCATCCTCAAACACAAAACTTGAAGTTAAGTATAAAGGCACCGAATGCTCTAAATATTGTGTTCGTTCTATCTGACCGCGAATGGCTTGGGTTTCAAAACCAAAATCTTGTTCGTTCATTTATTTTTTTGTTTTTAACACGAATTGCACGAATTTGCACAAATTCTTATTGTTTTAAATTTCAAAAACAAACTGACAAATCTTTGTAAATCTGTGCAATCTGTGTTTTTTTGCTTGAATAATTTATAATTCCTCTCCGTTCAAAACTACTTTGTAGTGAATGGTTGCGGTGGGTTCTAAAGTTTTGGAAACAGAACAATATTTCTCAAAAGAAAGTTGTGCTGCACGAGCCGCTTTTTCGGGGATAATATCACCTTCCAAATAAAACACTACGTGAATGTCTTTGAAGGGTTTGGCTTCGCCCACTTGGGCACGTTCTCCTTCTACCTCAGCTTTGAAAGAGGTGATTTGCTGACGTTGTTTTTTCAAAATCGAAATCATATCGATACCGCTACAACCTGCCACACCCATCAATACTAATTCCATTGGGCTTGGTCCCATATCGTTTCCACCAAATTCAGGACGTGCATCTACATTTACTAGATGCCCTCTGTCATTTTTTAACTCGAAATGGAAATTTTCGTTTACTCTGTTTAATGTTATTTTCATTTTTGTAAGATTGATTTTTTATTCACCGCTAAGACGCAATGACGCAATTTTGTTTACTAAATTTTTTTTTGTTCTTCTTGACTAAGCATCAAGTCTTTTTAATTCTTGCTCAATTTCTTCAATGGTAGGCAAACTACTTTTAAGGTTGTCTGGCAAATTTTCCGTTAACTTCAATTCGCTTATCCCGATAGGTTTGCTAATGTCTCGTAAAGCAAATTCAGCTTCTAAATTACTTTTGTCTTTACAAAGCAAAATACCAATAGTTGGGTTATCATCATCTTGCTTGACCAAACTATCCACAGCCGACAAATAAAAATTCAATTTTCCTGCAAATTCGGGTATAAATTTGGTGTTTTTTAATTCAACTACAATATAACATTTGAGGCGAGTATGGTAAAAGAGCAAATCGATATAGTAGTCATTCTCGGCAATAACCAAATGATATTGCTGTCCGACAAACGCAAATCCTTTACCCAACTCAAGTAAAAACTTAGTGATATGTTGTACCAATTGGCTTTCAATATCTCGCTCTCTATATTTTGTATCTAAAGTAAGAAAATCAAAAACATAAGGATCCTTTAGTGTTTGAATAGCCAAATCTGAAAAAGGCTCTGGCAAGGTATTTTTGAAATTAGTTATCGATTTCCCTTGTCTTTCATACAACTTTGTTTTTATTTGAAGGTCTAAAATATCTCTACTCCAATTATTTTCAATGGTTTGTTGAATATAAAAAACCGCTTCATTTGTATCCTTTGATTTCGTAAAAATAAGGATATTATGTCCCCAAGGCACTTGAATTAGCAGTTGTTGCGTTTTGTTTAATAACTGAATGCTTGTCTTTTGCAACTTAAGACTAGCTTGTTGTTCCAATAGTGCAACAGCTTGTTGCACTAAATCGGAAGCGTAAAATTTATAAAATTGCTTGCAATTAAATAGGTTTCTTCTTGAAAGTCCTTTCATCTCTGGAAATTCTTCTTTCAAGTCTTGCGCTACCTTTTCAATCAATTTACTACCCCAAACACTTTCTTTTTCGCTAATTGATTTTCCCAGTTCCCAATAAAACGCTATCAGCTCGCTATTTACAGCAATTGCCGCTTTAATTTGCGAAGAACGAATTTTGCTTTTCAGTTCAATAAGCCAATTTTTATAGTCTTTGTTTATTAGTTCCATAATAAGCCCCTCCCCAACCCTTTCGCCGTGGCGAAGAGGGAGTATTGACTGGAGGTTAAGTCATATTAAATTATAAAATTATTCTTCCAATACTTAAGCATCAAGTCTTTTTAATTCTTGCTCAATTTCTTCAATTGTAGGCAAACTACTTTTAAGGTTGTCTGGCAAATTTTCCGTTAACTTCAATTCGCTTATTCCGATAAGTTTGTTTATGTCTCTAAAGACAATTTTAATTTTGAGTCATTATAATCTCTTTTTTAAAATTTATTGACTTTTCTAATCATAACTTATGTCAAATAATTCAGACTTAATTATAAAAATAGTATCTTTATTTTTCTCAGTATCTCTTTAAATCTGAACTAATTAATGTCCACTTATCAATTCTTGAATCATATCTATAAATATCTATATACTGTTCACAGCAACCTATATGATACTCTTCTGTTATAGTTTTATTTTCAACATTCATTTTAACTGGAATATGATGTAAAGGAAAACTGCCTTTATTATAACTGTTATCTTTATCTTTTATATAAAAGGCGTAAGCCGAACCAAGATTAGAATTACTAATCTTTACCGCAAAGTCCTCTTCATTATCAAAATTAAAATCTCCAACCACTAAGTCGCCATAGTTATAATCACTATAAATTTCATCAGTGTTAAATCCTGTTATATATGAAATAACAAAATTGCAATTAAAAAAATCATCATAAAATGTTAAGGGCGTATTACTATCATTTTTAATTATAACATTTTGCTCTATTTTCTGTGAAGATTTATTACGAATAGAAATAATTATTTTATCAATAATTTTACCTAAACCATTAGAATTATTTTTAGCTCTTTTAACAGAAATTATATAATCATATTTATACGAAAGATTTGTGTTAACACAATATTCAAAGTCACTATTTTCAAGTTTTTCATATTCTAGAAAGTTTTTTTCTGAATTAAAAACTTCATCTTCTGAATAACTATTTTCTTCAGATTTTTCATCTAAAGAATTATTTATATTAGTATTTTCTTTATTAAATAAATGATCATTATAAATTTCATCATCGCTTACACTTTCTTTTTCTGTAATCACTTGGTCATTATTAATTTTCTTTAACTCATTCCTTTTATTAAAAATATAAACCGTTGAGATAATACTAATAACTACTATAAAGATTTTAAAAAAAGTAGATGAACTAGCTTCATTTTCACTTTTTTTTTCAATTACATAATAATTAAACTCTTCCTTCTTCTCAATGATTTTTTTTTCTTCTTGATTTTTAGAGTACAGAAATGCAACAAATATTGTAAAAAACTGAAGTAGAGCTAGTTTTAAAGTAAAAACTTCAATAATGGTAAATAAACAAATAACAATTGTAACTATATTCCTGGTTTTTTTTCCAAAATTACCTGCTAATAAAATTAATATTGCAATTCCAACTTGATAAAATAATACTTCCATTACTTAATTTTTTTAATTAAATATAAACAAAACAATTACTATTAAACGGAAATAATTCTGCAATATTATTCTTCCCTTTCGAGGTCTATAGCAATGTTATTAAGTTAAGGATTAAATATAAAATGATTTCTGATTGTTGATATATAAAATACAGAAAATCAATTAACTTTTAATCACATTGTTCCAAAATCAAAAATCGTTACTCTTAATTCAAAAATCATTTATCTTTTCATTCCCCGCCTAGGCGGGCTAGCAATGTCATTAAGTTAAGAGATTTTAGCTTGAAGAGTAACGATTCTTGACCCGAGCGGTAGCGAACTGGCGAAGCATTTTAGATTTCGTGCTAGTAAATTAAAACCACTTGTTTTCCAGTGTTTTACCTATCTTAAATCAAAAATCGTTAATCAAAAATCAACAATCAAATTATTGATTTTTCCTTAACTTAATGACATTGGGCGGTCAAGGGGGCTCTTACCCTTTATCCGACAACCTCAAGATATCCCCAAAAACACCTCGCGCCGTTACTGCCGAACCTGCTCCTGCTCCTTGAATTACAATAGGTCGGTCGCCGTAGGATTCGGTGTAAATTTCGAAGAACGAATCCGAACCTTTCAAACCTCCCAAAGCAGTATCCGAAGGTACAGAAACTAATTTTACTTCTAGATTTCCTTTATCGTTTTGCAAATCGCCAGACAGTTCTCCAATATAGCGTAAAACGTGGTTGGGTTGCTGTTCTGCTTTTATTTTGGCATAAATAGGATCGAACTCTTTTAGTTTATTCAAGAAGGTCGACACATCGCCTTCACGCAAATGCTCTGGAATTAAATTCTGAATGGCAATCTCATCAAATTCATTTTGCAAATCCAATTCTCTCGCCAAAATCAACAATTTTCTACCTACGTCGTTACCACATAAATCTTCTCTTGGGTCGGGTTCAGTGTAACCGTTGTCGATAGCTTCTTTCAAAATTTCGCTAAACGGAACGTCTTTGGCTGAGAAATTATTGAACAAGTAACTTAACGTCCCTGAAAATACGCCTTTGATTTTGGTAATATTTTCACCTGACAAATGCAATAATTTGATGGTATCAATCAAAGGTAAACCTGCACCCACATTGGTTTCATACAAATAATTTTTTTGATTCTCGTCCAAAACCTTTCTCAATTTTTTGTAAAAACTATAGCTCAATGTATTGGCCACTTTATTAGAAGAAATCAAGTCGAAACTACTTTCAACTAATGGAATATAATTTTCAACAAAAGCTGCACTAGCCGTATTATCGATAGCAATAAGATTTTCTAAATGATGTTCGTTGGCATAAGCTATAATTTCTTTAATCGAATAGGAATGCCCATTGGTTTGTATTTCACTTCTCCAATTAGGTGACACCCCATTTTTATTCAACAACACATTTTTAGAATTGGCTATCGCAAAAACATTCAAACGGATGTCTTTACGTTTTTCAATGGCATCTGCCGATTCCAGAATTTGGTTAATCAAGGTTCCACCTACCAATCCGTGTCCAAAAATCGCAATATTAATTTTCTTCGAAACCCCAAAAATTTCCCCGTGAATTACGTTCAACGCACGGTTCAATTCAGATTTATGCACCACCAAACTCACGTTTTTCCCCGTCACGGTGTTGTTGAACAAAATCGGAACAATCTTGTTTTTGATTAAAGCCGTGTAGGGTTTATGAAACGTACTCAAATCCTGCCCGATAATCGATATTACAGAAACTTCATCAGTAACCGAAATTTTATTTACGTCTTTGGAATAAAAGTCATTTTCGAATTCTTTTTCCAATTCTATCATCGCTTTACTCGCTTTGTCTGCGGCAACTACCAAGCCAATACCACGTTCAGAAGACCCTTGCGAAATAATACTAACACTAATATCATTATCGCCCATCACTCTAAAGATACGCGCATCAACACCCGTTTTCCCAAGCAAACCACGGCCTTCTAAATTCACCAATGCCACATTCTCCAATACCGAAAGGGTTTTAATACCTTCCTTTCCAGCATTCGAAGTAATCAAAGTTCCTTTGTTTTCGTGATTGAACGTATTTAAAATTCGAAGCGGAATATTTTTTTCCAAAAGCGGAATGATAGTTTTGGCGTGCAAAATAGTAGCCCCAAAATTGGCTAGCTCATTGGCTTCGTTAAACGATAGGAAGTCAATTTTTTTAGCATCTTCTACTAATTCTGGATTGGCAGTGTAAATTCCATCCACGTGAGTAAAATTCTGCAATTCGGATGCATTCAAATAATTGGCAAAAAGTGATGCCGTATAGTTACTTCCGTTTCTACCCAAAGTCGTCGCCTCATTTTTGTTATTCGAACCAATAAAACCAGTAATTATATTGACTTTATCGCTGTGTTGCTTAAAAAACTGCACCACATTTTTCTTAGAAATTGGGTCGATAGGCTGCGCATCACCAAATTTTCCATCGGTTTTGATTAATGCTCTAGCGTCAGCAAAATTGGCATTGACTCCTTTTTGCTTCAAAATAGCCGTAATCAATTTAGCCGATAACAATTCGCCTTGCGACAAGACTTGGTCTTTTATTTTTTCGCTATAATCGCCAATCAAACTTACTCCTTCGAACAATTTTTCGAGCACGGTAAATTCCTCCGACAAATCCACCGTTGGGTAATCCGCTTGTTGATAGGCTTTAAATCTCTCGAACAAAGGTTTGTAGTTTTCATTTTTAGACGCAATCGCTAACAAATCTTCCAACTCATCCGTTGCATTTCCTCTTGCCGAAACAACCACAGCAAATTCCTCTCCCTTCAACACTTTGTCTGAAAGTATCGCCAAAACTTTATTCAATCCATCGCCATTCGCTAATGATTTTCCTCCGAATTTTAATATCTTCATTTTATTATATTTTACGAGTCATTCAACTCCTTTTATTTACTTTATTTTACTCTTTCCCATCATTAATTAGGGCGTGACCCTGTTACAAAAAGGGGCTAATTTATAGCACCGTTTACAAAGCCCCTTTTTGTAACAGGGTCGGGCTATCCGCACTACTTCGGTAGTTT
>NZ_JBPTTP010000040.1:0-245 GCF_051547165.1 Flavobacterium sp. TSSA_36
GTTACAGAATTAGATTGAGAAGAACAAGTATCGCTAACAGTCACAGTATAAGTTCCAGCAGGTAATCCACTTACAGAAGCCGTAGTACCAACTATAGCATTAGAGGCATTTTTCCAAGAATAAGTTACTGTTCCCACAGCCCCTGTTACCGTTCCCGCAGTTACAGTCCCTGTACTAGCTCCAAAACAAGCCGCATCTGTTTTAGAAGAAATTGCCAAAGCCAAAGCTGCAGCAGGTTGTCCAAT
>NZ_JBPTTP010000041.1:0-237 GCF_051547165.1 Flavobacterium sp. TSSA_36
TCTCAATAATAACAACCCTATTCTACATATATCCTTTCTTTTCCAACACAAACATTCATTCAAACTGAACTAATCAAAACAAAAATGACCAAAATCACCGCTAACAAACCCTCGAATCAAGCATTTTTAACCCAAAAAGAAATTCCTTAGACATAACACAGATACTAATATAGTAGGTAGCACTACAACAATCCTACCTTATCTGAATCAATACATATATATAAAGGAGAAAACATT
>NZ_JBPTTP010000042.1:0-231 GCF_051547165.1 Flavobacterium sp. TSSA_36
CCTTGTGAAATGGCATAGTTTCCAATGTTTTCTCCTGCTACTCTTGTTAAAGTTCCAGTAAAAGAATCACCACTTACTAAATTCGGAGCAACAGTATAGGCGTATATTGGATTTACAGTTCCATATACTTTCGTTTGTGATGGAGTTGCCGTTACCGTAATAGGTTTGGCTGTGATAGCAAAATCCTCACTAACATAAGTAATGGTATAATTAGAACCCGCACTTAAGTCT
>NZ_JBPTTP010000043.1:0-231 GCF_051547165.1 Flavobacterium sp. TSSA_36
TTCTTGGTCGCCTTCGGGGGGAACCGCTGCTACTGCAACTGGATTAAGTGCAGGAACCTATACTGTAACAGTAACCGATGCAAATTCTTGTACGGCTACTCGAAACTTTACCATTACACAACCAACGGCTATTAGTACAGCAACTGCGGCACAAACCAATGTGTCTTGCAACGGTGGATCTAACGGTTCTGCTTCCGTGACTCCTTCAGGAGGTGCTGGTGGCTATACTTA
>NZ_JBPTTP010000044.1:0-229 GCF_051547165.1 Flavobacterium sp. TSSA_36
CTGAGAAGCAAAGTGTTGTGTGGGGGAAGCCACGAATGCACGAATTGTTTTGAAAAGTGATTAACCGCAAGGGGCGCAAAGGGTTACGCAAAGCCTCTCGACTTCGCTCGAGATGACAGTAAAAAGGAAATTAAAACAGGTAAGTCATGGGAGTTTTTTTAAATAGCAGGAGTGTTATTGAAGCAGGTAAGGCATTGAAGGGCATATAAGTTTAGTGTCCAGTGGTCAG
>NZ_JBPTTP010000045.1:0-224 GCF_051547165.1 Flavobacterium sp. TSSA_36
ACTAAGCTTCACAAAGATTTATCGAGTACTTGTTTCACTTGCAGTTCCCCCTTTTGGAATTTGGAATTTTAAAATTTGGAATTTCCATTTTCGTGGCCATCCTTCCCCACCATCTTACCAAAAATAATTCGTGCATTCGCGGCTATCCCTCCACACTTTGCGTCTTTGCGAGATACACCCAAACTTATATGCCATACAAGGCCTTATAGGTTTCAATAACACCC
>NZ_JBPTTP010000046.1:0-213 GCF_051547165.1 Flavobacterium sp. TSSA_36
AGTTACGCTATTGGATAAAGTAGAACAGCTATCAGAAACTGTCACAGTATAAGTTCCCGCAGGTAATCCACTTACAGAAGCCGTAGTACCAACTACAGCATTAGAGGCATTTTTCCAAGAATAAGTTACTGTTCCTACAGCCCCTGTTACCACTCCAGCAGTTACCGAACCTGTACTAGCTCCAAAACAAGCCGCATCTGTTTTAGAAGAAAC
>NZ_JBPTTP010000047.1:0-201 GCF_051547165.1 Flavobacterium sp. TSSA_36
CCAATTGCACAAAACAATGGGTACAGCGGATTAGAAGATGCAGTTGCTATTACAGGAAATATCATCACCGATACTGATGCAACAGCAGGATTAGATAGCGATATCGATTCGGCAACATTAACCGTAAAAGACTATACAATTGCAGGAATTGCAGGGGTACAAGCCGTAGGATCGGCAGTAACGATTCCAAGTGTTGGTAGT
>NZ_JBPTTP010000048.1:0-201 GCF_051547165.1 Flavobacterium sp. TSSA_36
GTTACCAACACTTGGAATCGTTACTGCTGATCCTACAGCTTGTACCCCTGTAATTCCTGCAATTGTATAGTCTTTTACGGTTAAAGTTGTTGAATCGATATCGCCATCTAATCCTGCTGTTGCATCAGTATCGGTGATGATATTTCCTGTAATAGCAACTGCATCTTCTAGTCCGCTGTACCCATTGTTTTGTGCAATTGG
>NZ_JBPTTP010000049.1:0-201 GCF_051547165.1 Flavobacterium sp. TSSA_36
GGCTGCAGATTACTTCGTCTATTCGCTATCGCTCGTGTCGCAGATTTTTTTTGATAAGTTTTGGGGGATGGGACACGGATGGACGCAGATGAAGCGGATGGACGCGGATTTTTTGTGGGTAGAGGAAATAGCCACGAATGCACGAATTATTTTTGGTAAGATGGTGGGGAGGGATGGCTATGAAAATGGAAATTCCAAATT
>NZ_JBPTTP010000005.1:0-254017 GCF_051547165.1 Flavobacterium sp. TSSA_36
CCCCCTGTTACCACTCCAGCAGTTACCGAACCTGTACTAGCTCCAAAACAAGCCGCATCTGTTTTAGAAGAAACTGCCAAAGCCAAAGCTGCAGCAGGTTGTCCAATAGTTACGCTATTGGATAAAGTAGAACAGCTATCAGAAACTGTCACAGTATAAGTTCCCGCAGGTAATCCACTTACAGAAGCCGTAGTACCAACGACAGCATTAGAGGCATTTTTCCAAGAATAAGTTACTGTTCCTACAGCACCAGTTACCGTTCCTGCAGTTACAGTCCCGGTACTAGCTCCAAAACAAGCCGCATCTGTTTTAGAAGAAATTGCCAAAGCTAAAGCTGCAACAGGTTGTCCAATAGTTACGGAATTAGATTGAGAAGAACAAGTATCGCTAACAGTGACAGTATAAGTTCCCGCAGGTAATCCACTTACGGAAGCCGTAGTACCAACTACAGCATTAGACGCATTTTTCCAAGAATAAGATACTGTTCCTACAGCGCCTGTTACCACTCCAGCAGTTACCGAACCTGTACTAGCTCCAAAACAAGCCGCATCTGTTTTAGAAGAAACTGCCAAAGCCAAAGCTGCAGCAGGTTGTCCAATGGTTACAGAATTAGATTGAGAAGAACAAGAATCGCTAACAGTCACAGTATAAGTTCCGGCAGGTAATCCACTTACGGAAGCTGTAGTACCAACTACAGCATTAGACGCATTTTTCCAAGAATAAGTTATTGTTCCAACACCCCCTGTTACCACTCCAGCAGTTACCGAACCTGTACTAGCTCCAAAGCAAGCCGCATCTGTTTTAGAAGAAACTGCCAAAGCCAAAGCTGCAGCAGGTTGTGTAATAGTCACGTTTAAAGTAGCCGTTGCACAACCATTTTTATCTTTTGCAGTAACTGAATAAGTACCTGCAGGAAGTTCCGTTCTGTTTTTTGGATTATCAGTGCCGGTAACATCCGCCCAATCATATGTGTACGGAGCGGAACCTCCAGTAGCATCATTTAAATTTATAGAACCACTTGAAGAACCGAAACAAGTAACATTTACTTGAGAATTTAGTATTAATGTTGGACAAGAAATAAAAGCAGTAGGGGTGGTGATTGGCAATGTGGCTGAGTTACAAGTCGAATTTTTATAAGATAAGGTAGAGCTTCCTGCTACTTGATTTCCACAAATTGAACTAGCTGGAGTCAATTTATAATTTAATGTTATTGTCTCACTATTAAGAAAATCTATTGACCAATTAATTTGTTGTCCGCTTATTGCTGCTGTTCCTTTAGTAGTGTTTAATCCACTTATTGTATATCCTGAAGGAATGGTTTCTGTTTCAACTAAACTTTGGGCTACCCAAGTTATTTGTGTAGCAATGTTATTGTATATTGTTGTTAAATCAGATCCTGTATTGGTAATGGCAGCTGGACTTCCTTGAATGCCATCTAAAGTAAATTTTGCAACATAACGTTCACTGCCTACTGTGTTTATATTACCGGAGATTCCACCAAATAATCCAACAGAAAAAATCTGATTATTATAAGTAACACTTGATTTGATGGTTGTTCTAGCAGCATTAGCTGCAGTAATAGCTTCTGTTACGCATTGACTGGTTACAATTGCAGTGTTACAACTCACTAAGTTTGTAGAAGGACCCGTACGCGTTGCTACACCATCAGTTAATAAAATTATGCTTCTAGCTGTGGTACAATCAAATCGGCCATTTGTATTTAATTCTTTACTAGCTACAACGATTCCATCTTGGATGTTGGTAGAACTTGTTGCCGTAAGGTTATCAATTTTTGCTTTTAATGCGGTAATATTAGTGGCATTTAAACTCAAAAATCCACTTTCTAATTTGGCGTTTGTAGTGTAGGAAACTATTGCAATTCTGTTATTTGGATTGGATGATGCAGCATCAATGAAAGATTTGGCTGCATCTTTGGCGTATTGCATGGATTTTTTTGTGTCACCAGCAATTGTATTATTCATACTTCCAGAAACATCAATAACCAACACTACGTCAGCATCTCTTGTTGCAGGATTAGCGCCTGTAAATTTAAGTTGCACATCTAGGATTCCACAATTATTGGTGCTTGTTGTTACCGTTTTTACTGGAGTAATAGTTTGTCCAAAAACAACATTTGTTAACATAGTAAGTACCACTATCAAGAGATATGCGTTAGTACTTCTTATAAAATTTCTGGTGGAAAGTAATTTTTTTTTCATGATGAAATATTTTAAAAATGATAAAAGCACTTTTAAATAAATTGCTAATCGTTGTTTGGATTCAAAACGTATGTATGTAGAATAGAATTTACCTTGAAATAAGTACAGGTGGTTGAAGCAGCTATTATTTGGTTACATGACCATCTTTCAAGCATAGTTCCTAACGGAATTGTTAATTTCGCAGTAAAACTTATACTCTCACCAGCGGCAACGGTGATTTCTGTGATTTGATTTTGATTCGAATCTAGAAAAATGGTTGAGAGTAGCACGTTTTTGGCAATGCTACTATCATCAGGATTTTTGCAATTGGAATTTATATTTACAGAACTCAATATGTAGGAATCTGTTTCAAATCCATTATTGGTAAGAATCATTTTGTAGACAACTCCTTCTGCTGAGGCACTGTCAACATATCCATTATCTTGTACTATTAATGTTGCTTTGCATGAATTTTGTCCAAAGGCTGTATTCACAATTGATAACAATAAAAATAACAGTAGTAAAAAGCAGTTTTTCAAGTTAAAAATAATGTCATTTTTTGAGGAAGTAGGTACGGGCATTTTTTTTAAGGTAGTTGTGGCTTTCATTGTATTTTAGTTTTAGAAACAATTTATGTTTTGATTAACTGCTTCAAAATTAGATACAAAGAAAAACAAAGCCTTTTTTTCTCTATAAATTACCTAAATACTCGTTGAAAGGTGTTTTACTAATGTTATTTTAAAATTAATTTTAAAACTATTTGATTTTTTATGGGATGTATTCTTATAAAATAAAGAAATCGAATAATTAATGCGTTAAAAACTAATAATATAAGGCCTGTTTGTAAAGGATTTGTCTTTTGATTTATTTTTTTATCACAGTAAAAAGGCATAAACAATTGTTAATTAAGGAAGGCAATGTTTTACACTAAAAAAAATAATGTAATTTAAGTGTCCACAAATTATTTTGTCGATTCAAAAGAAGTGAAAGCATTTTGAAACCATTAATCAAATCGAGTATGAAACATTTAATCTTAGTTAGACATGCCAAATCAAGTTGGGAAACCCCATTAAAAGATAGAGACCGTCCATTATCGAAAAATGGTTTACAGACTGCGCATTTAGTATCTAGTGCTATTTCAAAATATTTACCAAAGACATACTTATTTTGGAGCAGTGTTGCCGAAAGAGCTTCTCAAACGGCTTTGATTTTCGCTCAAAATTTATCCTATCCGATAGAGAGTATCATTTTCAAAGAAGATTTATACACTTTTGATGAGCAGCAATTAACTCATGTTATTAAATCCTGTGATAATGATTTCGATAATGTAATTCTTTTTGGTCATAATGGGGCAATTACAAATTTTGTTAATAAATTTGGGGATGTTTTTATTGAAAATGTTCCTACATCAGGCTTTGTTTCGATGCAATTTGATGTAAAAGATTGGAGTTCAATTAAAAAAGGTAAAACAGTGAAAATTATTATCCCTAAACAATTAAAATAAAAAGTTTTGGTACATAAATATATAGACAGAGAAAAGAGTTGGCTAGCGTTTAATGCTCGAGTTTTACAAGAAGCAGCAGATGATTCGGTACCTTTGTTAGATAGGTTACGATTTTTAGGTATTTTTTCTAATAATTTGGATGAGTTTTTTAGAGTTCGATTTGCGGCCATCCGACGCTTAAGTTTATCTGGAATTTCTGGTGAAAAATATCTAGGAGGTGTCTCGGCTCAACAATTAGTGAAAGAAATTACCGAAATTGTCATAGAACACCAAGAGGAAAGTTTAAATATTCTAAAAAATATTGAACAACAATTACAGAAAGAAAATATTTATATTATCACTGAAAATGATCTAGATAAGGAGCAAGAAAATTACTTGAAAGATTTTTTTATTCAAAAAGTAAGTCCAGAATTAGTGACTATTATTTTGAATGATTTAGCCGAATTCCCACTTCTAAAAGACACTTTTGGCTATCTAGCTGTAAAATTGGTCATGAAAAAAGAGGATGAAGTGCGCTATGCTGTTGTCGAAATCCCGAAAACCATCAATCGTTTTGTAGTGCTACCTTCTAAGGATGACAAGCAGTATGTGATACTGCTAGATGATGTCATCCGTCAAAATTTGGGGAATATTTTTAATATTTTCGATTACAAACAAATATCCGCTCACATGATCAAAATCACTCGAGATGCTTCTTTAGATATTGATAGCGATTTGAGTAAAAGCATGATTGAAAAAATTGCTTTGAGTGTGAAAGACAGGCGAATAGGAGAACCTGTTCGCTTTATTTATGACCAAGAAATAGAAGAAGATACCCTGCGATTTTTTCTAGAAAAAATGCATATTGTTTCTACGGATAGTATTATTCCAGGTGGACGCTATCATAACCGACGTGATTACATGAGTTTTCCTAACCTTGGTAGGTATGATTTGTTGTATCAGTCTAATATTCCACTACCCATTCCCGGATTAAGTCTAGAGGGAAGCATGTTGGATAAAATCAGTGAAAAAGACTATTTGTTAAACGCACCCTACCAATCGTTTTCCTATCTCACAAAATTTTTAAGAGAAGCCGCCTTGGATCCTAAAGTTTTGTCTATTAAAATTACGTTGTATCGATTGGCCAAAAATTCCCAAGTCATTAGTTCATTAATTAATGCAGCCAAAAATGGAAAAAAAGTGACGGTACAAATTGAGTTACAAGCACGATTTGATGAAGCCTCTAATATTTCCTATGCTGAACAAATGAAGACTGAAGGAATTGAATTAATTTTTGGAATTAAAGGACTGAAAGTGCATAGTAAGATTTGTGTAATTGAGCGACAAGAAAACGATAAAATCAAGCGTTACGGATTTATATCGACGGGTAATTTTAATGAATCAACGGCCAAAGTGTATACCGATGTGACTCTTTTTACAAGTCATCAACAAATATTGAAAGATATCAATAGAATTTTTGATTTTTTTGATGTCAACTACAGAGTGCACCGATATAAGCATTTAATCGTGTCACCACACTATACCCGAGGTAAATTCATAAAACTTATTGATAGAGAAATTACCCATGCTTTAGCAGGCCGTAAAACGTATATTCGATTAAAAATGAATAGTCTATCAGATTTTGAAATGATAGACAAACTATATCAAGCCAGTAAAGCCGGAGTGAAAATTCAATTGCAGATTAGAGGAATTTGTTCCTTAATTCCAGGAATCAAAGGTTTGAGTGAAAACATAGAAGCCATTAGTATAGTAGATAATTACTTGGAACACTCTAGGGTATATATTTTTGGTAATGCAGGTATTCCGGATGTTTTCATTTCATCAGCTGATTTCATGACTCGAAATTTAGATGCTAGAGTAGAAGTAACCTGTCCTATTTATGATCAAGAGATCAAAGACGAATTAATGGATCATTTTGAATTAGGATGGAAAGGAAATGTAAAAGCACGTTACCATTCTGAAAAACACGACAACGAATACAAAAAATCAAAAGGACAGCCTCAATTTAGAGCTCAGGTAGAAACGTATAAATACTATCAAAATAAATTAGAGGTGGTTACCGAAGAAGTTTAAATGATATCACGAAACAAGAACAATCTTTTTATAATATGATTACTATTAAAAAATATGCTGCTATCGATATTGGCTCTAATGCCATGCGATTGTTGATAGCAAATATAGTGGAGGAAGAGGGTAAAGAAACACAGTTTAGTAAGAGTTCCTTAGTTCGCGTGCCTATTCGTTTAGGGCAAGATGCTTTTACTGTAGGCGAAATTTCTGAAGAAAATATCGAACGAATGTGTGATGCCATGAAAGCATTTTTTCTTTTGATGAAAGTTCACAAAATTGAAAGTTATAAGGCGTTTGCTACTTCTGCCATGCGTGAAGCTTACAATGCTAAAGAGGTAGTAGCACTGATTAAGAAGAAAGCCGATATTAAAATCGAAATTATTGATGGAAAAAAAGAAGCTGCGATTATTGCTTCTACTGATTTGCATCATTTGCTCAAAAATGATGAAACTTATTTGTTTGTAGATGTAGGAGGGGGAAGTACCGAATTTACACTGTTTTCTAACGGAAAAATGATTACTTCTCGCTCGTTTAAAGCTGGTACAGTACGATTATTGAATAATATGGTCCACGAGGTGGTATGGGATGAAATTGAAAAATGGATCAAAACCAATACCGCCGATTATGAGGAGGTTACCCTTATTGGATCTGGAGGGAACATTAATAAATTGTTTAAAATGTCTGGAAAACCTCAAGAAAAACCTTTGTCTTTTTTATATGTAAATACACAATACAATTACTTAAATTCTTTGACTTACGAACAGCGTATTTCTCAATTAGGATTGAATTCAGATCGCGCCGATGTAATTGTTCCTGCCACTCGGATATACTTGAATGCCATGAAATGGAGCCGAGCGAGACAAATATATGTACCAAAAATAGGGCTTTCGGATGGAATAGTGAAAGCGATGTATTATGGTAAAATTTAAACAAAAAAAGCAAAGAATTTTATCCTTTGCTTTTTTTTTGAAATAGACTATAATAAAAAAAAATTATTTTTTATTATTGACAGTCAGGTCTTTAAAGGATTTTCCTAACTCGGTCATATCAGAATCCACTTCTCGTTTAAAGGAATCCCAATCGGTTTTGTTATTCTCGTAATTTTTGATTTTCACCTTCAACGAAGCATTTCTATCTTCTAAAGATTGAATGTTTTTTGAATAATTACTATCAAAAGAATTGCCTGGTTTTTTTAAAGCGGCCTTCAATTCGGCAATACGAACTTCATTGGCGGCAATACTGGTATTTACCTCTTCTTTATAAGTTTGCCATTCCATATCATTGGCTTTTATTGCCTCGTCGTTAGTAATGTCTTCGTTCACTGAATCTAAGTTTTCATTGGCATCAATTACCTTTTCAGTTGCATCTGCTTCTTTTTCGGTATTCGATTTACATGCAGTAAAAACTATTCCTGACAGGCATAATGCTATTGCTAAAGTATAAATGGATTTTTTCATGTTTGTTTTTTTTGATATTATTAGATTAAAGCGATTCGATAATCTTTTTTAATTCAGCCTTGGTTTTGCCTAATTTTTTCTCAATTCTGCCCAACATTTCGTCTTTTTTTCCATCCAAGAATAATAAGTCGTTATCTGTTAGTTTGGCAAATTTTTGTTTGAGTTTCCCTTTTTGTACTTCCCAATCTCCTTTGATTTCTGTAGTATTCATGATGATAAAATTTAGATCAAGAATGTATTTTCCTGACTATACAAAGGTGCAAAAGCTCAAGAATTTTCAATTGTACTATTTTAAGTAAGAGTTGTAATATTCACACATTGTTTCTCTTAAAATCGATATCGGATTCCTAAAGCAATATCAGGTCCGAAGTTGTTATCACGATAATCATTAGAATTAAAATACAATTCGGGTCTAATATCAAGTGATACTTGAATTGGAACATCAAAATCGTATTCTATTCCTAAGTCGCCCGCTACAAAAGCAAAAACACCATTGTCATCATTGAAATTGTCATCATGATTCCAATAACCTAATCCACCGCCAACTCCTGCATACCAATTAAAACCTCCGTCAATGTTCCAAACCCATTGGTAAATTCCTGCCAATTTTAGTGCGTCAATATTGTTAGTACTACGCCATCCCAAATCCAGTTCTAATCGGTTGTTTGTAGCCAATTTTCTTTGATAGGAAAGTTCTCCTCCAAAACCATTGTTATCGCCTATTCTTAGTCCAAGTGCGTTTTTTGAAACAGTTTGTCCTTGTGAATACCAGCTTAAACCTATAAGCAGACTAGTCATTACTATTGTTTTTTTCATTTGATTGTTGTTTTATTGATGAATTAAAGGTGAAAGCATTAGTATTTTGAAATAGCTTGATTTGAAGAATCTCAAACTTGATTTTCTGTATTTACGTCATTCAAAGCATTATTAACTTCTTTTTCGAATGTAGCATCCGAGGCTATATATTCCTCAGAAAGTTCTCTTATTTCTTTTTCTGTTTTATTACCAGTATTCATCACAGTATTATTGGCCATTTCGTGTGAGGAAATAAGTTCATTGATTTTCAAGTGGATCAAAGCTGAATAGCGATTGAAGGATTTTTGGATAATAAATAAACTCAAAAAAGTAAAACCAAAAATGATATCACCGATATTTTGATGCCAATTATGAGAAGTGAATAAATTAGTACTCCACCAAAAAAGTACTAGTGTTAAGGCCAAGATAAAAGCAAAGTAACTCCCCAAGATTTTGGTTACTACTAACGTAAGTCTTTCGAACAGCACTTCAATATATAGTGATTGATTTTTCATTTTATAGAATTTTGAATGTGGCATTTATCAATTCAATTTTTTGATTTTCTGTCATTTTATCAATGTCCTTGCTGTAAATTTTTATTGTATTAAATTTGGGTTTATCTTGAATGATATTTATCAATTCGGTTTTTGCATTTGTAGGACCAAAGAAAAAGACTTCGTTACAAGGAGCAATCTCGGCCATTATTTTTTTATAAAAATCACGTTGTAAATCCTGTTCTTTGTTATGCCAATGGCTTTCTCCTTTTTGTAAAATTTCTTCTTTCACAAAAGGATTCATTTCAGAAGCTATTGTTTTTTCTAGTACTGCCGTTTGATTGATATAATCAAATACCATTGCTTTATAATGATCTAAATAGATAGCTTTTTTTGAGGTATTTTTCATGGTTTTTTAGATAGATTGAAATAAAACATTGTGGTATGGCGCATACTTCATCAGTAAATTTCTCAAGGAGTTATAATAATCATATAATGCTTTTTGATCTACTTCAGGCGAATGCAACATTGGTATTGTTAGGGTCATTTCGTTCAAAAAAGGCATCAATTCTGGAAACTCATTTTGAATCGTTTGAGTAATTCTGAAAATATTGTCATTGAGTTCAGTTACGGATTTCATAGCGATACAATTAGAAAAAAGCATCCAAGGATTAGGATGCTTTTATGGGTTTTAAATCAAATTCTAACCAAAGTCCTATGCAATCTGTGATTGTTTTTTTTTATTTTTTTTCTGAATTTTTTTAGCCAAATCAGATTCGTTTTTTGCTTTACAGTTACAGCCACAAGCCATAGTGCTGTTACCATCTTTTTGAAATTTTGCTGCTTCATGATGAAGTTTTGCCGCTTTCTCGTGATGTAATGCCGCTTTCTCGTGATTGTCAATTATTTTTTGACTTGTTGCTTTTGGATCTTTTTCTTTTTTTGGAGACTTAATTATGTTTGCCATGATAGGTTTTTTTTAAGCTAATGAAAATGGTTTCATTGCTAATCAAAGGTCTCTTTTATTGAAGATATATGTGTTACATAACTATTTGCAAAACTTATGATATTGCTAGGTTATCGAATTAATCTTTATGCTTTTTATTTCCTTTTTCGCTCTTTTTATTGGAGTTCGATGGCCGTCTATCGTTATTATAAGCACGATTATTATAACTTTTTTTGTGATTTGAATAATGTGAATACGGGCTTTTTCCTGCATAATAGGGCAAAAGTACTACGTTTTCTCTTTGCAAATTATAACTGCTATAGCGTGCTGGAAGACGCTTATTTCTTATCCAAATACCATTTGATAAATAAATGAATTGCGCACTTCTAATATCATAATAGGATTCGATATCAGGTAAATAATAATAATTTTCATTGGTTGTTGGAGGCCCCCAAGAAGGAACTCCAATGTTGACATCGACATGTATTTGTCCTCGAAGAGGTGGTATTACTAATAACATTACTAATAAACCTAAAACGATTATTTTTTTCATAATTACAAGAGTTAATTTTTCAAAGAGTTATTTGGTATGATTTTTATTTATGGTTGGTTGCTAGCACAAATTTGTTGAGAATATTGATCTTACTAGAACAGTGTTATTGTTTTTGAATCTCATTTTGTTGATTTGCTTTTGCTTTTTTTCTAAAAAAACCTCTAAGAAGAAAATTGTGTTTAGCTGCTTCTTCGATTTCTAGTAAATTTTTAGAACCTTTTTCAATATTGGTCAAAGAAGAATCGAGTGAGGTAGCTAGTCGTTCATCATCTACCAATTTGGATAAAATGCCACGACTGCTATTTAACTTTTTAGAAAAAACATCTATTTCATAAGTGCTTTTTTCTAAGTTGGTGACCGTTTTTTTTATCGAAGCCGCATATTCTGGATTGGTCATTAATTGTGATAAAGTTCCATTTTTGTCATTCATATTTTTGCTAAAAATGGTAAATTCATCTGAGCTTATTTTTAAATTCGTCATCGTTTGAGCAATTTGATTTGCAAATTCTTCATCGGTCAACACTTTATTTAAAGCGCCTTTTCCTTTATTAATTTTCAAACTAAATTCCGAAAGTTGAAGGGTAATTATTTGAGCGTTATCGACACTTTTTTGCAAACTTTTCATCAAATCTTCAAGTTCTATGGCTTTTACAGAAACGATGGTCGCGTTGTCTTTCACAATTTCATTTGATGAAGTTCCTGGTGAAATCGTAAGAACTTTGTCACCCATTAGGCCGTCTGTTCCAATACTAGCTTGCGCATCTTTTTTGATGTAGGGTTGAATTTCTTCTTTGATAATTAGTTCCACAATCACTGCCGAATCGGATACAAACTCGATATTTTTTACACTTCCGACATTAATTCCAGAAAAGCGAACATTATTGCCCACTTTGAGTCCACTAACATTTTTGAATTCTGACCGCAAGCGAAACGTACTCCCAAAAAGGTTTTTATTTTTTCCTATAAAATAGATTGTAATTACAAACAATGTTGCTCCCAAAAGAACAAATGCTCCTAATTTCCAAGTATAGTTTGTTGAATTTGCCATAGTATATGTTTTCTGTTGCATTTAATGGTTTTTTGAATCTTGACCATTTCCCAATACTGCCTAAAGGAGTACCATTTTAACATTGATTATTGTATTAATTCTTATATGAAAAAGGAGTGTACCCATTCGTCATTACTATTCTCTAACTCAGAATAAGTTCCTTCGGCATGAATTACGCCTTCATTTAAAATCATAATTCGGTCACTTGTAGCTTTTGCACAAGCCATATCATGCGTAATGATAATTGAAGTAGTGTGTTGTTTTTTTTGAATGGAAACAATCAATTCACTAATTTCCCTAGCCGTAATCGTATCGAGTCCCGAAGTAGGCTCGTCATACAAAATAATTTCGGGTTGAATGATTAATGTTCTTGCTAAACCAACCCGTTTTCGCATTCCTCCTGATAATTCCGAAGGCATTTTATCAATCGCTTCTGATAATCCCACAGCTTCAAGAGCTTCTATCGTTTTTTTCTCAATCTGGGATGCTTCTAAGTCTTTGGTATGGTGTTTTAAGGTAAAGGCTAAATTGTCCCTAACGGACATCGAGTCATACAAGGCACCATTTTGAAACATGAACCCAATTCGGATTCTGATTTTGTTTAGGGCTTCCGTTTTTAGTTTGGTTACATCGGACCCAAAAACGAGAATTTGTCCCTTATCGGCTTTAATCAAACCTACAATGCATTTGATACAAACGGATTTTCCTGAGCCAGACCGCCCTAAAATGACTAGACTTTCTCCTTTGTTTACTGATAAATTCAACCCTTTTAAAACTTTATTTTTTTTAAAAGATTTCCATACGTTTTCGATGCTTATGAGTGGTTCTTTCTCCATTATTAAAAAAATAGATCTGTTATTTGAACCGTTACCATATCGATAATAAAAATAGAAAGTGAAGCCAAAACGACTGCTTCATTGGCTGCAATCCCGACACTAGCTGTTCCGCTAGAGGCGTTGAAACCTTTATATGAACCAATCAATCCAATAAAAAAACCAAAGAAAAAAGTTTTGATCACTGCCGGCATTAAATCTAAAAACTCTAAGTGCTCAAATACATCCGAAAAATAGCGGTACAATCCCATAGTGCCTCTCACATTGTATCCAATATAGCCCCCATAAATCCCAACTAAGTCCGCATAAATAACTAAAAGTGGCACCATCAAAGTAGTAGCCAAAATGCGTGTTACCACCAAATAATTATATGGATTAATCGCCGATACTTCCATTGCATCAATTTGTTCCGTTACTTTCATCGCTCCCAATTCGGCACCAATTCCCGAAGCAATTTTCCCAGCACAAATGAGTGCTGTGATTACGGGAGCAATTTCTCTTATTAACGACAATGAAACCATACTAGGTAACCAACTTTCGGCTCCAAATTTTGTCATCGTGGGACGGGATTGAATCGTCAAGACCAATCCCATGATAAACCCAGTGATGGTCACTAATGGAAGTGACTTATATCCGATGGCATAACACTGCCGAATGAATTCATTGATTTGAAAAGGGGAGGTGCTGATTTCTTTAAAAAATCGACTTCCGAAAAGCGAAAACTCTCCAATTTCTTCAAGCATTTTATTTATAGCGGTTCCCATATACTTTTATTCTGCACTTATGATTGTGGTTTTGGGTAAGGTTCCATTTTTGGATGGAGAAGGAAGAGCATATTTTTTAGTTTTAGTTTTTTTCTTTGTTTTTATATATTTCTCAACAGTTAATCGTGACATCATATAACTTACGGTTGATTCGGCTCCTTGATTCAAATTGATGTAGGTTTCTTCTAAACCATCATAACATCCGCCTGTACAAGGGTTGTAAATAATTTGATGCAAATGATTTTTACCTAAAAACCATTCAAGAGCTACCTCCATTTTTTTCAAATACTTTTCTTCACCAAAATGGTCGTAAAATTTACTCAATGCCATTATTGTGTAGGCGACATCAATAGGTTGTTCGCCTCCATTTTTAGGGTCAGCAATTTGAACCTTGTTGTGCATCCATCCTTGATTAGAAATAACTTTAATAGTATCCTCATTGAATGTTTTTGAAAGTAAAAAATCAAATGATGTTTTGGCAATTGTTTGGTAAATAGGATTGTTTGTCACTAAATAGGCACATAGCAAAGCCTCGGGCAAAATACTGTTTCCGTAGGTTAAATAACTTTCGAACCATTCCCATTCTTCATCTGATTCATGTTTATACATTTGAACCAATCTATCGGCTAAGGTTTTTAGTAGTAAAGTGTTTCCAAAACTAAAATTGGCCGAATGACTATAATACAATCCCTTGATGATAAAAGCCATTGCACGTGTTGAATGAATTTCAACTACAGTAGACAAGGCCAATTGCATTGTTTTTCGGGATTCATTTACCAATGATAATGGAAGTAAATCACTAATAGCGATTAAATTACCAAGTGCCCAAATGGCTCTACCATTAGCATCTTCAAGGTTTTCTGAGTTTTGAAGTGTGAATTTTCGGTCTTTATCAACATAATTTAGAAAATGCCCATCAGGTTGTAAACAAAACTTGATGAAATTGAAATACAACTCAATTAGTACTAAATCACTAGTGTCTCTGGTAAGCTCATAATGGTGGCATACAGCAACCAATGCTCTAGCATTATCGTCTAAAGTATATCCAGTGCTCATATCGGGTTGATTGATTTTTGCAAATTGAATCATTCCAAAATCAGTAGTCATGTTTTTGATATGATTCCAATTGAGAGTTGGAATTTTATAACGCAATTGAATTTTTCTTCGGCTCACTTTTTGAAATAAAAGCGCATGAGCAATGGCCGAATTTTCCCAAGCGGTTGGTGCTAGTTTATGAATTCCATTTGAGGAAATGTCTTGTCGCAATTGTTCGTTATTCAATAAATGAATGACATTTTTGGCAAGTTGTTCAGAATTTTCAAAATCGATGATGATGCCCGTTCCGTTTTTTAAGACTTCAACTGCATGTGGAATAGGAGTGGAGATAATCGGGCAACCACAACTAATCGCATAGGAAAACGTACCTGATACTGCTTGATTTCTGTCTTTTGAAGTAAATAAATAAATATCGGTGAGTTGTAAATATTCTAACAACTCATTCAAAGGCAAGTATTTATTTATGAATTTCACATGGTTATTCAGCCCTAAATCATTGATTTTGGTTTCTAAACTCGTTCTATAGGCTTCACCTTCGTTTTTCACAACAGTAGGGTGTGTTTTGCCAATCACCAAAAAAAGTACTTCAGGGTGTTTTTTTATGATAGTTTTTAGCGCATTTATCGAAGTTTCGATGCATTTTCCAGAACTTAAGAGACCAAATGTGGAAATGATTTTTTTACCCGCAACTTGATATTTTTCTTTCAAAATGTTTTTATTGGTGTGTTCTACCAAATGCGTACCGTGTGGTATGACCATTATTTTATTGGGAGCAATTAGGTATTCTTCAGCAATTATTTTGGCTGAAGTTTGTGTCATTACGATAAAAGCTGTGGCATAGAGGTCTATTGCCAAAATCATTTTTTTTAATACTAAATCTGGTTGTGGCAAAACCGTATGAAAAGCGATTATTATGGGTTTGTTTAAGGCTTTTAGAAACAATAAAAAATCCCCTTCATTAGAGTGAAACAGTCCAAATTCATGCTGAACAACGACTAAGGAAAGATTGCAAATTTCGTTACAATTTTTAGCCAATTCTAGATACGATTTAGGTGAATCAGTTTCTAAAATAGCATCAATATCTTCTTGGTAGTAATAACTTTCATTTTGATTTTCTAAAGCTGCTATTTTGAGTTTAAAGGATTTTTTGAATTTATTATTCAAAGCAAAAATTAAATCCTGAGAATAGGTTGCGATTCCACACTCTCTAGGAGGATAAGAGGTAATGAAAAGAATTTCAGGCAAGACAGTTTTGTTTTTGATTCTTTTTAGCGGAAACAAATTGAGGTTTTTGTTTGATTTCATTTTCATGTTATTTTAGATTCAATAGCAGTTCGGTAAGTAAATCGGGCAGATGAAGAGAAACACAGGCAATTCTTTCATCGGCTGCGCCATAATAAATGTAAAGAGTGTCCTTGTCAACGATGGCGCCAGTTGGAAAACAAACATTATTTACTTCTCCTTTTAATTCCCATTTTGTTTCTGGTTTGAAAAGTGGGTAGGGCAGTCGTGCCAATTCTTTTTGAGGATTTTCTAAATCAAGCAAAGCAGCACATGCACAATACACATAGCCTTTTACGGTATCATGTACTCCGTGATAAATAAGTAGCCAGCCTTTTTCGGTTTCTATAGGAGGACATCCTCCACCGATGTAACTTATTTCGTGTTCATATCTTGGTGATAAAATGATAGTCTCTTTGAATTGAAGCAAATAATTTTGCCAAAAATCAGTTGTCAATTCCGTCAGGTCGTTTACAGAAACTAGCTGGATATCTGGTTTTATTCTATGCAGAAAAAGAAGCTTACCATTGACTCTTCTTGGAAAAAAGATTACATTCTTGTCCCAAACCCAAACTTTTTTTCCGTTTCGTTCCTTGATGCGATCGTGACTGTTGTAGCGCAAGTATTTTTCGTTGATTTTTCCTTTGGTTTCTGCCAATCTTTTGAACTCATCAAACATGATTTGAGGTACTATAATTCCTCTTTTTTCCCAATGCATTAAATCTTTTGAGGTAGCAAGTGCTCCCAGGGCATTTACGCCATCGTAAGCACAGTATGTCAAATAAAAAGTCTCATTAATTTTTACGATTCTTCCATCTTCGACGCCGTGTTCTTCATATTCAAATTGAGGAAAAATTAGAGGCATATCTTTGCGTTCTTCCACTTCTAAGGGTGATTTTAATTTTGCATAACCAATGCTGGAAAAGTTTCCTTTGCCTACCGCTCTGTAGAAAATATGAATGGCTCCTTCATGCATGATTACTGCTGGATTCAATACGCCATTTATTTCAAAACCTAAGAGTGTTTTTTCTAAAATGATGCCTTTTTTTTTTATTGCTAACATGATGATTTGTAGATTGATAGTGTTATCTTGATTTTGGTAAAGATCGATTAATATCAGAGGGATTTTGTTGTATAACTTTTGGTAAAACTTATAAGATTCTTAGGGTTCTAAAACGGAAAAGACGACCATTTAATGTCGTCTTTTTTCCTAAAAATGAAATATTGAATTAATAATTGGTTTTCAATTCTACTCTACGGTTTTTGGCTTTTCCTAAGGCTGATTTATTAGAAGCAATTGGTTTACTTTCTCCATAACCAACTGCAGTTAAACGACTTTCTATTATTCCCTTTTTTATCAAATAGACTTTGACTGAATTGGAACGTTTTTGCGAAAGCGTTTCGTTATAGGCTGCAGTTCCAACACTATCGGTATGACCTTCGATAGTTAAACTAGCCCCTTGATATTTTTCTAAGATTTTAGTCAGTTCGTCTAATTGTGACAATGAAGCAACTTTTAGTTTATCTGAATTATTTTCGAAGAAGATTTTGCTTCCAATGTAAGTTATTCTTACCACATCGGCTTTGGTAATTTCAGGACAGCCTTTGTTTTCAATAGTTCCCATTGCATTTGGACAACGGTCGTCTAAATCGGCAACTCCATCACCATCGGTATCAGGGCAACCTTTCAAACCAGCAATTCCAGCTACATTAGGGCATCGGTCTACGTCATCTGAAACACCATCGTTATCACTATCGATAGGACAACCTTTGCTGTCAACTTTAGTACCTGGTTTGGTATTAGCACATTGATCGTCTATATCGGCCACTCCATCTTTGTCGGCATCAGGACATCCATTCAAGGCTATTGTTCCGGCTTGATCAGGACAACGGTCTTTGGCATCTTCTACGCCATCATGGTCTTTGTCGGGGCATCCGTTTAAAGAAGAAGTTCCTGCTAGGTCTGGACAATTGTCAAGATAATCAGCTACACCATCAGCATCTCTATCCAATGGGCATCCCTTTTTATCCACCACAATGCCACTTGGGGTATCGGGACAATTGTCTTTTTTATCAGAAACTCCATCATTATCTGCATCTTTGGTATCGCCAAGGTTGAAAGTTAATCCCACCATATGCATAAGAAAATCATCTTTTTTACCTTGTACAGCGCCATCTCTGGTATCATTGTCGGTAAACATGAAAGTTTCTTGCAGGTTTAACGAAACAATTGGGGTCAATCGGAAGTTGATCCCTCCACCCGCTGTGGGCAAGGCATAGTCAATTCTTTCTTTATGAAAATTAAGTTGACTGTCAAATAAAAGTACGCCCACACCTCCAAAAACATAAGGTCTAATAGCATATTCTGGACTAACAAAATTGAATTTCAAGTTTAAAGCTACTGAAGAATAATCACTTCTAAAGCCTGCAGTAGTTCCATTATTGTAGCCTAATGTTCCTTTTGAAAGCAAGAGGTTGGCATCTAAATAGCGGTTCAAGTATCTTGAAACAGAAAGTCCTCCAAACCCATACATTGAGTTTTTGGTTTTGTAAAAGTCATGTCCTAAATCACCTTGATATTGAGTGACTCCGCCATGAAGCCCGAGATTCCATTTCTTATCTTCCGTTTGTGCGTTTGATGCAAATGTATACCCGATACATATACATAGAAAGAGTAATTTTTTCATAATGTTTGGTTGTTATGTTTTATGATACAAAGGTGAGGTAGTATGCAGCACTTAATGTTATACAACTTTGTTCTAAACTTGTGTTATTCACACTTTTATTGTCCTCAAGGTGTTTGGATTGATGCCAAAAAAACGAGCCTAAGCTCGTTTAAATTTTAATTTAATTGAATAAATCTTTGATATTATTACCTATTTCGTCCATATCGCGATTGAAATTTCCTTTGAAGGTTTCCCATTGTGTGGCGTTACCATCATACCCAATCAGTTTTTTTTCGAGGTCCATATTTTTGGCCTCTAATTTTTCTATTCGGTTTCTGTACATTCCGTCAAAAGTGTTACCTGGTTGATTCATCTTGTCTTTAAGCACCCCGATTTGCTTTTTGTTGTCGGCAATTTTGATTTGAGCAGAAGCTTTGTAACTTTTCCATTCAGCTGCATTGTTGGCTTTAGTATCGGCTAAATCTTGTTTGGCTTCTGCAATATTATTTTTTGCAGCATTCTCTTTTTGTTGTGCAGTTTTACACGAGGTAAAAATAGTGCCCATAAGTACTAGAATAAGAATTGATTTTTTCATCTTGTTATACATTTAAATGTTTAACAAAGATGCATGGTAAATCAAGCATAATCATTATAGAATTCTATACAAAAGTTATAAGATTCTTATTGAAAGTAGTAAAGTGTAATGCAATACTATGAAGTTGGGACGTAGGTTTTACATTGAAAATTAACAATTAACGATTTTAATATTGGTACCTAAAAATCATCTGTTTTTCAGCGGTATTCATTCAAAAAGATGTCATTTAAAATCAGCAATTAAATTGTTTTTTTTAAACCCAGGTGTTATTATGTCAATTCGAGTAGCTAAAAACGACTAGCTATAATTGATTTAAAATAGATTAGTAGTGCCTTAAGTGTCATTATTCTTTTACATTTTATCAATGTACCATTTTAGCTCTTTTTCCATTTTTTGGTATTTAAATAGGGTTTCTATAGTGTTTTTTATACGCAAAAATGCAGTTTCACTCTTTACAATGTAATCAAATGCTTTATGATGCATACAGCTTATAGCTACGTCTATTTTGTCTTGGCTAGAAAGCATAATTACAGGTATATTGGGATTAGCAATTTTGATACGATCAAGTGTTTCGAGTCCATTCATAGCTGATTTGGTTATTCCGTCTAAATAAAAATCAAGTATGATGATATCAGGAGTATTATTTAAATTCTCCAAACACAATTCACCTGTTTCAAAAGTTTCAATAGCAAAATCTCCATATTTTTGAAATTCGAATGTCAACATTTTTAAAAAAATCATGTCATCATCAACCAAAAATATTTTTTTTTTTTCATTTGTTTTCACCACTATATTTTTTTATTTTTTTTAATTCATGTTCAAGTTCTAGACATGCTTGCGAACAACTTTTTTCTAATTCTAAAACTAGTGCATTGATTTCTTCATTGATTTCAATGGTAAAAGCATATTCATAAATTTTTTTGGCCATAATTAATGCATCAGGATTAATGCCCATAATTGAGAAGGAGGGAATCATTTTGTGTATGGCCGCTTGCATGGTTTTCCAATCTTTATTTTCTAAACTATTTTTTATTGTCATTATTAGCGAAGGAGTTTGTTTTAAATAGGCTATAATGATTTCACTCATCAGATTTGGATCCGATTTTGTGAGTTTATTTAAATAACTCATGTCGATGTATTTGGAAGTCACTTTCTGTAATTTTTCTCCTTTGCTACTCTTGCCACTAAGAGTTGGTTTTTTAGAATATGCGATGAGTTTACTGTACAACAATCTTTCGTCTACAGGTTTTGCAACATAATCATTCATCCCTACGGCTCTACATTTCTCTACATCCACAGTTGTAACATCGGCAGTTAAAGCAATAATAGGAATTTCAAGCTTCATTACATTACGAATATAAATAGTAGCTTCGAAACCGTTCATCTCTGGCATTTGTAAATCCATCAAAATGATATCATATTTTTTGGTTTCTAATTTTTCAATTGCCAGTTTACCATTAGCGGTAATGTCGCACTCAAATCCAAAATCGTCAAGAATGGTTTTCATGAGTAATTGATTGAGCTCCATGTCTTCAACAACTAGAATTTTAGTGTTTTTGATGTCAGTATTCAATTCTATTATTTCAGGCTCTAATACTGCGTCAGCGTTAGTTTTTCCGAATTCTAGTGTAAAACTAAAAATGGATCCTTTTTTTAATTCACTTTTCACTTCGATTTGTCCATTTTGCGCTTCCACTAATTGTTTTGCTATAGCTAATCCAAGTCCTGTTCCACCGAATAATCTTGAAGTACTGCTTGTGGCTTGCCTGAAATTATCGAATATTTCGTTGATTTTTTTTTCTTTAATTCCAATTCCTGTATCTGAAATTGAAAATTTTAAAATGACTTTGTCTTGTGTCTGCTCAAGTAAAGTTACATTAACGGTAATGTTTCCCTTATTGGTAAATTTTACTGCATTACTGACTAAGTTTAGTATTATTTGATGCAATCGAATAGGATCACCAAGCAGGACATCTGGAATTCTTGAATCGTAATTAGTAATTAATTGAAGGTTTTTTTCTTGAATTTTGGTTTCAAAAAGATGTAACATGGCTTTAATTGATAGGTGGAGTTTGAAAGGTGTTTTTTCAAAAGTCATTTTCCCTGCATCCACTTTAGCTAAATCCAAAATATCATTAATCAAAACAATTAGTGCATCACCACTCATTTTGATAGCCATTAAGTATTCTTTTTGTTTGGCATTGAGTTCGGTTTTGAGTACAACCTTAGTAAAGCCAATTATGGCATTCATGGGAGTTCTAATTTCGTGACTCATATTTGAGAGAAACTGTTGTTTGGTTTTTACCGCTTCCTCAGCATTTTTAGTAGCTTTTTCAGCGATAATTTTGGCTTCGGTTAGTTCATTTTCAATTTTTTTTTGCTCAGTGATATCCCTTGCAATCATAACAGCTCCAATGGTTTTTCCATTTTCATCTTTGTAAATAGCACCATTGAATAAAACATCGGTTAATTTATGATCTTTAATGGTTAATGGAAAAGCGGTTACAAAACCCTCCGAGAAAACGAGATCATATGCTGTTTTTGCCTGTTTCGGATTGGTAAAATAAGTTACAAATGCAGAGCTAATTAGTTGTTGTTTTGAAACACCTGTAGCCAATACAGATGCTTCATTGACATCCATTATTTTGCCAGTAGTACCAATAGCAAATAGTGGATCCCGACTAGCTTCAATGAGACTCAATAAGTACTGAGAAGCACGCTCTAACGAATTGATATAATTCTCTAAATCTAGGTCTTTAATTACATTGCTCATTGCAGGTGCTTTTGAATGTTAGTAGATGTTTTTTTTATCAAAAGCAGCAGTTTTTCTGTCCCTTTCGGATAACTTGTTTTAAATATCCTCAATTGGACAACGCCTTTTATCCTTGAGTTGCTTGAAATGTGAAGGAGATAAGCCCGTAACTTTTTTAAACTGACTTGATAAATGGGCTACACTACTATAGCCCATTTTCCAGGCAATTTCAGTGATGTTGTATTCATCATAAATCATTAATTCTTTGATGCGTTCTATTTTGTGAGAAATGATAAATTGTTCTATCGTGGTACCTTGAACTTCTGAAAATAAATTTGCGAGATACGTATAATTGTGATCTAATTTTTCACTCAAATAATCAGAGAAATTTACTTTGATGATTTCGCTAGGATGATGTACCATTTGGATGATACTATTTTTAATTTTTTCAATCAAAATAGCCTTTTTATCGTCCATCAATTCTAATCCAGAGCTTGAAAGTCTTTTCTTAAGATTTTCTCGTTGCATTATGTTGAGCGTTTCCATAATTTCTACCTCACCCAAATCTACCATAATAAAATGCAATCCCATTTCTTTGAGTTGTACTTTTACGGCTAATTTGCAGCGATTACTGACCATATATTTAATGTAAAGTTTCAAATCAGATTGGGGAATTAGAAGAATTACAAAGTTCTTATAAAGTTTATTACATTTATTATACAACTATTTTAAAAAGTTGTATAATTCATAGATTTTGAATGATTTGCAAGTATAAAAATGAATGCAAAGCTCATATTTTCTTCTAAGTTACACATTAAATTTTGTGTATTGAATTATTCTTGAATCCCTCACCTTTCTGACACCTTTGTGGAAGGGATAGCGCAGTTTCGAAACATAGTGTAATCAATCAATCAATCAATCAATTGTGTTCACTTAAATGTCGGGTAGCTTTTTATATTTAATTTTAAGTAAGAAAAAGTGTGTGTATTTATAAAGCAATTTTCTGAAATAGTAGCATCAATAAAAGAAATAAGTGCAATTTTTTTTCTAACACAGAAACAGATATTTTGGATATTATACCACTAGCACAAAAAAAATCGGATTACTTTTCTAGAGTAATCCGATTTTTTTTTTAATCTAGAATCTGTATTAGACTTTGTAGCGAAACTAAATTATTCAATAAAAGCATGAGCTCACGAGCTATTTTTAATAAAGGAATACTTTTGTATTTTGAATTTAAAAATAGGAGTAAGTTCTTGGTTTTGAAGAAAAAATATATTCAGGTAACTCCACTAAAAAATAAAAAAAATGGTGAAGTAATTTTGCTGTAGTAGATTTCTAATGAGGAATCTGAGTTTAAGATACAAGAAGTTAAAAAGGCAACACTCTTTTGTTTTTTACTTCTTCTAATAATTCAGCAACGGCTAGATAGAAAGCGCTTCCACCACAAATAATACCAATGACGCCAGCAATCTCATTAATGAACTCGTTGTTTAAAAATTTAGAAAGTGCAAGAGTAAAGAATAAAATAGTCAACGATAAAAATACAAACTGTTGCACTTTGCTTCCGCCCCAAGTTCCCCACCACATAAAAGCGGTAAACAGCCCCCATAAAACTAAATAGCATCCAAAGAAAGAAGCCGTAGTGGATCCAGCCATCTCAAATGAGGTGTTAGGAAGCAACCAAATGGCAACTAACGAAAGCCAGAAAAAACCATAGGAAGTAAAAGCGGTACCTGCAAAAGTTTTTCCCTGTGTATAAGAGATAATTCCTGCTATAATTTGAGCGATTCCGCCGTAAAAAATACCCATTGAAATAATGACACTACTAACAGGAAAAAATCCCATGTTGTGAATGTTTAATAAAATTGTAGTCATACCAAATCCTAAAAGACCTAGAGGAGCTACATTTGCTTGTTTTTTTTCCATCTTTTTGTAAAACTTTTTTTAATGGTACAAAATTAAAGGATAAACGATCCAAAAAGAGGATGTGAATTGGCAAATAAATGTTAAAATAAAGTTGGTTTTAACAATATTTTATGCGTCAACGTGTAAACCAAAAGTGGCTCGAAGCAAATCAATGGCAGGATTAAGTTCTTTCAAACGGTTATAACGATCTTGGTCGTTTAAATTTCTTTTGATTTCAATTGTTTCGTTTACAATAACATCAATGGTAATTTCATGATTGTGAAGGTGTCCTTTCAAATGACCCAATAGTCCATGTTTTTCACTTTCGAAATCTAATTTAGAACCTTCATTTGGTAATTCGATGGTGATTTTAGTACCATCCAACTTGGGATCGTTGATTAGTAATAACGATTCCATTATTTTATAACCTTTATTTCCTAATTTTTGAGCATATTTTGTCCACTGCAATAACATTTGAGTTTCAGTAAAAGCTTCGGTGGGTGAATGTGCTACTTCTCTAACTATTGATTTACTACTTTCTTCTAATGCTTTTTTCGCACGAATACTTGATAATGAAAACGCAGAAACTTTGGTTTCATCTGGTTTATAGGCGAGCTCAGGTTTTACTACTTCAGTAATAGAGGGTGCTGTTTCTTGTTTTGAAACCGATGGAGTAGGTAAGGAAGTGTTCGTTTCTTCCTTAGAAATCGTGATTGGTTGATCAGAAACAGAGGGTTTTACTTCTGTGATAGCATAGTCATTGTTTCTGAAAAAGGTCGGAGGAATTATGTAAGACTCAGCTTTTTTTTTTCTCCATCAAAAGTGATAGAGGCCAATTGCATCAAGCAAAGTTCTACCAATAACCGTTGATTTTGGCTTACTTTGTACTTCAAATCGCAGTCATTTGCAATATCAATTCCCTTTAGTAAAAAATCTGGACTACATTTTTGAGCCTGTTCGCCATACAATTGCTGTGCTTGTTCTCCCATTTCTAACAATGTAAGCGTAGCAGGAGTTTTAGCAACTAATAAATCTCTAAAATGCGAGGCCAATCCAGAAACAAAATGATGTGCATCAAACCCTTTGGAAAGAATGTCATTGAAAGCCAGTAATACATCTGGAATTTTGTTCTCTAAAATAAGATTTGTGATATTGATATACGTCTCGTAATCCAAAACATTTAAGTTTTCAGTTACCGCTTGACGTGTCAAATTGGTGCCACAAAAAGAAACAACACGATCAAAGATAGAAAGCGCATCACGCATTGCTCCATCAGCTTTTTGAGCAATAATGTGTAACGCATCGTCTTCAAATAGAATACCTTGATTTTCGGCCACATCTGCTAAATGTTCTTTAGCATCTTTTACGGTTATTCTTTTAAAATCAAAAATCTGACATCGCGACAAAATCGTGGGTATGATTTTATGTTTTTCTGTCGTTGCCAAAATAAAAATGGCGTGTTTAGGTGGCTCTTCTAATGTTTTTAAAAAGGCATTAAAGGCCGCAGAGGATAACATATGTACCTCATCTATAATATAAACTTTGTATTGTCCGGTTTGGGGTGGAATTCGAACCTGATCAATCAAATTTCGAATATCATCTACTGAATTGTTTGAAGCAGCATCTAATTCAAAAACATTGAAGGCAAAATCTTCTTCAGGATCATCATAACCGGGTTGGTTGATTTTACGCGCTAAAATTCGAGCACATGTTGTTTTGCCAACGCCTCGAGGCCCCGTAAATAAAAGTGCCGAAGCCAAATGGTTGTTTTCGATAGCATTAAGCAATGTATTGGTAATCGCTTTTTGACCTACAACATCTTTGAAGGTTTGTGGACGATACTTTCTTGCTGATACTATAAATTGTTCCATTGTGTATTTGATTCAAAAGCAAATATAGCTTTTAAATTAAAAATATAAAAAGTTCCATGTTGAATTGTTATTTTTTTTTACTGACATAAAGCTAATGTGTTGACTGATTGTTGTTTTCTTTTAGTCTTGAAATAATTTAATTTTGAAAGAAGTTAATAGTAATGTGACGAGTAAAATTTGAAATCATTTGGATGAAAAATAGGAACTTTATTTATACATTGTTCACAGTGTTGTAATATGATTAATAGGTGGTTTTTACAGTGTTTTTTATCTGATTCAGGCTAGGATTTTAAGGTTGAATCAAATATACTTTGGAATCATAAAATAAACTTAAACCTGATTTTTCTCATAACGCGACTGTAGTTTTTTAATTATTTTTGTAGCTATAAAACTTTCATTTTCGATTAATGAACATGAAATTGTTCTCTAATTTTCTCTTAATCAATTTGTTATTTATTTGTTTTTTGTAATATTACTATATAATTTTATGGGATGAGAAAAATTAGATACCGAAAAGGACGAAAAATTCAGCCCAATAATTTGGAATATACAGGCATTCATAAAGATAAAGAATCTGAAATACAACTTTTCGTTTATGATTTAGTGGGATTCTATGAAGCTATTGATATTGAGTTAATTGACTTAAAGAAAAGGCTAGATTTCTCTAGAAACAATTGGTTGAATGTTCATGGTTTAAATAACATCAAATTAATAAAAGACATTGGGGATTTTTTTTCAATAGACACGTATGTGCTGTCGGATATTCTTAATACAACCAGAAGGTCTAAATTAGAAGAAACCCATGATCAATTGTTCTTTACCATCAAATCGATTTTACCAAGTGAGAATTCTGATAACATTTCTGTGGAGCAAATCAGTTTTGTTTTAAAAGATGGGGTTTTGATCTCTTTTCAAGAAAGGCGTTCGGACTTTTTTGCTCATATTAGAGAAAGGATAAGAAATAATGCGACCAATTTAAAAAGTAAAAAGACAGATTATCTTTTATATACCTTGCTAGATGCGGTTATGGAAAATTTTTACATCACAATTGAAAATGAAGAAGACAAATTAGAGGAAATTATTGCGCTTTCCAAGCATAGTTCAAATCCCATTATCTTGGAAAGAATTGAAAAACATCGTGATAATTTTAATTTTCTAAAACGATCAATAATACCGCTTCGAGATTCTTTATATGATATCAAAAGTATAAAAGACGATACTACATTTAATGTCATTCAGCCTAATAATTTTGTTTTTTTTGCCAGATTACATCAAAAAACCTTAGAACTTTTGGAACAAATTGATTCAGATATGGGATTGTTAGAGGGAGCCTCAAATTTCTTTTTTACCACTCAATCACATAAAATGAATGAAATAATGAAAACGTTAACTATTGTCTCGGCCATTTTTATACCGCTCACATTTATAGTAGGAGTCTACGGGATGAATTTTGATAACATGCCTGAGTTACGCTATCAAAATGGGTATTTTTATGTGTTGTTTTTAATGCTTTTAATTGGAATTGGAATGGTTTTCTATTTCAAAAAAAGAAAGTGGTTTTAGTTTTATAAAATAGATTTTTTTACAAAATATAGATAAATATAGAGAATTATGAACAAAGCAATTTATATAGCCACAAGCGAAAAAAACTGTGGAAAATCGATTATTAGTTTAGGTTTGATGCAAATTTTAATGGGTAAAACCGCTCGAGTAGGGTATTTTAGACCGATTATAGAAGATTTTGAAGAAGGCGAATTTGATAATCATATTGAAACGGTTATTTCTCATTTTGGCCTAGATATGAAGATAGAAGACGCTTATGCCTTCACTAAGAGCAAATTGATCAAAAAGAAAAACAAAGGGAAGATTGGCGAAGTTTTGGATGTCATCATCGAAAAGTTTAAAAAATTAGAGGAAAAATACGATTTTGTATTAGTAGAAGGTACTAGTTTTATTGGAGAGGGAACGGCTATAGAATTAGATACCAATGTGTTAATTGCTAAAAATTTAGGTATTCCAACGATAATCATAGGTTCAGGTGTGGGAAAAACTTTGGATGAGCTAGTAGATAGTTTGTATTTGGCCTATGATTCATTCAAAGTTAAAGATGTTGAAGTAATATCGGTTATTGCTAACAAGGTTCAATCGGAAAATGTTGAATTGGTTACTAATGCGTTAATAAAACAATTGCCTAGTACAGTACTGGTTAATGCCATTCCACTTATTTCTAGCTTAAATAATCCAACCGTTCAAGAGATTGTCAACGAGATTGGAGCCAAAGTTTTGTTTGGTCAGGATTATCTTAACAATCAAACTGGAAGTTATAGTATTGGCGCCATGCAATTGCCTAATTACCTTTTACACCTGAAGGATAATGCTTTGATTATTACTCCTGGCGACAGGGCAGATATTATTTTGGGTGCATTACAAGCTAACGAGTCGGCTAATTATCCATCAGTAGCTGGTATTGTGTTGACAGGAAATTTAATGCCTGAAGAAAGTATTTTGCAGCTAATAGAGGGGCTATCAACCGTAGTTCCTATACTGACGGTGCCAGGAGGTACCTATAATGTTTCGAATCAGATAGGAGCGATTAAGTCTAAGATTTATGCCAATAACATTCAAAAAATTGAAACTTCGATCGCTACTTTTGAAAAATACGTTGATGTTGACGCTTTGGCTGAAAAGTTTACCACTTTTGAGAACGGTGGAATTACGCCAAAAATGTTTCAGTATAATTTGGTAAAAAGAGCCAAAAAAGTTAGAAAACATATTGTTTTGCCAGAGGGGAATGATGATCGCATCCTAATAGCAGCCTCCCGTTTACAAGTAATGGACGTGGTGGATATGACGATCATTGGAAATAAAAAACAAATTGAAGCAAAAGTATTAGAATTAGGTTTAGATCTTGATTTTAGTAGAGTAGCAATTATTTCGCCTAGAGAGTCAGAACATTATGAAGATTATGTAAATACTTACTTTGAACTAAGAAAAGCGAAGAATATTTCAATCACAACAGCTAGAGATTTGATGGAAGATGTGTCTTATTTTGGGACAATGATGGTATACAAAGGTCATGCAGATGGAATGGTTTCGGGAGCGGCACATACCACACAACATACCATTTTACCAGCACTTCAATTTATTAAAACCAAACCCAATTCGTCGGTAGTTTCCTCAGTTTTCTTTATGTGTTTGGAAGATAGAGTTTCGGTTTTTGGGGATTGTGCTATTAATCCAAATCCTACAGCGGAACAATTGGCAGAAATTGCTATTTCCTCTGCAGATACCAGTAAAGCATTCGGAATTGAGCCTAAAGTTGCAATGCTTTCTTATTCTTCTGGGACTTCAGGAAAAGGGGACGAGGTAGAAAAGGTAAGAGCAGCAACAGAAATTGTAAAAATAAAAAGACCTGATATCAATATTGAAGGTCCTATTCAATATGATGCAGCAGTCGATATGAATGTTGGGAAAAGTAAAATGCCAGATTCAACAGTTGCAGGTCAAGCTAGTGTACTCATTTTTCCTGATTTGAATACCGGAAATAATACCTACAAAGCAGTGCAAAGAGAAACAGGCGCTTTGGCCATAGGTCCAATGTTACAAGGACTTAACAAGCCTGTTAACGATTTGAGTAGAGGTTGTACAGTAGATGATATCATTAATACAGTGGTGATTACAGCTATTCAAGCACAAGATTTGTAATCATTCAGGATTGTAGTAAAAGGTTTTAAATCAACAAATTAAATAGTAAATAAATGAAAGTAGTAATTATAAATTCAGGAAGTTCTTCAATAAAATACCAATTAATTGAAATGCCAGAGCAAAAAGTAATCTGTTCAGGTATGATTGATCGTATAGGATTAGATACTTCCAACTTGACTTACACCACAGATGCGCATAAAATAGTGGAATCATTGCCTATTGCAAATCATAAAATCGGGTTGCAAAAAATAGCGCAATTGTTGATGGATGGTAAAGTAGGAGTGATTCAATCTACTTCTGAAATTAAAGCGGTAGGCCATAGAGTAGTGCACGGTGGTAGTGCTTTTTCTAATACTGTTGAAATTACAGAAGAAGTGAAAGAACAAATTCGCCAATTAATTGAATTGGCTCCCTTGCATAATCCAGCTAATTTGGAAGGAATTTTGGTAGCAGAACAAATTTTTGATGCAGCAAAACAAGTAGCTGTTTTCGATACAGCTTTTCATCAAACCATGCCAGTAGAAGCATACAAATATGCTATTCCAAACTTTTTATTAACTGAAAATAAAATTCGGGCTTATGGTTTTCATGGTACAAGCCATAAATATGTTTCTGAAAAAGCGATAGAATATTTAACTCAAAAAGCCAATCATAAAGCAGATAAAATAATTACCATCCATTTAGGAAATGGCTGTAGTATGACGGCTATTAAAGATGGAAAAAGTATTGATCATACCCTTGGCTTTGGACCGATGAATGGGTTAGTGATGGGGACTCGAAGCGGTGATGTTGATGCTTCTGTAATCTTCTATTTGATTAAATCATTGGGTTATTCTGCAGACGAAGTAAATACTTTGTTACAAAAACAAAGTGGGATGTTAGGATTAACTGGTTATAGTGATTTACGAGATATTGAAAGTAATGCTGAGGCAGGAAATAAAGAATGTCAGTTAGCATTAGCTATGAATACTTATAGAATTAAAAAATTCATTGGAGCCTACACTGCAGTTTTAAACGGATTAGACGCTATTGTTTTTACGGCAGGAATTGGAGAAAATTCCGATGTAATTCGTCGATTAGTATGTGATGAAATGGATTATTTTGGCATTGAGTTAGATCACGAAAAAAACAATACGCGTTCTAAAGAAATTAGAGAAATCAATGCACTAAATGCTAAAACCAAAGTACTTGTAATTCCAACCAATGAAGAAGTTGAAATTGCAAATCAAGTGTACACTCTTTTGAATTAAACGGTATAATTGATGATTTTACGAGAGTTATCTTATTTGGCAGTACTTCATTAAAACACAAACCTAGATTTCTTACAAAGGAATCTAGGTTTTTATTTTTCTGCCATTTTGTTTTTGTATTTTTGAAAAAAAAAAGTGTTATGAGACTCCCAAAAAAAATAACCACACCTTTGTTTTGGAACCAACTTTTTAAGTATCCTTTTTTCTTACTGATACTACTGCTAAGTTTGGAATCATATGCTCAAGTATTTGAGAGAAAAAGTAAAGATAATAATGATTTGAAGTTATCTACGCTTCCCTATTACAGTTTTGGAAAGGGAATTGGGATTACTTCTCCTGATAGTTTGTATCAATTGAACATTCGATTTAGAATGCAAAGTCGGTTAAGCTATTTGGAAAATGAAGACGGAAGTTCAGGATATGATGCACAAATTAGAAGATTGCGATTGCGTTTTGATGGATATATTGGCTCACCCAAAATTTTGTATGCTATTCAATTGTCTTTTGCTCCAGGAGATGTGGGTGAAATTGTAGAGGGTGAAAATTTAAATATTATTCGGGATGCGGTTGTAATGTATCGACCCAATAAAAACTGGAATTTTAGCTTTGGTCAAACTAAATTACCGGGCAATCGACAACGGGTTAATTCTTCAGGTGCGTTGCAATTAACAGATCGAACCATTAATAATGCAAAATTTACTATAGATCGTGATTTTGGATTTCAAATTCACAATATTAATGAATATGAGGATCGTTTTTCTTATAATTTTAAAGGGGCAATTAGCACAGGTGAAGGGAGAAATGTCACTAATAAAGTAGATAAGGGAATAGCCTTGACAGGAAAAGTGGAACTATTCCCTTTTGGTTCATTTTCAAGAGATGGAACTACTTTTGAGGGCGATTTGATGCGAGAAAAAAAACCAAAATTATTACTTTCAGGTGCTTTTCAACAAAATAATAATGGGCAGCGGACACAAGGTCAGTTAGGAAGTGATTTATATGAAAAAAGAACCATGCAATCCGTTTTACTAGATATGATGTTTAAATACAACGGATGGGCAGCTATGTCAAGTTATATGTCTAGAACTAGCAGTAAAAACGCTATAACCATAAACCCTTTGGATGCAAGTCAAAAAAAATATGTTTTTGTTGGACATGGGTTTGATTACCAATTAAGTTATTGTTTTCCCAGTAATTATGAAGTAATAGGGAGGTATTCTACCCAAAATGTTGGGAAAGACATAACGTCATTAACCCCTAATACAAAAGAACTTAGTTTTGGAGTGACTAAATATTTTTGGCAACATACTTTTAAATTACAAAGTGAAATTAACTATGATACCCTAACTTTCTTTGATGGATCTACGAAAAATAATTGGTATTTGCGTTTTCAAGTAGAAATTGGAATTTAGAATAGTAGCTCTTTTACCTATAAAAATCTATTGTATTAGCTCATAATTCTAACTGTTTTAAAGGAAATATAGTTTTAAAAAGTTACTTTTGCACAGCAGACCGCCTTATCGTCGTTCCGTTATGGAAGGGAGGAAAGTCCGGACACCACAGAGAAGCATAGCGGGTAACTCCCGTCGGTTCCAATTCGTTGGGATTAGGACAAGTGCAACAGAAAGTATGTACAGGTAAGGCTGTAGTGAAACCAGGTAAACTCTATGCGGTGAAATATCAAGTATATCAGCATTTAAGGGCTTCTCGTTCGTTGCTGAAGGGTAGATAGCTTGAGCTTATGAGTAATTATAAGTCTAGATAAATGATAAGGGTTTCGAGCAATCGAAATACAGAATCCGGCTTATAGGTCTGCATTTTTTTAAAATTAATAGTTTCTCAGTCTCTTATAATTCTTTACTTTTTTTATTCTTCTGAATCGGTGACTTCAAAATCATCGTCGTTTAACTCTTCATCATCATCCGTGTTGTTGAATTCAAAGAAGCTAAAAAAAGAACCACCATAACTTTTTTGAAATGAAAAATTATCCAAATGATTCATTTTGGTGTATTTAGAATGTTCAATAATCATCATCCCATCTTCATTAAGCAAGTTTTTTTCGAAAATCAAAAGTACCACTTTTTCAAAAGTAGCTTGGTCCAATCCATAAGGCGGATCGGCAAAAATAATATCGTAGGTAGTTTTGCAGTTTTCCAAAAACTTAAAAACATCGCTTTTGGTAGCTGCAATTGTAAAATCATATTCAGCAGCGATTTGTTTGATGAATTTTATACAACCAAAATCACCGTCAACTGAAGTAATTGGATAGCTGCCCCTTGAGGCAAATTCGTAACTAATATTTCCAGTGCCAGAGAATAAGTCCAGTATTTTTAAACCTTCAAAATTGAAATGATTGTTCAATACATTAAACAAAGCTTCTTTGCTCATGTCGGTTGTAGGGCGCACCGGAAGGTTCTTGGGCGGTTGAATGCGTCTTCCTTTGTATTTTCCTGAAATGATTCTCATGAGTGGAATAGTATAAAATGTTGTCTGTTGTTGGCTTCTGAAAACGTGTTGCTTCTCTGTAAAGTGCTTACATCAAAAAGCGAAATGTTTCGGATGTATTGGTAGGCTAATTGGTAATAAGGACTTTCTTCGTTACAATTTCCTATAATTTCTAACGGAAAATTTTCGGGATTTAAACTCAATTGCTCGGCTGTAAAGAGCAGGTAATACAAGAAATCTTCGGGTGTGGCATATTCAAATGAATTGAAAAATAGCAGTTGTTGGTTTTGTACCACAATAATCTCAAAGTGAGCATTATTAAAATGAATGACCATCTTTTTGTCATCATTGTTTTTGGAAGCCTCAAGTATTTTTGTAATCAAAATACTATTCGCATGTCTATAATCAAACGAACCAAATTGATCTATAAAAAAATTGTTGATGTTCACATAAGGGATATAAACAGTATTCATATCATAATTGGCGATTGTGTCATAAGCGAAAAAATCGGTATCGAAAACTTTGGTGTTGTACTGTAAATAACTTCCTAAATAATTTTCGTCAAACAAAGCTTTGGGGACAAATGTAGATAAGGTATTATTGTGAATAACCACTACTTCATCATAGGTATCTTTGAGTTCTGGACAATCTTGAAAAGCATCTGCAAACAAATCCTCAATTTTTGTTGCTTTTTGAAAAGTGTCAAAATGGACTTCATTAAAGGATTTGATTTTGTGATTTAAAGTATCAAAACAACAAAATGACAAACCTGTTAAGGAAACTTGAATGGATAGTTTGTTGTATTTTTTCTCCGTAATGCTCATTTTAGTGCTTTTTAATAGTTAACAAACTTACAAATTTAAATAGCAATTTTCATTTTAAAAAAAGCTTTCCAAATTGAATTGGTGAAAAACTAATATTGAATTAACAATTCGTTAAAAAAAGGATCTCAAAACCATTTGATTTTGAGATCCTTACTGTTTTGTAATTGGTGATCAGTGCTTTTACATTATCGAATGGTAGCTCCTAATTCTGATTCAAAACTCTTTTGTAGTTTGTTCATGATTTTATCAATTTGCGAATCTTCAAGAGTCTTAGTTGTATCCTGAATAATGAAGCTTAACGCATAGGATTTTTTTCCTTCGGGTAAATTAGCGCCTTCATACACATCAAAAAGATTGATTTCCTTTACTAATGTTTTTTCGGTTTGGCGTGCAATTTTATACAAAGCGTCATAGGTGATCTGGGTATCTAATAGCAAAGCCAAGTCACGACGTACCTCTGGGTATTTAGGAATATCAGTGAATTTTATTTTGTTTGAAACCAATTTTAAAACCAAAGCCCAATTAAAATCGGCAAATAAGATCTCTTGCTTGATGCCAAAATGCTTGGCGATTGATTTTTTAACAACGCCAAATTCAACTAAGGTTTCTTGACCAATACCTAAAGCAATTCCTTCAGAAAAAACATCTGAAGTTACCGGAATACTGATAGATTTTTGAATACCTAATTTTTCTAAAATAGCCATTACATATCCTTTGAATAAAAAGAAATTTGAAGGTTGCAATGGATTGTTCCAATTTTCTCTTGAAGTATTTCCAGTTTGAAATAAAGTCAAATGTTTGATTTCTTCATAACCCGCCTCGAAATTGTGATATGTTTTTCCAAATTCGAATAATTTCAAATCTGAATTTTTTCTATTGATGTTGTAGGCTAAGGCTTCAAGTCCAGAAAACAAAAGAGATTGTCTCATAGTAGACAAATCACTGCTCAAAGGGTTTAGCATAGTGACATTATGTGTTTCCTTAAGTGTTTCAGAAAGCGATATATAGCTTGCGGTTGTCAAAGAATTAGCCATCATTTCATGAAAACCTTGAGCATTCAATTGAGAGGCAACGGTATTTTGCACTTTATAGTCTTCTGTTCTGGGTGAATTTGAAACTGAGGCATTTACTTTTTTTGAAATGCCAATATTGTTGTAGCCGTAAACACGCAAAATTTCTTCTATAACGTCTATCTCACGTTGTACATCCACACGGTAGCAAGGAATAATTAACCCTAAACCAGCATCAGTAACACTATTTACTTTTATTTCTAAAGAAGCTAGGATTTGTTTTATAGTATCTTTTGGAATTTCTTGACCTATGATTTTGGCTACTTTATTGAAATTTAAAAATACTGTAAAATCTTCTGCTTTTTTTGGATAAATATCAATAATATCAGAAGTAATCTCACCACCAGCAACTTCTTGAATTAATAAAGCGGCTCTTTTTAAGGCATATTCCGTTATAGTAGGGTCAATTCCTCTTTCAAAACGGAAAGAAGCATCCGTATTCAATTGGTGTCTTTTGGCTGTTTTTCTAATGCTTATCGGATTGAAATAAGCACTTTCTAGGAAAATAGACGTAGTGTTTTCAGAAACTCCTGATTTTTTACCACCAAATACACCTGCAATACACATTGGACCTTTATCGTCACAAATCATCAAATCCTCTTCATGTAATGTTCTTTCTATCTCATCTAAAGTGATGAATTTAGTGCCTGCTTCTAATGTTTGTACATGAATCTTACCATTAATTTTGCTGGCATCAAAAGCATGTAAGGGTTGACCTAAATCATGTAAAACATAATTCGTGACGTCTACGATATTGTTTTTTGGATTAATTCCAATAGCTTTTAATCGATTTTGCAACCATTCTGGAGAACTTTTTACAGTAATTCCAGAAATTGTTACCCCACAATATCTTGGGGCTAATTTATTGTTTTTAACATCAACATCAATTTTTAGAGTTCGTTTATCGACTCTAAAATTACTAACAGAAGGGGTAATTAATTCTACATTAACACCACTTTGTAGCATACCAGCTCTTAGATCACGCGCGGTCCCTAAATGGCTCATCGCATCGGCGCGATTTGGAGTAAGTCCAATCTCGAAAACCTCATCATTTTCGATATTAAAAACGGTGGACGCTTTGGTACCAGCTATTAATTTTTCGTCTAACACCATGATTCCATCGTGACTTTCACCTAGACCTAATTCGTCCTCGGCACAAATCATTCCATGACTTTCTTGTCCTCTGATTTTTCCTTTCTTAATGGTAAACGATTGTCCGTCTTTGTCATATAAAACAGTACCAATGGTGGCTACGGGAACTTTTTGACCAGCTGCAACATTGCTAGCGCCACATACTATTTGAACAGGAACACCATCTCCTAAGTCTACCGTTGTAACTTTTAATCGATCAGCATCGGGATGCGGTACACAAGTGAGTACGTGTCCTACTACAATGCCTTCTAAACCTCCTTTAATAGATTGGTACTTATCTACAGTTTCTACTTCAAGACCTAAATCAGTAAGTAAAGCTGCTGTTTCTTCAGAATTCCAATCGATTTTAATAAATTGTTTTAACCAATTATATGATACCTTCATTTGTCATTTTTAATAAGATTGCAAATATAAGGATTGCACCTTGGCGAGAGAAACATTTTGGTTATTTTTTAAACCCAGAATCTGCATTAGACTTCGTAGCAAAACTGAATTATTCAAGAAAAGCAAGAGCTCACGGACTATTTTGAAGAAGGAATACTTTTGTATTTTGAATTTAAAAATGGGAGTACCAAGCGTAACGTATCTTGAACTCCTCTAAAAAAATATAAACTCGTGAAAAAAGTTCTTGGTTTTGAAGGAGAAATTCATTCACTGAACTCTGCTAAAAAATATAAAAATAGTGAAGTAATTTAGTTGTAGTAGATTTCTAATGTGGAATCTGGGCTAAAAACACCTCTTGGGTAAACTATAATTTCAATCGGTGTTTGTGTTTTTTTGAATTTTAAGATCCTCAAATTATTGTGATGCTATCAAAACCCTTAGTGATTTTAGATTTATAAAAACTTTTAGTACGCAATAGTGCCCGCTAATTCTTTTAATGCAATTTCTGATAACTTGGCTTGATAGTGTGCATTACTATTTCTAACTCTTGCGTTTACATAATTGAGTTGAGCGGCTCTAAATTCGATAGTTGTTATCGTACCAATTTTAAGTTTATCAATTGTAATTGCGAGATTTTGTTTGGCAATCGCTTCGTTATTTTCTTCCAAAACAATGAGTTCTAAATTAGTTAAGTATGTTTGAAAAAATGTCGAAAGTTGCGATTCTAAAGCTTGTGTTTGTTGTTCAATAGCTAATTGGCTGTTCTCCATTTCTAATTTTGCAATTTTCTCATTTCTATTTTGAGTAAAACCGTCAAAAAGATTCAAAGTAGCGGTAAATCCATAATTGAAACCTCTAGCAGATGATTGTGTTGTAAATCCTAAACTCGATTCCGTATTTTGAAAATTATAACCCGTGTTCAAACTTACATTTGGATATCTAGCCGCTTTGACTTGTTTCAGCTGTAATTCTGAAACATTTTTAGCAATAATTTGCGATAGTAATTGCGGATTTTGTTTTTTGGCTAATTCCATCAATTGATATAAAAGTAATGAATTGTCCACCTTAACCTCGCTCAAAACTGAAAAATCAGTACTGACATCACGTGCTAGAATTTGATTCAATTTTATTTTGGTTGTAGCGTACAATTCTTTTTGTCGCAATAAGGTTACTTTGTCGGTATTTAAATCCACTTGAGCATTCAAAACCTCCAATTTTGATGCTTTCCCAATTTTAAATCGGTTTTCGGCCAATTGTAATCGTTGCGAAGAAATCACCAACGTGCTATCCATCGCAAACAATTGCTGTTGTTGTTGTACCAAATCAAAAAAAGTAGCGTTTACAGCTCCAATTTTGCTCAAAATTGTTTGTTTTAATTTGACTTCGCCTAATTTTTGCAATTCCTTCAATTGATCAAATCTCGCGAACATTCGTAAGCCATCAAAAACTGTCCAATCCAAACTCACACCATAATTCATGCTATTATTTTTAGCATCTTTCAATGAATTTACTTGTCCCGACTGCAATGTTTGAGAGGTGTTTTGCACCCTATTATTATCAATAAAAGATGCTGTTACAGAAGGAAGCATACCTGCATTTCCCTCAGAAACATTGACTTTGTCTATATTAAGATTATTGTTTGCAATTTTAATCTCAAAGTTGTTTTCCAAAGCTATCGACACCGCATCTTTTATAGTCAATACTTCTTGAGCGTTTCCTAAAACACTAGCAAGCAAAACCAAAAAAGCAATTATATTTTTTTTCATTTCTTATTTTCAACTACCAATTAAATTCTAATTTTCTAATTTGAGGAGCACCACATTTGTTTTCAAAACACGATTCCTCCCGCTATCCGCTATATCTTTTTTTTATTTTTTGAAAAGAAAAAATAAAAAAAAGGATGCCGCTGCACACGAGCGAAGCGAACTGGCGAAGCAATCGGGGCTAGACTACACGTTTCATTTTCATAAAACGTAGCCAAAATTATTTCGATTCGGCTTCGTATTCTGCAATATGGTCAAATTCAGGATAATGTTTTCTGGCTTTAGACCACATCAAATACAACGCTGGAATTACAAATAAAGTCAACACCAGCGAAAATATGGTACCTCCCACAATTACAACTCCCATACCAATTCTACTAGTTGAAGCGGCTCCAAGTGATAATGCAATTGGCAAAGCTCCTAACGAAATCGCCAAACTCGTCATCAAAATTGGACGCAAACGCGCTTCAGAAGCTTCCATAATCGCTTCAAATTTCGGTTTGCCTTGTTCACGTAATTGATTTGCAAATTCTACAATCAAAATACCGTTTTTGGTCACCAACCCAATCAACATTACGGTTCCAATCTGACTGAAAATGTTCCAAGTTTGATTGAACAACCACAACGAAAACAAAGCACCAGCAACCGCCATCGGAACAGTCAAAATGATAATAAACGGGTCAATAAAACTTTCAAATTGTGCTGCTAAAATCAAAAATATCAAGATTAAAGCCAATCCAAAAGCAAAAGAAGTATTCGAACTGCTTTCCACAAAATCTCGAGATTCACCACCTAAGTCAGTCGTAAACGTATCGTCCAAAACTTTGGCTTTGATTCTATTCATCGCTTCAATTCCTTCGCCCAAACTTTTGCCTGGCGCTAATCCCGCCGAAACAGTGGCCGACATATAACGGTTGTTGTGATACAATTGCGGTGGATTACTTTGTTCTTGAATGGTCACCACATTGTCCATCTGAATCAATTCTCCTTTGTTGTTTTTGACAAACATAGAAGCAATATCAAGTGGTTTTGTACGGTCTTCTTGGTTGAATTGTCCGATGACTTGGTATTGTTTTCCGTTTTGCATAAAATAACCAAAACGTTGTCCGCTCAACGAAAGTTGTAAGGTTTGTGCAATATCCAAAACCGAAATTCCTAAGCTTTCTGCTTTTTCTCTATCGATTGTAACGGTCACTTCAGGTTTGTTGAATTTTAGATTCACATCCGTAATCGCAAAAGTAGAATCTTTAGCAGCTTCTTCCATAAATAATGGAATTTTCTCTTCTAATTTTTTAAAGTTTGGCGCCTGAATAATGTATTGAATAGGCAATCCTCCACGTCGATTTACAGCGATTGTAGGTTGCTCAATTACCGCCGTTTTTGCTTCAGGAAACTGTTTGGTGATTTTGGTTAATTCTTCTGCAATTTCCTTTTGAGAACGCTTTCTTTCTTCTGGTGCTTTTAAGGCAATACGAACACGTCCGCTGTTTACCGTAGAAGCTCCAAAACCTGGTGATGTTATGATAAGCGAAACATTTTTCTCTGGAATGGAATCGTCTACAATTTTAGAGACTTCCTGCATAAAACGGTCCGTATATTCATAAGAAGCGCCCTCAGGGGTAGTCATAGTCATTACAATGGCACTTCTGTCATCATAAGGAGCTGTTTCTTTTTTCAAAAGCGAAAAGAAAAGGTAAATCAATCCAAAACAAACAATTAGAATAGGGAAACTCAACCATTTCTTTTTCATAAAACGGCCTAATGATTCCGCATAGTTGCTGTTTAATTTCTCAAAATAAGGTTCGGTCATCAAATAGAATTTTGATTTCTTTTGAACCCCACCTTTCATTAAATAGGCATTTAGCATTGGGGTCAAAGTCAAAGAAACAAAAGCTGAAATTAATACAGCTGCACCAATGACCACTCCAAACTCCCTAAACAATCGACCAACAAAACCTTCCAAAAATATAACAGGAAGAAATACTGCGGCCAGCGTAATCGAAATTGAAATTACCGCAAAAAAGATTTCATTCGACCCTTTTATTGCTGCTTCAATAGGCGACATTCCTTCTTCTACCTTTTTGAAAATATTTTCGGTTACTACAATTCCATCATCAACTACCAAACCTGTGGCTAAAACAATCGCCAACAACGTCAATACATTTATCGAAAATCCAAAAAGCCACATAATAAAGAATGTAGCAATCAAGGAAACAGGAATATCAATCAACGGACGGAAGGCAATGGCCCAATCTCTAAAGAACAAGTAAATAATTAAGATTACCAGAATGATTGAAATACCAAGGGTTTCAGCTACTTCAATCACCGATTTTTTTACGAAAATCGTACTGTCAATTGCAATGTTTAATTTGATGTCCTTTGGTAAATCTTTTTGCAAAGAATTGTAGACTTTATAAAACTCTTTTGAAATATCTAAATAATTAGCCCCAGGAAGCGGAACAATAGCCACACCCAATAACGGAAGCCCAGATTGACTCATTTTGGTCTCTAGATTTTCAGCACCAAGTTCAGCATTTCCAATATCACTAAAACGGACAATTCTATCGCCCTCACTACGAATGATGATGTTGTTGAATTCTTCGGGCTTGGTTAGATTTCCAACTGTTTTTACTGTTAAATCAGTGTTGTTACCCGTTAATTTTCCTGAAGGTAATTCTACATTTTGTTTATTTAATGCCGTACGAACTTCAGCTACAGTACAACCATAGGCTGCTAATTTTACTGGGTCAATCCACAAACGCATAGCGTATCTTTTTTGTCCCCAAATCTGTACACCACTTACACCAGGAATTGTTTCCAGACGTTGCGCAATTACATTTTCGGCAAAATCGCTTAATTCTAATGCGTCTCTGGTATCACTTTGTACCGTCATAGAAATAATGGATTCCCCATTGGCATCCGCTTTAGAAACTACAGGAGGAGCATCTATATCTTGTGGTAAACTACGAACGGCTTGTGATACTTTATCACGAACATCATTTGCAGCTTCCTCTAAATCTTTGTTCAAATCAAATTCAATAGTAATGTTACTACTTCCTTGAATACTCGAAGAAGTAACATTTCGAATCCCATCTATAGAGTTTATGGCTTTTTCTAAAGGTTCAGTAATTTGAGATTCGATAATATCTGAATTCGCTCCAGTATAATTCGTTCTCACAGAAACCTGAGCAGGGTCGATAGAAGGAAATTCTCGAACTCCCAAAAAACTGTAACCAATGGCTCCAAACAAAATGATAGTTAAATTCAAAACTATCGTTAAAACGGGTCTTTTTATGCTTATGGTGGATAAACTCATTTTTTTCTTTTTCTATTTAAGTCCTTAGTCTTTAGTTCTTGGTTTTAATCTTTAGTTGTTTATGACTAATCACTAATGACTAGCTAATAATTACTAAAAACACTACTTAATTTTAACTTTTACGGGTGTTTCATCTTTCAACGCCATTACGCCTGTGGTCAGTAAAGTATCTCCAGCTTTTAATCCTGAAAGAATCAAGATGGAAGCATCCGTTCTGGTAGAAGCTTCTACTTTTACTTCTTTTGCCATTCCTTTTTCGGAAATGAACACTTTTTTACCATTTTGAATCGGAACAATCGCTTCTGTAGGGATAACAATTGCATCATTAATGACATCTAATGGTAATTCGACATTAGCAAAAGTCCCTGGGAAAAGTTTTCCTTCTTTATTATCGGCTATGGCTCTAACTTGTAAAGTTCGGGTTGCAGTGTCCACTTCAGGTTCGATAGCATAAACAACGCCGTGGTATTTTTGAGTAGTACCAGAAACGGTAAATGAAATGTTGGTATTTAACTTGATTTGTGAAGCATATTTTTCTGGAACTGAAAAGGTAATTTTTAATTTCCCGATATTAACCAAATTCGCCACTAAAGTAGTAGGTGTAATGTAGGTTCCTGGAGAGATGGAACGCAATCCTATTTTTCCAGAAAAAGGAGCTCTTACGGATGTTTTTGCAATTTGAGCTCTAATTAATTGCACTTGTGCTTGCGTCGATTTGTGCTCGGCTCGGGCTACATCATATTCTTCTTGGCTGATGGCTTCTTTTTGTAAAAGCAATTTAGCTCTTCTAGCATTTTCTGCGGCTAGACCTTCTTTAGTTGTTGCTTGAATGAGTTGGGCTTTTAATTCTTGGTCGTTGACTTTGAATAAAACTTGACCTTTGTTTACAAAACTTCCTTCTTGAAACGAAATGGCTTCTACAATACCAGAAACTTCACTTCTAATTTCAACTTGTTCATTGGCTTCGATAGAACCTGAAAGCGATAAATTGTTTTTAAAAACTTGGGTTTTAATAACGATTCCACTTACGTTCATCGGTTGGTCTTTTCCTCCTTTGTCTTTTGAATCGCCTCCTTTTTTAGAATTCGAAACGACTCTGTAGGCTATAAAACCTCCAATGATAAGAACTAAAAGCGTGTAAACAAGGTTTTTTATTTTCATAAGCTTATTTGTTTTTTGGTAATTCTTTGGGTGTGGAAAGCAGTTTGTTTTTAACCTTCTAAAGTAAGATAAATTGAATTTTAAACTTGCTTTTTTATTAATTAATTAGATGAGACATCATAAATAATCAATGGTTTAATTGGTTTTTAAAAAAAGTTCAAAAACAAAAGTAAAGCATTTGTAAGAAAGCGATAATAAGAAAAAATAATTTAACATTTGTACATACAAATTAATAAAACAACTCGGAATCGTTTCGTTTTAAATCATAAATTCTTAAAAACAAAGAGAATTTAATAATAGATTTAACTAATATAGTTCCAAATATTTTTTTTCTTGGTAAGTTCCATAAAAACCATTCTAAGGATGTTATTTTCTAGTTTTTGCATAGAAGGGTCGTCATTCAATACTTTGAAAGCGTAATTTCTAGCCAAAAGCAATATGTCTTTGTCTTTGACTAAATCCGCAATTTGAAGGTTTAAAATTCCGCTTTGTTGCGTTCCCATTATATCTCCTGGTCCGCGTAATTTCAAGTCTACTTCGGCAATTTCAAATCCGTCGTTGCTATTGACCATAGTTTCCATTCTAATTTTACTATCGCTGGTCAGTTTGTGAGAAGTCATCAAGATGCAATAACTTTGTTCAGCACCACGACCCACGCGACCACGCAATTGGTGGAGTTGAGAGAGTCCAAAGCGTTCTGCACTTTCAATAATCATTACGCTGGCATTCGGCACATTTACACCTACCTCAATTACAGTAGTGGCTACCATAATATTTGTTTTTCCTTCGGCGAAGCGCTTCATTTCAGCATCTTTTTCTGCTGGTTTCATTTTTCCGTGCAAAATCGAAATCGAATAATCGGGTAGTGGGAAATCGCGTGAAATACTCTCGTAACCATCCATCAAATCTTTAAAATCCATTTTTTCGGATTCCTGAATTAATGGATACACAATATAAATTTGTCGTCCCAAAGCGATTTCATCACGTATAAATTTCCAAACTTTCAAACGGTTGGAGTCAAAACGATGCACGGTTTGAATGGGTTTTCGACCAGGAGGCAATTCATCAATAACCGAAACATCTAAATCGCCATACAAACTCATCGCCAAAGTTCTCGGAATAGGCGTAGCGGTCATAACCAAAACGTGAGGAGGAATGGCGTTTTTTTTCCATAACTTGGATCTTTGTTCTACTCCAAAACGATGTTGTTCATCAATTACGGCTAGGCCTAAATTTTGAAACTGCACTTTGTCTTCCAACAGCGCGTGAGTACCGATTAAGATTTGTAAACTTCCATTTTCGAGTTCTTCGTGAATGATTTTTCGTGCCGCAGTTTTGGTAGAACCTGTTAGGATTTTGATATTAATATTTAAGGTATTGGCAAATTCTGAAAGTCCGATAAAATGTTGATTGGCCAAAATCTCTGTGGGCGCCATCAAGCAAGCCTGAAAACCATTGTCTAGAGCCAAAAGCATACTCATAAAAGCCACAATCGTTTTGCCTGAGCCCACATCTCCTTGAAGAAGACGATTCATTTGGGCGTTGCTTCCCATATCGGTTCGGATTTCCTTGATTACTCTTTTTTGGGCATTCGTCAAATCAAAAGGCAAGTGATTTTGATAAAAATCGTTGAACAATTCGCCTACTTTTGAAAAGGGATGGCCTTTGATTTTGTGTTTGCGAATCAAATTTTTGGTAATCAATTGCAACTGAATGTAGAATAACTCTTCAAACTTCAGTCGGAATTGCGCTTTGGCTAGGGCTTCACTACTTTTTGGAAAGTGAATATTGAATAATGCAGCATTCTTTGGAATCAATTTTAACTCTTCAAGCAAATATTGGGGTAAAGTCTCGATAAACAAGGCTTGTGTTTCCAAAAACAATTGCTGCATCATTTTATTGATGACTCTGTTGCTAAACCCTCTGTTGGCCAAAGTTTCGGTAGATGGATACACGGGTTGCATAGCCGAACGCAAGCTTTGTTGGTGCTCAGCGAGTAACTCAATTTCAGGATGCGCTATACTGAATTGACTACCGTATTGTGAACATTTTCCGAAAACAACACACATTTCATTGAGTTTTAAACTCTCTTTAATCCATTTGTGTCCTTGGAACCAATTCAAATCCATTTGTCCCGTCTCGTCAATGAAAGTAGCTACTAAACGCTTTTGGTTTTTTCCAAACTCCACCGTTTTGATGTGGATGATTTTGCCAACAATTTGGACCTCGGCTGTGGTGCCTTGCAACTCATTGATTTTGTAATAACGGGTACGGTCAATATACCGATTGGGATAAAAATTGACCAAATCTCCATATTTATGAATCCCTAATTCATTGCGAAGCAATGTCCCGCGAGTGGGGCCAACGCCTTTTAAATATTCGATGGGAGTTTCTAGGAGGTTATTGGACATTTTTGAGTTGTTGTTTTTGATAAATTTTACGTTTGCTCAATTAGGATTTCGCGTATCCGTTATAGCTGTTTTTAAAAATATTTCTTAATTAGAATAGTACCATCATTCTTAAGGTTATACATTGTCGATTGTAAAATTTACTTCTTTAATTAAGTTACTAGAAAATTGAAATAGTAGGTTTGAATTTATTTTTCTCTTCTTTTTAATTTTTTTTCAAGTTCATTGAGTTCATTGAGCTCCATTTTATCATCTGCAATAGCTTCTTGTTTTTTTCTTCTATCTTCAAATAAATGATACATTTCACTCACTTTGTCTTCCATTTCTTTGTTTGATATACTTCCTTTAGATGCGAGTAGTGGTTTGTTATTAAATTCTAACAATCTATCCACATTTTTAGTCCAAAATTCCATCGAGATGTCTATGCGTTCTTTGATACGAAGTTCTGCCGTTTCCAAAAATATAACTACCAATCGGTTCAATGTATCTATTTCATCTTTGGTTAGATAATTCTTGGCAATATAAATATCTTGCTTTCTTACTTTTGTGCCTTTCCAGTTGGTTAATGCCATATTTGGACTATTGGAATCGGCTCTAGAAACAATAATTTCGGCAGCTGTTTTTTGAGTTACTGCATAAAGCAATTTATTTTGTGTTTCAGCAAAAAACATTTGAGTTGCTTTGTCCGTAGTGTCATAATCACTACTTAAAGCAAATAAGTCTCTTAATTTTTGATAAAATCGCTTTTCTGATGCTCGTATTTCTCGAATTCTTTCCAGAAATTCATCGAAATAATCCGGTCTTCCGTCTGGATTTTTTAGGCGTTCGTCATCCATTAGAAAACCTTTTACAAGATACTCCATTAAATGTTTGTTAGCCCAAATCCTGAATTGTGTACCTCGTTTACTTCGCACTCTGAAACCAATAGCCAAAATCATATCCAACGAATAAAAAGTAACTAAATACTCTTTGCCGTCTGTGGCAGTTGTCAAGTAATCCTTGACAACTGATTCTTTGGTTAACTCTCCTTCTTTCAGAATGTTAATAATGTGTAGGCTTATGTTTTGCTTTGTGGTGTCAAAAAGTGTTGCTAACTGACTTTGATTCATCCACGCACTGCCATCATTGGCATATAAGGAAACTTGGGCTTTCCCATCTGCGGTGTTGTAAATAATTATATTGGTTTGGTTGTTACCCATTGTCTCAACGATGATTTAATATGATTATTTTGATTAAACTTTGAATTGATATTTCTCTCGAACTCAAAACTTATTTTACAAAATTTGTAAATAATACAACTCTTAATTATGCCTACTTGTCTTTTCTTATAAAAATTGTTCTTTCTTGTTATCTAGAAAAACTTAGACCCTGAAAAATCATTTTAGTGGCTAATGCTATTTGGTAAATGACTTTTCAATAAAAAGGTCAAAGTATTTTCGCAAAGCGAAGATACTAGATTGTTTCTAGATTTGGAAATGGGTTTGTTTAGGAATTTCCTTCAATTCACAATATCTTTGGAAACTAAATACTAGAAATATGGTTATTGATAAAATAGAGAATTACAGACTATACAGCCAATTGACCAAACGTTTGGCCAAAGGTTTTGAGTTTATAACTATTACCGATTTAAAGGCTATTGCCTCAGGAAAGCACGAAATTGATTCGGATAAAATATTCGCGATTGTGCAAGAATATGATACGAAAGACGAATCTGAATGTGTGCTGGAAGGTCACCACAACTACATTGATATTCAATACGTCATCAGTGGAGTGGAGTTGATGGGTTTTGCGCCTTTGACCAACCAGAAAATGGTGGAAGAGGACTTAGAAAAGGATTATACCTTTTATGAAGGTGATACTTCTTTATTACGAGTAGAAGAAGGGATGTTTACCTTGTTTTTCCCCGAAGATTTACACCGTCCTTGTGTAAAAGCTGGTGTGGTTTCGAAAGTGAAAAAAGTAGTAGTGAAGGTTAAAATTTAATTCAAAAAAGAATGACAACACACTTAGCGCTCCTCCGTGGCATCAATGTGTCAGGGCATAATATGATTAAAATGGAGGTTTTGAAAACGACTCTTGAAACGATTGGTTTTAAGAACGTACAAACCTATATTCAGTCGGGGAATGTTTTTGTTGATAGCGAAGAGGAAAATCCTGCCAAGGTAGGTTTTATGATTAAGCAAGAACTATTTAAAACGCTGGGACTAGAAGTTCCTGTGGTGGTGATAGGAAAATCGGATTTGGAGGCTTGTTTTGCTAATAATTCTTTTTTGAAGGAAAAAGAAGTGGATTTGAAAAAATTGTATGTGGCTTTTGTTTCGATGGAATTGAAAAGTGACAGTATCAACGATTTAAAAATGAGTCAAGTGAAACCCGATGAAGCGCAGATTGATGCTAACAGAATTTACATTAAATATGCTGTTGGTGCTGGGAAAACAAGATTTGATCAAAAATATATTGAGAAAAAATTAAACCTTATTGCTACGATAAGAAACTGGAATACAGTGACACAATTATTAAAAATGGTTGAAGAGAGGGAATCGTAATTTTTTTTACAACATACTTTTTTGAAACATAAAAAGTATGTTTTCAAACGATGGATGTATCCCTAGCCCATAGTTTCCTTACCTTTGCTACTTATTTAACATTACTTTTTCAAAAAAAGTTCGGAATTTTGCAAAAAAAAATAGTTTTTGAAAGAGTAATGGCTTCTCAAAAGAGAAAATTTCTTTTCACTTTTTCATGACCAAAATGGCTATAATAAGGCTAGCCAATTGTACTAAAGTTTAATTAAATACTTATGACCAATAACATACTTATTGAAGATCAATATAATCGAACTCGTTTATTTGAAAAAGAAAACATTACTGATTTAGTTAGAGTTTTAAAACGATTTAATACAGTTCCTAAGATAAATGATATCAATATAATTACTTCAAAAACTGATCCTGAGGTATTTCAAATTATCCCTAATAAATCTATTATTATTGGAGCTTCATTTTTAGATCAGCCAGTGTTAGCTTTGACCTATTTGCGATTTGGAGTCGAATGGCAGCTTTGGTATAAGGCGCTAGGGAAGGACAAATCGAATTCTTTTCTCTGTGATGTGGCTGCGTTAAAAGTAACCCATATTTTTTATGAAATATTGCCAAAAGAAGATAAGGAAAAGTTAGCAACGAGTCACCATTTTTTAATTGATTTGATAAAAAACAAAACAGACTTAACTTGGGATGTTTTAGCTAATACTGTCGAATTGGAAACGATTCATGGTATAAAGAATGCTAAAAAATCACTGGAAAAATTATGGGAACCTATTTTGGAACATTTGGCAAAACCTACCGAATATCTGTTAATGTCTGGCGGTGATCTTCGATTGAATATAGACGAGATTGAGTTGTTAAACAAATATGGTTGTCGCCCCTTTCCTCGTCCTGATGCTTTTACTTTTGCTTCTTCAACTGCTACTAGTATTTCAAATTTTGCTTTTGATAAATCTGATAAAGTAAGACGCATTCTAATTCAAAAAAGTATTCAAAATGGTTTTCAAAAAACTACTTTAGAGTTTTCAGAATTACTTAAAAACAATTTGAGGAAAGCCCTAAAAATCAAAGACGAATGCCAAATAATCTTTTCGCCCTCAGGAACTGATTCGGCTTTGCAGATAGCGGCAATCACACAAATCGTTACTGATAAACCCATCACACATGTTTTGGTCGCTTCGGATGAAACGGGTAGTGGTGTCCCCGCGGCGTTACAAGGATGTCATTTTGAAAACACTACAGCATTAAATTTCCCCGTAAATAAAGGCGATACTATTGAAGGTTTTAGAGCCGTTGATTTGATTAAAGTCCCATTACGGGATCAGAATGGAGAGCTAAAATCAACACTACAATTGGATCAAGAAGTTTTAGAGGCAATTACCAAAACTAAAGCTTTGGGTAGACATGTGGTGTTGCACATCATGGATCAATCAAAACTGGGGTATCAATCACCAAGTGTAGCTTTGATTCAAAAATTAGAAACGCTAAAAGATTTATCCCTTCAATGTATAGTTGATGCTTCTCAACTTCGATTAGACCCTAAAGACTTGCATCATTATTTGAACAAAGGTTATATGATAACAATCACGGGCAGTAAATATTTCACAGGACCTCCTTACTGTGGGGCCTTAATTTTACCCAAAAAAGTAAGTAAGTTAGTTAATGCTACTAAAACTACCTTGCCTAAAGGATTGAACTCTTATTATAATCATTCTGATTGGCCTACATCATGGTACTGTTCTAAAGATTTATCAGAAGGGTGTAACTATGGGTCGAATATGCGTTGGAATGCAGCAATTGTTGAAATGGATCGTTATTACAAGACTCCTGTTCTATATAGAAACATGGGCATAGAAATGTTTTGCAATTTTGTAGAGGATTCAATCAAAGAAGCTGCTTTCTTGGAGCCCTTATTTATCGACAGATTTCAATCGAATCCCTATGATAGAAATGAATTCAGTTTACGAAATATTTGTACTATTTTTCCGTTTTTTATTTTAAAAGAGGGGAAAGCTTTGTCGGATGGTAAAGTAAAAAAACTATATACTTTATTAAACTCTGATATTTCTAATTCATTTGAGGATGCACCATTAGAAATTATTCGATTGGCGGCTCAAAAATGCCATATTGGTCAGCCCGTTAATGTGAAAAATGGAGTCGATTTTCAAAGTGCCGTTTTGCGAATCAGTCTTGGATCTAGAATTATTTCTGAAAGTTGGGTCAACCGTGATATTAGTTTGTTTTTTAGAAATATTGAAAATCAAATGAATCAAATTACCGTAATTTTGAAGAAAATAGAGTTAATTCTGGGTACTCCTAAATTATTAGAATAAAATTGAATTACAGTTATTTTATACAGGTAGTTGTCTAGAATCTATTTGTAAACTTAACCCCAAAAGAACCTTCACTTGACGGCTCTTTTGGGGTTTGTTTTAAAAGGAAACGGCTTCCTTTGCGGGTTTTCCGTTTTATATTTGAAGGATATCTTAAGTTTGAATCCGAATTTGGGACATAAATAAGTCTAATGTTTTAAGAATGGGAAGCCAAAACTCTATTTCCCTTTTCGATTACAAAAGAAGCGTCCGATTGTTGTAGCTTTTCTTCAAAAAGAGCTACTTCGCTATTATTATTTCCTTTCAATGCAATATATTTTAAGAAATAATAGGATATTTCATTTGCAAAAGCAATTTTTGTAGCATCATGGAATTTTTCTTCTAATTTCTCAGCTAATTTCTCATACTTTTTGAGGTAAGCCAATTCGTAAAGATTTAGAAGTTCTAGTTTTTGACTTAATTCTTGAAAGTTTTCAGCTTTTTTGTCTATTTTTTTCTTGGCATCATTAAGATATTCGCGGTTTAATCTAATGATTTTAGTATTAATTTCTTTGTCTACATATAGCGAATAATCATAATATTTTATAATCAAAGCAGCGAGGTTTCTGAAATCATTTTTTGTAAATACATTGATTAGTTCCTTGGATAAAAATTCAGTATTCAAAAGATAATTTTCAATTTCTTTCTTCAAATCATTGGGAGATCTATAACCTAAAAATGAAGTCAATTTTTTACCATTTCCATCTATGATAAACATATTCGGTATGCTACTTATTCCATATTGCATAGCTAATTCTCTATTGGAATCAATATCAATTTTTAATAAAACAAAATCCTGTGTTATTTCAATAATTTCCTCGTTACTCCAAGTATCCATATCCATTTTTTTACAAGGACCACACCAAGTTGCCCAAAAATCAATTAAAATGAAACGATTTGTAGCTAATGCTATTTTCTGAGCACTTTTGAAATCAGTTTGCCAATTGGTAGCATTCACAGAGTTTGACAAAAGGAAGGCTAAAAATAAAATCATTTTTTTCATCATAAAATAATTAAAAATTAATCATAAATGTAATGTATATTTTGTTAAAAAAAAATACTCTACCATTTAATCTTTAGTAATTTCTTATGATTTTTTGAAAATTCAGTTAAAAACATTTTTTTTGATTTGTCTCGATCTAGAGTTTAGGGGCATTTTTTATAAATTATTCGTAGCTATCTGGGGTTGTTTTGATAAACAACATTTGAATCAATAAGGATAAAATAATGGTTAGCAGCGCTCCAATAAAATTCAACCATAAGTAGCCCAATTTTTCTTCACCGCTCGGATAGATGAAAATCGCAAAATAATAGATGATGAAAATCGTAATTTGACTGATTACAGCACTGTAAAACACAGCCTGAGATTGTACCTTTTTGAGGTAAAATCCCACCAAGAAAATCCCTAATACGGTTCCATAAAAAATGGAGCCGATGATGTTTACCAACTGAATCAAATTTTCAAATAAGGTTCCGATACAAGCAAAAAGGATGGCAATAACTCCCCACATCAAAGTAAAAAATTTGGTAGCATTCAAATAATGTGTTTCTGATTTTTCGGTTTTTAAATTGCGTTTGTAGATGTCTATAGCGGTTGTTGAGGCTAATGCACTTAGTCCAGAAGCGGTAGAAGACATGGCTGCGGATAGAATTACAGCTAACAATAAACCAATCAATCCCTTGGGAAGATAGTGGAGTACAAAATGAAAAAAAACATAGTCTTTGTCATTCGTCTCACTATCGGGATCGGCTTTAGTGATGATTTCTTTGGCACGATCTCGCAAATCTTTTTCTTTATTTGACAAGGCTACTAATTCTTTGCGCAAAGCAGGGTTGTCATAATCTTGATTGAGTTGATCTATGTATAATAAATTAATGACTTTTTTGTCTTCTGATAAGGCATTGAGCTTTTTTTCTAAAGCATGGTATTCCTCTTTGAATTTGGAGTTTTCAATTACTATTTTATTATTGGGATTAAAATTAAGTGGTACAGGATTGAACTGAAAAAAGACAAAAACCATCACTCCAGTTAATAAAATAAAGAATTGCATAGGGACTTTGAGTAGTCCATTCATAATTAATCCCATCTGACTTTCTCGCACTGACCTTCCAGATAAATAGCGTCCTACTTGGGATTGATCGGTTCCAAAATACGCCAATGCCAAGAAGAAACCTCCTGTAATTCCACTCCAAAACGTATATTTTTGCTCAGGATCAAAAGAGAAATCTACGATATTCATTTTGTCATTGGCGCCTGCTATGTGCAAAGCACTAGAAAATGTCATGTCGTTAGGCAAATAATGTAAAATCAAGAAAAAGGTAGAAAACATTCCCAACATGATGACAAACATTTGCTGTTTTTGCGTGACGTTGACTGCCTTAGTACCACCAGAAAAAGTATAAATAATCACTGAAATTCCAATGAAAATATTCATATAAGTTAAGTTCCATCCTAATATGGCTGACAAAATAATGGCAGGCGCATAGATGGTTAATCCGGTACCTAATCCACGTTGTACTAAGAACAAAATGGCTGCCAATGAGCGTGTTTTTAAATCGAATCTTTTTTCGAGGTATTCATAAGCGGTATAGACTTTATATTTGTGGTATATAGGAATAAAGGTCGCGCAAATTAATACCATAGCGATAGGTAATCCAAAATAGAATTGCACGAATCCCATACCATCATGGTAGGCTTGACCGGGAGTAGATAGGAACGTAATGGCGCTGGCCTGAGTTGCCATCACCGAGAGTCCTACCACATGCCAAGGTGTTTCGTTGTTCCCTAAGATAAAATCTTCAACGTTTTTGCTCCCTTTGGTTTTCCAAACGCCATAAATAACAATGAATAAAAGGGTGGTCAATAAAATAATCCAATCAAATAATTGCATGGGTTAGGCGTATAAATTCATAATGAGACAAAAAATCAATATGTAAACAATATTCGCGATGAGTACATAAGTGTAATCTTTTTTCCAAATTTTTTCTTTTTTGGGTGGCATAATCGTTGGAATTAATGATTAATTTTTGGATCAGGAATTTTAGTTTCTGATTGTAATGAAATAGCATTGGATAACAATTTGAAAGCACCACTAACTCCCTCTGGTAATTCTCTAAAGAAACTTAAACCCGTATAAATATAGTTTCCTTTTCCGTAAGGAGCTACAAGCAGGGCTCCGTTTTTAGGCGTTTCTCCTTTGTCATTTGAGGATAAAATGGGGGTGAAGGCGGCATCAAAGGTGTTTGGGTAATACAATCCTTGTTCTTGTTTCCACCCTTTAAAATCAGCGGTTGTGATTTTATTTGGAAAATGTAAGATCGGGTGATTGGGTGCGAGAAAACGAACTTCTGCGTTTTCTTCCGTAACACGATCACGAGAAATTTTTAGTGGATAAGGTGCCATATTTTGAGTTACTAAATCATCCAATGTGTTGTATTGTACGATCATTGTCTTTCCTTCTTTTACAAAATCAAATAAAACACTTTGTTTGTTAGCTAATGCCTGCACCGTATTATAGGCACGAACACCAGTCATCACCACATCAAACGAAGCCATGCGCTCCGTAGTAATTTCTTCTGGCTTCAACAAGGTTACATGATACCCCATTTGTTCCAAACTTGCTGGGACTTCATCTCCAGCTCCCATGATATAGGCAATTTTTTCATTATTGATTTTTAAATCCATGCGTATAAACTTCGCTTCCGCATTTTTTAAAATTTGCTGCTTGGTTATGTGATCAAAGTCAATAATAATCTGGCTTTTAGTCAATCTTTTTTCTCCTATGACAATAGTACTTTTAGCCACAATTTCTTGGTAATTTTTGGGTGGAGTGACGGTAAAATAGACGGTTTTTTCACTTCCTTTTGTCTCCAAATTTACTTCAATAAATGCAGGATTTATTTTCCAATCTTTACCTAATTCTAATTGTACGATGCCTTTTACTGCATCTTTACCAGCTTTGACTTTCACGCCAACGTTTTTACTTTTTTCATTGGTAAATAACAACACTTTTTCTGTAAATGTGGAAGTGGCTTCGGGAACGATATCCAAGAAATTATACATTTCGCCTTTTACATCGTCATTGTATTTGTAAACTACAGTACGTTCAAAAGGAATTTCAACTCCTTCAATGCTCACAGTGAACACCACTTTTGCGTCTCTTTCTTTTTCAGGTAGTCCAATTTCAGTAGGATTGCTCACGGTGTACATTCCTACATTAGCTTCTTCAGCCAACCAATAGGGTTGCGTATAGGCTATGGTTTCTGGTAATTGAAAATCAAGGGTTAAAGTGTTAGATTGATTAGTATCTAATTTACTATTTTGAACCATTGTGTTTTGGTTAGGTAAAGTAGTTACACTTTTTAAAACCATTGGAATTGCAGAACGATTGATGGCTTCTATCTTTACTTTTAAATTACTCCCCGGAGTCGTTTGTTGTGTTGGAGCAACAGCTTCTAGGTATAAGCCAGCACAAGCAGCAATTATATTTTGGGTTGCTACTGCTTTTTGTTTTGACCAATGATTTTCATCTAATTGCAGCATCATTTGGTAAGCTTTAACTAGTTTTGGAATACTAGCCGAGGGATTATTATGATTAAATTCTTTGCTTATTATTTGCAGGATTTCGCCTATAGCTTTTCCACCTTTAACGCGATTCCAGCTCGTATCGATACCGTCGAAAAGCGAACCGTTTGTAGGGATTTTTTCTCCATTTAAAAATTCTAAATATTCTGTTTCTTCACCACGACTTCCTGTGCTTCCAAAACCTTGGGATTCATGGGAACTTCTGCTTAAAGCGGCAATTTCTTGGTTAGATTTTCCAATGTTGGGATAATATACTCCGGTTTGCATTGCCAATAAATTAGTTTTATCAGCGGCATTAAATTTTTCTTGCGAACCATAAAACCACCAAGAAGTATTAAAAAACTGGCGTTTGGCTTGCCAAGGTTGCACGTATTTAAGTTGGTCAGGATAAATAGCAGGATTGTTAGTTAAGTTAAAACTTTCTACACTCAACATAGCCGAAGCAGTGTGATGTCCGTGCGTTGTTCCTGGAGAGCGATGATCAAATCGGTTGATAATCACATCGGGTTGGAATTTACGAATCGCCCAAATTACATCGGCTAAGACTTTTTCTTTGTCCCAAATAGCCAAGGTTTCAGTTGGATTTTTTGAGAAACCAAAATCATTCGCTCTAGAAAAAAATTGCTCTCCACCATCAATTTTTCGTGCTTCAATGAGTTCTTGCGTGCGAATAACGCCCAATAGTTCTCTCAATTGAGCTCCAATAAGATTTTGTCCACCATCCCCTCGAGTTAACGACAAATAGGCGGTTCTGGCTTTGGTTTCATTAGCTAAATAAGAAATCAATCGGGTGTTTTCATCATCGGGATGTGCTGCAACATAAAGCACTGAGCCTAGAAAATTTAATTTTTGAATTTGATTATAAATCTCAACAGCACTGGGTTTTGTTGGTCTTTGAGCAAAAATAGTTGAGAAAGAAAAAATTAAAAGAAAGGTCGTTTTAATTATAGACTTAGACATAAAGGGTTTGATTATGGATAAGGTTCAAAAATAGTAATAACCATTTGGTATATTTTGTTAATTTATGTTAATGTTGTGCATTTGATTAAGAAGTAAGATTGTTTTTCAAAGCTATTTTTAAGTATCTTAGAGGATGGAATCGATACAAAACAATATAGTGTACACTGAAGATCATTTGGGACAAGGGTTTGAATCAGCAACTCTTGAGCAAGCAAACGACTATGAAGGGCGGGTTATCACGACTTTAATCCGAAAGCAATATGAAGGATTTACTGAGAAAGCGGTGTTGTATATTCATGGTTTTAACGATTATTTTTTTCAAACAGAAATGGGATTGAAATTCAATGAAAAAGGATTTCATTTTTACGCACTTGATTTACGAAAATACGGTCGTTCTTTTTTGCCTCATCAAAAAATGAATACCATGCGTAGCTTAACCGAATATTTTGCTGATCTGGATCTAGCCTTACAACGCATTAAAAACGAAGGAAACACTAAGGTTTTGTTATCTGGACATTCAACCGGTGGTTTGTTGGTTACTTTATATGCTGCTGCTAGAAAGGGTAGTGAAAAATTTGAAGCATTGTATTGTAATAGTCCTTTTTATGAGATGAATATGTCGCAGTTCCATAAGCGATTCTTAATCCCATGGGTAGCGCTTTTGGGTAGAAATTTTCCTGATATCAAAATTCCAGGAAAAATTTCACATTGGTATGGACATAGTCTGCATGTTGGACAAAAAGGAGAATGGAATTATAATTTGACTTGGAAGCCTCATTTGGCTCCTTCTGTTAACGCAGGATGGATTAATGCAATTCATCAAGGACATTTAAAAATTAAAAAGGGAGTGCAAGTGTCTCAACCTATATTGATAATGCATTCACACCAATCTATCTATAGTCATGATTGGAGTCCTTCTTTTTTCAAAGGAGATGCAATTTTGAATGTAAAAGATATTCAAGCAGGAGCGGAAAAAATCGAGGCGCCTCAACGCGTGATCCTAGAAATTACTAACGGAATGCATGATTTGATTTTGTCTCCAATGCCTGCCCGAGAAAGGGTTTATTCGGCTTTGTTTGAGTGGTTGGAGCAAATTATGAAGTGAATTTTTTATTTATATAAAACCGTCCGCGGTTTGTTTAATTCAAAATCAAGCAAACCGAAATCGCTAGTTTCAAAAGCATTGGTTCTAAGATTTTTATCATTTGGACCAAAAAGCGTAGGATAAAATGCAAAAGAGAGTTGGAATGAACTAAAAACCAAATAATCATTATTTATTATTACACCCAAACCAATACTAGAAAAGGCTTGACTTTTTATTTTGGTTTTCTTGTCATTGCCCAAAATACCTATTGTATAGTTTAAAAAAGGATTCAAACGAAATCCCCATAAATTCCATGGTGAATAACTTTGGGTTTGTGCACTAAAAACCATTTTTTTGGTTCCATACAAAGCACTATTAAAACCAGGAATGCCATAGTCTCCATTTAGAGTAATTTGATCACCAGTTGATGCCAGTCTATTGGTACCTAATACAACTCGTTGCTTTAAAAATTGTCTTACTTTCCAATCACCAATTTCATATAATTTAGTGAAATAATTGGCTTGAAATGAAAAAGCAGTTTGGGTTGTTTTTGAAGCATTGAAAAAAGTTCCCCATTCGGCATTCATGCTAAAAAATCCCCATCGATAGTAGTTGCCAAAGGAAGCCCTAGTCCCTAGATAGAGTTGCTCTTTGTTGTTTTTTCTTTGATAACCTGTGGTGATACTGTAAGCTTTTCCAATGGGGACATCTTCAATGATCCCGTTATTAAACAGAAAACGTTCTTGAATAAAGTTTCTAGCATTCAACCCAACACTCAAGAGCGTTAATTTTTCATTGGAATAAAAACGGATGGAGTCAAATTCAATAGATGGCGCTTCCTTAAAGTTTACGTTTACATATCTTGCTGCCAAAATCAAATTGGTGATTTTGTTTTTCTCACTAGGACTACTTTCAAGTGAGATGGCATGACCAAGCCAGTAATCATCAGTGTTGTATTTGAAATGTTGTTTGCTGTAATTGTTATTGTTATCAGCTAATGTATCTTGTTTATAATGCTGTTCATATGAAATACCGCCGGCCCATTTTGTTAATGGTGAAAAAAATTGTCTGGAAATTTCAAAATTTTTAAATGAATTTTCCTCAACGTCTTTTTGATTTGTTGCTTGAACTTTTATGAATGTTTTTCGAAAATTAGGAATGGTGTATTGTAGAAAATGACCGTTATCTCCTTCATTAAATCGATTTGTATATTCTCCTCTTATTTCATGACCTTGCCCCAAAAAATTTCGTTCCTTTAATTTTAAAGTGGTTTGGGTGGTACTGAAAGAGGCATTCGGAATTAAACTCCAAGAATCAAGTACTTGTAGCACCACGTTTACTGAGTTGTTGTTTTCTTTTGAGTCAACAATGATTAAATCTACACGGTTAATAAATCGTTGAGAGCGAATTAGACGAATACTTTCTTTAATTTTTAAGGAATCAAGAGGTTCTTTTTCTTTAAAAAGTAGCACTTTTCGAATAGTATAATCTTTAGATTTTAAATGTAAATCATTTCCCCATTTTTCTACTTTTTTTAATTTTTTAGGAGCTTCTAAAATTTGTTCACTTTGAATTTTATTACCGAAAGGATCAAATGTTAGTATGGTAATTGTATTTATAATTTTCCCTTGAAAAGGCTTGTAATCAAAAGAGGGACTTTTCTTTTGGGGTAATTTGGGTTGTATCGGGCGAAAAACCAAACGATGCAGGAAACTCGTTGTTTTTTTCTTTTGTGAAAATTGTTGAATGTTTTTATAGAATGAGGTGCTGTCCATTTTTGTTGCTTGTTGCGCAATCGCAAAAGGTTTCCAAAGAAACAGTAGGGCCAAACAGCAAAAGAATTTATAATTGAACATGGTGAGTGCCTATTTAAATTTATTTGTGGCTTTCTAAAGCTGTTATTGACCACAATTTGGTGCATTTTTATATGACTGCGCGTCTCTTCATTTCAAGAGGCTACATTTTAAGAAAATACATAGCGTTAGGAACTCTTGAAGTGTTTTAGTTGGACAAGAGTAAAAATGTTAATCTGTAAAATCTGGGTAGTCGCTATTATTTCTTTTCTTAATAGAAATTCCCTTTTGAAAAAAAAGATTGTTGGGATAAATAACAATTTCTCCTTCTTTGGATCGAATAGTTACATGATAAGCACCAATATCTTCAATTTCACCTTCAATTAAGTATTCTTTGTCGTGAATTTGGATCATGTCTCCAATTTTGAAAGGAAAAGAAAAAAACAAAATGATTCCTGCTGTAATATTGCTTAAAATTGACCATTGCGCAAACATGGCTACCCCAATAACAGTGGCTACAGACGAAATCGTAATGAAAATATCTTTAGCTTGTACCCCCCAAATTACGATTAAAAAAATAATTGCTAAAATAGTAATCAAAATATGAATGTATTTAATTACTAAATTTGTTCTTTTTTCAATTATTTCACTTGATTTTGCATAGCGTCTAACAATTTTGCTCACCAGTGTCCTACATATAACAACAACAATTAGTAAAATAAAGGTGCTGATTTCTTCTTTCAAAAATTGGTTTAAAAACGACATCTCAATACTAGTTTAAAGATTGTTTAGATATTCAAAGACTTTCTCAGTTGGCAACCCCATGACGTTAGTGTAAGATCCTTCTATTTTTTTAACGCCAATAAAACCAATCCATTCCTGTATTCCGTAAGCTCCAGCTTTATCATAAGGCTCGTATTTTTCAAGATAATAGGTAATAGCAGCATCGTTCAAGGTTGTAAAAGTAACTTTTGTTATTGCAGAGATAACGTCTGTTTTATTTTTTGTTTTGAAACATACTGAGGTGATTACTTCATGAGTCGTGTTGGATAAAGACGATAACATTTCAAAAGCCTCTTTGTAATTTTTGGGTTTTCCTAAAGCTTTTTCATGATGCCAAACAAGGGTGTCACTGGTTATTAAAAGTTCGTTTTCTTCTAATTCATTTTCAAATGCTTGGGCTTTCAACACTGATAAATATTCGGTTATTTCTTTTCCTTGCAAATGTTCCGGAAATACTTCTTCAATTTCTTTTAAACGAATTTCAAAATTTATATCTAAATCTACAAAAAACTGTTGCCTTCTTGGAGAACCAGAAGCAAGGATAATATGAAAAGCGGCTAATTTATTTTTAAGCATGATTTTGAATATTGTAATGAAGAATGGGTAAGATGAAAATTCCAAAGAAAATAATCCATTTTAAAACCAAGCTTAAATGATGGAAATCACTTTGGGTTCTTGCGCGTATAATTTTTACAGTAAAATACACAAAAGGGGCTAAGATTCCAACTAAACTATATAGTGTAACAATTTGCAAATTGTTGCTTATAAAATAGTGATACATATAATTGATGAATAAACCTATTGGAAGTAAGCTTACAACAAACAGTAATTTTGTCGTGTTTTTGATTCCTAATTGTATAGCTAATGTTTTCATTTCGTAGGTTGTATCCCCATGTAAGTCCTCCAAGTCTTTTACTATTTCTCGGATTAAATGTACTAAAAAAGCAAACACCGCATAGTCAAGCAAGAGACTAAAAATCGAGATCATTTGTATTTGATTTTCTGGTGTGGTGGAAGGGATAAGATCAAATATACCCACGATCACAATACTTAATCCTGCGAGCAAGGCAATTAGTAAGTTTCCTACTAGAAATAACTGCTTTAGCGTAGTTGCATAAAAATATAAAATGGAAGCAATAAAGATGAAGAATACTGCAAAATTTGGCTTTTGTACACTGTTAGCCAATAGAAATCCAATCGCAACTCCAATAATTGTCAAGGAAACATATAGGGAATAGGCTGTTTTTTCTGAAATCAAACGGCCAACAAAAACTTTATCAGGTTTGTTGATACTGTCTGTACCTTGATCAAAAATATCATTAATCACGTAGCCACCTGCAGCAATACATAAAGTAGATATAACTAACAATACATATTTCCAGTCAGTTAATGAAAGTGTAAAGTGTTGCTTGTTCAAAAAACCAAAGCGCAAAATGAGTTGCATCAGTGCCAGCAAAAGCAAATTTTGGAAACGAATGAATTGAAGGTATTTCATAGGGTATTAAAGGAATTGATGTTATTTAGCTTATCAAAAAATTAATTCTGAAAAGGGTTACAATTATCAACTAGGGTTACACTATATTTTTAAAAAATTAATCTAATTTTCCATCAAAATTTCCCATCCATTTACCTTGTACTCTCATCACTTGTTCAATGACATCTCGAACGGCTCCTTTTCCCCCATTTTTATGTGAAATATAGGCAGCAATAGATTTTATTTCCGAACAAGCATCTTGAGGGCAAGTAGGTAGTCCTACTAATTTCATAACATGATAATCGGGTATATCGTCTCCCATATAAAGTACTTGTTCGGGCTTAATTTGATATACATCTACATATTCATCAAAAGTTGCAACCTTGTCGGGAGTGCCTAAATGAATATCTGTAACACCTAAGTTTCTCAACCGAACGCGAACGCCCTCATTGCTTCCTCCAGATATAATACATACATTATAACCGCTGTCCACTGCCGTTTTTATTGCATAACCATCCCGAATATTCATAGTTCGCAGCATTTCCCCTTGATTGTTGATAAAAACAGAACCATCTGTTAATACTCCGTCTACGTCAAAAACGAATGTTGAAATAGCATTCATTATTTCTTTATAACTCTTAGCCATGATCTTGTATTGATTGTGTTAAAATTTGATATATTTTTTTTTGATTTTCATCAGTTAAAAAGGATTCATGCGTATTTAATGTGGTAAAATCTTTTCTTTTGGCTGGTCCGGTTTGTGCTACGGTAGGTGATAACTGTTGAATTTTTTGAGCGGTTTCAATAATTAGTGGTTTTAGAATATCAAAGGGTATACTATTGGCGACACAAATTTCTTCACCAAGACGATATAAATGATTCGTAAAATTATTGACAAAAACTGCAGCAACATGCAAAGCTTTTCTTTGCTCTGAATTGATGGTATACACGTGATTTGATATAGAATTTGCTATTTTTTCTAAAATGGAAAAATCATCAGAATGAAAGGATTCTAGACAAATGGGAATTGTTTCAAAATTTACTGCTTTACCTTTACTAAAGGTTTGTAAAGGATAAAAAACGCCACCTCTATTTTTTTTGTACAGCAAATCTAAAGAAGCTGCACCAGAGGTATGAACAATAAAACGATTTTCAAAAGGTAATTGTTGAGAAACTTCGCTAATAGCATCATCTGAAACAGCTAGAATATAAACATCTGCTTCAATTAATTCTGATAAGGAAGTAATTATTTTTTTGGGAGCTAAGTTGTTAATAGCCAACAAGGGGTTTCTACAAAAAACCTGTATAACCTCGATACCTTTGGCCGTATTAAAAGCCGTAATCAAGTGTTGTGCAACATTTCCAGAACCAATTATACTTACTTTAATCATCGTGCAAAAATAGTGTTTTTTTTGATTGTGATTTCATGATGTCTTGCGTCGGATTAATAATTTATTGGTAAAATTTGAATTTCATGTTCAGTGTTTTTTTTTAATAGAATCATTTTTTCATGAGTCATTAAGGAAGATTTTTTTGTTCTATTTTTTAGGTTTACGGATGTAAATCACCAAAAATAAATTATAATAAATGGTTTTAAATCAATAATTTGTGTTAAGTTTAGCAGATATAAATTAATTATTATGAAGAAAATAGTTTTTACTTTAGTATTGCTTTTGATAGGAGGATTGGTATCAAAGGCTCAGATTTCAATGAATGATGTTAATAAGGTATCTGCAATTGCAGGTAAAACAGCAACCTCAGCTTTTGATGTAAGTGGCATTAGTTCAGAAATTCTAGGTTCCTTAAAGCCTCAGTTGAAATTAACTCCAGAACAAGTGCCACAAGTTACCTCGATTGTGACCGAATTGTTAAATAAAAAGAAAAACGCGCTCCCCATGATGGCTAAGGACAAAGCGGGCTATTCAAAAGTAATGACGGGTATTCAAAGTGCTTTTCCTTCAAAAATGAAAACAGTTTTAAAAGCACAGCAATATGCTAGTTTGTTAGGAATTATGCCGAAGTCAGCTAGCGCAACAAATGTCTTGTCGAAATTATTATTTTAGTTACGCAGCAGTTTGAGTTTGTAACTTTTTGTAAGATTCAGTGGAGCTTTTGAATTAAAATTAATTCATTGTGCATTTCAATTCTTGGAATAGCATTTATTTTGTATTGTTTCAAATCGAAATGTGTCATAAAATTTTTATTTCTTTCTTCGTCTGATTTTTTTAGGAGCATAGTGTTGAAAAGAATAAAACCTTTTGGGTTTAGTAATGCAGCTAAGGGATGGATAAAAAAGGATTCAAATAAAAAATTTGGCATCTCAGTATCCTCAAATACATCTATTATAATTAAATCGTATTTTTCGGTACATCTTAGAACATACTCAAACGCATCTTGGATTTGAATGTCTACATTTGGTAAGGAATTCAATTGAAAATAAGTGTTGGCTACGTCAATTATTCTAGAATCAATGTCTATACCTTTTATTTTTCCTTTAAATTCGATTTCGTTGATCAATGTTTTGATAACGCTACCGCCGGCAACTCCAAGTACTAATGCCTTATCCATGGCTTGAATCGTTGAAAAACCTATTTTCAATAATCCTATTCTTAATATGCGCTGTAAGCTACCATATGAGTAATTGGTATTTTTAGAATCCATAACCAATTCACCATTTGTCCATGTGATTTCAATAGACTTACTGATGGTAGATTTTGATTTATAAATGGTAATCGGTAGGAGATAACTAAAAAGTTTTTTTAGCATTTGAAAAGTATTTTTTCAAAAATAACATTTTTATCAGTTATTTTGTGTCATATTTTCAAAAAAAACAATGAAAAAACAAATCTACAAATGGCTATTTTTTGATCTTATGGGTTGGAAAATTGTTGGGACTATAAAGCCAGAGGTTACAAAATGTGTAATGATGGTAATGCCTCATACGAGTAATCATGATTTTTATTTAGGGGTTTTTACTCGAGGTATTACGCAACTTGAGATGAATTGGATTGGTAAAAAGGAGTTGTTTATGTTTCCGTTCAATTATTATTTTCGTTACATGGGGGGTGAGCCTTTGGACAGAAGCGGTGGTTTGAATAAAGTGGATGCTATTGCTTCAATTTTTAAAAGAAAAGAAGTTTTTAGGTTGGCGGTTGCTCCAGAAGGTACTCGAAAAAAAGTAACGCAATTGAAAACGGGCTTCTATTATATTGCCTTGAAAGCCGGCGTCCCTATTATACCGGTGGCTTTTGATTTTGGAAAAAAGGAAGTCAATTTAGGGCAACCTATAATGCCAACGGGAGATTATGATGCGGATTTGGTTCAGCTTCAAAAGCATTTTGTTGGTGTAGTGGGTAAAATTCCAGAAAATGGGTTTGAATGGTAATGTGTTTAAAACTAAGTCTCTTTCGGATGTAAAATTTTAAAACTACCATCTTTATATATCATAATAATTTGATCTAATTGCTCTTTTGATTCTTCTGATGAAGAAGGAGTAACAGACGTATTGTTTTTTGTTTCTTCTAAAAAAGTACTACTATTTTCTTTGGTTAGAGACGGTAGGGTAGGTAGTATGTTGGAATTCTCACTTAAATCGTCATAGCGATCTTCCTGTTTGGGAAAATTTCCTTTTCCCAGAAGAATCCAATACAAATCTATTTCGGGGAATTTTTCTATTATTTTTAATACAAAATCAAGACTTGGTTTGTTTCTTCCAGATAAAAGATGAGACAAACTAGACCTTTGTACACCTATTTTATCTGCAAATGTAGCTGCATTCAAATTGTAGTAGTCTAGCAAAATTTCTAATCTTTGGATGAATTTATCTGTGTTTACCATTGTAAATAATTTTGAATGAATTTGAAGTTTTCAAAAGTAAATCATTTTAATGGGGTAGCCAATTAAAGATTTAAAAAACACTTTCGAAAAGAAAAATAGGGTGTTTTTTACTTTATATGAATAGTATTAATGTCTTGATTTGTATGTGTTTAGGTGTTAATTATTAAAATTGTTTTGTCTTCATTTTTTTTATCGCCGAAGGGTTTGTTTATGGGAGACTTAGTTTACATTCGTTATCTTTTGAAGGAGATGATGAATTTACAAATGTAAAATTAAAGATAGTTATTTTTGTAAACCAAATTTTATAATTTATGGAAGCACTAGAGTTATTTTACAAGTATAAAGAACAATCGATTCAAGGGAGGTATTTAACATTGGAGGCGATTTTGCCTATTCTCAAAAAGCATAACACGAATCAACAGGTTAAACAAGTGGGAGAATCGGTTTTGAAGAAACCTATTTATTCCTATCAGATAGGGGTTGGAAAAACAAAAATGTTTTTGTGGTCGCAAATGCATGGTAATGAAAGCACGACTACCAAAGCACTGTTAGATTTTATTAATTTTTTAAACGGTGATTCTGATTTAGCTAAAGAATTACTTGAAGTTTTTACTTTTTTAGCCATTCCGATACTCAATCCTGATGGTGCGGCATTGTATACAAGAGAAAATGCAAATAAAGTAGATTTAAATAGAGATTCGCAAGAATTGAGTCAGCCAGAAAGTCAAACACTGAGAGGAGTTTTTGAGGTTTTTGAGCCGGATTATTGTTTTAATCTTCATGATCAACGCACTATTTTTGGTGCCTCCGATACTGGAAAACCTGCAACTGTATCTTTTTTAGCGCCATCTTTTAATGAAGCAAGAGAGATTAATGCTACGCGACAAACGGCTATAAATACAATAGTCTCTATTAATGAAGTCTTGCAAAACTATATTCCTGGGCAAGTAGGCCGTTTTGATGATTCGTTTAATATAAATTGCATCGGAGATACCTTTCAGTTTTTAGGAGTGCCTACAATGCTGTTTGAGGCGGGACATTTTCCTAATGATTATCTGCGGGAAGAAACACGTAAATATATTTTTATCTCCTTATTGGTTAGTTGTGCTACAATATTCGAAAACGATATAGTTAGCAACAAAATGATTCAATATTTGAATATTCCTCAAAATAAAGTTGTTTTTTATGATTTTATATTTAAAAATGTCAAAATAAATTATGATGGTAATGAAATAATAACGAATTTTGCACTACAATATAAAGAAGAATTGATTGAGGGGGCTGTAGTTTTGAAAGCTTATGTCGCTGCAATGGATAATTTAGACTCTTTTTTCGGTCATTATGAGTATGATGCTAAAGAAGCATTGTATAAAGATGATTGGGGTAATTTGCCTAAAATTAATCAAATAGCTAGCTTTTCATTAGATAACCTAGTTTTTTTTGTTAATGGAGTGAATAAAGTTTAGTTTTTTTATCAAATCATTGATTTTTTCTTATATTTGTAATCATACTTGCTTTAACAGTAATATTAATTAATGAATTATGAGTAAATTTCGTTTAGATGAGGTAGATCATCAAATTTTAGATATGTTGATTGACAACACAAGAGTTCCTTTCACAGATATCGCAAAAAAATTATTAATCTCTGCAGGTACTGTTCATGTTAGAGTTAAAAAAATGGAAGACGCAGGAATCATTATGGGCTCTTCTTTAGTGTTAGATTATGATAAATTAGGATATTCATTTATTGCTTACGTTGGAGTTTTTCTGAACAATACATCACAAACTAAATTTGTTCTAGAGCGTATCAACGAAATTCCTTTTGTAACTGTTGCTTCAGTGACTACGGGAAAATTCAATATCTTTTGTAAAATCAGAGCAAAAGATACTAAACATGCTAAGGATGTTATCTTCATGATTGATGATATTGATGGGGTGTACAGAACTGAAACTATGATTTCTTTAGAAGAAAGCATCAATGATAAAAAGCGCTTAATGCATACCATCTTTAAAGAGATGTAATCAGCTTGAATGCTTATGTTTAAAATATAACCTCAAGTTTTCTTGGGGTTTTTTTATGAAATTGCTATTAATACAACCAAAAATCACCAAATAAATTATGTATACGTTACCAAAAATTGAACGTTTCAATAGAGATGTTCTTTCAAAATACCATATTTACAATAGTGTATTTATTACTTTACCTTTTGATTCGGTAGATAATACTGGGGTTTTGTTGCCTCTTTTTACCGATATCTGTGAAAAAGGTTTTAGAAAACAAGAAACTCCCAAAGAAATTGTAAATTTTTTTTCTGAAAAATATTTGAATGCTGCTTCTGAAAAAGAAGCAATCGATTTGATGTTTCGATTTATTCAATATATCGAGCGTCAAATTGTTTTGTTTGATGCGATTGAAGATGCTGCTTTTTCAACAGTAAATAACATGGAGGGTAGAGGTTCGCTGCGTGATGTCAAAGAAAAATCAGATGCCAAAAATAAGCAAGAAGAATTAATTGCTTTTCTGGAAAATTTCAACGTACGTACTGTATTAACGGCTCATCCGACACAGTTTTATCCTGGAGCGGTACTCGGTATTATTAATGATTTGACTGAGGCTATTCGCAAAAATGATTTAATCGAAATCAAACAACTTTTAGCTCAATTAGGTAAAACACCTTTTATTCAAAATGAAAAACCGAACCCTTTTGATGAAGCCATAAGTTTGATTTGGTATCTAGAGAATGTATTCTATGACACCTCTGGGGAAATGGTTCACTATTTAGAGAAAAACGTTTTTAACGGCACTACCATTCAAAATCCATTAATAAAACTTGGCTTTTGGCCTGGTGGAGATCGTGATGGTAATCCATTTGTAACAACAGATATTACCCTTAAAGTTGCAGAAAGACTTAGAACATCGATTTTAAAATGTTATTATTTTAACATCAGAAGTTTAAAAAGAAAACTGACCTTTTCTGGAGTTGATGTTATCATTTCAGAGTTAGAGCAAAAGTTATATCGTTCTGTTTTTTATTCTAAAGGAGATATTTTTATTACACTTGAGGAGTTTAAAGAGCAAATATGTAAAATAAAAACAATTATCATCGAGCAACATCAGTCACTGTACTTGGATGAAATAGAAGCGCTTTTAATTCGTGTAAACTTATTCGGATTTCATTTTGCTACATTGGATATTAGACAAAATAGTAAAATTCATAATGCGGTATTTAAGGACGTTGTAACCTATACTTTTGGACAAAAAAACGCTGTATTCCCTGATAATTATTTTGATTTATCCGAGAACGATAAATTTGAGGTGTTAGCTACTGTAACCGCAGATTTAGACCCTAGTGTCTTTGAAAATGATATTACACGGTTAACATTAGAATCAATTCAAGCTATAAAAACAATTCAAAAAAATAATGGTGAATTTGGTGCAAATCGATATATAATTAGCAATAACGAAAGTGCTTTGAATGTGATGGAGACTTTTGCATTGATTAAATTATGTAATTGGAATGAAGCTACGCTAGATATTGTTCCTTTATTTGAATCGGTAGATGACTTGCAACACGCTCATGAAATCATGGAAAAGTTGTACCTCAATCCTGCTTATGCTGCTCATTTGAAAAACCGAGGAAATAAACAAACTATCATGCTTGGTTTTTCTGATGGTACCAAAGATGGTGGTTATTTAATGGCGAATTGGAGTATATATAAAGCAAAAGTAGCGCTTACCGAAATTTCAAGAAAATACAATATTCAGGCGATATTTTTTGATGGTAGAGGAGGACCACCGGCTCGTGGAGGTGGAAAAACGCATCAGTTTTATGCTTCTTTAGGTTCAAAAATTGAGAATAAAGAAATTCAAATTACCATTCAAGGCCAAACCATTAGTTCTAATTTTGGCACAATAGATTCTTGCCGATATAATCTAGAAAATTTATTGAGTGCAGGAGTTACTAATCAGGTTTTTGGAAAAAATAAAAATATTTTATCTGAAACTGATATTGAAATATTAGATAAAATGGCTGAATTAGGTTATAATAAGTATTTAAGCTTTAAGAATCATCCTCAATTTATTCCTTACTTGGAGAAAATGAGTACCCTTAAATATTATGCTAAAACGAATATTGGAAGTCGTCCCTCTAAAAGAAATACATCTGAACAATTAGATTTTAGCGACTTGAGAGCCATTCCTTTTGTAGGATCTTGGAGTCAATTAAAGCAAAATGTTCCCGGTTTTTTTGGTGTAGGAACTGCTTTGAAGTATTTTGAAGATAGTAATGAATGGGATAAAGTTCAAAATTTGTACAAGAATTCTCTTTTTGTTAAAACATTGCTTGAAAACAGTATGATGTCTTTGGCAAAATCATTTTTTCCTTTAACGGCTTACATGAGAAAAGATCCCGTTTTTGGGGAGTTTTGGCAAATAATATACGATGAGTTTTTAGAAACCAAACGCTTGTTATTAAAAATTGCAGGACATAGTGAATTAATGGAAAACTATCCTGATGGAAAGGCTTCGATTGCAATGAGAGAAAGAATCGTAATGCCGTTGTTGACGATTCAGCAATATGCTTTATTGCGAATCAATGAGTTGAATAAAGAGGAAAAACCCAATGATGAACTTATAAAAGTGTACGAAAAAATTGTAACGCGCTCGCTTTTTGGAAATACTAACGCTAGTAGAAACTCTGCTTAAAATCAAACCTATGAACTCGAATCAATTGCCTATTAATGAATATTCAAAGTTTCAATCTACTTATATTAACGCTTTGCAAAGTGTTGAATTACTTGAAGAATTAGAAATCTCGCTGCATGATTTTATCCGTTTTATACAAAACATCCCAATGGATAAATTTGATTATCGTTATGCAGAAGGAAAATGGACAATCAAAGATATTATTCAACATGTTATAGATACCGAAAGAATTTTTAGCTATCGTGCTTTGCGTATTTCTAGAAATGATAAAACGCCTTTGCCTGGTTTTGAAGAAAATGATTACGCGGAAAACACTGAGGCCAACAAGCGTAGTATTCAAGATTTATTGACAGAATTATCAGCTGTTCGGCATGCGACCCTGCTTATGTTTAAAAGCTTTAGCAAGGATCAGTTGTTGAAAATTGGTATCTGTTCTGATAGTGAAGTTTCTGTGCGTGCCATTGGTTTTATAATTATTGGACATCAAAAGCATCATCAAAAAGTTTTTGAGGAGCGTTATTTGTAAGTACTTTTCAGTTTTTAGAAAACAACTATAAAGCTCTTTTCGTTACGTAATAGCGATACCCGATGATAGCCATTTGCCATTTTTTAGCTTTGCTAATATCTAGACGTTGTTTTGTAAAACTGGGTAATACTATTTTATTGATTTGAGCTAAAACTTTATACATAAATATATTTTTTTCAAAGATATAAAAAAAGACGGTCTTGTGATGAGACCGTCTTTTGTGTTTATATTTTCTGAGTATCAGCTTTTGCCTTTTCTATTTCTTTTTTGGCTTTTAGAATTTCTTGTTTTGCTTTTTCTATTTCGGCTTTTGCTTTTTGCATTTCAATTTTTGATAGCTCTATTTCCTTTCTAGCACGTTCAATATCGGCTTGCATATTTTCTCTTTCGTTGAGAGAGCGTTCTACATCTACTTGGGCTCTTTTGATTATCTTGTTCATATTTACTTCAGTTCTTCCATCTTTAGTTGTAATTGCGATTACGCCATTTTTGCCATCGTCTCCATACTTTTCAATAGATATGTCTCCTTTATAAACATCCATGCTTTCGATTGAATTAGGGTCTAATTTGGAATTTAATTCTTCCATATTGACATCCACTTTTTTTCCATTGATATAGATAATTGGTTTATCCATAGTTTTACTATTCTTTATGGAAATTGTCTTTTTTACAACAGCATAGGGTGCATTTGGAGATGTTGGGTTATAAGGGGAATGAATAGAAGGCGGGACTTTGTCATAAACAGCTGGTGTAGTTGCATTAGACGCATCAAGCGCATCAGGTGCATTAGGTGGAGTTACATCATCTTCGTCATCACTGAAAGAAAAAGCAAAGTTAGATTCTTCATCATCAGAAGAATTTAGTACCATTCTTTTATTGATTTTTCCTTTAGGATTAGCTTTTCCAGTATAAAATCCGATACTTGATTTTCCGTTGCTATCCGTGTTTTTAATAAAAGTGATAGGCGAAATCGGTCGATCGCTATCCACTTGATTGGTTCCTTTGTTACCCTTTTTGTCATCAAATTGCACTTTGATTCCTGTAATTTCTTGATTAGCGTTACGTTTAACTTTGGAAATTTTTAGATTAATACCGTGTAGGTCTTTTAGTAATTGAGCTTCTTGTTTTAACTTGGCATCAGAAGTGTTTTTGTCAATAACCAAGATGATATCTTCAGTTGTTGCTTTAGATGTTGTGGTGTTTGTTATTGTTTTTTCCTGTGCCAAAACCTTAATTTGGAAAATTAATACAAAGGCGATTAAAGCAGGAAATATCAGTACATACTTCCAAGAATTCCATTTTTTTGATTGATTTTTGTTTAACATAACGATTCGTTTTTTGATTAATGATTGATAAAAATGATTGGTGAGGGCAACACAATTTTCGTGTGTTGTTATTTTTACAAGTGCCATTTGATAGGCTTTTTTGTCGTTAAGTCGTTTTGTAGCCACGCTATCAGCAATGAATTCAAGGTTTTGTAATATGGCTCTTTGGTACAACCAAATAAAAGGATTGAACCAAAATACGATACTAAAAAAGCGAATAATCAAAACATCTAGGGTGTGATGCTGTTCGCTATGCACTTTTTCATGTTCTAAAATACTTTGCAATTCTGATGGCGAATACAAAGAAGAATTGAAAACAATCGTATTGAAATACGAAAATGGCGCTATTTTCTCCTGAACATCAATCAGTTTGAAGTCGGCCTGTTGTTGTGCTTTCGTTTTATATAACATGCGATTCAAACTCCAATAATCCATTCCGAATTTGATGAAAAACAAAGCAGAACCTACTATATAAATCACAATGGCAGTCAAATACCAATTTATTTCAAAGCTCTCCTTAGGAGCGGCTTGCTGTAGTGGTAGTTCTGAAATAGGAAAAGTGAGTGGAGTAGGGGTTACCCAAACGATTTTGGTAATGTAAAATAAAGGAAGCACCACAGCTGTTCCTAATCCAGCGAGTAAGAAAAAGCGATTGGCTGTAAAAAAAGTTTCTTTTCGCAGCGATAAATAGTAAGCCAGATAAAATAAGGCAATCAAACCGCTTGCTTTTAGTAAGTAGATATAGATGGTTTCCATAGCGCTTATTTTTGTTCTATCATCGCTACTATTTCTCGCAACTCTTCAGCTGATATTTTTTCTTCTTTCGCAAATTGCGAAACCATATTCTTATACGAACTACCAAAAAAAGTTTCTATCGCATTCGACATAAATTTCTTGCGATAGTCTTCAATCTGAACCACTGGAAAATATTGATGGGTATTGCCAAAAGCGTTATGCGACACATATCCTTTCTCTTCTAGATTTCTGACAATCGTTGAAAGGGTATTATAATGTGGCTGTTCTTCAGTAATTTCTGCTTGAATTTCTTTTACAAAAGCTTTTTTAAGCTTCCATAAAATGTGCATAATTTCTTCTTCCTTGTTGGTTAATTTTTGCATCTTGCTTGCGTTTAATTTAATGACAAAACAAACCTACAACTATTTTTATAGTTTACAAACTAAAAATATAGTTATTTAACTATAAATTAAGTTTTGATGCAATAATGAGTTATTATTTTGATATTCAGCAATTTATTTGTTTTCATTTTGGACCCTTCGTATTACCCAAAAACAGCCACACACGGATAACCCTCCGAGGAAACTCATAAAAATCCAATTATTTTGATAGCCAAATCGACTGATGATATCCATTCCTGTTTTGGAGCTAACAATATGAGCCAAACTAAAACTCATCGTGAAAAGTGCCATATAACGCCCTTCGTGTCCTTTCGGTGCGCGACTCAATGCAAAAGAATTAGAAAACGGAAAGATGAACATTTCTCCAAAAGTGATAAACAACAAACTAATGACTAAAAATCCTATCCAGAAATTGAATATTAAAATCAGGAAACTAATGGACATTAAAATACAACCCCAGAGAATAATCTTGAGTTTGTTTATGTTTTTTCGTTGTGAGGCACTTACAATAGGCATTTCGAAAAAAAAGACAAGTAAACCATTTAAGGATAACAAAAGTCCACTTTGAAATTCACTCATGCCAAATTGTTCTTTATGATACAAGGGTAAAGTGGTAAATAATTGAAAAAATAATACTGCGGTAATAAAACAAACAAACAAGAAAACCCAAAAGATAGTATCCTTGAATACAGAAATTCTTGTAGCATTGATTTCTTTCATTTTTTCGTGATCGATTGTCGTTTTTTTCTCTTTTACCATCAGCGCAAAAATCAAAATAGCAACAATGCATGAAGCACCATCTACCCAAAACAATCCTTGATAACCCATTCCCATAATGATTAAACCGCCAAGAGCAGGCCCAGCAGCAAAACCTAGATTTACAGACAATCGTACCAATGTCAAGGCCCTTGTTCTGTTTTCTGGTTTGGCATAGGTTCCTAAAGAAACAAACATCGCGGGTCGAAACATATCTGCAATAGCCATAACGCAAAACATCCCCAAACAGAGTCCTTCAAAAGTGGTGATATACTGTATTACGAAAAATAAAATCCCAGTGGTAAACAAGCTGAAAATCATTATTTTATAAAAGCCTATCTTATCCGATAGTTTACCTCCTAACCAAGAACCCAGCATTGAGCCTAAACCAAAACATACCATAATCCAACCCACTTGTCCAAATGAAAAACCAAGATCTTCTTTCAAGTATTTGGACAAAAAAGGCAACACCATCGTTCCTGCTCGATTGATAAAAGTCATCAAAGTGAGGATCCAAATTTCTCTCGAAAAACCTCGGTAATTGTCAAAATAGCGTTGAATGGCGGTGGTCAGCATCTTTTTTTTCGTTTTGCCAAAGGTAGTAACTTTGATTGGAAGCGCTTTGCTGGCTGATAACTTTAAGTTATTTTTGCCAAAAACGACTCAAAAGATGAAAAAAGCACTTCTTGTATTGATGATTATTTTCTGTAATTGGACTTTCGGACAAGCTCAAAAAGGCCTTGAAGCCGTCGAAAAATTCCAAAATGAACTCAATGCAGCATATGCTTCCCCTGAAAAAAGTCCCTTGCTCAAAGAGGATTTAGCCGTTTTCAAAAGCTTGGATTTCTTTCCTTACAATCCCAACTTGCAAATTGAAGCTCGTTTCGTTCGTACGCCTAATGAAAAAGTGTTCGAAATGAAAACCTCTACGACAAGAAAACCCTTGTATATTAAATTCGGAGAAGCACATTTCACCATCGACGGAAAAGCTTTGGTACTCAATATTTATCAAAACATCGAACTTTCCAAAAAGAAAGAATACGTAGACTACTTGTTTTTACCTTTTTCTGACCTGACTTGCGGCAAAGAAAGTTACATCGGCGGACGCTACATCGATTTGAAAATCCCAACAACTGAAACCATTTTTATCGATTTCAATTCGGCTTACAATCCTTACTGCGCTTACAATCACAAATATTCTTGCCCCATAGTACCGCTTGAAAATGATTTGCCAGTAGCCATAAATGCAGGAGTAAAAAAGTTTCACGACTAAATGAAGTATTTCAATTTACATACGCACAAAGCCACCCAAAATCCCAACCGAGTCGAGTTGGTCAATCAGTATCCTAACGAATTCGAGAACTCTTTTCCCTATTATTCCATAGGCATTCATCCTTGGTATATTGTGGAGGAACGGATAACAAGCGATTTAGAAATCATCGAGCAACAACTCCAAGACCCCAATTGTTTGGCTTTGGGCGAATGCGGTTTAGACAAACGAATTGCCATTCCGTTCGAGTTACAACAATCCGTTTTTGAGCAACAATTGCATTTGGCGCAGAAGTACAACAAACCCGTGGTGATTCATTGCGTGGCGGCCTATCAGGAAGTAATAGCTAGTAGTAAGAAACTAAAAATCAGCGTTCCGTTACTCATTCACGGATTCTCAAAGAACGAAACCGTGGCACAATCGTTACTCAACAATGGATTTTACTTGTCCTTTGGGAAGTATTTGGTTCAAAATCCAGCCTTGGCAAGCGTTTTTCAAAACGTACCAGACCATCAGTTCTTTCTAGAAACCGATACGATCGAAAACGGAATCGAAGAAGTCTATGCTTTGGCAGCTCAGTATAAAAACACAACTGTTGAAGCCATACAGCAACAAATTAACGCAAACACAAAACGAGTTTTTGGATTACACCTCGATTGATTTTATAATAAAATGATTTTTTAGGAGCAGAAAAAATAGGCATTTTAGCCAGCAAAGTCCCGTGATCCGCTATATCTTTGCTTTTTTAAAGAAAAAAGCAAAGGATGCCGCTCCTCCCGGGGCTAGAAGGCAAGATTGGTGATTTTTTGGAAACATTTAAAAAAATAAAAATAGATTCAAATAAAAATAAAGAAACATATCAGTCATTGAAACTTTTACTTTTTTGCACTTTTATTGTGCTTCAAATAATAAGTAGCAAAAACTAAAATGACTTAAATGTTTATAAAATAATCAAATAATAAAGAATATGGCAGAGTGGACAGAAAGAGCCGAGCTTTTATTTAAAGCCGAAGGATTACAAAAATTACAAAATGCAAAGGTATTAGTCGTAGGACTAGGAGGAGTAGGCTCATTTGCTGCAGAGTTTTTGGCAAGAGCTGGTGTAGGCAATATGACGATTGTTGATGGAGACGTGGTAGACATTACCAATATCAATCGTCAATTACCAGCTTTACATTCCACTGTTGGGCAACCCAAAGTAACCGTCGTTGGCGACCGATTAATGGACATCAATCCCGCACTTAACCTTACCAGAGTGCAAGAATTTCTATCTCCAGAGCGCGCTTTAGAAATTGTTTCTACCGATTTTGATTATGTTTTGGACTGTATCGATAGCGTAACGCCAAAATTGAATTTGATTTTGTCTGCCAAGCGCAACAGAGTCAAAATCATCAGCAGTATGGGAGCAGGAGGAAAAATGTTGGCTTCAAAAGTGAGAGTAACAGACATTTCCAACACCATCAATTGCTATTTCTCTAAAACCATTAGAAGACGATTAAAAGAGTTAAAAATTAATAAATTGAAAGTAGTTTTTTCTTCCGAAATTCAAGATACTACCAGTCTAAAAATGACAGATGGTTCTAATTTTAAGAAATCTTTTTACGGAACTAACAGTTATATGCCAGGTCTTTTTGGATTGCACGCCGCAGAAACTGTCATTCGTCATTTACTGAAGAATTAGTCCTTAGTACCCAGTAATTAGTTCAACACAAACAAAGCGACTCAGAAACTTAGCTTCTTAGCTACTTAGCAACTTAAAAAAATATGATACAAACTGTGATTTTTGATATGGATGGTGTAATTGTAGATACAGAACCTGTTCATCGTTATGCCTATTACCAATTATTTGAAGAATTAAATATTACCGTTACCGAGGAAATGTATACCTCTTTTACTGGTTTTTCGACTCGCAATACGTTTCAATTTTTGAAAAATCAGTTCAATCTACAACAAGAAGTAGAAGATTTAATTCAAGAAAAACGCAACCGCTTTAATGATGCTTTTGATACCAAAGAAGATTTGACGTTATTGGATGGTGTTGAAAATTTGATTAAAGATTTGCATCAAAACGGAATGCAGTTAATCGTAGCTTCATCAGCTTCAAAGGTTACGATTGATAGAGTGTTTACTCGTTTCAATTTACATCAATATTTCTCTCATATTGTGAGTGGTGAAGATTTTCCACAATCCAAACCGCATCCAGCTATTTTTGAACACGCGGCAAGTTTATCAACTGCTCCAAAGGAAAATTGTATCGTTATCGAAGACAGTACAAATGGTGTAAAAGCCGCCAATGCTGCGGGTATTTTCTGTGTTGGATATCAAAGTGAACATTCTAAAGATCAAGATTTAAGTACAGCAGATGTAATTATTGCTGATTTTAACAACTTAAACGCTGCAAAAGTAGCCCTATTTGGTTTTCAATCATAATAAGTAATTTACATTCTCTTTATCCAGTGCTAGTAGGATAATCAAGGTATTATTTGTTTCTGAATGTATCTTACTAGTAATGGGAAAGTAAATCTTCGCTAATCCTTTAGAAACCCCAAAATGGTTTTAAAAGGATGCTTAATTAGCTACTGAAAACTGTGAATCGTATAGGTTTTTATAAAATCCTTTTTCTAGATTAATTAATTCCTGATGTGTTCCTTGCTCTACAATCAAACCTTTGTCCATGACTACGATTTTGTCTGCGTTTACAATCGTAGCCAAACGGTGTGCAATCACTATTGAGGTTCTGCCTTGTGTAATGGTTTCGGTAGCACGCTGAATCAATTCTTCAGAATACGTATCGATAGAAGACGTGGCTTCATCCAAAATCAAAATACTTGGATTGGACACAAATGCTCGTAAAAAAGCTATCAATTGACGTTGCCCAGACGAAAGCATAACACCACGTTCTTTTACATCAAAATCGTAATCATCAGGTAAACTCATGATAAAGTCATGTACTCCAATTTTTTTGGCAGCCGCTAGTACTTTTTCTCTTGTAATTTCTGGATTATTAAGGGTGATGTTGTTGTAAATAGTATCGGCAAACAAAAACACATCCTGAAGCACCACAGCTATTTGTTTACGCAATGAACTTAAAGTATAATTTTCAATATTGTGATGGTCTATATCAATAGAACCACTGTTAATCTCGTAAAAACGATTCAGTAAATTGATTATAGTCGATTTTCCTGCGCCTGTAGAACCCACAATAGCAATGGTTTGTCCAGCACTAACCTCTAAATCTATTCCTTTGATTACTTCTTCATCCGGAATATAACCAAAACGGACGTCTTTGAAAAGGATGTTTCCTTCAAAGATAGGCGCCTCCATGGTTCCAGTATCCTGAATTTGATCCTCTGTATCCAAAATATCAAACACACGATTGGCTGCAATCATTCCCAATTGCATTTCGTTGAATTTATCTGCAATTTGGCGCAAGGGGTTGAATAGCATTCCAATAAACATGGTATAGGAAAATAAGTCTCCAAAAGTAGTAAAGTTGTCACCATTCAATATTTTGATACCGCCATACAAAACGATAAATCCCAGAGTCAACGACGAGATAATATCAGCAATAGGGAAGAAAATGGAGTTGTACAAAATGGTTTTTATCCACGCTTTTCTATGCTTGTCATTGATATTTTTGAATTTATCAAATTCAATATCTTCACGATTGAATAGTTGTACGATTTTCATTCCTGTAACTCGCTCTTGAACAAAAGTATTCATATTCGCAATTTGGGTACGTACTTCCTCAAAAGCCACTTGCATTTTCTTTTGAAAAATACGTGTAAAAAACACCAATATGGGCATTGCTACAATAACAATCCAAGTGAGTTTCCAGTTCATATAAAACATAAAAAGGAGCACTACCAGCATTTTCATCAAATCACTAATAATCATGAAAAGTCCTTGGCTAAAAATACGCGCAATAGCTTCAATGTCCGATACACATCGGGTTACGACTTGTCCAACAGGAACCAAATCAAAGTACTTCATCCTAAAACTAAGCAAATGCGCAAACAGTTTAATTCGGATGTCTTTTACAATATCTTGCCCCAACCAATTAGCCCAAAACACAAAATAGAATTGCGAAAAAACCTCAAGAAGCAATACAATTCCCATCAAGGAAACGTAGAATAGTAAACCTTGTTGGTCGTGGGTTTTGATGTATCCATCGACCGTTTGCTTTAGCAAATATGGTCGTAAGGCAGCAAAAATAGATAGAGAAATCGCAAACACAATGACCCCGTTAAATCGTAATTGATAAGGCTTTGTAAATTTTAAAATTCTTTTGAATAATCGAGTATCGAATGCTTTTGCTTTCATGTTTAGGAGCTATTTCCCGCTATTCGTGCAAATGTAATTCACTGAACTCCTATGTAAATAAAAGTTGAGTGAAGTAATCTTTTTTGTTTTTAAAGGAAAAACAAAAAAGGATTTCCACTACTATCGGGGCTATTTTAGGTATTCATAAGTGATTTCGGTTAAGTACAAACCATGTGCTGGAACCGAAAAACCTGCTTTTTCTCTGTTTTTGCTTTTTATGATGTTTTCAAAATCAACCAAAGTGATTTTATGTAATCCCACATTGACTAATGTTCCTACAATAGAACGCACCATGTTTCGCAAAAAACGATTGGCGGAAATGGTAAAAATCAAACGATCTTTTTCCTTTCTCCAAACTGCATCAAATATAGTGCAATCAAATGTATTTACGTCGGTATTCACTTTCGAAAAACACTGAAAATCGGTGTGATTTAACAATAATTTAGCAGCTTCATTCATTAACGCCACATCTAAATCTTGGTGGTAATACCAACTGAGTCCCTCAAGGAAAGGATTTTTTATGGTATTGATATGGTATTCGTAAGTGCGTTTGGTGGCATCAAATCGGGAGTGCGCCTCATCGCTTACGGGGATAATGTCAAATATGGCGATATCTTTTGGTAAATACGAATTGAGTTTGTGCACCAAGGTTGCTGTTTCTAGTTTTTTTTCACTATCAAAATGAGCATACATTTGGCTGGCATGTACGCCAGTATCGGTCCTGCCAGCACCCATAATATTGATAGAGGTATTCAAAAGTACCGAAAGGGCTTTGTTCAGGGTTTCTTGTACAGAACTGGCGTTGGGTTGGTATTGCCAACCGTGATAAGCTGTTCCGTTGTAGGCTAATTGTATAAAATACCTCAAGATGTTTTGTGATTTTTTGGTTGAAATCGTTTCCTAATGATGCAATGGTATGGCAACGATTGCTTGTTTTTATTGGCTGCAAATTTACAATCTTTAAGCTGATTTTTTTGATTTTATGTCATTTTTGTAACTGCCTGAAAAAATGCCGAATGTTTGATTCTAGTCCCGATGGGAGGGAATATCCTTTTTTCTAGACCTTGCAGGTTGCTAAACCGGCGAGGTGTAGAAAAAAGATAGGAAGGACAGCGGGAATCCCTGTTTATTTTTTTCTTTTGTTTTGCTCCCAAAAAAAGAACTTTAAATATTGGCTAAAATGGGAAAGAAGCGCTTATTTTTGCTGTTTTTTACTTTTAATTTTCTATGGTATGACCAAAATTCTTTTGCTCTCAGATACGCACAGCCACATCGATGAGGCGATTTTGAAACATGTAGCTTGGGCTGATGAAGTTTGGCATGCGGGGGATATTGGAGATTTGAGTGTGACCGATACGTTAAAAAAACTTAAGCCATTGCGAGCGGTGTATGGTAATATCGATGGGACTGAGGCTAGAATTGAATTTCCATTGCACAATCGGTTTATGTGTGAGCAAGTTTCGGTTTGGATTACGCATATTGGCGGTTATCCGGGGAAATACAATCCTGCTGTTAGAGATGAAATGGCAACGAATCCTCCTAAATTATTTATTTGTGGGCACTCTCATATTTTGAAAGTTCAGTTTGATAAGAAGCATAATTTGTTGCATATGAATCCTGGAGCCGCCGGAAAAAGTGGTTTTCATCAGGTACGAACGCTGTTGCGATTTGTCATAGAAGGCGATAAAATTAAAGACTTGGAAATTGTAGAAATGAAAAAATAACTATTCGATAGGAACATGAAGTTTAATCGTTGTTCCTTGATTTTTTTTAGAAATGATTACAAATTCTCCTTTCATATTGTTGATTCGTGCTTTAATTCTGTTGAGTCCATAACCATCTATACTGTTTTTTTTGAGGTCATCGAATCCTTTTCCGTTGTCTATAACTGAAACAATCAATCGATTATCGCTTTTATCGATGGTTACTTCTGAATTTGTGGCATTACTGTGTTTAATGATATTATTAAGCAATTCAGAGATGATAAAATAGAGTTTTGTTTCTAGGGTTTCTTCAAAGCGTAGCGAAGTATCTAAGCTGCTTTTGAATTTGAATGTAAGAGTAGAATTAGAGTTTTTTTCGCACAAATCGTCCAAGGCAAAAATTAATCCGAAACGAACTAATAAGGAAGGCATTAATTCATGCGATAAATCCCGTATTTTGTGATGTGTTTCTTCTAATATGACCTTAGTTTTGATAATTTCGGCGCTTTGATCTTTGTGTACCGTTGAGAAAACATTCAAATGCATGCCCGCCGAAGATAGTAAAGCACTGATGTTGTCGTGAAGAAATGCGGCTATTTTTTTACGTTCGGATTCTTGGCCATCTATGGTGGCATTGATAATGTTTTGTTGTACTTTGCTTTGAATTTCTTTTAATCGATTGTACTGTTTTAATTTTTCGTTTTTGGAAAAAGAATAAAAAATTAAGAAAACCAAGATCGAAATTACAATGACTAAAACCACAATTTTTTTGTTACGCGATTGTTGTTCCAGCCAATAGGTTTCTTTCGATTTATAGCTATTGGATATTTTGTTAATTTCTCTCTTGTATTCTTCCACCTCGAGATTAATCCCGGTATTTTTAGCAGTTTTTATTTTGCTATCGTTTAGGATTTGGTTATTTAAATTCTCGTATTTTTTGCTAAACTTGTAGGCTTCTTCAAACCTTTTGATTTTAGCTAAAAACAAAGAGTAATTGTAGTAGGTTACGGATAAATCAAATTTCTCGTTGCTTTTTTCACCGTATTGAATTGCTTTTTGATAATATTGATTAGCATTTGAATTATCATTCTTGTATTCAGCAAATAAACCATTCAGCATATTTAAGATGATTAAAGTGGATTCATCAGCAAATTTACTTTCGTATTTATTTAAATAATCAAGATAAGGTTTGGCTATTTTGTATTGATTTTCTTGAAAATAAGCCCAAGTAATATTGAGTTTTCTCAAGAATATTTTGGACGTATCTGCAATTTTTTCGGTATGGACCAATGATTTCTTATAATATTCGATTCCTTTTTGATAATTCTTTTTTTCAAAAAAATAAATATTTGCTAGATTATTGTAGATTTTTCCCTTGAGAGTGTCATCTGTTGTTTTACTAGCATATTTCAGACTTTTTTCATAGTAGCTGAAAGCTTTATCAAGCATGAAAAGATCATCAAAATTCACCCCAATAACGTTATAAGATTTAGCAATCAAATAGTTGTTTTTTAAAAAAATAGCTTTTTTTAATGCTAAATTAGATTGTTTTAAAGAAGTTTCATATTGGTCATTTTTCCAACTTTCAATGGCTTTGTTTAGTGAAATTTGCGTGCTTTTTTCAGAGACTTCCCCTTGTTGCGCCAAAACCCAAAAAGGAAGGAAAGATAGAAATAGGATACATTTTGATATGGTTTTAAAATTACAAAACATCATTACTTTGGTGCGTTTATCAATTCTTAGGAGACTAAAATTTACGTGTAATTTCGAAATAGTTTAGACGATAGGGACAAGTAATTCTACGGTAGTACCATTCTTTTTGTCAGATAGTATGTAAATTGTTCCTTTCATGTTATGAATTCGTGCTTTAATCCTGTTTAATCCGAAACCTTCCATGTTTTTATTCGTTTCATCTTCAAAACCATTTCCATTATCAATTACTAAAATATTTAGTTGATTTTGAATCATTTTTATATCTAGTTTTGCTAGGTTGGCATTACTGTGTTTTAAAATATTATTAAGTAATTCTGATATCACAAAATACAGTTTCATTTCAAGAAATTCTTTAAATCTAGTCGTTTCATCAACTGAGGAATGAAATTCAAAATGAATATTAGAATTTGAATTTTTTTCACATAAATCTTCCAAGGCATAGATTAATCCGAATCGCACTAATAACGACGGCATTAATTCATGAGAGAGATCTCTAACTTTATGATGCGCTTCTTCAAGAATGTATTTTGTTTTAATAATTTCAACGGATTGATCTTGATTTTTGCTCGAGAACACATTCAGATGCATTCCTGCAGAAGATAATAACGCACTTATGTTATCATGTAAAAAAGCAGCAATTTTTTTGCGTTCCGATTCTTGACCATCAATGGTTGCATTGATCAGGTTTTGTTGAATTTTATTTTGTATTTCACGCAATTTGTTTTTCTGCTTTAGTTTTTCATTTTTAGAAAAGAAATACAAAATAATAAAAATTAGAAGCGAAATAGTGACAATTAAAAGCACAATTTTCTTATTGCGCGATTGTTGTGCTAGCCAGTAATTTTCCTTGTTTTTATAGGTGGAAGAAATGTTGTCTATTTCTCTTTTGTACTCGTCTAACTCGAGGTTTATACCTGCAACATTCGCTTTCTTTATTTTGTCTTCAGAATTGATTTCTTCTGTAAGGATATTATATTTTTCGAGATTTGAATATGCTTTTTTATAATCCCCCATTTGATTTAAAAATTTTGAATATTCCAAATAGGTATATGATAAATCTGATTTTTCTTCATACAAAATTCCTGTTTTTATGGCTTTATTAAAAAAACTATCCGCTTTTTCAGGCTCTTTTTTATGTCTAAAATACATGCCATTCAGCATGTTGTGTACAGTTTCTAAAGTGTTATTTCCGTGTTTTTTGAAATGAGTATTTACGAATTGTAAATATTTAAAGCCTTGGTGAAATTTATTTACGTCAAAATGTGCCCAAGCCATATTGATCTTAGTAAAAAGGATTTTGCTAGTATCTTTAATTTTGGCACTGTATAAAATGGCCTTTTCATAATAAAAAACTCCTTTTTTGAAATCTTTTTTATCAAAAAAATAAATATTGCCGAGATTATTATTTAATTGAAATTTAATTTCATTTTTATTAGTAGTTTGAGCATAGCTAAGTCCTTTTTTGTAGTAAAGCATGGCTTTTTCGTACTCTAATAATCCGTCAAAATTACCTCCAATAGTGTTGTAGATTAACGCAATTATTGCATTGTCTTTTAATGTTGTGGCATCCTTTAGAGCAGCTCTTGACTGAATTAATGATTTTTCATAATTTTCCTTATTCATGTTTTGAATTGCACTGTAAGTCAATTCTAAAACTGTTTTTCTAGAGATTTTTTTCTTTTGCGCAAAAGTGCAAAAGGGGAGAAAAAGTAATAAAATTAATAGTACAAATTGGTAAGATGTAAATTGAATTTTATAAAAGAATTTTAGGATAGATATCATACATTTAAAATCAATTAAGCTTCAATTAATTGATTTTTTAAAGCATACTTTACAATACTTATAGTGTTTTTGGCTTTTATTTTTTTCATAATGTTTTTTCGATGGGTTTCAACCGTGTGGGTACTTATGAATAGCTGATCACTGATTTCTTTACCACTAAATTCTAAAGAAATCAAAATGATAATTTCAAGTTCTCTTTCGGTTAAGGTAGCGTTGATTCCCGTTGCAATACCTTTTACTTTTGGGTTATTACGTGTAACGGTGTTAAAAATTTTGTTTTGAATGCTTTTGCAAAAATATTCCTGACCCGAAGTGATGGTATGAATGGCATCAATAATGCTCTCGCAGGCACATTCTTTGGTCAAATAGCCACTTGCTCCTAATTTCATCACTTCTTTTACGATTTTTAAATCATCGTAGCTAGACAATATGATTACTTTACAAGGGAAGCCTTTCTTAGAAAATTCTCTTAATACTTGAATGCCATCTTTTTCAGGCATACTTATGTCTAGTACCAGTATATCGGTGTTGTTATTGGTAACCTCTTGATAAATATTAGCCCCGTTTTGCGAAGTTCCTACAATTGAAAATCCTTGAATTGTATTTAAAAGTGCTGTAATACCATCAATTAGAATTTGATGGTCATCGGCTAAATGTATTTTGATTTCTTGCATGCCTTATTTATTCTAAGTCTCAAATATATTATTTTTTAAATACATTAACTCTTTTTTTGTAAGAAATAAAAAAACCCGATTGTTACATCGGGTTTTCTTCGCACAAATAAATTAAGATTATAGGTTTATCTCAATCGGTCCACAGATTTTACAAGATCTTCATCCTTCTTGATGGCTTTATTAGCTAAAACTAATAACACGATAGCCAAGACAGGTACAAACATCCCAATACCTTTCTCAGAAACCAATGGGGTTTCTCCAGATAAATTTAGTGAATGATATACAAATAATCCTAATAAAATTAAATTTAAAATGATATTCAATCGTCCTAAAACAAATTGATTTTGTCTTTTTTTAAATGATACTATGCTGATTAATGACAAAGTCGTACTTAAGCCAAAAAGAAGAACATAAATGTTATTTTGCATAAAAAAATAAGATTTGTGATCATCAGTAATCCATAAAGGGAATAAAAATGGCGCGACTAATGTTGTTAAAAAAGCTGAAAACAAATAAATGGTTTGTATACGTTGTATCATGATATGTAATAAATATCTATTGCAAAAATATATTTTCTTTTTTTAAAATACTATTGTATGATTAAATTTTATTCGTATTATTGCATCATAAATCCGTAAGCACTTCATTTTGCGGTTGATTCAAGAAAATAAATCTATTCTTTTCTTCTCACAATTTTCCAAATTACAATAATTTAATAAAACATTCATGTTTGATATTGCTGCATTAAAAGAATTGAAGCTTTCTGAGCTTCAAGAAATTGCTAAAAAAGCAAAGACAATAAAATTTAATGGTGTCAAAAAGGAAACTTTAATTGGTCTTATTTTAGAAAATCAAAAAGCAACTTCCCAATCTAATCTAGATAAAGCTGAAGCTACAAACACAGAACAAAAAGTGGTTGAAAAAGCTAAAAAAGAACGAATCCGTATTGTTCCCACTAAAAAAGTAAAATCTAACCTAAATGTTGCCGAAGTTTTACCTGAATTAGAGTCGTCTGAAAATGAAAAAAACGCGGTGCGTTCAGACAATGTTACAGAGAGTAGGGAAGTAGTAGAAGAGAACATAATAGACACTAGTATTGAATCTGATAATAAACCGAAAGTTATTAAATTTAACAAAGCGGCTTACGAAAAAAAAATAGCGCTGCAAAAGGAAAAAGAAGCAGCAAAATTAGAGAAAGAGTCAACCCCTGTACCTTCTGATAATATACAGGAATCTAAAGAAGTTGGTGATAACATTTCCACAAGTGAATCAGAAAAAAGCCTTTCTTCTAAGAAAATTAATCCTAATCAATTAAAAAAACAAAATTCCAATCCTAATTTAGGCCAAAATGGAAATAATAACGGGAATCTAAATCCTAATTTCAAAAGTAAAAAAACCAATTTTAAAGATGCTGATTTTGAATTTGATGGGATCATAGAAAGTGAAGGTGTATTAGAAATGATGCCTGATGGCTACGGGTTTTTACGTTCTTCAGATTACAATTACTTAGCTTCACCGGATGATATTTATTTGTCAACGTCTCAAATTCGATTGTTTGGTTTAAAAACAGGTGATACAGTAAAAGGAGTAGTTCGTCCTCCAAAAGAAGGAGAGAAATATTTCCCTTTGGTTCGAGTACTCAAAATCAATGGTCACGATCCACAAGTGGTCAGAGATCGCGTTTCTTTTGAACATCTGACCCCAGTTTTTCCTTCTGAAAAATTCAAATTGGCCGAAAAACAATCCACTATCTCCACCAGAATTATTGATTTGTTTTCTCCAATTGGTAAAGGACAACGAGGAATGATTGTTGCTCAACCCAAAACGGGTAAAACAATGTTGTTGAAAGATATTGCTAATGCCATTGCTGCCAATCACCCCGAAGTTTATTTGATAGTTTTGTTAATTGATGAACGTCCGGAAGAGGTTACAGATATGCAACGTAGTGTAAGAGGGGAAGTGATAGCTTCTACTTTTGATAGAGAGCCACAAGAACATGTGAAGATTGCGAATATCGTTTTGGAAAAAGCGAAGCGTTTAGTAGAATGTGGTCATGATGTTGTCGTTTTGTTAGACTCTATTACTCGTTTAGCGCGTGCTTATAATACTGTACAACCTGCTTCAGGTAAAGTACTGAGTGGTGGTGTAGATGCTAATGCATTGCAAAAACCGAAACGCTTTTTTGGTGCTGCTCGTAATGTTGAAAACGGAGGTTCTTTGAGTATTATTGCTACGGCTTTAACTGAAACCGGTTCAAAAATGGACGAAGTAATCTTTGAGGAATTCAAAGGAACGGGTAATATGGAGCTACAATTAGATAGAAAAATTGCTAACAAACGTATATTTCCTGCTATTGATTTAACTTCATCAAGTACAAGGCGTGATGATTTATTGTTAGACCAAAATACCTTGCACCGCATGTGGATTATGAGAAAATATCTTTCAGATATGAATCCAATCGAAGCCATGGACTTTATTAATGATCGCTTTAAGAAAACTAAAAATAATGAAGAATTTTTGATTTCTATGAATGATTAACGTTTTATGAAACACCATAAAAAAAAATCCTCATTAGAGGATTTTTTTTTATAGTAAAGGTTATTTTTTAAGGTGAAATTGCATTAAAATTAAAGCAAAAACAGCATAATTAATCATATCTTGGTAATTGGCATCTATACCTTCTGATACTATTGTTTTTCCTTTATTATCCTCAATTTGTTTTACACGAAGTAATTTTTGCAAAATCAAATCAGTAAGTGAACTCACACGCATTTCGCGCCAAGCTTCTCCATAATCATGATTTTTAGCTTCCATTAAGGCTTTGGTACTATTAATTTTGTGGTCGTACCATTGTGTAGCGGTCGCTAAATCCAAATCTGGTTGTTCAACTACTCCTAGTTCTAGCTGAATTAAAGCCATAATTGAATAGTTGATGATGCCAATAAATTCGCCTGTTTCATCTTCATCAATTTTTCGAATCTCATTTTCTTGTAAACTACGAATGCGCTGTGCTTTGATGAATATTTGATCAGTGAGTGAAGGCAATCGCAAAATACGCCACGCACTACCGTAGTCTTTCATTTTATTAGTAAATAATTGACGGCAAATTGCTATGATGGTATCGTATTCTTGTGAAGTATTCTTCATTATTGGTGTATATTTGTATTCAATTGGCTCCAAAAATAAAACAATTTTTAATCAAATACCAAGTTATTACTAGAATCCTTTCCACTATGACTATTAACTGTAATGGTAACTTAATCGATTTGTCTACGCCTAAAGTGATGGGAATACTTAATATCACTCCCGATTCTTTTTATGCAAACAGTCGTTATGAAAACGAAAAAAGTATCTTGCAACGCGTTGAAGCCATGTTTTCTGAAGGCGCAACGTTTATTGATGTTGGGGGCTATTCTAGCAAACCGAACGCAAATGTGGTTTCAGCTCAAGAAGAAAAAGCACGAACACTACCTGTAGTAACAAGTATTATGCAACATTTTCCTACTGCAATACTTTCTATTGATACATTTAGAAGCGATGTAGCTCAGTTGTGTTTGGATCAAGGTGTAGCTATTGTAAATGACATTTCTGCTGGTGTTTTGGATCCTTTGATGCTAAAAATAGTATCGAGCTATAGCGTACCCTATATCATGATGCATATGAAAGGGACACCGCAAGATATGGTAAATCACTCTAATTATGTTGTACTAATTAAGGAGGTGCTGGGTTATTTTTCAGAACGAGTAGCGGCAGCAAGAAGTCATGGTATTTCTGATATAATAGTAGATCCAGGATTTGGTTTTGCTAAAACAACAGAACAAAATTTTGAACTTCTAAGCCAATTAAATTTGTTTAATACATTAGAATTACCTGTATTAGCAGGTATATCTCGAAAGTCTATGATCTACAAAACCTTAAATATTTCGGCTGATCAGGCTTTGAATGGGACAACTATATTGAATACAATAGCGCTGCAAAATGGGGCTGCTATACTCAGAGTTCATGATGTAAAAGAAGCTGTTGAAGTAGTGCAGTTATTTCAAAAATTAAAATCTTGTTTATGAAATTGAAGATATATTTAGGAGCAATGGTTGCTATTTTTTTAATTTCTTGTGAAGAAAAAAAAGAAATACAATTGCCTAAAGCGAATGCATCTATGGTTACAGCAGTAGGAGAACATTCTCTCGTTTATATTTTTTTCAAACAAAATAAAAATGATACCATTGCAGTGTTAAATCGTACCAATACGATTAGTTCAACGAATTGGATCTTTGCTGTAGATAAGAGGTTGTCCTTGCGTTTGGTTATGCCTGAAATTATAAAAATGCAAGCCAAAAAAGAGGGGAGTATGCACAAAAGCGAAATTTCGGAAAATTACTTTTCTTACGCGGATACCGTTCATAAAAGTTTGGCTTTTTTACCCTTTACAAAATCGAAATTTGAATTAGCAAGGCCTAAACAAAATGCAGTGGTATTTATGGATAAAGATAATTCTATTGCTATTGATGGATTGGATGTGAAAAGAGAAAATTTTGATTTGCTATTAAAGAATTTTTTAGAGAAAAACCCTCAACGAATTATTTTTGGTTTTTCCAGATACTGTAGTTTTGGACAATTCATCCAAAATCTGCTTTTTCTGCAGAATTCGGAAGTTTTTAAAGATAGTAATTATAAAACTTCAGACACGATTTATGTTTATTAGTATCCTAGATAGACTTTTTTACAAAAAAAAACTCCGTTAAAGAACGAAGTTTTTTAGGTAATATATTGCGTAAAATAGAAGTTCTTATTCTTCCATAGTGTGATATACATTCATCACATCATCGTCTTCTTCTAATTTTTCGATTAATTTTTCTACATCGGCCATTTCAGATTCAGATAGTTTTTTTGTGATTTGAGGAATTCGTTCAAAGCCAGAAGATAAAATTTCTAAGCTTCTATTTTCTAATTCTTTTTGAAGAGTTCCAAAACTTCCAAAAGGCGCATAAATTAAAATACCATCTTCGTCTTCAAAAACCTCTTCTGCTCCAAAATCGATCAATTCCAATTCTAATTCTTCAGCATCGATACCTTCTTTTGGAATTCTGAAGTTACAGGTGTGGTCAAACATGAATTCTACAGAACCTTGAGTGCCAAAAGTGCCATTACATTTGTTGAAATAACTTCTCACATTGGCTACAGTTCGGTTGTTATTATCAGTGGCCGTTTCAATTAAAAGTGCAATTCCGTGAGGAGCATATCCTTCAAAAAGAACTTCCTTATAATTGGCAGTATCTTTATCGGTTGCTTTTTTTATGGCGCGCTCCACGTTGTCTTTAGGCATGTTGGCTGCCTTAGCATTTTGTATTACTGCTCTTAAACGTGAATTGGCCTCTGGATTTGGACCTCCTTCTTTTACAGCCATTACAATATCTTTACCAATTCTAGTAAAGGCTTTGGCCATTGCGGACCAACGTTTCATTTTTCTACCTTTTCGGAATTCAAAAGCTCTTCCCATTTCTATACAAATTTATGAATTGCAAAAATACAGTTATTCCTTATTTTACCAAAGCTCTTTGCTTACTTTTCTCATAATTTGTTGCGAAAAACTTTATTTCAAATTCAAGTAATCATTTATAATTTCAATGGCTTCGTTGAGATAGTGATTCGATTTTAAACTACTAATTTGTTTTTCCTTGATAGCTCTTTCCGTAGGATAGACCTTCAATAAAGATTCGTTCATTTTTGAATTTTTCACATCAAGATTGATACTTTCATCCTTAAAATCACTAATTTCTTTCCATAATTTGGTTATCAATAGCTGTTCATTGTAAAACTCCTCTATTTTCATAGGAATTACGGTTCTAGGATTTTTTACAATCGCATCAATTTTTTTGTTAAGGCTTATGATATTGTTAAAATATGGGCTGCTATTTACTCTTTTATTACTGTTCTTGGTCAATTGATTAATCAGACTGTTTTTAACGTAAGGTTTGAATCCAATGTCGGTTTTTAGTACTTCATTTTTGAAAGCTGTTGGAAGATCACTTTCTTTAGTTAGGATATTTTCGTATAAAATTGGGAGTTTTACATTAGGTAGTACTCCTGTTGCTTGATGACTTTTGCCTGTAATTCTAAAAAATTTATTGATAGTTATCTTTACAAAATCTTTTTCTTCTTGTTCTAATGGAAGGATAGTTTGCATAGTAGCTTTGCCTTGAGTGTTACTACCAATTACCATGGCTCTGTTATAATCTTGTAAAATGGTGGCAAAAAACTCACTTGCGGAAGCACTATTGCCATTTACCAAAATAATAACGGGGCCTTTGTACAAATATCCTCTGTAGGGGTCTTTTATAATTTGTTGCTTTTGGGTGTTGTCTACAACTATTGATATTGGCCCATGATGTATAAACAAACCAGCAAGTTTGATAGCTTCCTCCATAGAGCCTCCTCCATTGTCCATAAGATCAATTACCAATCCGTCGATTACATCGTTTTGTAGTTTTACAATTTCTGTGGCAACATCTTCAGCACATCCACTACTATTTTTATTTTCGAAATTGGAATAAAAACTTGGGATTTTTATGTATCCGATTTTATTTTTTGCTTCAATTATAAAACTGTAAACGGTATTTTGTTCATCTTTAATCAACTCTTTTTCTAGGGTTACTTTGAAATTATTTTCGCCTTTTCTTTTAATCCAAAGGGTAATAATTCTGTTGCTGTCGGAGGCAATCAGCTCTCCAATTTCTTCTAGAGAAGCACAAGTAACTTTCAAAGTTTCCTTTTGATTCGAGAGTGCTATGATTTCATCCCCTTTTTTGAGTAATCCGTTTTTAAAAGCTGGACCATTCGGATCAATTTCTTCGATAATGATTTGATTTTTTTCATTAAGTGTGACCAAAAAACCTAGGGAGAGTTTTTCTTTAGATAATGATGACACAAAATTAGATTTAGTATCCATACTAAAATAATTAGTGTGTGGGTCAAAATAGGTGCAAAAAAGAGCGTAAATTTTTTGGTCAATAGTCTGAATTGTTTTGAGTTGACTATTTATTTTACAAATCTCATTTTGAATAATTATTTCCTTTTGTGTTTGTGTTTCTTGGTTAAAATTTATTGTAATAGAGTCTAAATTTTGTCCATGTGACGCTATATCACTCAGTATATCATATCGGATTTTTTTTCTCCAAATCTTTTCCATGTTGCTTGCGTTCATGTAAACAGGAAATGCTTTTTTATACAGTCGAATTGTGTCGTTAGCATTAAAGTTTAGGGAATCTTTATGGATTTTTTCTATCAGTAAAAGATTTCTTTGAAGTCCTTTTTGATAAGTTTCTTCGAATGATTTTATAAAACTACAATCGTTTTTTAAAATATTATTATCTAATTGAAGTCGATAATTGTGAGCTAGTGAATCGTACTCTGATTTAAAAAAAATATTTCTACCGGGATCTAATTGGTTAATCAGTTGATCAAATATAAAAACCGATAGACTGTCGTCTATCGGTTTAGGTTGGACATGCTCTTTTTGAATAAGGGCATTAATTTTTGAAAGTGTTTTACAGGAATCAAGATTATTTTGAGCATCAATGACGCTACTCAAGAGCAGAAAACCTAGTAAAATTTTTTTCATAATTTTATTTTTTATAAAATGGAAGTTTTACCACCTTGGCAGGAACATCATTTTTTCTTATTCTGATATAAATGGAGCTGTCTACTGCGCTGTTGGCGGTAGTTACATATCCCAAACCAATTCCCTTGTTCATAGAGGGTGACATGGTTCCGGAAGTTACAATTCCAATTACAGTTCCTGACGCATCTACGATTTCATAATCTTGTCTAGGAACAGCACGTTCTTGCATTTCAAAAGCGACTAATTTTTTAGTAACTCCAGTTTCTTTTTGTTTTTTTAAGTTTTCTGAATTAGTAAATTCTTTTGTGAATTTAGTAATCCATCCTAAACCAGCCTCTAAGGGTGAAGTGGTATCGTTGATGTCATTTCCATACAAACAGAAGCCCATTTCTAAACGCAAAGTGTCTCTCGCGGCTAAACCTATCGGTTTGATGTCAAAAGCTTTCCCTGCTTCGAAAACTTTATTCCAAATAGCTACGGCTTGATCGTTTTTACAATAAATTTCAAAACCTCCTGAGCCAGTATAGCCAGTTGCTGAAATGATAATATCTTGAAAACCAGCAAATTCTGCTATTTCAAAATGATAATAGTTAATTGCTGCTAAGTCAATATTTGTCAACGTTTGCATTGCTTCAACAGCTTTTGGACCTTGTATGGCTAGCAATGAATACTCATCGGATAAATTTTCCATCACTACTCCCAAATCATTGTGAGTAACTATCCAATTCCAATCTTTTTCAATATTTGAAGCATTAACCACTAAAAGGTATTTTTCATCTTCTATTTTATACAGTATTAAATCGTCAACAATTCCTCCTTCATTATTGGTAAAACATGAATATTGTGCTCTTCCAATTGTTATAGTTGAAGCATCATTGGAAGTTATTTTTTGAATTAAGGGTAAAGCATTTGGTCCAGAAAGTATAAATTCACCCATGTGTGATACATCAAAAACACCCACTCCGTTGCGAACGGTTTCGTGTTCTACATTTACGCCTTCGTAAAGAATAGGCATGTTATATCCTGCAAAAGGAAGCATTTTTGCTCCTAAACCTTCGTGTATTTGTGTAAGCGCTGTGTTCTTCATTGTTTTTTTGATAAAATTTAGTGGCGCTAATGTATTAATTTTATTTTTTTGTGGCAAAAATTCCTAAAATGATTACGTAGTCTGCTATTTAGTTTTGTTACGGATAAATTTATTTTAAATCAATTTCATTGAGATTTTGAAATAATCGAATGTAAAATCGAATCATATTTTGGTAATTTGAAATTGCTACACTTTCATCAACTCCGTGAACTTTTTCTAAATCAGAAGCATTAAAACGCAGTGGAATAAAACGCAATATATTTTTGCAAGTTAAGTTAAAATGGCGTGAATCTGTTGAGCCAATCACTAACACTGGAGCTACAAGTGCCTCAGGGAATAATTCTTGACAACTTTTGGCGATGGCTTTGTATCCAATGGATTTCTTTTTCGCTACTGGCGAAGCGTTATACGCATTTTCTTTTAAAGTAACATTGACTTTTGGGTTGTTGATTACTTTGTTTAGATAAGGCACAAGATCCTTTATGGAATCACCAGGAATTAATCGAAAATTAATGGTAGCTGAAGCTTTATGTGGAAGGACGTTTTCTGAATCTCCTGAATTAAAAATTGTTGTTGCGGCCGTAGTCCTAATGAAAGCATTAGTTGAATATTTCTTGGAAAGTTCTTTTTTGATTAATCCACTGAAAAGCCAACTATTTCTAAAAACCAAGCGGTGACTGAATTTCATGTCTGAAGCTATTTCGTCAAACATTTTTTTAGCTAAGCCATGGTAATGTGCTTTAAAAGGTTTGTTTTCAATATTGGCAATGGCTTGACTTAGTATGCCTATAGCGGTATGCTTAGAGGGCATAGAGGAGTGACCGCTTTCTTGAGTAACAGTCAATGTTGCGGTAGCATATCCTTTTTCGGCTATGCCAATAAAGGAGATTGGTTTACCTACTTCAGGTATAATGTCTTGTCCGATTCCTGGACCTTCGTCTAAAATCATTTCAAATTCTATTTTGTTGGACAAGAACCAATTTGCAATTTCTTTTGCGCCATTTCCGTCTGTTTCTTCGTCATCTCCAAAAGCAAAATAGGTGGTTCTTAAAGGTTCGTAATTGAATTTTAGCACGTATTCCGTTGCTTCTAATAAGCCTATCAAAGAAGATTTGTCATCCAAAGTTCCTCTGCCATAGATTCGACCTTCATTAATGATTCCACCAAAGGGAGGGAATCGCCATTCATGTGCTTGTTGTTTGGCAGGAACCACATCTTGATGTGCCATGAATAAATTTGGTTTTAAGTTTGTATTGGTTCCTTCCCATTTTAATAAAATAGCATTTGAATTTAATTTGATTTCCGTACAGTTTTTAAAGACCAAAGGATAGGATTCCTTTAAAAAAGCTTTAAATTTTTGGAATTCTTCTGTGTAAAAAAAGAGAGAGTCTGTTTTTGAAACGGTTTCAAATTGAATTGCTTTTGATAAATGTTCGGTTGCAGAATCACTGATGATGATATTTTCGTACTTTATAGTTTTCTTTTTCTTTTTGCGAAGAAATTGAGCCTGTAGACTGAAAGAAATCAATAATAAACAAAAATAGCAGATGAATCTCATTTAATTATAGGTTTTGTGTGACCAGTGATTTTTTTATTTTGGTTAGCAGATAACTATTGAATGATATTTTTGAATGTATTGTTTTTGGTTTTTATTTGATTATTTTTTATTTAAAATGTTAAATAATAACTAAAATACAAAATAATTATGATTTATGTATTCTTAGAAGCTTTATTTTTTAGAATAGTACCATTAAAAAAATGCTTGAAAAACTAATTTAATGCTTCCGTCGCACCCTCAAAATTCCGCCACTAGCTTCTTTGATAAATTGGATATAAGTAAACGCTTGTGGGTCAATAATCTCTATTTCGTCCTTAATTCGCAATAATTCTAGTCGAGTCACAATCGTAACAATTACATCACAATCAACTTTTACTTCAAAACTCTCGGGTAAGTATCCTCTTTCTCCTTTAATTATGGTAATTCCTTTCCCAAATTTTTTAACAATGAGTTCTTTGATTTCTTCACTTTTTGAAGAAATAATATGCAAAGCGGTGTATTGTTCAACACCATGTGAAATATAATCCAAAGCTTTTACGGCTGAGAAATAAGTCACTATAGAGTACAAAGCGGTACCAATTCCAAAAGTCCAAGCGGCAGCCAAAAAAAGTAATGTATTAAGTGCAAAAATGACTTCAGAAACGTTTAGTCCTATTTTGCGTGTAGTGAGTAATGCTAAAATTTCAATACCATCAGCAACGGCGCCACTTCGAATACATAAACCCATACCTACTCCTATCAAACAACCACCAAATAAGGCAATTAACAACGGATCTGAAGTAACGGCATCAAAATGAAAAAAAGTCATGCCAAAAGCGATTAGTAAAAATGTAATAAGGCTTTGTACTGCAAAAGTAATCCCCAATAATCGATGACCTAAAAACAAAAAAGGAACATTGAGTAATAAAACTAAAATACCAAAAGGCCAATGGGTGACTTCGTGAATTAAAATGGAGATGCCAATAACTCCTCCGTCTAGAAATTTATTGGGTATCATAAAACCTTTTAAGGCTAAAATGATGAAGGCGACCCCGATTAAATTTAGAATTATGTTTTTTAAATGAAAAATTTCTTTCCAGTCAATTGTTTTTGAAATTTTATGCATAATAAATTTATTTAAGGTTAAATTTAATTATTAAATTTTAATTTGTTAATTATCAAGATTTTATTTTTCAAAGTTTTAAGCTAAACATAAAAACTGTATATTTGATGATAGCTGTTTTATTCGATTATAAATCAGGTAATTATCATTTAAAATGTATTATGAATATTTATTTTTAATCTAAAACAAAATGTCATGGGTCGAAGAGTTAAAATAGAATTGAATGTAGAAGCAAGTCGGTTGTATCAAATGACGAATCCCTCTCAAAAGGATATTCATGAGCGTTGTTATTTATCGGATGATAATGATGGTTTTACAGAAAGTGGAAAAATTGAGGATTTTTTATCCAATGTGTATTTGTCTCAAGAAATCGAATGGGTTGGCGTCACTAAGGATAAATGGTATTCTGTAGCTATTGACAGTATTGTTTACGATTTGGATTTAAATAACAATGATACAGAAGTATGCTTTGGTAATGATGAATCAGATGATTATGTAATTAAAGGTAAGGGAGGGCAATCAGGAAATGTTGTAGCCACTGTTAAAGACCGTGAAAGCTTAATTGGAAAACAAAACGTATATAAAATTCATTTTACAGTGTACTACAAAGAAGCCTCTAAATCCTATCTTATTGATCCTAAAATAGCGATCAATCCATAATATTTTTTATGTTATCTAACCCTTTTTTTAAACCTTTTGCGCTGCTGTTTTCTGTGTTTTTGATGAGTTGTACGATAATGGCTCAAGATCAAAAAATAGCAGATAGTTTAGCGTTTATTTACAAAAATGGAAAAACAAAAGATACGGTTCGATTAGAGTTACTTCGAAATTTAGCGTTTAATGAAGTTAATGATTTTTCATTGTCAATCAAGTATGCAAATGAGCTAATTTCTTTATCAAAAAAAGAGAATAACAATTTGTATTTATTTAGAGGCTATTACCTTAGAGGTAGCAAACGAAAGTTGAAAGGAGATTTGCAAGAAGCTTTGCAAGATTTTATGGCCTCAATTAAGATAGCACAAATTTCTACAAATAAAATTGGTGAGGGGATTACTTATATGGAAATGGCAAATGTTTTTTCTGTTATGAAAGAAACAAAAAAAGCATTTCTTTATTATGATAAAGCTATCTTCATCTTGAGGAAATCAAAAGACAAGTTAAAATTAGCATCGGCATTGTCTAATCTTGGGGATGAATATCTAAAAAACAACTTGTTAGACAAGGCTTTAAAATGTTTTTATGAATCTGGAAAACTTTTTGAGGAAGAAAAATATACAAGTGGTATTGCCTACACGGTGGGTAGTATGGGGGTGATTTATTTTCAATTGGGTAATGAGGGCATGGCGGAAATTAACTTGAAGAAAGCCATACGTCTACTTGAGCCTATCGAAGATTATTACGGAATTTCAGAATATCTCATCAATCTCTCTGATGTTTATCAAAAACAAAAAAAATGGAATCTTGCAATTACTACCGCTTCTAGAAGTTTGCAACTAGCACAGAAAAATGGGTACAAAGATCAAATAAGTAGCTCTAGTTTACAGTTGTCTAAGCTTTACGAAAAAAACAATAATTACTCAAAGGCTTTACTGTTTTACAAATCACATGTAGCTTATAGAGATAGTGTTACCAATGTTAAAATGGTGCAAGAATTAGCCGATTTAAGAACTAATTTTGAAGTTTCGAAAAAGCAAACGGAAGTAAACTTACTCGAAAAAGAGTCCGAAATTCAGCAATTGAAAGCTAAAAAACAACAAACCATTTTATATGTCACCATAATTGCACTTTTTCTAATTGGTCTGCTTGTAATTGGTTTATTAAGAAGATATCAATTCATAAAGCGAACTAATGCGATTATTGAGAGTGAGAAAAAACGCTCTAACGAGTTGTTATTGAATATTTTACCAGAAGAAACAGCAGCTGAACTTAAAGCCTATGGAAAAGTACAAGCTCAAAAATTTGAATCTGTAACCGTTTTGTTTACTGATTTTGTAGGCTTTACGGCTTTTGCGGAAAACTTGTCGCCTGAAAAATTAGTTGAAACTGTAGATTTTTATTTTTCAAAATTTGACACCATAATTGATAAATATGAATTAGAAAAAATTAAAACAATTGGTGATTCCTATATGTGTGCTGGAGGACTGCCATTTGCTACATTCGACCATGCTTACAAAATGATTTTAGCCGCTCAGGAAATGCTTGATTTTGTATCAATGTCTAAAGTAGAAAATCAATCGCAACACATCCGTTTTGATATTAGAATTGGTATCAACACGGGGCCTGTGGTTGCAGGAATTGTAGGTACAAAAAAGTTTGCCTATGATATTTGGGGGGACACTGTGAATATTGCCTCTAGAATGGAATCAAATTCTGAATCTGGAAAAATTAATATTTCTGAAAACACTTATCAATTAGTAAAAGATCGATTAGATTGTGAGTGCAGAGGTTCAATTACTGTAAAAAACAGAGGGGAAATGAAAATGTATTTTGTAGAACGTTGCCGCAACTAGCGTTTTATTTGCTATCAATCAATCTCTTTTCTAATACAAAGAAATCAAGAACGACATCTTTAAGGATTTTATCATCTTTTCCCAAAGGGAATGGTGCTCTCAAGCCAGTATCTTCATAACCATTTCGGATATACCATTCCAATAATTCTTGTCGGATACCGATTACAGTCATTTGAATCCTATTTAATTGTAAAAGTCGTGCCTGCTTTTCAGCTTTAAGTAATAATTGTTTACCAATACCTTGATTTTGTAATTCGGGTGTAACCGTTAACATTCCTAGGTATAAAACGTCTTTTTTAGCAATTAATAATACGCTACCAATGATTTTTTGACAACGAGTAAATTTGTATAAATAGTGATTGGGTAAAGCAATAATTGTTTCCAATTCCTCTTCACTGGTTCTAGTACCTGCTAATAAATCAGCTTCGGTAGTCCATCCTTTTTTAGAAGATTCTCCACGATAAGCTGCATTAATCAGAAGCGATAATTCAACAACATTTTTTTTAGAAGCTTGTTTAATCATGCAATTTTTATTTATGCTTTAGGTTATTCTTTAGGTAATGGAGCGCCAACAGCAATATCGCATCGATGTTTGGGTTGACCATGGGCAGGATTCATGCCTTCTGGTGTAGTAGTTTCAGTTGTTGTCGCTAGGAGCGGAGGAACTGTGGGTGTATTAGAAGTTCCGGTAGTTAATGTCACATTGGATTTAGGATTGCTTGTTATTTTTGGAATGGCGGAATTGAGTGGGGCGCCCACTGGAATATCACATCTGTGTTTGGGCTCTCCGTGTGGGGGATTCATTCCTGGTTTCGTTATTATTTTGGAACTTATTTTAGAATTAGGTTTATTGACTACTGTGTATTTATATTGATACATAATACTTTCCTTTTTTTCTTCTTTAGCAACATAAGCATTACTTTGAATAGTTGCAGTAGGTGTCGGAGTATTTAAAGTCATTTGGGTAAAAGGAACAACATTGGTTCGTGTTTTAGGAGTATCGTTGTCATTCTTCTTACACGAATAAAATACTAAACAAGAAAAAAGAAGAGAATAAAATGTTGCTTTCATAAGGAAATTATTTTTAGAAGTCCAAATATAAAAGATTAATACTATTTATAATTCGCTTTACTTCTAGTAAAATTGAAATTTTCTGGTGTCATGTTGTTGAAACTTTAGTTTTCTTGTATTGAGTTAAATAATGTTAATTAAAAAAAAGTTAATTATTCTATTGATAAATTTGCAATTATTTAAAAAACAACAAGATATGAATAATAGAATAGTAATTTTATTAGTGGTTTCATTATTTTTTTTTATTTCATGTGATAAAAATGATGATAATTTAACAAATGACTCCAAAGATGCGCTGATAGATGTGAATAATGATTTATCAAGTTTGAAAAAGCGTATTTCTTTTGAGGGATCTGGAGTTTTAAGTATCAACAATCTTACAAGTAGGAGTAAAGTGGCCAACGACGCTAGTGATTTTCCTTTGGTTCAAATTGCAGAAGTTAATGCTCCTGTAGACGAATTTGGAAGACAACTACAGGCAAACCATGTATATGTTAGTGATAAATATGCCTATGTTGCTTACACTTTTCAGGGTGCAGTGTATTCTGGAGCGGTAGACGTGATTGATATTTCTGATCCGTATAAGCCTAAAATTATTATATCAGCTTTAATTAAAAATACTGATATTACTTCGTTAACTTATGCCGATGGTAAATTGTTTCTAGGAGCGGCTACTGACATAGATAAATCGCCTAATTTTACTAGTCCGGCAGTGGTAATTGTTATGCAATTGAATAATGGTTTACTTACTGAAAATTATACTATTGTTCCGCTACAAGGTCAAGTGACTACAGATATTGTGGCAAATGGAAATGCTTATTTTTCGGTAACAGGAGATAAAGGAAGTTTATCCAAGAATACTGTTGGGTCTAATCAGCAATTAGGGAATGTTCCGCAAGCGGATCTGCGATCTGTTTTATTGAATAATGAAGAGATTATTACTTTAAGTGGTACGCAAGGAGTTCAGATTTATAAAGAAAACAACCTAGCTTTCTCGCGCTCTTTTCCTACCTCTATTGATAGTAAAGAATCAAAACGTACCATGGATGTGTATGAGCAAAAGTTAATCGTAGCAGAAGGTTTAAATGGTGCAGGGGTGTATGCTATACAATCGGGCCAAAAAATACAATCTTTACCAATTATTGTTGGTACAAAAGATGGTATAGATCCGAATGATATTGTAACTAATGCTGTTGCTGTGAATGATAATAAAACATTTGTAGCTAATGGTGCTGCGGGAGTATCGGTATATCAAAACTCAAATCAATTAGATTGGTTGGGTAGAATTTCTATTAATGGATCTTCTAATTATATAAAAACTAAAGGGGATTATATTTATGTAGCTAGTGGTAAAGGTGGTTTAAAAATAATCAAAATAGAAGGGAAATCTAGTCCTGTTAATTGTACGGGCTATCCTACTTATACAGGAAATGCTAATTTGATTCTTAATTCTAATCAGACTGCTGCTTTTTCGGGTAGTACAGCTCTTTCTTCAATTATTGTGAATTCAAAATCGAGTCTTACTCATTGTGGAGCTCTCTCCGTGCAAAATGATCTCACGCTCAATAGTAACAGCTTGTTTGAAATGAGTGGTACTTTAAGTCAGGGAAGATATGGTCAAAACACACGATTGACTATTAATAGTAATGCTGAGATGAAAGTAAATGGTGCGGTAGTGATTTATGGTGACTTGGTTTTGAATAGTAATGCCAATTTAACTTTTTTAGGCACAGGTTCTTCAATAACTATTTATGGAAAAGTCATTAAAGGTAGTAATGTTAAAATCACAGGAAATTTCAAAGATACAGAGAATAAATTATAAAAATTAAAAACATCTTTTAAGTTTACGGAACCTGCATAGCAGGGTACTCCTTATTTATTTAAAATAAAAATGTTATTGATCTAGTTTAATTATTAGGCTCGATCTTTACTATCATGGCTTCAAAGTCCTCCTAATTATTGTTAATAAATCAGAAAAAATAGACTGTTAAAATAGCTGGAAAAAGTTCAGAAAGGCGTATATTGGCACGTTTTGAAATGAATATAATTATTTAATATAACAACTTATGTCTGAAGGAGAAAAGTTAATTCCTATTAACATAGAAGATGAAATGAAATCAGCTTACATCGATTATTCGATGTCAGTTATTGTATCAAGAGCGCTTCCTGATGTTAGAGATGGTCTAAAACCCGTACATCGAAGAGTGCTATACGGAATGTATGATTTAGGAGTTTTTTCAAATAAAGCCCATAAAAAATCCGCTAGAATTGTCGGAGAAGTATTAGGAAAGTATCATCCACACGGAGATACTTCTGTTTATGATGCCATGGTACGTATGGCACAAGAATGGAGCATGCGCTATTTGTTAGTAGATGGACAAGGTAACTTTGGGTCTGTTGATGGTGATAGTCCTGCAGCTATGCGTTATACAGAGGCAAGAATGCGTAAAATTTCAGAAGAAATAATGGCCGACATCGAAAAAGAAACGGTTGATTTTCAATTGAACTTTGACGACACCTTGTATGAACCAAAAGTAATGCCTACTCGCGTCCCTACCTTATTAATAAACGGGGCAACAGGTATTGCTGTAGGTATGGCAACGAATATGCCACCACATAACCTTACTGAGGTTATCAATGGTACATTAGCGTATATAGACAATAATGATATTGAAATAGACGAATTAATCACACATATCAAGGCTCCTGATTTTCCTACTGGTGGAATAATCTATGGGTATGAAGGTGTGCGTGAAGCTTTCAAAACGGGACGTGGCCGAATTGTAATGCGTGCTAAAGTTGGTTTTGAAGAAGTAGACGGCAGGGAGTCTATCATTGTAACTGAAATTCCTTATCAAGTGAATAAAGCAGATATGATCAAACGTACTGCAGACTTGGTTAATGAAAAGAAAATAGAAGGGATTGCTAATATTCGAGATGAATCGGATAGAAACGGTATGCGTATTGTATACATCTTAAAAAGAGATGCAACTCCAAATGTTGTTTTAAATACCTTATATAAGTATACACAACTGCAATCTTCTTTCAGTGTAAATAATATCGCATTAGTAGATGGTCGTCCACAAATGTTGAATCTAAAAGATTTGATTCATTATTTTGTGAAGCACCGCCATGATGTAGTAATTAGAAGAACCCAATACGAATTAAGAAAAGCAGAAGAGCGAGCTCATATTTTAGAAGGTTTAATTATTGCTTCTGATAATATAGATGAAGTTATTGCACTTATTAAAGCCTCAAAAAATACGGAAGAAGCTAGAGAAAAGTTAATTGAAAGATTCAAACTTTCGGATATTCAAGCAAGAGCTATTGTTGAAATGCGTTTGCGTCAACTTACAGGTTTAGAACAAGATAAGTTGAGAGCTGAATACGAAGAAATCATGAAATTAATTGATCATCTGCGTGCTTTGTTAGCAGATGTAAACCTAAGAACTGCTCTTATAAAAGAAGAACTAATTGAAATAAGAGATAAATATGGTGATGCACGTCGTTCTTTAATTGAATACTCCGGTGGAGATGTAAGTATAGAAGATTTGATTGCAGATGAAAATGTTGTGGTAACAATTTCGCATGCAGGCTACATTAAGAGAACTAATCTTAGTGAATATAAAACCCAAAATAGAGGTGGGGTAGGACAAAAAAGCGCTGGTACTAGAGATCAAGATTTCTTAGAACATATGTTTGTGGCTACTAATCATCAATATATGATGTTTTTTACGCAAAAAGGAAAATGTTTTTGGATGAGAGTCTACGAAATTCCTGAAGGAAACAAAACGGCCAAAGGAAGAGCGATTCAAAACTTGGTCAATATTGAAAGTGATGATAAGGTAAAAGCTTATATTTGTACTCAAGATTTAAAAGATAAAGAGTACATAAATAGTCATAATTTAATTATGGTGACTAAACAAGGTCAAGTCAAAAAAACGTCGTTAGAAAAATATTCAAAACCACGTGTTAATGGTGTTGCAGCCATTACTATCAAAGAAGGTGATGAATTATTGGAGGCTAAATTAACAAATGGCGAAAGTCAAATCATACTTGCTGTTAAATCAGGAAAATTAGTTCGTTTTGAAGAGACTAAAACTCGACCCATGGGAAGAACCGCTTCTGGAGTTCGAGGAATTACTTTAAACGATGAAAAGGATGAAGTGATTGGAATGGTGACCGTAGACAAAGAAAACATTACCGATTCTCAAATTTTGGTAGTAACCGAAAATGGATACGGAAAACGCACCAAATTAGTAGACGATGACGGAGAAGATGTGTATAGAATTACCAATCGAGGTGGAAAAGGTGTGAAAACATTAAATATCACTGAAAAGACGGGTAAATTAATCTCTATAAACGCAGTTACTGATGCTGATGATTTAATGATTATTAACAAATCAGGGTTAACCATCAGAATGGCAATTGAAGACTTGAGAGTAATGGGTCGCGCCACGCAAGGAGTGAAGTTAATCAATTTGAAAGGAAATGATTCAATCGCAGCTGTGACTAAAGTCATGAAAGATGAGGTAGACGAAAATTCTGAAGACGCTGCTGTTGAAAGAGTGAAACCTGTTTTAGAGGTATTAGAGGATGAAGAAGGTATTGTAGATAATGAAGAAGATGATGACGAAGAAATAGTAGATGATGAGGAAGAGGATGCAGAGGAAGAAGATAGTAACGAAGAGTAATAATTAAATAAATTTTAAATAGTAATACCATGAAAAGTAAATATGTAATGCTTGCATCAGCTATGCTGATATCAGTAGCTACTTTTGCACAAAAAGATCAAATTAAAGCAGCTGAAAAAGCATTAAAAGCTGGTAAATCGGACGAAGCAAAAAGTATTTTGTTAGATGCAGAATCCGTAATAACAAATGCTACTGATGCAGAAAAAGCACAATATTATTTTGTAAAAGGAAATGTAATGCTAGATTTAGCTACTAAAAGTGTTGATAAGGACACCAATTTGTCGCTTGCAGCCACCGCTTTTCAACAATTAATTGAAGTTGAAAAGACATCTGGTAAATCTAAATATACTTCCCAAGCTACAAAATCAGTTATTGATATCAAGTATAAATTGATTAATGAGGCCATAGCTGACTCAAAAATTGAAAAATATGATGTAGCTGCCAAAAAGCTATACGATGCTTATCAATTAGATAAGAAAGATACGATTAACTTATACTATGCCGCTTCGACCTATGTAAATGCTAAGAATTATGATGCCGCTTTGAGTAATTACGATGAGTTGAAAAAATTAAATTATTCAGGTAAGGGAACAAATTATTTTGCAGTTAACAAACTTACTTCACAAGAAGATATGTACTTGACGGCTGCAGAAAGAGACAGAATGATTAAATTAGGAACTCATGAAAAGCCAAGAACAGAAGTTATTCCTTCTAAAAGAGGCGAAATTTATAAAAATGTAGCTCTTATTTTAGTGCAACAAGGTAAAACCAAAGAGGCGCAGCAAGCTGTAGCTGAAGCTAGAAAGACAAATCCTGAAGATACGTCTTTGGCTTTAACTGAAGCGAATTTGTATTTAGAAACTAAAGATTTCGAAACCTATAAAAGATTAGTAGCCGATATTTTAACAAAAAATCCAAATGATGCAGATTTAGTTTTTAATTTAGGAGTTTTGAGTGCGAATGCCAAAAACACTGCTGATGCGGAAAAATATTACAATAAAGTTGTTGAAATCAACCCTAATTATACCAACGCTTATATTAATCTTGCTGCTTTGAAATTAGAAAATGAAAAGCCAATTATTGATGAAATGAATAAGTTAGGCACTTCAAACAATGACATGAAACGCTATGATGTTTTGAAGAAAAAAAGGGAAGACCTTTTCAAAAGTACTATTCCATTTTTGAAAAAAGCAGTTGAATTAGATCCGAAAAATACAGATGTAGCTAAAACATTAATGAATGTTTATAGTGCTTTGGAGATGACAGCAGAATATAAAGCCTTGAAAGCTAAAATTTAGATTTTACTACTTTTAACTTTGTTAAAAAAAAGTCGTTTATTTAAATAAACGACTTTTTTTTATGAATTTAATACTATACTAGATCAGTGCAACGTCTTTTTTATTGATTATGTTTTATTACTAAAAAAAAACAAAAGAAGGCAAAATTTTAAATTATTTTTTTGCTAAATCAAAATTAAATTCTATTTTGCAATTGTTAATTTAATCTTAAAATGATTTTTACAAATTAATGTTATAAATTATTATCTAACCCCAAAATAACCACCTACTATGAAAAAAAAATACCTTTTTACGCTTTTAACACTCGGGCTAACACTTTCTGGTATGGCTCAAAAAGAACAGATTAAAACGGCTCAATCGGAATTAACTAATGGAAATGCACAAGCATCGTTGAAAATATTAAACGATATAGAGTATTTGATTACCAATGCAAAAGAAGAGGATAAATCGGATTATTATTATTTAAAGGCTCAAGCATTTATTGCTTTAGCTCATAAAAATATAGAAACACCAAAAAATTTAGCATTGGCAGTTGGGTGCTATAATGAAATTATTGTTTTTGAGGTAGATTCTGGTAAATTAAAATATGCTGTGCAAGCTCGTGAAGGCATAAAAAATTTGAAAAATGAATTAGATAGAAGTGCTGCTACTGATAATAACTCACATAATTTTTCTGAAGCAGCCAATAAGATGAACTATCTTTATGAGATGGACAAAAAAGACACTGTTAATCTTTATAATGCGGCTTCCAATTATTTTAATGCCAAACAATATGATTTAGCATTAAAAAGCTATGAAAAATTGAAAGAGATTAAATACACCGGAAACGCAATGGAGTACTATGCAACGAACAAAGCAACAAATGAAGAAGAGCTATTTGGCTCGGCATCAAATAGAGATTTAGGTGTGAAACAAGGTTCACATGTAAATCCTAGAAATTTCAAGGCCCAATCTAAAAAAGTTGAAATTTTAAAAAAGATAGCATCTTTGTATTCTGAAAAAGGTGATATTGTTAGTGCTGAAAGTAATTACAAAGCTATAATTGATTTGAATCCTAATGATAGTGAAACCTATATTGATTTAGCATATGCTAAATTAGATCGAAAAAAAGAATTTTCAGACAAAATGTCATTATTAGGTACTTCCGCTGACGATATGAAAAAGTATGATGCTTTGAAAAGTCAGAAAGAGGAACTAGTTAAGTCTGCAGTAGTACATTTAGAAAAAGCCTTGAAATTAGATCCAAATAATAAAGATGTTTCTAAATTACTTCTCAACCTTTATAGATCTTTGGATATGACCGATAAATATGAAGCATTAAAATCAAAAGGATAATGTATTGCCTTATTTTGAAAACATAAAATCATAAAAGATTAAAAGTTAAAAAGAGGTTTGGATCATGAATGTTCCTAACCTCTTTTTTGTGCTTCTCACAAACTTTAAAGAAAAATTTTAATACCGTATTTTGGTTTGATTTTTTTTGCGTGTTTTACACTTGTTCTATAATTCTTCGGATGTTGATTCAATTTCGTTGTGCTCAGTAGCTATTTCTTCATCAGTGGATTTCTTTGAAAATAAATTCATTATTTTGTTTTTGAAAGCTCCAAAAAAACCAATTATTGCTAGAAAAATTATTTTTCCAAACTTAGCAAGAATTGCAAAAACTCCAACTTTTGTCAGTATCTTGCCTGCTACCAAACCACCTATTGTCCAAGCAGCCACAGTATCAATTGAACTGTCAAACTCATCATAGGTATATCCTTTATTAAAGGATACAATGTCTATGACTTTGCTAAGATCTCTTTGTACAAGTGGTAATTCTGAAGCGCCAGCAATCGCATTTAAAACTAAAACACCTTTTCTTCCTAAAATTCTAATGTTATAATTTAGAGTATTTTCTGATGCTTTACCAAATTTTATTTCTTTTGCCCAATGTAAAATTTTCTTTTCCTTATCATAAAAAGGAGTAGCTGCCCATCCTACAATGGTGATGGCTTCGTACCCTTCTTTTGTTCTCTCACTATTTTCTGTTTTAGTATCTTCCTTTATTTGGGTCAATAATTCGTCGTAATCAATGTCATCCGCATCTTTATCTTCTACATAACCAATCTCATCATACTGAATATTAAACACATAACCTTTTTGACTCAGAACACCTTGGTTCTCTGGAAGTAATAATCCAAGAGTGATATTTTCAGATTTAGGATTTCCCCATAAATCTACGAGTACTTTTTCTGCTTGTTCTGGATTTAAATATTTAAATCCTTTGGGGACTCTAATGCTGCCGATACCATTTTTTAGGGTGATAACACCTTTTTCATAATGAAAGGTTTGTTCGATGGAATCAATTTTCTGTTTCATTTCATTTTGGGAAAAGGATAGCAATGTGCATAAACAAAGCAGTAAAGACGAAAGACTTTTGTTAAGATTAAAATTCATGTTTTTAATAGGGTTACGGTTAGTTTGATTAATAATTTGATACTAGTACAATCAAATATATAAATTTTTCTTACATTGTTAAATCTTTTAAAAATAAAAATCTTAATAATTTTGTGTTAACACTATTGTTTTGCCTAATTAATCAACCTCAAATTAGTTTGATTTTTAATAGTAAAGTCAATTTAATTAATCGATAAAAACCAAAAAAGTATGTAGTTTTGAAAAAAACTATTTCGAATGAAAAAAATAGCGACCTTTTTATTGTTCACATCGGTGATGATCAATCATGCGCAAGGATTATTGAATGCAGCTGAAACTACTTTTACAAGACAGGATACCCTGAGAGGTAGTATTACCAAAGAACGTGCTTGGTGGGATTTGAAATACTATCATTTGGACATTAAAGTAAATCCTTCAGATAGCACTATTATTGGGTCAAATACCATTCGCTATCAAGTCTTACAAGAAAATATGGTAATGCAAATTGATTTGCAAAAACCTATGGCTATTACTAAAGTGATTCAAGATGGGAAACAGTTAAGCTATAAACGAGAAGGAAATGCCTATTTTATTACATTAAGTGCTCCTCAAATAGCTGGAAAAACGAAAGAAATTGTTGTTTTTTATAATGGTAAACCTAAAGTTGCGGTAAATCCACCATGGGATGGCGGAATTACCTGGAAAAAAGACAAGTATGGTAATCCTTTTGTAGCTTCCTCTTGTCAAGGTTTGGGGGCTAGCGTTTGGTGGCCGAATAAAGATCATATGTATGATGAAGTAGAGGAGGGCATGATGATTAGTGTAAATGTGCCAGGTAATTTAACAGAAGTTTCTAATGGTCGTTTACTTCGCATTCAAAAGCAAAAAGACGGGACTAAAACATTTCATTGGATCGTTAAAAATCCAATCAATAATTACGGAGTGAATATTAATATTGGTGATTACGTTTCTTTTTCTGAAAAATATAAAGGTGAAAAAGGCAACTTGGATTGTACGTATTATGCGTTACGCAATAATCTTGATAAAGCCAAAAAGCAATTCCAAGAAGTCCCTAAAATGTTGAAGGCTTTTGAATATTGGTTTGGTCCCTATCCTTTTTATGAAGACAGCTATAAGTTGGTCGAAGTCCCATACCTTGGCATGGAGCACCAAAGTAGCGTGACCTATGGTAATCAATATAAAAATGGTTATTTAGGACGCGATTTGAGTGGAACGGGGTGGGGGTTGAAGTTTGATTTTATTATTGTTCACGAGTCGGGTCACGAGTGGTTTGCAAACAATATTACTTATAAGGATATTGCGGATATGTGGATTCACGAGAGTTTTACAAATTACTCGGAGAGTTTATTTTTGGAATATTACTTTGGTAAAGAGGCAGGCTATACTTACGTAAGAGGGATTCGAAAAAATATCGAAAATGATAAACCTATTATTGGTCACTACGACGTTAACAATGAGGGGTCTTCGGATATGTATTACAAAGGGGCTAATATGTTGCACACCTTGCGACAAGTAGTTAGCGATGATGAGAAATGGCGCAATATTTTGAGAGGTTTGAATGCTACTTTTTATCATCAAACGGTAACTACGCAGCAAATTGAACACTATTTAAGTGAGAAAACAGGACGTGATTTAAGCTCTTTTTTTAATCAATATTTGCGCGATACACAAATTCCAACCTTAGAATATTTTTTTAAAAATAAGCAACTGGAGTATCGTTGGACAAATAGTGTTCCCCATTTCAATCTGCCTATAAAAGTATATTTGAATAATACAACTATGATTTTGGAACCTAGTAACGAGTGGAAATCTATTACAATTGATACTATAAACCCCGAATTTGAAGTTGATACTAATTTTTATATAACGAGTAAAAATACTACTAAATAAAAAAGAGTTTCCAAACGAAAAGATTGCAACACTTAATGATTATTGAATTTTTTCGAAAATGTAAAATTTTATTTTTATTGCAGCGGAAAGTTACCTTTTTAAACCTGTTTGTCAAACAATTGTATTTGACTTTTAATACGTTCAATAAGCATATTCATCATTCTTTTGTTGAGATTAGAAGAATTTTGAATGTAAGTTTTATACTCTTCTAATGTAAAAAGTCCAATAACGATTCCTTTTAAGGCATTTCGAAATTTTATATCTTTTTGAATAGCATTCTCTACCAAAAAAAGTTTTTTTTCAACAGAAAGAGTATAAAAATCTCTTTTGTTTTTATGAATGTAATTTTCAAAAGAAGCAAGAAAAAGTTCGTTTTGAAGTTTTAAAATAGGTCTAAGTACTTGATTTTGAAATTTTTCATCTGTTGAGGATTGATCTGTAAGGATTCCAATAGCCTCTCCTCGCAATTCTTTTAAAAGTAGTGTTCTTTGATCCATGCTTTTTTTTCTAAAGTTAATTAAAAAGGTTTTGGTAAATTGCTTAAATTTGAAAACCAACCAAAATAATTTTTCGTTAAACGAATCAAAAAAATAATTGTAGCTTTAAGTATCACATCATAAACTTAATTTTATCATCCATACAATGGAGAGTAGGCGTTTTAAAATTTGTAGCACTAGTATAATTAGGGTTGTGTAAAATAAACACTATGAGATTTCATACAAGAAAATGGGTTAAGCCCGAAGATTTAAATCCAAATGGAACCTTATTTGGTGGCCGATTATTAGCATGGATTGATGAAGAATTAGCCCTATATACCATTATCCAATTAGAAAATGCTAAAATTGTAACAAAATACATGTCAGAAATCAATTTTACTAGCTCAGCCAAACAAGGCGATATTATTGAAATTGGGATTGATGTTGTGAAATTTGGCACAACCTCATTAGTTTTAAAATGTGAAGCTCGAAATATGATGACTAGAGAAACTATTATTACTATTGATAAAACGACTATGGTAAATTTAGGAGCCGATGGCAAGCCGAAGCCACATGGTAAAACAGAAATTGAATATGTGAAAGATAGATTATAAAAAAGGGATGCTATTTAAAGTATCCCTTTATCGAATAAGCTATGTATCGGTTTTTAAGAATGTACTATTCGAAGGCATCTCATAAAGTTCTAAATAGAAATAAGGAACAGAAGCTATAACATGATCAAAAATGTCAGCCATAATATACTCGTAATTAATCCAACGTTTATCGGTTGAAAATGCATAAATCTCCAAAGGCATTCCATGTGAAGTGGGTTGCAATTGACGACACATCATGGTAAGATTTTTATTCAATCCCGGATGTTGGTGTAAATATTGATTGATGTATTTTCTGAACAAACCTAAGTTTGTCATGTTTCGGCCATTGATAGATAAGGATTTATCCACAGCGTTAGCCTGATTGTATCTTTCAATTTCTGCTTTGCGACTTTGAATATAAGGGCGGACTAATTCTACTTTTTGTAATTGATCTAATTCGTAATCTTCTAAAAAACGAATAGTACTAGCTTTAATTAAAAGATGTCTTTTAATTCTTCTACCATCCGAGTTAAGCATTCCTCTCCAATTTTGAAAAGAATCGGAACTAAGGCTATACGTAGGAATTGTGGTAGTCGTGTTGTCGAAATTGCGAACTTTTACTGTAGCCAAATTAATCTCGATTACATCCCCATCTGCTCCATAACGTTCCATAGTGATCCAATCCCCAATACGAACCATATCATTAATTGCAACTTGAACACTAGCAACAAATCCTAAAATGGTATCTCTAAAAATCAAAATAATAATTGCCGATACAGCTCCCAAAATAGTCAACATTTCTTTTTGACTAATTCCAAAAACTTTAGAAATAATTACTGAGATTCCAAACATCCAAAGTACAATCATAATTACCTGAATAAAACTATCTACAGGTTTATCACTGAATCTTGGAATTTGTTTTAAATAATCTTGAGTAGTGTTTAGCAATGACCTAATGATCCACAAAATCAGTAAAACAATATAGACGCCTACTAATTTTCCAAAGATATCTTCCCAGTAATCATAGCGTTTTAAAATGATGGGTACTGATTTGTAAATCAGTGTAAATGGAATTAATTGAGCAATATAAATTACCGTTTTGTTCGATATGATTAAATCATCAAATTTTGTTTTTGTTTTTAAAGCTATAATAGCCATAGTGGTAACAAACAAAAAACGAAAAATCATATAAATAGAATAGGTTAAAAAAATCAAAATAATGATATTTACAACCATACTTAAATACGAAGAGAAAGAATATCCAAAACCCCATCGTCGAAAGATAGGATAAAGGAAATTGAAAATTTGGTCTAAAAGATTACTCATTTCTTAAGTATTTCTTTTCAATATAAAAAGTGCCAAAGGGAATCAATGAGCCTAAAATAATCAGAGAAAATGTGGAAAAAGACCAATTTTGGCTCTTTTTCAAAAGTAAAGCTAATAGACAATACCCCACAAATAAAACTCCATGGCTCATGCCAATAGGATATAAAAGTGTTTTATACAAATCGATAAGATTAGGTTTAATAAACAACATATTCGCAAGTAAAATAAGATAGGAACAGCCTTCCAAAATAGCTGTGATTTTAAAAATTCTAAACATTATTTTGTAGTAATTTAAGTTGAAGCAGACAAAATTAAGGATTCTTATTGATTATAGTGTTTGTATTCGCAAAGTAATTTACTTTTACAGTATTCAAGTATTCAAAATGAGTAAGCGTGATTTAAAGAAATACATCGGCCAATTGACAAAAGAACAATTAGAAGAGCAAATTTTAGAATTGTACGACAAGTTTAATCCTGTAAAAGTGTTTTATAATTTTGTTTTTAATCCTAAAGAAGCTCTTCTTTTGAGAGAGGCTAAAACCAAAATTGCACAAGAATATTTTCCTGTTGCAAAATCGGGTGCCAAAAGATTGGCAAAAGCAAAACTACGGCGATCCGTAGCCCAAAAGTATTGTAAACATTTTTTAACTTTAGGAGTAGACCCCTTTATTACAGCAGATTTAATGCTTTATGGGATAGAAATTGCTCAAACCTATACGGCTGAAAACAACATAATTTCTGAGGCATTTTATAAAAGCACATACAATTCCTATGAACAAGTGGTGTCGTTTTGCATTAGTAATGGTATTTATTTTGATTTTAAAAATAGAATTGAAGGAATTTTAACCGAAACTAAAATTCAAAAATGGAAGAATTGCACTTATTTTGAAAACTTAATTCAGAAAAATACTCAATTATAGTGCCTCATTAATAAAATTATTGATTTCATGCCATAAAATTTTATTTTAATAGTAGTGCATTAACTCTTTTTTAGGCGTATTTTTGCAAAAATCCAAAATTTATAATGTTAGAAGACGCTTTAGAAATTCAAGTTGAAGGTAAAAAAGAATTATACGCCTATCAAAAAGGAGATATTGATGCCATATTTGAACGTATAGATAATGCACCGATTAATCATCATTTATTATATCAATTGCCAACAGGGGGAGGAAAAACAGTTGTTTTCTCTGAAATAGTGCGTCGATACTTATCACAACATGATAAAAAAGTGGTGGTTTTAACGCATCGTATAGAATTGTGTAAACAAACCTCTAAAATGTTAAAAGGATTTGGGGTTAAAAATAAAATTATTAATAGCAAAGTAAAAGAGTTACCTGATCAAAACGACTTTTCTTGCTTTGTTGCGATGGTGGAGACGCTCAAAAACCGTATTAATGATGAAAAATTGCATCTTGACAATATCGGATTAGTGATTATTGATGAAGCACATTACAATTCCTTCCGAAAATTATTAAGTTCCTTTAAAAATGCTTTTATATTAGGAGTTACAGCAACACCTTTGAGTTCTAATATTAAATTACCGATGCATCAAAGTTATAATGAATTAATTGTAGGGGATACTATAGGCTCTCTTATTGAAAAAGGATTTTTAGCTAGAGCGGTAACATATAGTTATGATGTAGGTTTAACCTCGTTAAAAGTTGGAATAAACGGAGATTATACGGTGAAATCATCAGATGATTTATACACTAATACGATAATGCAAGAGAAGTTGTTGTATGCCTATACCGAACGTTCTTTGGGTAAGAAAACGTTAATTTTTAATAACGGTATCAATACGTCTCTCTATGTATACGAAACGTTTCGCGAGGCAGGATATCCCATTCGACATTTAGATAACACGAGTAATAACGATGAACGTAAGGAAATTTTGCATTGGTTTAAGCATACTCCTGATGCAATTTTGACTTCAGTTGGTATTTTAACTACGGGTTTTGATGAGCCTACAGTTGAAACAATCATTTTAAATAGAGCTACTAAGTCCTTAACTTTATATTTTCAAATGATTGGGCGTGGCTCCAGAAAATTACCTGGAAAAGATGAATTTACGGTTATAGATTTAGGAAATAATGCTGCTAGATTCGGACTGTGGAGCGAGCCTGTAAATTGGCAACATATTTTTAAATCTCCTGAGTTTTATCTTGAAAATCTCAGAGATGACCAAGAAATTGAATTGCATTTTAAATACCAAATGCCTCCTGAATTAAGAGCAAAATTTAGTAAAACAGATGTAGTTACATTTGATGTAGATGAAGAACATAAATTAGCGATCAAACAAAATTTACGTTCGAAAGTAGTATTAGATAAGTCACTAGATCAACATTCCTCTATGTGTGTTGATAATGCAGATTTGCCACAAGAAGCCAAAGCGTTAGCACGTGAACTAGAGGATGATATAGAATGTCGTATTAAGCGCTATTCCAAATGTTTAAGTCAGTGTAGTAAAAATTATAGAGAATGGTTAGTGGAGGACTATAAGCAAAAATTGACGCTATTAATTGGAAAGAAATACCGTGAAAAAATTATGAATGAATTAGATTAATTTTTTGATTTCTATTTAAATACATTTCTAATTTATTGAATATAATCTTCGTTAAAATAAAAAAAACATGTCAAAACACTTCTCAAATTTAGGTCTTTCAGCACCTATTCTTAAAGCGATTGCCGAAATGGGAATTGTTGAACCAACCGAAATACAAGCAGAAGTTATTCCTTTAGTTCTAAAAAATAAAACTGACATTGTGGGCATTGCCAAAACGGGTACCGGAAAAACCGCCGCTTTTGGTTTGCCAATAATTGAAATGATTGAGGTGACAAAACCCTCGGTACAAGCACTTGTTTTAGTTCCAACTAGGGAATTAGGAAATCAAATTTTTCAGAATTTATTAGATTTTTCAAAATATAACGAAGCCCTGTCCATTGCAGTTACTTGTGGTGGTGTACCCATTAAACCTCAAATCGAGCGATTATCAAATACCGCTCATATAGTAATTGCTACACCTGGGCGATTAATTGATTTGATTGAAAGAAAAGCAATTGATTTGTCTCAAACGCCTTTTTTAATTATTGATGAAGCAGATGAAATGGTGAGTATCTTGAAAGATAGTTTAGATACAATCATAGCGCAATTGCCTAAAAATCACCGATCTTTTTTATTTACAGCGACACTTCCAGGTACTATAAAACAACTCATTCAGAATTATTTACATAAAAATGTGGTACAGGTAAGTGCTAACATGGAAATGATGGGTAATCAAGGTATTGATCATCATTATATTGTAGTTGATCCAATTGAAAAATTGGAGGTATTAATGCATTTTTTAAACACGAAAGAGGGGGAACGGGGAATTATTTTTTGCAAAACAAAAGCTGCTGTCAATAAATTAGCTAAAAATTTAGCAATTCATAAGTTCTCATCAGGTGCTTTACATGGTAGTTTATCGCAAGGAATTCGAGACAGAATTATGGGTCAATTTCGTCAGGGTCATATTAGCATTTTGATAGCAACCGATTTAGTTTCAAGGGGAATTGATGTTTCAGAGGTTTCTTATGTGGTCAATTATCATTTACCAGATACTTTTGAAGCTTACGTTCACAGAAGTGGAAGGACTGCGCGTGCCGGAGCTAAAGGACTGTCATTAACCATTTTGCAACCAGAGGAAGAAATTGAAATCCCTGAATTTGAAAAAGAATTGGGTTTACAATTTCAAAAGTATAATAAACCATCAGTGGCAAGTATTGAGGAAAATAACGCAATTTTATGGGCAAAACAAATTTTTAAAACTAAGCCTAACCATGATTTGGAGGTTGAATTTAAAAATAAAATTAAAACTATTTTTCATCATTTAACTAAAGACGAATTAGTTGAAAAATTAATAGCTCATTTTTCACTTCAAAATAAGTAATTTTTAGCTAAGTATTGAAAACGACTACAAGTTTTACAATCTATAAAACCTCATGAAGATTTATTTTGTGAGGTTTTTTATGAGTTATATTTGAATTATAATTTATAGTATGAAAAATACTATGACAATAGAACTATTTAAACTTTAGATAGTAAACATATACAAGCGTACACCAATATTTTTTTTAAGTATTTATTAACTTAAAAATTGGTGTTATGATCACAAAAAAAAACCAACAAAAAGCAATTAGTAATTATAATGCTTATTTGGTTGCTTGTTTCAAAATGCGCGTGCATCCTAAAATTTCCCTTGCGCAATTACAACGTACTTTAAGACCTTTCTGCAAAACTCAATTATCTAACGATGTTCATTTATATATTCGTTTTAAATTTACTGAAATTTCTTTCGGTATAACAATGATTGATTCATTTGAGTCTTTGCCTTGGTCTTACTTCCGAGTTTATTCTTCCTCTTATTCAAATTTAGAAATTTTATTTTCTGCTCGTAGCACTAAAGAGTTGATTTTGAAAATTAATCAAAAATTAGAAAAATTAAAACCTTTTCCAAATGATTGATATTTTAAAAATCCTCGTCCCTGTTGATTATCAATTATCTGCAAAAACATTTTTGTACTATTTAAAAACATTAAATAACAAATTGTATAAAGTACAGGCTTTAGAAATATCCTTGTATCAGATTGAAATACTTAAGACTGATAAAGGTTTAACTATTGTTAATCATCAATATTATACGTCAAATGTTCTAAACGTTACTTTTTCAAATTTAGAAAAAGAACTTAAAAAACATTTTGCACCTCAGGACCCTAAACAGTACGAAATTGATTTTATTAACTCTTTACGATTTTAAAAAATGGATACTTCTATAGCTTATGTTATTTGTATAAAAGATAAGTTCTTTTATAAATTTTCTAAGGATAAAAAAGCTTTAACGGCTTGGACTTTAGCTGGTTCTAAATTATTTGTCCCTTATATGGTTGATGATTTATTTTCAGATAATGAGTTTCATAAAACAATACGTTTATTACGTTCTAAGAAAGTAAACTATGTTATTAAGGAAGTTTGTTTGACTTCATATTAAAATTTAAGCCTTAATGCGTGGGTTGTTTGTTGATTAACATTACAAAACTAAGAAGGAAAATCCCGAACGATTTAAGGCTTTTTAAATATTTTTTTTATCTCTTATCAAAACTACTCAAGTCAAATCAAAATCAATGCCGTTGGGTAAAACGGCATTCAACTCACTATTAAATTTTCAATAATGCACCCAAAAACCTTAATTTCAATAGATTACCTTATTATTAATTTAATGGGCGATTTTAGACCTTTCGAGGCTTCCAACTCGTCCGAATTTGATATTATAAAAGAACCATTTGCAACCAAAACCTTTTCGGATAAATATTTAATAAAGTATCAAGGGCAAAACCTTGCGACAATTTTTTCTAAACCGCGTGCATCAATTATTAATGAATTTTTATCACAACTACAATTTGAAAATCATATATTTTATACTAAATCATTAGACGAAATAAGCGACATAATTAATTTATTTACAACTACTTACTGTTTGGATTTTTCAGCTATAAATCGTTTAGATATTGCATTCGATATACACGACAAAAACGAATATTACAGAAAATTAAATGCTGACTTGTCGAATGGTGCTCTGCGTGTTGCTGGTCGCAAAAAAGGTTTTTCATCTTATAATGAAATAGTAAAAGGTGTTTGTATAAATAACGGTTTTAATTTTGGTTCTCGTGGTTCTTCAAAGTTTTTGCGTGTCTATAACAAATCTTTGAGTTTAGAAATAAATGAGAAGTCATACATACAAGAATTTTATAAAAAGAATGATTTTGATAACAAAAACGTTTGGCGTTTTGAATATCAATTAAATGCTTCTTTTTTTACTAATTTAAAATCATTCGGACACGATAAAGATTTTTTTGAGGAAACAGGGCAAAAACTTGTTTTACCTTTTCAAGATGTAACTTACTCTTTGTTTAATTACTCTGCTTTAATTCAGTTGGTTATAATGGCTCAAACTAATTTTTTTGAATTGCGTGAGAATACAGGTAAATCACAAGTAAATAAAGAAAAATCAGTTTCTTTTATATTGGATTTTGATTATTTATTAGAAAATATTGGTAAATACAAACCGACCTTTATACGTTTAAAACGTTCGTTTGTTCCTAGCCTTGTGAAGCGTAAAAGATTGGCAAAAGCTTTGTTTCGGGAATATGTTGCGAACTTTCAAAATGTCACTTATATAGTGGCTTTGAATAGATTGTTATTAGAAAAAAATCCCTTTGATGGAACAACTTTACAAACGTGGTTTGATGATAAAATGCGCTTTTATTTATCGGAATTCCAACAACTTGAAAAGATGGGTATAAAATTTAATTATGCTCTTTATAATGAACAAACTAACCTATTTATTGAATAATGGCTACTATAAAAAAACCTTCTCCGACCCAAAAAGTGTCAAAGATGCAACTTAAGCACATATTAGAAATTAGTTACCCAACTGCAAGAAAGGAATATCAGACTATTATGGATTCTTTGCAAATAACAAGAGGTTATTTAACTATATCGGATTTGATTAAATACGGTATTTTGTCATAGTAAATAATGCTAAAAAATAGAAAAAAAGCATAATAAAGCAAAAAAAATAGAAATACCATTAATCAATCCTTTGTAACCTTTGTAACACGAAAATTTAATTAATAATATAAAAATGAAAATTAAAAGTATTACAGGAGTTACAAAAGTTGACGAAATTAGTGTAACGAAATCAATTGGGGCGCTTATTCTTGCTATTGATGGTTTGTCTATTGACCAACTCACAACGGAGAAAATTAGCATTTATATTGAGCGTGCGAATGGTTCAAACGTTTATTTGGCTAATAAAATTCCTGTATTGGATTTTATTTTGGCGTCTTCTTATGGATTAGAGGCGGTACAATCAGACGCAGTTTATGAGACTATCGCAATGTGTGAATTGGCTGTTGGTGGTGGTATTTTCTTGGCAGAAAAGGAAAGTATTAAAATTTCATTAGATGGATTAGATGCTTCTAAAACGTATGATTTGTACGGATTTGAAGAGCCTACGCAAACGGATGTTTTAGCGTTTTTTGAGCAAAAAACCGTAGCTAGTGAGGAATTCAGCAAAAAAATAGATGTTAATGGTTTTGATTTGGCGATTATGACAACTCACGCAACTATACAGGATGTTATTTATCGTTTCGAAAACGGTAAAAGTGTTAAATATCTTCCGTTTGAGTTACAAACTCAGTCAAGAGATAGTGACCCAATTCAAGCTATTAAAGGAACTGCTGTTTTGGCTCAGATTCCAAACCGTTTAGCGTTGCCTTTATTGCATATAGATGAAATCGAGGTAAATAAAGAACAGGGTGCAGTTATCAACTTTGTGGTTAGGAATTTTAAATCTGTTCAATAATGGGATTCTTTAAAGATGCGACAAACAAACTTAAAAGAGTAGTTTCTGTCAAAAATTTAGTAAGAGGTGTTACAGGGAATTTTTCGGCTATTGCCGAAGATGCACAAAGAGTTATGACTACAGAAGACCCGAAAAAAGTAGCTAAACAGGTTAATAGTTTGACTAATAAAACTTTTGCTATTCCTCAACCTGTTTCAGATGTTGTAAAACAAGCAGAAACGAATTATACTAATAATTTAATTAATTCCGTTGCTGGGATGCCTGCTGTACAGGATGCGAACGCTTTTATGTCTAAACTTTGGATTCAGTCTATGTGGAATAAGTATAAAACACAAATATTGCTCTTTGGTGGTGCTTTGGTCGCTCTCCTTGTGTTAAAATTTGGTATTAAAACGAATAACCGTAAAAGAAGGCGTTAGAAAATGAAATCTCAAAGGTGGCGCAATAGGCTCTATTTAATAATTTTTGTGATAGATTCTATTGTGCTAATCCTTAAGAAAATCACTCAAATAATAATTAATATTAAAAATATATTTCACTAATGGCAAATTATAATATGCAAAAGCCGAATCATTGGGATGGTGGAAATCAACACCCTTTTGTTCCTTTCAAAAATGATTATCAGCAAAGAAATGCTGGTTATTCAAGAACGCAAAGAAGAAACGATTTTGTTAAGCACTCTGGCGCAAAATTAACAAAGTACTTTCCTAAATCAGGGGTTAACGCTGGTGTTGAGCAGTTTCTAGTAACGGGATGGCGTTTATCGAATAAAGAATTGATTTCAATAAAAGCTGTAACTACCTCAAAATCAAAAGAATCTGACAAAGGTTGGTTTGGTTCGGTTGCTGTAACATTCACTAATACTAAAACGGGTCAGACTTCTTTTCATTGGGGTACAATGGAGAAAAAAACAGGAAAGGTGGTCATTAATGAAATGGCTTTCGTTATGAACCCTAAAGCAAAAAATGGCGGTTATGCTGGAACTTTCTTAAATAAATAGTATGTTCAAAGGATTATTAAAATTGTTGCCTTTGTTTATTCACGAATTAGCGGAAATTCTAATCGAGAAAGTAAAAGAAAGGCAACAAAGAAAAAAGCAAGAAAATGAATAAGTTAAAAGGTATTATCGGTGTTATTGGGATTATTGTTAAATATTCTGCCGTTGTTATGGCAATTATTAAAGGTGTCCAAGTTGTTTATGACGAATTGGAAAAAATCGATTTTGACAAACCTACAAAAACAATAGAAAATGAGTAGCTTTTTAGGTAAGGCAAATCTTTCGAGGGGTATTCGGAACAACAACCCGGGCAATTTGGTTAAAACCTCAGATGCTTGGCTTGGCAAAGTGTCTCATTCTAGTAATACAGATGGTCGTTTTGAACAATTTAGTGCTGTAAAGTATGGAATTCGTGCAATGCTTAGAGATGTTATAAATGACATTTTGAAAGGTAAAAATACCGTTAGAAAATTGATTGCTGAATATGCTCCTCCTTTTGAAAACAATACAGGGAACTATGTTGATTCTGTTGCAAAAAAGTTAGGTGTTCAACCTGACTCGAAAATTACTCTTATCAATGCTAGTTTTATGATGATGGTTGCAAAAGCAATTATTGAGAAAGAAAACGGCAAAGATGCAAAGTATATCAAGGATTCAGATATTAGGGATGCAATTCGTATTTTAGGTACTTTTAATGCTCCGAAGGATGTAAAAATTGATACTTCTGTATTTGCTCCTGTTTTGGTTCTTTTACCTCTTTTGCTTTTTTTTTATACGTGGTTTACGGTGATCCTTTGATTCAAAACCGTAAAAAAAGAAAATAATAATCTCAAAAAAATAAAAAAATGTTAGATAAAATTAAAAAGTTTGTTGACGAAAATAAGACTACTGTTTATGTTGGTTTAGGTTTAATTGGTGCTATTTTATTGTACCGTAAAATCAAAAAATAGTATATGTCTGTACGATTTCAAAATAGAAACACCGCTTTAAATCAAGGCGGTGTTTTAGAATTAATTAAAAATTATTGGTTTGTTATTCTCGGTTTGATTTTGGCTATTCCTTTTCTTATTCGTTATCTCCGAGATGCGAATACGGATATAACTATTAATAATCAACAAGAAGACGAAAAGTTAATTAAAGTTCAGAATGAAAACCCTACAACACAAAAGCAAGGTTTGGATAAAATTACAACACGTGAAGATTTGCAACTAATTGCACGGAATATAGCTTATAATTTCGGAACGTCTATACAGACAAAGGATGCGGGATGGGCTTCTTTTCTTAATCCGCGGGGTTGGACTGAAAATGACGAAAAGGCTTATAATCAGTTAAAAAAAATCAACTATGCAACTTCTCGAGATTTAGTCGCAAAATGTTATTATTTTTTGACTAGGCGAAATTTGTATGATGACGTTAAAACGTTATTAGATGAGGAATACCAAAAAAAACTACCATTATTTAAATAAAAACTATGTCACAAATTAAAAACTACATTCAGTACATAGACGAATTTCAAAACCTTAAAGTTATGCCAATATTGGCTTCTTATGATGGTTCGGGCGAGTTACAATACTATTTTCTGAAAGAATCTATTAAGATAGAATATTTCATCTTATCAGTTTATTTAGAAAATAAAAGGGTTGATTCTGTTGACTTCAAAAATTGTGATTCCTTATTTATGCTTTCTTTTATTAATGACGTTGCAACCGTTGATTTATCATTGATTAATAGGAATGAGTACTTTGCGCCTTCGTTTAATCCTCAGATTATTGTTGCTCCGAAATTGGTAAGTAGTTCGTCTGTTGTTTTTCCTTCGTATAATGGTAGTTTGGAAACGGCTAAAAAGCATCTTTTTCCAATTACTGATAAGTACGGAATTGTATTTCCGTTAATTATAACTTCTGGTAATCCTACTTATGATGGTTCTTCTTTTCCTTACGATATAAATGTAAAAACATTGGAGGTTTTTTCTGAGGGGTATAATAATGCGAATATTAATTATATTTTACCTATTTCATATGATGGTTATATGTCAAATTATGGCAGTACTTATCATACCTCACAAGTATTTGATAATGTATTTTCCATTGACGATATAAGGATTAAGATTTTTGTTAATACGGATATTTCGTATAATTTCAATGTTACGGTCTATCCAAATTATAACGCTGTTTTTTTTGATTGTACAATCCCTATAATATCTGTTGAAGAGAATCATAATAACTCTAGTACTGTAAGGATAGAGTGTAATGATGGTAACGGAAATTATGTTTTGTTTGGTCTGGATTGGAAGAGATTCCCCACATTATATGGTAGTTAATGAGTTATTTTTTAAAAGATAAAAACGATTATTCTGTTTATGTTTATAAAGATGGTCAAAAACGTTTGTTCACAGAATTCGTACACGACATTTATAAGTATTCCCTTTGGTTAAAAAGAAACGCTATTATGTGGGATTATTTGCTTGTGTTTTGTCGTAGAGATAGACAAATTATGTGTTATTACAAAAATGGCGATTATCTTCACGCAAAACCTGACTCGGGTAATATGGGTCGTAGGAAATCAAATTGGTAAATATTTTTTTTATCTCTTACCCCTTAATTTACTACGGTATTTTAGGGGGTTATTTTTGAAATAATATTTTTTTTATCTCTCACCATTTATTTCTTTATTCTTGTTAAATTTGGCATTATATTTGAAAATTTATTTTAATAATTTTAACAAAAAACAAGATGAAAAAAATAACTATTTTATTATTATTTGCTTTTGGAATAACAAGAGCGCAAACAACAACCGACGAATTTAATTATATGTCAAAGGGTTACGAAATTGCTGTTTCTTCTGGTATGGATATAAAAAAGGGTTATGTTGTCAAGGATTTAACCGTTTATAATTCAGATTCTTATACATTTGATTATAAGTTATTTTTAAGAGAATCTAACAATTCTTTGGCTGGTGTAATTTTAAAGGCTACGTCTAAAACATGGTCAAATGTTTATTATTTAGCTATTCCTATAAATAATCAGGAGTTGTTAACTTATTTTAATACTCGTTTGGAGTTATGGGATGAGTCAATGGTTACGGCATATTCTAAATCTTCAACTTTTTTAAATTCAGAGTTAATAAAGTTTTATAATCCATCAAAATAATTCAAAAAACCCTTAATAATAAGGGTTTTTTTTTATTTTAAATAAAACTTGTGTAATTGAATAATCTTATTAAATTTGTCAAAAAAAAATATTGTTATGCTTGTTAAATATTATAGTTCTATTGTCATTTAATGAATTATAATTTATATTATGTAAAATAGAAAATCTCATAAAAAACAATACTTTTATTTGCCCTCAAAATAATACTATCTGATGAAATCATAAAACTCAAAAAAAAACACCCATAAGGATGTTTTTAAAATAAAGAAATCAATTAATTATTTAATCGAGAAACCGATAATCCAATTTTCCCAAGCCAATTCAACTCTTGTAGCCAATATGGTGTATTGTAATTTTTCAACAAAAATGTCTGCTTTTTCATTTGAAACTGTAACACGTAATTGATCATTAGATTCTTTATAATCATAAGCACCCCATTGTTTTGAAATTTTATTAAAAATAAGGATGCTTTCTTTTGCATTGGGAATTATAAAAAATGCATATTTTCCAGCCGGTAACTGTTTTCCTTCAATGGATACTGTTTTATCGGTTTCGAATGTTGTAGCTTCATTTGCTCCCGCCCGCCATACTTGATCAAAGGGAACTAATCCGCCCCAAATTACCCTTCCTTTAACTGATGGACTCCCATAATTGATGGTTACGTTGGCACCATTATAAGTACCTTTTACAGTTTCGGCGGGGCTTGCCATTTTTTTTTGTGCAGTTGACACAAGTGTGCCTAAAAAAAGGAACACTAAGACTAATTTTGTTGTTTTAAATTTCATTAGGTTTTAAGTTAAATTTAGTATCTAAATATAATCCAACTTAAAGTATATTTGTATTTTAAAATCATTTTTTATGAAATTATTAAGATATTTGTAAATCAACAAGTTATGTCTTTTTTTTCTTAATTTTAATTTTTTATAAACCACTTTTTCTATGAATACAGTAGCTGAGCGTATTGCAGATTTCCTAAAAGAATATCCACCTTTTGACAATTTATCTTTTGGAGAACTAGCAGAAATTGCCTCAAACATCAGAGTACTTAATTTAGAGAAGCATCAAACCTTGTTTCAAATCAATGATGTGCTACATGAATGTTTTTATGTAGTAGCTTCCGGCACGATTAATTTATCTGTTATTTCAGATGCAGAGGAAACACTTTTGCATAAATGCCTTCAAGGAGAAATTTTTGGTTTGAGACCTTTTTTTGCTAAAAACAATTATATGATGACTTCCAAAGCAAGAGAAGAAAGCATCATATACGCTATACCTATTGCTACTTTTAGACCTTTTGTATCAAACAATTCCTTGGTCTTAAATTTTTTATTAGAAAGTTTTGCAGCTACCTCAAAGTTTTCCAATAATTCCGATTCAAATAGTGGTAGAATCATTTCTGATAATGTTTTTTTACCTGAGCAGCAATCTGAAGTTCAGTATTTTCAATCGCTCACCTATAATACTTCTCCATTAACTACTACGAAAAATACGGTTATTAAGGATATTGCTAAATTGATGACAGAAGAAGTCGTAAATAACGTTTTAATATGTGAAGCTAATTTCCCAATTGGTATTGTAACCGATCAAGACATGCGTTCAAAAGTGGCAACCGGAAGGTATTTAATCACTGATACAGTGGATAAAATAATGGATTCTCCTGTGATTACAGTTGTTGAGAGTATATCCTTGGCGGAGGCACAATTGCTAATGTTGAAACATAATGTAACACATCTTTGTGTAACTTTAGACGGAACGGCACAATCGGTAGTAAAGGGAATTATTTCTGAACACGATTTAATCATTGCTCAAGCGAGTAATCCTGGGGTGATGATTAAGGAAATAAAAAGAGCTTTGGCTCCAAAAGAATTAAAACAAATTCGGGAACGCGTAACAGATTTGGTTCAAAATGCTATTTACAAAAATATACCACTTTATCATGTAGCTAATATTGCTAGTGAAATCAATTTGGCAATTATTAAGCGAAGCGTAGAGTTATCTATTTTAGATATGGGCTCCCCTCCTGCCCGTTTTGCTTGGTTTAGCATTGGGAGTCAGGGACGGAAAGAGCAATTACTATTTACTGATCAAGATTCTATATTGATTTTTGAGGATGTACCAGCCGATCAATACAGGGATGTAAAAGATTATTTTATAAAATTAGCCAAACGAACAACTGCTACTTTAGAGCGAGTTGGCTACCCATTGTGTCCGCAAAATCATATAGCTAGTAATTTGCAATGGTGTAAATCCTTATCAGATTGGGTTAAGCAATACAACAGTTGGATGAATACCCCTGGAGAAAACAGTAGTGATATGAGTAGTATTTTCTTTGACTATGAATTGGTCTTTGGAGATGATAAACTTGAAGAAGCTATTGGTAATATCGTGGTACAGAATGCTAAAAATAATAGTTTATTTTATGATTTTCTGGGGAATAATGTATTGAAAAATAATGCACCTTTGACTTTCTTTAAAAAATTTATCACAGAAGAAGACGCTGTAAATAAAAATAAATTTGATTTAAAAACACGAGCATTAATGCCATTGATAGACGGAGCTCGCTTATTTTCCTTATTTTATAATTTAAAGGGAATTAACAATACCTATCTTCGTTTCAAACAATTAGCAATTGTTGATGCTAATAATCAAGAGATTTACTTAAATTGTGCGGATGCTTTTATTACTTTATCCAAATTTAGAACCATTGAAGGATTGAAAAATGATGATACAGGACAATTCATAGCAATTAATGATCTACCTAAATTAGAAAAAGAGAAATTAAAGGCAGCATTAGCGCCGATGAAAGATTTAGAAGAACTAATCAAAGGAAAGTTTAAACTCACACAATTTTCATAATATGCTCGATTGGCTAAAAAATATAAATAAAGACTACCCCGATTTTTGGAAAAACTATTTGGAAAAATTTGAAACCAAACCTAACCAAATCATTGTTTTTTCCACTGAAACCTCAGGTATGAATCCAACAAAAGATGTAATCTTGTCAATTGGGTCGTTTGTCATTGAGGAAGATAGTATTTCGATTAATAAAAGTTTTGAAGCTGTTTTGTTGCAATATAAATATTTTCATGATAACGGTTTGCCTAACGAGTTTATCGTTGAGAGTAAAATGAAAAAACTTGTCGAGATTGATGCTATTCAAATGTTTGTGGACTTCATTGGAAATTCCATTCTAATTGGTCATCATGTTGATTTTGATGTTGAGATGATTAATGCGGCATTAGAAAAGATAGATTGTGGAAGACTGAAAAATCAAGCTTTAGATGTAGATGTAATGTATCGTAAAATCAATGATATTACTGATAAACAGTTTTCTTTAGACGAATTGTGCTCGCTTCACAAAATACCCAAAAGCGACAGGCATTCCTCCTCTGAAGATGCATTTAGAATTGCATTACTTTTCTTAAAACTAAAAAATAAATTAGATTTGAAGTTTTAAAATGACTTAAAAGCACAAAATCTACCGAGTTAAAAAACTACGATTCCAAAAAAATTCCGTTCCAAAATCGACCGTGATGCGTGATTGAAGCGGGATTTTTTGTTTTAGTACTGGGATGAATCCAATAGGGAATTCCATTTTCTTTGCTAATTGTAGCTTCAGGCGATATGACTTGAATTTTGGAAAAAAGTGCACTATCACAAACCGCTATTGTATATATTTTACTCTCTTGTATTTCGGTATGAGTAGTATAGATTTTGTTTTTGATGGTAACGGTGCCTTCGAAAGTATCGTTAAGCATACATGAAAAATCCAACGGATTAAAGGAACGAATTTGTGTTTGGCGATTAAAAATTTTATACGCCGCTTCTTTTCTAGTCCATAAATTCCAAACCATTAGTTCTGGATTTTCTGCAGCCCAAATCAGTTGCTGTTCGTGAGGCAAAAAAAGTTTTTCTAAAAAACCTTTTCGTTCCCAAGCACTTTGCCAACGTGCTAAGTCCAAATCTACTACATCATTTCCTATCATCGAGTAGCTAGGATTCGTTCAACTTGTTTTCAATAATTTTTAAAGCGGCTTTTACGGTAAGCATTCGCTCCATCGAGGTATTATCAATTACGATTTCGTATTTCTCTTCTATATCCAAAACGATATCTACCAAATTAGCAGAATTGATTTGTAAATCTTTAATGAAATCGGTCTCTTCACTGAGTGTTTCAAGAGCTTCAGGACTTTGAATATAGGGCTTAATGATTTGTTTAAGCTCCTCGATTTTGGTGTTTTGATCTGTGTTCATATACAATCTTTAAGGTGAATAAATTTAAGTAGTACTCCATTTTTTAAAAACAATACAGGCATTTACATCTCCAAATCCAAAACTTGCCTTAGCAATATACTGCATTTTTTTAGTAAGTGCAAGTTGAGGAATTCGACTCGCAGATATCCAATCTAAAACTTCGGGGTTCAGATCCTCACAATTTAGGTTGGGAAAAATAAAATCATGATGGAGTTGTAAAACTGTAGCCACACACTCAATGCTACCTGCAGCCGACAAACAGTGTCCTACCATGGACTTCAAGGAATTGATATACGGAAAATCATCTCCTTTTAGGTTTAGTGCTTGGCACCAATTTTCAATTTCAAAAGCATCTTTGGCAGTAGCAGTCAAGTGTCCGTTAATCGCATCTACATCAGCAGCAGTAATTCCAGCATTAAGAAGCGCATCTGTAATGCATTTTTGCACTGCAATTCCATTAGGAGCCGTCATAGAACCCTGTGCTCTTTGTCCACCCGAATTGCAATTGCCTCCCAAAATTTCACCATAAATAGTGGCTCCACGTTCTAGGGCTGTTTCCAAGTCTTCGATAACTAATGCTCCTGCTCCGCTGCTAGGCACAAAACCCGAAGCTGATGCTGACAATGGTCTTGAGCCATTTTCTGGGGTATCATTATATTTAAAAGTACAGACTTTCATCGCGTCAAATCCTCCCCAAATATAAGGACCTGAATCGCTGGTACTCCCAACAAGCATTCTTTTGGACAAACCAGATTGTATGCGTTCGAATCCCATCAAAATGCTTTCTACACCAGTAGTGCAAGCCGAAGAGTTAGTACTAACTTGATTACCTAAACCCAATTTTCCACCGAGATAAGCGCTAACACCACTGTTCATGGTTTGTGCGACGGCAGTACTTCCCAACCGACGGGTTTGCAAGTCGTCTATTTTATATATGCTCTCTCTAAATTTTTCAATACCAGAAGTGCCCGTACCAAAGATTGTACCGCTGTCCCAATCGGGAACATCATTCATTTCTATAGTTAAACCTGCATTTTTCCATGCTTCCATCCCAGCGATAACGCCATATAAAATTCCTGTAGCCTTAAAATTACGCAGCTCTAAAGCGGTAAAATAGTCAAGCGCTAGTTCCTCAGAAATTGTAGGTTTGCCAGAAATCTGACATGAAAAGTCTAGACGTGCTAACTCGGGATCGTGTTGTATTCCTGAAACTCCATTTTGGATGGCTTTGGTAAAAGTGGGTATTCCTACTCCATTGGGAGCTACCACTCCTAAACCAGTAATCACTACTCTTTTTCTCATTTTAGCTTTAGCATTAAAGATTATAAAAGCGCTACTATTATTTCATCATACCAGAAATAAAACCTTTGCAAACGGTTTCATTCTTTTGATTTTCCATCCAAACTTTGCATTTTAATTTCCCAAAACGAAAATACATTTTTTCTGAAAAAACTTTTACAGTTTCATTTGGAAAAACAGGTTTTAAAAAATCAATTTCACTTGATGTTAAGGCAATTATACTATCTTTAGTGAAGTTATTATTTAAAATAAAAATACCTAAGCATACAACCCCAATTTGTGCCATTGTTTCTGTTAAAATCACTCCAGGAGTTACCGGATGATCTACAAAATGGCCTTTGTAAAATGCTAAGTCTTCATGATAATGATAAGTACCTATTACACCATTTTCATCTATTTTATCAATAGCATCAACAAACAAAAAAGGCTCCGCATAAGGTAATTTTGCTATGATTTCTTCGTTCTTCATCCTTTAAAATTGTAATAAAACACGTTGTGCCGAAAAACCAGGGCCAAAACTCAACATCAATCCTTTCGTTCCTTTGGATGGTTTTTTATTCATAATTGCTTCCAAAACATAAAGTACTGTTGCGCTTGACATGTTTCCGTATAAACGCAAAACTGCTTTGGTTTCTTCAATATCTTTGCCTAAACCTTCGAAAAGCGTTTCCACTGTTTGAATGATTTTTTTTCCGCCGGGATGAAAAATCAAATAATCCATATCTGAAATAGACAATTGGTGTTTTGCTAAAAATGGATGAATAATTGCTGGAAAATGATTGGCGATAGTCTCCGGAACGGCACTATCAAGCACCATTTGTAAACCTGAATTAGTCAATTCAAATCCCATCATATCAATTGCATCATAAAAATGATACATTTCTTCGCCAATGATTTCGGGGCCTTCATCTAAATCATTGGACGAAAGCAATACACAAGCCGCACCGTCTCCAAAAATAGCGGCACTCACAATATTAGCCATAGAAAAATCATCCAATTGAAAAGTTGCCGTTGGACTTTCGACTGCAATAACCGCAGCTCTTTTTCCAGGATTGGCTTTCAGGAAATTTTTTGCGTAAATAATACCCGAAATTCCAGCGGCACAACCCATTTCGGTTACAGGCAAGCGAACCACATCTTGACGTAATTTCAAGCTATTGATCAAATAAGCGTCAAGTGATGGAATCATAATTCCTGTGCAACTTACTGTAATTATGAAATCAATATCGGGTGCTTTCCATTCGGCTTGGAGCAATGCTTTTTGCAATACTTTCTCTCCTAATGTGATGACTTCACGGACATAAATAGCATTTCGTTCTGCTAAAGAAGTCTTTGTAAACACCTCGATTGGATCCATGATAGAATAGCGCTTATCGACAGCGGCTCCTTCGAATATTTTTTTGACTTTTCGAATAAAACGCTCGTCTTGACCTTCGAGCCAAGCATCCAAAAAAGGAATAATTTCTTCGGTAGCCTTTGAATAATTAGGCAATTGTTTGGCTACGGTACAAATTTTTACACTCATAATTTTGAAATTATCCATTGGTATCTAAATGCCCACCTCCAACGAATGGACCACTTATTAAAATTCATTTGATTTGAAAAAAGAATCAATTCTTCTTTGGTAAAACCTCTTAAAATAGAGATCAATCCGTCTTCACGCGACATCGTATTGAGATGAAAAACAAAACACAACAGCTGGAATAATCGATACGCTAAGCCGCTTCGTTGCAAATCATTGATAACTATTCCTAATCGTGAATTTCTATACAACAACGGCAGTAAATATTCGATTTCCTCGTTTTTAAAATGATGTAAAGTCAAGGTACACAAAAATAAATCTGCTTTTATTTCTTGAAATGAAGACTCAAATATATCCTCACACCGAAATGAAATATTTTCGTAATCAGCAGACAATTGCTTTGCATGATTCACTGTAAATCCATTAGCATCAATCCCAATTAATTCGAATACTAAATCCGATTTTTTTGCATATTGAGCTAAGGTACGCAACATGTCGCCATTTCCGCAGCCAATATCTACAATTGTGATTATTTCATTGTGAGAGGCATTATGAAGTAATTGTTCTACTCCATCGAGCGTAACTTTATTTCCACCTAAAAGTTGATTGATAGAAGCGATTTTGTCTAAAGCTTCTCTAAGTTCTTCTCCTTCAAGAGAAAAATCATCCATAATTTCAGGTGAAGTAGTTCTGTATTTTGTGGGGACTCTAAAATTCATTTACGAAATGGGTGTACCATGAGTACGTTTGATGATTTGTTTAATAATAAAAGGAAAAAGAACGGTTATTTGCAGCAGTAATATAGTAAGAATAGGTTGTTCCAAAATAGCACTCAAAGTTCTCCCCATACGCAATCGTGCTTTGAAATTGGTGTCCCAATTTTTGGTATAGATCTGTTCTAAGGTTGCTCTACTTCTTTTATGCTGAAGAAAATCAATACTCAATTCAGAAGCTATTTTGGCACTATGAATCGCCATCGCCATTCCGTTACCACACAAAGGATGAATGAGTCCAGCCGTATCGCCTATCATCAACATGTGAGTTAAAACAGGTTCTTTTTTTTCAAATGAAATTTGACTAATCGTTAATGATTTGTCAAAAACAGGAATTGAATTTTCTAAAATGTGACTTAATTTTTGATTTTTGAATAGAACGGCTTTTTGAAAATCTTCTATATTTTTAAACCGTTTGAACGCTTTATAATTGGTAATATAACATATATTTATCCGATCATTTTCTACTTTTGAAACACCACAATATCCGCCTTTAAAATGATACAAACCTACCACATCATCTGGATAATTGCCTTTATAGTGATTTTTGACTGCTAACCAAGGGGATGTTTTTTTTATAAACGTTCTGTGCAAATAATGGTCTAAATTGGCTCTTTTGCCAAAGGCGCCTAAAACAATTTTGGCTTTATATTGTACCTGATCTTGTGTCGTCACGATGAATTGATTCTCTTCAAAAACACATGTTGCTACGGTGTTTTTTATTATGTTGCATCCACTTTCAATCGCTTTTTGGCACAACATAAAATCAAGTGCGTAGCGACTAATACCAAAACCACCTAAAGGTAATTTTTGATGCAAACTTACTCCGTATAAAGTTGAAAATTCTAATTGTGTAATCGAAGTTGGAGCTGCTTTTTGAATTGGAATTCCTAAAGATTCTAGATAAGGCTTGACTTCATTAGAAATATATTCTCCACACACTTTGTGTTTGGGATAGTCGTTTTTTTCGATAACAACAACAGCAATTCCCTTTTGTGATAAGTGAATTCCGGCAGTTAATCCTGCTAAACCTCCCCCAATTATTACAACTTCTGTGTTTACCATATGGGTAAATTTAATCAAATGTTTTCGAATGCAATGGCTTATACAATTTTATATAAAAAAAATGCATTATCTATTGAATAAAGTCGATGTGAGTTGTCAATGGCGTGATCCTGATGCATCGCGCTCAATGTCATTAAGTTAAGGAAAAGTCAATCATTTTATTGCTGATTTTTTTTAGCGCTATTTGATTTAAGATTGGTAAACCACTGAAAACAAGTAGTTTTTATTGAAAACCACGAAAATCTAAAAACTCTTAACTTAATGAGATTGGTATCGCACTAGCCGTTGAACTTATCTCTACTTGCGCCAGCGGTGGGAGGACAAGGAAGCCGCTTTATTTCTTTGCTATACATTTCATAAAACTTCTTCTGGAACTTGATTTTGAACATAAAAAAAGGAACATTTCTGCTCCTTTGATTTTATTCTTTTTGAGTATTCGGATTTTGTCTAGTATCAAAAATTCTAGCAATAAATATAATTCCTTCTTCCTCAATGTAAAGTAATTTATAGTGTCTTACAATGATTCTTCTAAACTCAGGCTCCATCTCATCCCTTTGGTATTGTTCTGCAAAATGGAGTTCTTTAGTTGCTTGCCATATTTCATCTTTTATGGCTTTTGCACCTTGAAGAGATTTTACTTTGTAATTTTCATAAATCGCTTTTAACTGTGTTTTGGCTGTATTTGTCCAAACCTTTTTTAATTCACCCATTTACCAGTTATTCAATTCTTTTTCTAAATCTTCCTGCGAAGTATATTCGCCTCTTTTTATTTCTGCTTTTGCTTCTTGAAGCTCTTCTTTGTAGGTCCTTCTAGTCAATGGTTCTCCATCAATTGTATGAGCCACAATGTCATTCTCCTGATAACTTTCTATAACTGCTTTAACGACTTTCAAAAGACGTTCATCAGCCATATTTATGTATTCTAAAACACTATCTCTCAATTCTAAAGCTCCCATAATCGTATTGATTTTAATATCCCAAAGGTAATTGTTTTTGTCTCATTTTTTTATTCTATCGAATGAAACTAGTAATCATTTCGTGTAAACTTTCTAAATTATCTTGTTTGTAACGCTCGATAGAATTTATATATCGGTGTCCTGCAAGGTATATGTTTTTAGGTAAGTTGTGCCTTTTAAGCCCGTTTATAATTACCCTATTTCGGATTTTGATAACTGTAATTAATGAGTTTCAAATCTTCTGCTATCTTTATAATCACATTGTTAATACCAGTATTTCTGTAGATTGAAGTTTTTCTCTTCCTATAATAAGATGCCTATTTACACTTAATCTAACTTAGATTTAAAACGTACTAATTACAATCTATTGTTCTTAATTTCATCAACAATCTCAGGATTAAGAAGTGTTGAAGTATCTCCGAAATTAGAGAAATCGCCTTCTGCAATCTTACGTAAAATACGTCGCATGATTTTTCCTGAGCGTGTTTTTGGTAAGCCTGTTACAAACTGAATTTTATCTAATTTTGCAATTGGACCAATATGATCAGTGATGATTTGGTTGATTTCTTTGATTAAGTTTTCTCTGTCTCTTGATTCACCCGTTTCTTTCAAAATAACATAACCATATAAGGCATTTCCTTTGATTTCGTGAGGAAAACCTACAATAGCTGATTCAGCCACAGCCGGATGTTCATTGATGGCATCTTCTATTGGAGCAGTTCCTAAATTATGTCCAGAAACAATCACCACATCATCCACGCGCCCTGTGATTCTGTAATAGCCTACTTCATCACGTAATGCTCCATCTCCAGTAAAAAATTTACCAGGAAAGGACGAAAAATAGGTATCAATATAACGTTGGTGATCACCCCAAATCGTTCTGGCAATACCAGGCCAAGGAAATTTGATACATAAACTTCCTACGGCTTGATTTCCGTCAATTTCATTGCCTTTTTCATCCATTAACGATGGTTGTATGCCCGGTAAAGGTAACGTAGCATAAGTCGGTTTTGTAGGAGTTACAAAAGAAATTGGGGCAATCATTATTCCTCCAGTCTCAGTTTGCCACCAAGTATCTACGATTGGACAACGTTTGTCTCCCACATGGTCATTAAACCAATGCCACGCCTCTTCATTAATAGGTTCACCTACAGAGCCAATTACTTTTAACGATTTTAAAGGAAATCGCTGTACATAGTCAAGACTTTCTTTGGCTAAAGAACGTATGGCCGTTGGGGCAGTGTAAAATTGTGTGATTTTATGCTTTTCGATAATTTCCCAAAAACGGCTAAAATCAGGATAAGAAGGAATACCTTCAAAAATAACGGTTGTTCCACCATTTAGCAACGGACCATATAATGAATAAGAATGTCCTGTAATCCATCCTAAATCAGCGGTACACCAAAAGATATCATTTTCATCATGATTGAATACATTTTTATAGGTATAAGAAGTGTACACCATATAGCCTGCAGTGGTATGTACCATTCCCTTTGGTTTTCCTGTTGAACCTGAGGTATATAATATGAATAAAGGATCTTCCGCGTCCATTATTTCGGCCACATTGTTATCAGAGGCTTGATCTAATAAAGGTTGTAACCATTGATCACGACCTGGTTTCATGCTGATTTCTGTGTGCGTTCTTTTAGCAACCATGACCCCTTGTACTGAGGGACAAGTTAGTAAGGCTTCATCAATAATCCCTTTTAGATCTATAGTTTTATTGCCTCTAAAGCCACCATCTGCAGTAATAACCATTTTACATGCACTATCATTTATTCTGGAGGCGACTGCCGAAGATGAAAATCCTGCAAAAATCACCGAATGAATAGCTCCAATTCTTGCGCAAGCCAAAATAGCAATGGCCAATTCGGGAATCATAGGTAAATAGATGCAAACTCTATCTCCTTTTTCTATTCCCTGCTCTCTTAGCACATTAGCCATTTTGCAAACACTTTGATGTAGCTCGTTGTAAGTAATATGTTGTGCTACTTGTTCAGGATTGTTAGGTTCAAAAATAATAGCTGTTTTGCTACCTCTTTTTGCCAAATGTCTATCAATGCAGTTTTTGGTGATGTTTACTTTTGCCTCGGTGAACCATTTTACTTCTGCAGTGGCCATATTAAAATCGACAACTTTATCCCAATATTGATACCATGTAAAATTTTCTTCGGCAATTTTTCCCCAAAATTTTCTTGGCTCACGTACCGATTTATTATAGTGTTTAAAATATTGTTCTAAATTTTCGATTTTAAAATAACTCATTTTTTTTTCAATTTTATATGGTATTCAAATATAGTAAAACCTTTTTTGAAGTTTACAATCTAAAATATAATATTTATTAAATGATTCTTATTTTTTATGTTAAATAAAAAAAGAGAGGCACTTTTGAAATGCATCTCTTTTTAATATAAAATCTTACATAAAGAGAGTAAACTCTTTACTGTGAATTACATTCACTTAACTTCAAAACGAAGTTAAGTGAATCTGAAGATATCAAATCGCTTGGCCCATTTTAAAATTTTATAACTAATTCAAGCTAAAAATAGGAGAATATTGAGAAGATAAAGGATCAGCACACACTCCTTGTGTGGTAATTACATTTTGTTATCCAATTTTTTTCATGGCGGTCATTGATTCACGCAACCAAGCACCAACTTCTTCAATTGGATGTTGACGAATGCTTGCATTTACAGCAATCAAAACGGCATTATCTACTCCATTTGAAGTTGTAAAAGGTTTTCCGATCACATTCGTATCAATGGCTTTCATGAAGTCAATTAATAAAGGTTTGCATGCGTGATCAAACAAATAACAGCCATATTCAGCAGTATCTGAAATGATTCGGTTCATTTCATATAATTTTTTTCTAGCAACAGTATTAGCAATTAATGGTAATTCGTGCAAGGATTCATAGTATGCAGATTCTTCAATAATTCCAGATTCTGTCATAGTTTCAAAAGCTAATTCTACTCCTGCTTTTACCATCGCTATCATAAGAATACCATTATCAAAATACTCTTGTTCCGAGATAGGGGCTTCCGTAGGGGCTGTTTTTTCAAAATTAGTTTCGGCAGTAGCTGCTCTCCATGATAACAAATTGATATCATCATTTGCCCAATCAATCATCATGTTTTTAGAAAACTCACCTGAAATAATATCATCCATATGTTTTTGAAACAACGGACGCATAATGTCTTTTAGTTCGTCTGCTAATTCATAAGCTTCGATTTTTGAAGGGTTATTTAATCGATCCATCATATTGGTAATTCCGCCATGTTTCAAAGCTTCGGTAATCGTTTCCCATCCGTACTGAATTAATTTAGAAGCATATCCTGGCTCAATTCCATTCTCGACCATTTTATCAAAACATAAAATAGAACCTGTTTGTAACATACCACACAAAATGGTTTGTTCTCCCATTAAATCTGATTTAACTTCGGCTACAAATGATGATTTTAATACTCCAGCTCTATGTCCTCCGGTGGCAACTGCATAAGCTTTAGCTTGTTCTAAACCTTCACCATTTGGATCATTTTCAGGGTGAACCGCAATTAATGTTGGTACACCAAAACCTCTTTTATATTCTTCACGAACTTCAGAGCCTGGGCATTTTGGAGCACACATGATTACGGTAATATCTTTTCTGATTTGCATACCTTCCTCAACAATGTTAAATCCGTGAGAATAAGCCAAAGTTGCTCCTTCTTTCATCAAAGGCATAATCGCTGAAACTACGGCAGTATGTTGTTTGTCAGGAGTTAAATTGCATACTAAATCGGCCGAAGGAATTAATTCTTCATAAGTACCTACTGTAAAACCGTTGTCAGCCGCATTGGTATAAGAAGCTCTTTTTTGCGCAATAGCTTCCGCACGTAACGCATAGGAAATGTCTAAGCCTGAATCTCTCATGTTTAAACCTTGATTTAAACCTTGAGCTCCACAACCAACGATGACTACTTTTTTACCTGCAAGAGCTGTAACTCCATTTGAGAATTCTGATTGATCCATGAATTCGCATACGCCCAATTGTTCTAACTGTAATCTTAGTGGTAATGAATTGAAATAATTTGCCATTTTTTGTGTTATTTAAATGATTTTGTATTAATGTTATTACTATTCTTGATTAAAAATTTTCTAAAATGGCTGAAATTTCCATTTTTGATTTTGAAATTGAAATTCTTCCGGAGCGTACAAATTGCATGATTCCAAAAGGTTTTAATTTAGCATACAAATCTTCAATTTCAGTTCGTTTACCTGATTTTGAAATCACAAAGAAATCTCTCGAAACGGTGACAATTTCTGAATTGCTTTCTTTGATGATATTTTGAATTTGTCTTTCATCAAAAAGTAAGCTAGAATCGATTTTGAAAATAGCACTTTCCAAGAAAATAGTTTCTTCGTCAATGTGATAAAAAGCCTTGATAACTTCTATTTGTTTTTCAATTTGACCTACTATATTTTGTACCCATTTCTCGGTAGTATTTACTACAATTACGAATCGGGAAACATTTTCTATTTCAGATTCGGATACATTTAAGCTCAAAATATTGATATGTCGTTTCAAGAAAATACCCGAAATACGATTTAATAATCCCACGTTGTTTTCTGAATATACAGAAATTGTAAATGTTTTATTTTCCATAATTTTTAACTTAATCGGATATCAGACACAGATGCTCCTGTAGGAATCATCGGAAACACGTTGTTTTCTTTTTCTACCATTACTTCAAGGAAATAAGCCTCTTCAGAAGCCAGCATTTCGGCCACAGCGGCATCCAATTCTTCTCTTTTGGTTACTTTTTTGGCTTTGATGTAATACCCTTCTGCAATAGCAATAAAATTAGGATTAATCATTTCTGTTGAAGCATAGCGTTTGTCAAAAAACAATTGTTGCCATTGTCTTACCATTCCTAAGAATTCGTTGTTGAGTACTACAATTTTGACAGGAACTCTTGTTTGAAAAATAGTGCCTAATTCCTGAATCGTCATTTGAAAACCACCGTCACCAATAATGGCAACCACCTCTCTGTCAGGACGTCCCATTTTGGCACCAATTGCTGCTGGTAAAGCAAACCCCATCGTACCTAATCCACCAGAAGTGATGTTGCTTTTGGATTGGTTAAACTTGGAATATCTACAGGTAAACATTTGATGTTGTCCTACATCCGAAACCATAATTGCATCTCCTTTAGAGTGTTTATTAATCATTTCGATAGTTTCCCCCATAGAAATTCCACCTTCTTTAGGTGTGAGTTCATCTTGTATCACTTTTTCAAATTCAATGGTATATTTTTCTTTGAATTCGTTATGCCAAGCTTCGTGTGATTTAGCTTCTACCAAAGGTAAAAGTGCCGCTAATGATTCTTTTACATCACCCAAAACTGCAATTTCTGTTTTGACATTTTTATCTACTTCCGCTGGATCAATTTCAAAATGAATAACCTTAGCTTGTTTGGCATAAGTAGCTAAATTTCCGGTGACACGATCGTCAAAACGCATCCCAATCGCAATTAATACATCGCATTCATTGGTTAATACATTAGGGCCATAATTGCCATGCATTCCTAGCATTCCTACATTTAAAGGATGGTCTGTTGGCAAAGCCGAAAGTCCCAAAATTGTCCAAGCAGCAGGAATTCCTGTTTTCTCTATAAGTGCTTTTAGTAAATCTTCCGCTTGACCAAGAATAACACCTTGACCAAAAACAATATAAGGTTTTTTAGCTGCATTGATTAATGTTGCCGCTTCTTGTACTTTATTAAGATCCAAAATTGGTTTTGGAAAATAACTACGAACGCCTTTACACTTTGAATAACTAAAATCAAGCTCATCAAACTGCGCATTTTTAGTGATATCAATAAGCACAGGACCAGGACGTCCAGATCTAGCGATATAAAAGGCTTTCGCAATAATTTCAGGGATTTCATGCGCTTCGGTAACTTGATAATTCCATTTAGTTACGGGAGTTGAAATTCCAATAATATCTGTTTCTTGAAAGGCATCAGAACCTAATAAGTGCTTCCCTACTTGGCCTGTAATACACACCATTGGAGTAGAATCTATTTGTGCATCGGCAATTCCTGTGACCAAATTAGTTGCTCCTGGACCGGAAGTCGCTATAGCTACCCCTACTTTTCCTGTAGCTCTTGCGTATCCTTGAGCAGCATGAGTGGCTCCCTGTTCGTGACGCACTAATACATGATGTAATTGATCTTGAAATTTATATAATTCATCATAAACAGGCATTATAGCACCTCCTGGATATCCATAGACAATGTCTACTCCTTCTTCTAAAAGGCATCTAATAATTGCTTCTGCTCCTGTAATTTTTTTTGTTACCATTGGTATTTATTTTGAAATGAAATCAATTTCATTTTTTAAACTTCTTATTTATCGGTTACACATCCTGTAGATGCACTAGAAACGGATCGGGCGTATTTAAGTAATACTCCTTTTGTGGCTTTTAATGGGGGTTGCACCCAATTGGCTTTTCTGACTGCAAGTTCTTCTTCCGGGATTTTTAAATTAATGGTATTATTCACTGCATCAATACTAATTAAATCGCCATCTTTCACTAAAGCAATGGTTCCACCTTCGTAAGCCTCAGGGGTAATATGTCCTACTACAAAACCATGAGAACCGCCTGAGAATCTACCATCAGTGATTAAGGCAACTGATTTTCCTAAGCCTGCTCCCATTATGGCCGATGTTGGTTTCAGCATTTCAGGCATACCAGGGCCTCCTTTGGGACCACAATACCTAATGACGACCACATTACCCGGTTGTATTTTTCCTTCTTTTAATCCCGGAATTACTTCAAATTCGCTTTCAAAAACAACTGCAGTTCCTTCAAAATATTCCCCTTCATTTCCACTAATTTTTGCGATACAACCTTCCTCAGCAAGATTTCCGTATAAAACCTGTATATTACCTGTTGGTTTAAGTGCTTTATGTATTTCATAAACTACTTCCTGTCCGTCATTCAAATCAGGAAGTTCGGCTAAATTTTCAGCGACTGTTTTACCTGTTACGGTTAAACAATCCCCGTGAATATAACCTTCTTTCAATAAATATTTCATTACTGCTGGAATTCCGCCAACAGCATGTAAATCTTCCATCATGTATTTTCCACTGGGTTTTAAATCAGCTAATACGGGTGTTTTGTCATTTATTTTTTGAAAATCATCTAAAGTAATCTCAATATCTACGGCATGCGCCATGGCAATTAAGTGCATTACAGCATTTGTTGATCCGCCCAAAACTGCCACAATAGTGATGGCATTTTCAAAAGCCTTGCGCGTCATGATATCTCTTGGTTTGATATCTTTTTCTAATAAAACTCTGATCGCTTTTCCGACATTATTACATTCTTCTCTTTTTTCAACACTTAAAGCAGGATTAGAAGAACTATAAGGTAAGCTCATTCCGAGAGCTTCAATTGCTGAAGACATGGTATTGGCAGTATACATCCCACCACAAGCGCCTGGTCCTGGGCAGGAATTTTTTACAACCCCCTTAAAATCTTCATCTGAAATAGTATTATTGAATTTTTTTCCCAATGCTTCAAAAGAAGAAACAATATTCAATGATTCTCCTTTCCATGTTCCAGAATGGATAGTTCCTCCATAAACCATAATCGATGGACGATTGACTCTTCCCATAGCAATAAGAGCACCTGGCATATTCTTATCACAACCCGGTACTGCAATCATTCCATCATACCATTGCGCCCCCATAACCGTTTCAATTGAATCTGCAATCACATCTCTGGAAACTAATGAAAAACGCATTCCTTCTGTGCCGTTAGAAATGCCATCACTTACACCTACTGTATTAAAAATCAATCCAACCAAATCAGCAGACCAAACACTACTTTTGATGTCTTTTGCTAAATCATTTAGGTGCATGTTGCAAGTATTGCCATCATATCCCATACTCACTATTCCTACTTGTGCTTTATTTAGATCTTCTTCAGTTAATCCAATTCCATACAACATTGCTTGTGCGGCAGGTTGTGTTTCATCTTGTGTAATTGTTTTACTGTATTTATTTAATTCCATTTTGTTTTTAATTTTAATTGTAAGAATAAAAAAACCTCCCAAGTTATTTGGAAGGTTCTATTAAATATGATTTACATCAATCTATAGTATCTCCCTTGCCTACGTAATAATTACGATGACATTAATAATAGAGACAATTACGATATTTTGCTTGTTCATTGTGTTAGATTGAAATTCAAAACTAGCTAAATATTTTGAATAAAAAAAACAAACAAGAAATTGCTCTATTTTAAATGCTGTAACTTATTTTAAACAATTGTAGACCGCCCTATTTGTACAAAATCTTTTTTAAAGTACAAATCTTCAGCATCCATAATGTGATTGGCAATAAAGTCGCCTACTTCATTAGTTCCAAATCTTGAATCCACCTTTAAATCGACCGTTACTACTTGATTAATAAAGGCAGCTTCTACTGCAGCTACTATTTTTTTGGCTTCTTCGATTAATCCAAAATGCTCCAAAAGCATGGCTGCGGACAAAATAGAGGCCACTGGATTAGCGCTATTTTTATCTTTAGCTTCGGTATAGCACCCGTGAATCGGTTCAAATAGAGAAACTTTTTCTCCTATAGAGGCAGAAGCCATAAGTCCTTTTGAACCAGAAATTACACTAGCTTCATCTGATAGTATATCTCCAAATAAGTTATCGGTTAACAAAACATCAAATTGTCTTGGATTTAAAATAATTTGCATTGCAGCATTATCAACATAAAGGAAATGTAATGCTACATCTGAATATTCTTGAGCCACTTTAGAAACTACTCTTCGCCATAAACGAGATGTTTCTAAAACGTTTGCTTTGTCTACTAAAGTGACTTTCTTTTTTCTAGTTTGAGCCGCTTGAAAAGCTAAATGAGTAATTTTCTCAATTTCTGTTTCATGGTATTCGCATAAATCAGAGGCGTAGGTTGCGGCTTCATTGGTTGTTTTTTGACCAAAATACATTCCACCATTCAATTCACGATACACTATAAAATCAGTTCCTTCCAAAACTTCTTTCTTAATGGGGGAAGAATTCATCAAAATCGGATAGGCTTTGATAGGGCGAATATTAGCAAACAAACCAAGCTCTTGTCTGAGTTTTAACAAACCTTGTTCGGGTCTTATTTTAGCATTAGGATTGTTGTCATAGATAGGATCACCAATGGCACCAAACAAAATACAATCCGTATTTCTACATAAATTTAAAGTTTGATCAGGCAATGGTTTTCCTGTTTTCTCAATGGCAATGGCACCAATGTAAGCATCTTCAAAAACAAATTCATGGTTAAAAACCACACCAATTGCATGTAACGCTTTTTTAGCCTGCAAGGTTACCTCTGGTCCTATTCCATCGCCTGAGAGTACCGCTATTTTTAAATTCATAAAGTTTTGTTTTTAATATTTATAAAACTAAGCCGATTGACTATTGATTTTACAAATGGCTATGATTTGATGAATATCTGTATCTAGAACTTCTTTTTTAATATCTGCAAATTTTAAAAATTCTTGATAGACCAAATCCAATTGCACTTTTGTCAATTCATAACCTACTTTTTTAGCACGATAAGCTAAAGCTGCACGCCCACTTCTAGCAGTAAGAATGATGGAAGATTCGTTGACTCCAACATCTAAAGGATCCATAATTTCGTAAGTAGCTCTATTTTTAATGACACCATCTTGGTGAATTCCTGAGCTATGAGCAAAAGCATTCGCTCCAACTATAGCTTTGTTAGGTTGTACCATCATCCCCATACTTTCGGATACTAATCGACTCATTTCATTCAATTGGCGCGTATTGATATTCGTATCCAAGTTTAGGTAAGGATGTTGCTTGAAGATCATAACCACTTCTTCAAGTGCTGTATTACCAGCTCTTTCTCCAATACCATTAATAGTACATTCTATTTGTCTCGCACCGTTAATAGCCCCTGCAATTGAATTAGCGGTAGCCATTCCTAAATCATTGTGACAATGACAAGAAAGGGTTACCTTCTCAATCCCTTTAACATTCTCTCTCAAATATTTTATTTTTGCCCCATATTCTTCTGGTAAGCAATATCCTGTAGTATCAGGAATATTTAGAACGGTGGCTCCTGATTTGATGACTTCTTCACAGACTCGAGCCAAAAATTCATTATCTGTTCGACCAGCGTCTTCTGCATAAAACTCTACATCTTCTACATACGATTTTGCATGAGCAACAGCCGCTTTCGCTCTTTCAATAACATCTTCCCTTGTCGTATTCAATTTATGAATAACATGCGAATCTGACGTTCCAATACCCGTATGAATTCTTGGTTTCTTCGCATATTTTAAAGCTTGTGCAGCGACATCTATATCATTTTTAACAGCTCTGGTTAAGCCACAAACTGCAGCATTTTTTACAATTTTAGAAATTTCTGAAACAGATAAAAAATCACCGGGACTAGAAACCGGAAAGCCTGCTTCTATTATATCAACTCCCATTTCATCTAAACGACTGGCAATAACGAGCTTTTGTTTCGTATCTAGTTTGCATCCAGGAACTTGCTCTCCATCACGTAATGTGGTGTCAAAAATTTGAACTTTCTCTCTATTCATTTTGATTTATTTAATGTAATTTCACATCTCTAAACAAAAATAGATTTCGAAACACAAGTATAAAAACCAATATATTCAAATATACTCTTTATAAAATCAACTAATTACTTGTAATGTATTGATTTTTAATATTTTAAGATACACTATTTTACAATGGCTAACCATCAAAAAGATTTTTTATTTGTATTAATTAAGTCCCTTTCAAAGTCCGAAAAACGTCAATTTAAGATATTTGCTAGTCGTTTGGAAACGAGTTCGAATACAAAATTTATTGAACTATTCAACATTTTGGACAAATCAGAAGTGTATGATGAAAAAATGATTTTGAAAAATGGATTAATTAAAAAAGTCCAATTATCCAATTTAAAATCCTATCTCTACAAACAAATTTTGGTAAGTATTCGCTTGAATATCCCTAGTCAAAATATTCGATATCAATTAAGAGAACAAATCGATTTTGCGACAATTTTATATAATAAAGGACTTTACAAACAAAGTCTAAAAATTTTAGACAAAACCAAAGCTTTGGCATTAGAAAATGACGAAAAATACATGGCGTTTGAAATTGTTGAGTTTGAAAAATTAATAGAATCACAATACATTACACGCAGTATTCAAGGCAGAGCTGATGAACTTGTAGTTCAAGCCAAAGATTTGAATTACAGAAACACCATTTCGAGTAAATTATCGAATCTTTCCTTGCAATTATATGGAACCATGCTCAAAACTGGGTATGTTAAAAACGATGCTGAGTACAAATATATCGATGACTATTTTATCAAGCATATCTCTAAATTAGACGAAAGTAAATTTGGATTTAGAGAAAAATATTGGTTTTATAATGCCAATTTGTGGCGCAGTTTCTTAGTTCAAGATTTTTTAGCGAGTTTCAAATACTCCTTTAAGTGGGTAACCTTGTTTTATGATAATCCGAACATGATTTATTTGAATCCCGTATTTTTCTTAAAAGGAAACAATTATTTATTGGAGTCATTGTATATGCTCAAATACCAAACTAAATTCAAAAAATACTTAGGATTATTGGAAGAAACCATTAAAGATAATCGTTTTCCAATCAATGACAATATTGCTTGTTTGTCCTTTTTGTATCTATATAATAATAAAATAAATTATCATATTTTAGAAGGAAGTTTTATTGAAAGTGAGTATTTGATTCCTGAAATTTTGAATAAACTCAAAATTCATAACGATCATTTAGATGAGCATCACGAAATGTTATTCTATTATAAATTTGCTTCTATTTATTTTGGTAATGAAAAATATACCGAATGTATTTGGTATTTAGAAAAAATCATCAACAACAAAAACTTATCTATGCGAGAAGATTTGATGTGCTTTTCTAGGCTATTGTGTTTGATTGCTCATTACGAAGCAGGGAAAGATTTCTATATTGAAAATCAGATTAAAAATACGTATAAGTTTTTGATCAAAATGAATGATATGCATGAAGTACAAAAGGAAATCATACGATTTATGAAAAATTTAAACGCTATTTATCCAAGCGATATCAAAAAGGAATTTGTTAAAATGAAAGAACGCTTTGTAGAATTAGACAAAAATACTTACGAAAAAAGAGCTTTCCTATATCTTGATATCATCTCTTGGCTTGAAAGTAAAATCGAAAACAGAAAGATTAGCGAAATTATTAAAGAAAAAGCGAAGCTAAATAACCGTTAACAAAAAAGGAGATTTCAGAAATCTCCTTTTTTTTATTATAATTCTTTTCTACCTCGTAAAATATCTTCAAAACTACTACATTTCACAATTTCTTCTTCACCTTCTATCTTGATGGGAAGATAAACGAATTCGACCTCGGATAAATCTTCTTTTAAATGAAAAGCCATGTCATCCAATTTAAAAAACCATTCTTTGTCATATTGCACTTTATGAATGGAGGCATCTTGAAGCAGTAGTTTTTCTCTTAATGGTTTCATCTTGGCTTTTTTTTTCAAAAATAAGGCAATGGTCTTATTGATACAAATGAAAAATTTAAATAGACATAAAAAAACCTCACATTGCTGTGAGGTTTTCTATATTCAAAAAATCTAGAAATTATTTTTTCTCTGATTTTTCCATTTTAGCTTTCAATGCAGCTAATACATCATTGTTATCTCCTAAAGTTGCAGCTGGTGCATTAGTAGAAGCAGATGAAGTATTTTCAGTGGCAGCTTTCACATTTTTCTCTTCTTCTTCACGGAAGATAGCTGTGTGAGAAGCCACTACTCTTTTGAATTCTTTGTTGAATTCAATTACTTTGAAATCTGCAGATTCGCCTTTTTTCAATTTCTTTCCGTCTTCTTTTTCAAGGTGACGCGTAGGAATGAAAGCAACGATATCATCTCCAAATTCTACAGTAGCTCCTTTGTCAACGATTTCAGAAATTTCACCATTGTGGATAGTTCCTACAGCGAATGAATCTTCGTATTGATCCCAAGGATTAGCAGTAGTTTGTTTGTGACCTAAAGATAATTTACGTCCATCAACATCTAATTCTAATACAACTACGTCTAATTTTTCACCAACATTTACAAATTCAGATGGGTGTTTGATTTTCTTAGTCCAAGAAAGGTCAGAAATGTAGATTAATCCATCAATTCCTTCTTCTAATTCTACGAAAATACCAAAGTTTGTAAAGTTTCTAACGATACCTGAATGTTTAGAACCTACTGGGTATTTAGAAGTAATATCAGTCCAAGGATCTTGAGACAATTGTTTGATACCCAATGACATTTTACGGTCATCTCTATCCAAAGTTAAGATAACTCCTTCAACGATATCACCTACTTTTACGAAATCTTGAGCAGAACGTAAGTGAGTAGACCATGACATTTCAGAAACGTGGATCAACCCTTCAACACCTTCAGCTACTTCAATGAAAGCACCATAGTCAGCGATAACTACAACTTTACCTTTCACTTTGTCACCAACAGTTAAGTTAGCATCTAAAGCATCCCATGGGTGAGCGTTTAATTGTTTCAATCCTAATTGAATTCTTGTTTTCTCATCATCGAAATCAAGGATTACAACGTTTAATTTTTGGTCTAATTCTAGCACTTCACTTGGGTGGTTGATTCTACTCCAAGAAAGGTCAGTAATGTGAATTAATCCGTCAACACCACCTAAGTCAATAAACACACCATAAGAAGTAATGTTTTTAACAACACCTTCTAATACTTGTCCTTTTTGTAATTGACCGATGATTTCTTTTTTCTGTACTTCAATATCTGCTTCGATAAGCGCTTTGTGAGATACTACAACGTTTTTGAATTCGTGGTTAATTTTTACCACTTTGAATTCCATCATTTTGTTTACATATACATCGTAGTCTCTAATTGGCTTAACGTCAATTTGAGATCCTGGTAAGAAAGCTTCAATTCCGAAAACGTCAACGATCATACCACCTTTAGTTCTGCATTTTACAAAACCATTAACGATTTCACCTGTTTCGTTAGCAGAAATAACTCTATCCCAAGATTTGATAGTACGTGCTTTTCTGTGAGATAATACCAATTGACCAGTTTTGTCCTCACGGATATCAATTAATACTTCTACTTTGTCACCTACTTTTAAAGCTGGGTTGTAACGGAATTCGTTTAATGAAATAACACCTTCCGATTTTGCGTTGATATCAACGATAACGTCTCTATCTGTGATTCTTACAACTACTCCTTCTACAACTTCTTCTTGATCTGTAGCGATAAAAGTTTTTGATACTAGTTCTTCGAATTCCAATAAGTTTTTCTCATCTACTGCATCGATACCTTCTTCGAAGTTATGCCAGTTAAAATTTGCTAAAAACTCTTCTTGTGATTTTAATTGTTCAGACATGCTGATAAAAAATTTGTATTCTGTTTTCCTTGAGTTTCTTAAAGCGAGAGAAAAAACAGAAGTTGTTTTACATAAATAGTTGATACCTAAAGGAAACTCTTATTCACCAAAAGGTGTGCAAAAGTACACTATTTATTCAAGATGACAAATTTTTAAAAACAGTAAATTCATATTTCAATTAACTTTCAAAAAAAATCCCTCAATAATCGAAATTATCAAGGGATTCAAGCGTTTTAAAACTTAAAAAACTTTGCTAAACGCAAAAGTTATTTGTTTCCTTTTTCAAAATCAGCTACAAATTGAGCCAATCCAATATCCGTTAATGGGTGTTTCAATAAACCGTAAATCGCCGAAAGTGGTCCTGTCATTACATCTGCCCCAATTTTTGCGCAATTCACGATATGCATCGTATGACGAACTGAAGCAGCTAAAATTTGAGTTTCGTACCCGTAGTTATCATATACCAATCTGATTTCTTCAATCAAATTCAAACCATCTGTAGAAACATCATCTAAACGACCTACAAATGGAGAAACATAAGTAGCTCCTGCTTTAGCTGCCAAAATCGCTTGTCCTACTGAAAACACTAACGTTACATTAGTTTTAATTCCTTTATCAGAAAAATACTTTGCAGCCATAACTCCTTCTTTAGTCATTGGTAATTTTACTACAATTTGCTCATGCAAATCGGCTAATTCTTCTCCTTCTTTGATCATTCCGTCATAATCCAAAGCATTCACTTCAGCACTTACATCACCTTCTACTAAGTTGCAGATATCCACATAATGCTTCAAAATGTTATTTTTTCCCGTGATTCCTTCTTTAGCCATTAAAGATGGATTCGTCGTTACTCCATCTAAAACACCTAATGCTTGTGCTTCTTTAATTTGTGCTAAGTTAGCGGTGTCAATAAAAAATTTCATATCCTATTTATATTTAATTGTGTTCTTTTTGGGGCGTGACCACATTTACAAAAGGCGCTTCAAGGCTACCGGTTATGGGCGCCTTTTGTAAATGCGGTCGGGCTATACGCACTACTTCGGTAGTTTGCTTCTATCCCTCACGCAATTTTTTGCAAAACTACAATTTATAATTATGTAACAGAATTGTTTTTATTTAATTCTTTTAACTCATCTCTAATTTTCTCAAGAACATTTCGTAGGTCTTCCTAATAAAATTCTGAAATCTTAATTTGACCATTCAAACCAATTAACAAATTGCGAATAAAGCACCTAACAACCAATTTTATATGTGCCAAAAGTACAACTGACAAAAAAATCAATACTCTTTTTCTAATTATTATATTTTATAATGATTCATTAGCATTTTTTCATACACTTTATCCGGTAAAATCCTTTTCAAAACAATTGAAAACTTTTGCATAAAAACCCCAACTTTATAATGAATTTTTGGATTTGGATTTTGAATAATTTGGTACACTTCTTCGGCCATTTCATTTGGATTACTGCCGCTATCCACGTGTTCATTCATCGCTTGAAGTGTTCGTTTGTAAACTACCTCATAATCTGAGCCTTGAATAACAGGAGCATGATATCTTCCTGCGGCTATATTGGTTGCAAAATCACCTGGAGCAACATTGGTTATGGTTATCCCAAAACTCTTTACTTCCATTCTCAAAGCTTCAGTAATAAGTTCTAAAGCTCCTTTTGAAGCCGAATATACACTTCGATAAGGTAATCCCATATAACCCGCAATAGAAGTTATATTAATGATCAAACCCGATTTTTGAGCACGCATTTGAGGCAAAGCTGCTTTCATTACTTGGATTGGTCCAAATAAGTTGGTTTCAAAATTATTTTTGATTTCTTCTGTTGGAATTTCTTCAAGTGGCCCAGTTATTCCTACGCCCGCATTGTTAATAACCACATCTAGCCTACCTGTTATAGTAATGATTTCGGTAATCGCAGTCTTAATAGAGGTAGTGTCTCTAACATCTAAAGCAAGTAATGGAAAAATCGAATTAGTGATTCTCTCTGGATTTCTGCTGGTGCCATACACTACAAAACCTTTATGATGCAAAAATTCTCCAATCGATTTACCAATCCCTGAAGAACCTCCTGTTATTAAAACTACTCTATTCATAACTAAACTATTGTTTTAAAATTTTGAATCAAATCTACCGTATTTATGCTTTAGATTCGTCCTAAAATAAAAAAATCCTCCCGAGGGAAGATACTGTTTTTTAAATTTTATAAAAAAAAAGGCAAGCGACCTACATCGCACCGCTCAACCGCTTACCCTTGCTGCGTTCCCACCCTGGGGGAGTCTGCAGGAGCTGGTCGTGTAGGACTTGCCGGTGCAAATATACAACCTTTTTATATTTTTGCAAGAGCTTTGGCGCTTAAAATTATCGTTGTATATTAGCTTAAGCTAAATTTTTAATCATGAAAAAACTCAACTTCCTAGCGTTCATTTTATTAGGAATTATTTTAACTAACTGTGGAGATACTAAAAAAGGTAAAAATTCTCTTTTTACCATTGATAATTCTTCTTTTAAACCCTTTTACACATCAAATGATGTTCTAAAAATCGGAATCTTGAATCCAAAAGCAAAAACGATAGACAGTATCGTTTACTATATTAACGAGGTTAAAATTTCAAGCATCAAAGGAAATACAACTTTCGACTTTTCTTTCAAAGAACAAAAACTAGGATATCAAAACATAAAAGCATTGGTTTATTTTGAAGGTGAAAATTCAGAAGCAACTGCTAGAGTGGAATTAGTTTCTAACATTCAACCTAAATTATTGAAATACACCATTATCAATACTTATCCGCATGACACAACAGCTTACACTCAAGGACTTGAATTCTATAGAGACACTCTTTTTGAAGGAACAGGAAACGGGTCTGGACCAAGTGGAAAAAGAGGAATCTCTAGTTTGAGGAAAACGGATTATAGAACAGGAAAAGTATATACAAAAATTGAATTTCCTGAGCATATTTTTGGAGAAGGGATAACCATTCTTAATAACAAAATTTACCAGCTTACCTATAAAAATAACGAAGCCTACATTTATAATACAGATACTTTTAAGAAGGAAAAAACATTTTCTTATTTTAAAGACATGGAGGGTTGGGGGTTAACTTCGGATGGAACAAATTTATACATGACGGATGGTACTGAAAATATTCATATGGTAAATCCAAACTCTTTTCAATCTATTGGAAGTATTTTTGTCTATTCTTTAAACACAAAAATTAAAGCTGTTAATGAATTAGAGTGGGTAAATGGGAAAATTTATGGAAATGTGTATCAAAAAGATGCGATTGCAGTGATTAATCCTAAAAACGGAGCTGTTGAAGCAATTTTAAATTTAGTCGATTTAAAAAATAAAATTACACCACAAATAGACACTGATGTTTTAAACGGTATAGCTTATAATCCCAAAACGAAAACTTTTTTTGTAACTGGAAAAAACTGGGATAAAATGTTCGAGATTAAAGTTTCAGAATAAAAAAATATAAAAATGATCATCAAATTTCACAGTTGTTATGAAGCCATTCATTTCTATTTGTGAAATTTGTTTTTGACACACTTCCCTAAAATGACTACATTACTTATCAATATAAAAGAACTTTTGCAAGTCCGAAATAATGACATTGTAAAAGTTTCTGGCGCTGCAATGGCGATTTTACCCAGTATTAAAAATGCATTTTTAGTGATTAAAGATGACTTAATTTCTGATTTTGGCACTATGGATGATTTACCAGTCATTACAGCTGATACCACTATTGATGCTAACGGAAAAATTGTACTCCCAACTTGGTGTGATAGTCATACACATATTGTTTATGCTGGAAACCGTGAGCAAGAATTTGTGGACCGAATTAATGGATTGACTTATGAAGAAATAGCAAATCGTGGTGGAGGTATTTTAAATTCTGCTCAAAAGTTAAACGAAACTAGCGAAGAAGATTTATATCTACAATCCGCTTCTCGACTAAAAGAAGTGATGCAATTAGGAACAGGAGCTATTGAAATAAAATCAGGATACGGATTGACTGTAGAAGGAGAATTAAAAATGCTGCGCGTAATCAAGAAATTAGCACAAAATTTTCCCATTGCGATTCAATCAACTTTTTTAGGAGCCCATGCCTTCCCTACTTTATACCAAGAAAAAAAACAAGCCTACATTGATCTCATTATTAATGAAATGCTCCCAAAAATTGCGAAAGAAAATTTAGCTGATTTTATTGATGTTTTTTGTGAAAGTGGTTACTTTACAGTAGCCCAAACCGAAGAAATAATTAAGGCAGGTGCACACTACGGACTGAGGTCTAAAATACATGTGAACCAATTTAACTCTATTGGTGGTATTCAAATTGGAGTTCAAAATAATGCGCTTTCGGTAGATCATCTAGAAGTAATGACTCACGAAGATATTTTAGCTTTAAAAGATGCTGTCACAATGCCTGTTGCACTGCCCTCTTGTTCTTATTTTTTGAGTATCCCATACACCCCTGCTCGCGCTATGATGGCTGAAGGACTTCCACTAGCTTTAGCAACAGACTACAACCCTGGCTCTACACCTTCAGGCAATATGAATTTTGTAGTGGCAACTGCCTGTATCAAAATGAAAATGACACCCGAGGAAGCTATCAATGCAGCTACAATAAATGGCGCTTATGCTATGGGAATTGCAAAAACTCACGGAAGCATTACAATAGGAAAAAAAGCTAATTTAATTGTTACCAAAGAAATTTCTTCTTTTTATCAACTTCCTTATGCTTTTGGTAGTAACTTAATAGATTTTGTTTTAATTGAGGGAAAAGTATATGAATAAAAAAAGAGGAAACTTAATTTCCTCTTTTTAATAATAGACTACCGATTTTTGATTATTTCAAAGTAAAACTTGTTTTAGAAACTAATTCTGATTTATCAAAAATATTGATGAAATAAGTTCCTTTCTCGAATTTTTTTCCAGGAAGATCTTCTGAAACATCCACAGTTTTATTTTGATATGTTACTGTTGTAGCAAAGCTGTAAGTCAAACTTTTTTCACCAAAGGTTTCCGTTTGTTTTTCACCTAGTACATTGTTTTTGCTATCAATAACTTGTACATAATAAGTTTTGTCACCTGATTTTGCAATTTGATTTTCTGCAATCGTAAAACTAATTTTTAAAATATCAGCTCTACTAGCTTTTTCTGTTTCAATTTGTTTTCCAGAACTTCTTAATTTGTAAGCAGCTGTTTTTGTATTTAAAACAGTAAGTTTAGATCCTTTTTCAACAGTTTTAGATAAATCTTCATTTTGACCTACTAATACTTCGTTGAATTTTTTAGACTCTCCTAATACCACTACTGTACTATCTCTTTGTGCAGTAACTTTCTCATTAGCTAATTTTAGTCCCTCATTTTCAGTCATCAATGCTTTCATTTTATTTTGCAAAGCTGATAACTGAGTTTTGTATTTAGAAACATCTCCTTTTGATTGATTCAATTCATCCATTAAAGCTACAATTTTGTCTCTTTCTTGAATTAATTCTTCAGACATTGAAGTGTTTTCCGCAATAGCTGCATCATAAGTAGTCTTCAAGGTTTGAAGATCTTTCATTACAGATTCTTTTTCACTTAAAGTTGTAGTTAGTTCGGTTTTTACTACCTCTTTATCAGAAGATAATTTAAATATATACACCAAACTTCCTACCAATAATACGGCTAATACAGCTATGATAGCTTTTAAACTTGAATTGTTTTGTTCTTTTTCCATGTAGATTAATTTTTTTAGCAAATTTAAGTAATTCTTTTAAGGGTATAACGACTGTTAACATATTTATAGTATTTTTGAAATAAAAAAAATGGAAAAATTAATCCAATTCACCTCAAGTGATCTGGCTAAAATTACCAATCATAGAAGCGGAGAAATCAAGTTTGGCGAAAAAATGATCACGGTACCAAAAGACACTGATCTAGAGTCTTTTATTGTGAGTTCAGATGCTAGATATGTCCTTTTTGGAATTCCTGAAGATATTGGTATTCGTGCAAATTATGGAAGACCGGGCGCAGCCTCTGCTTGGGATTGTGCCATAAAAGGAATTGCAAATATTCAACACAATCGTTTTTGTAAAGGTAGTCAACTTCTGATTTTGGGAAAAATTGATGTAAGAGATGAAATGAATGAAGTTAAAAGCTTAGATTTTAATAACGCTGACGACCGTTCCAAATTAAGTCAATTGGTAAAAAAAATTGACAAAGAAGTTTCTTATATTGTTTGCAAAATCATTCAAGCCGGTAAAATTCCAATCATTATTGGCGGAGGACATAATAATGCCTACGGCAATATTAAAGGTACTGCATTGGCTAAAGGAAAAGCGATAAATGCCATTAATTTTGATGCACATTCAGATTTTAGAATTTTAGAAGGAAGACATAGCGGTAATGGTTTTTCTTATGCATTTGAAGAAGGGTTTTTGAAAAAATACTTCATTTTTGGATTACATGAAAATTATACTTCTAAAAGTGTTCTAGATATTATTAAAAAATTAGAAGATCGAGTTCGATATAATACCTATGATAGTATCAATGTACGTAAAGAAAAGAAATTCAGTCACGAAATGATTGAAGCACTTGAATTTATAAAAAATGATTCTTTTGGTATTGAAATTGATTTAGACGCTATTCCGAATATTCCTAGTAGCGCCATGACATTAAGTGGTTTTTCAATAGAAGAATTACGCATGTTTATTTCTTTTTTTGCTAATCAAAAAAACGCAACTTATCTTCATATTTGCGAAGGTGCTCCTGATTTAGATCACACTCAAAATAATCACTTGATTGGAAAATTAATTGGTTACTTGGTCACTGATTTTATAAAAGCACATAACCAAAACTTTCTTTAAATCACTTTTAATCCGTTAAAATTGTATTTAGATTCCTAGTTAAAATTTAGCTTATAAATAATAACACTATCTTTGCAGCCCTATTCTTTGAGAATTTTAAAGAATATTAAAACAAAAACTATGTTATTCGAAGATTTATCCCTTTCCAAAAGTATACAAAAAGCAGTTATCGAGCAGGGTTACACTAGTCCTACTCCTATTCAGCAACAATCTATTCCTCTTATTTTATCCGGAAAAGATCTCGTTGGATGTGCACAAACAGGAACCGGAAAGACAGCCGCTTTTGCGATTCCTATTATTCACCAATTACATCGAATTGTAGGTTCATCAAAGAAAAAAAAGGAAATAAGAGCTTTGATCATCACCCCTACAAGAGAATTAGCTGTTCAAATTGGTCAAAATTTTGATGCTTATGCTCAATATACCAATTTAACACAACTAACCATTTTTGGTGGGGTATCTCAAAATCCTCAAGTAGATATTTTAAGACAAGGCGTGGATATATTAATTGCTACCCCTGGCAGATTATTAGATCTTCATAAACAGGGTTTTATTAGTTTTGATCATCTTCATACTTTGGTTTTAGACGAAGCAGATCAAATGTTGGATATGGGATTCGTAAATGATGTCAAAAAAATTGTAAAACTTACTCCAAAAAACAGGCAAACACTATTGTTTTCAGCCACAATGCCTTTGGCTATTAGAGAATTGGCTGAAATGTTCTTAAATAATCCTGAAACTGTTACGGTATCTCCAGTTTCTTCAACTGCTGAAAAGGTTGAACAACATTTGTATTTTGTTGAAAAAGCAGAAAAACGCAATCTTTTGTATCATTTAATACAAGATAAAAATCTTACAGATGTGCTGGTTTTTTCAAGGACAAAACATGGTGCCGATAATGTGGTAAAAGCATTAAAAAAGAGAGGTATCGCTGCGGAAGCAATACATGGTGATAAATCTCAAAATGCAAGACAACGCGTTTTAGATGCATTTAAAAATAAGGAAATTGGTGTACTAGTGGCTACAGATATTGCAGCTAGAGGTATTGATATTGATCAGCTTCCCTTCGTTGTAAATTTTGATCTTCCTAACATCCCTGAAACGTATGTGCACCGAATCGGAAGAACTGGCAGGGCTGGAAATGGCGGACTTGCTATTTCATTTTGTGGCAAAGACGAACACCCGTATTGGAAAGATATTCAGAAATTAATAAAAGTAGACGTTAAAACCATTTCAGATCATCCTTACCCTTGGCAATCGGGGAATCCTGAAGCTACAAATGAAAAACCAAAGAATTCAAATAGAAGTGGCGGGGCTCATAAATCAAGAAAATCGGTAAATTCAAAACAAAACAAAAAGCGTTGGTATTAACTAACGCTTTGCGAATTTGAAACTAAGGAATGTATTACTTTGAATAGTTTTGACTGATCAAATGGCTTAATAATGATATCATCAAGTCCAGCAGCAAGGGCCTCTTCTGCTATTTCTTCTTTATCAAAAGCAGTTAAGGCAACTATGGGTGTTTCAATTTGTTGACTTCTAATTAATCGGGTGGTTTCAAATCCATTCATCAAAGGCATGTTGATGTCCATTAATATGATGTCGAAGGTTTCTTTTTCGAGTACCGAAAGCGCTTGAAATCCATCCTCTACCACGTGGCACTTAAAGTGATTTTTTTCCATCAATTTTCGAGTAACCATTTGGTTGATTTTATTATCTTCAACTATCAACACTTTAAAAATATGACTTGTACTTAAGTCAACATTTATATTATTGATGATTGCATTGGTTTTTTGAAGATCACTTTCAAAAGGAATAGTAAATGTAAAAGTGGTGCCTTGTCCAATTACACTTTCTAAATGCACCTCGCTATTGAATAATTCTAATAATCTTTTTACTATTGACAAGCCTAAACCCGTACCTTGATAATCCGTATCATTTCGGCCCACTTGTACAAATTTGTCAAATATCTTTAATTGATCTTTTACATCGATTCCAACACCGGTATCTGAGATTTTAAATTGAATATAACAAATATTACCTTCTTTTTTCTCTACAACTGCACTTATTTTTACATTACCGTTCTTTGTAAATTTTAGTGCATTACTAACGATATTCATGATAATTTGAGAAAATCTTAATTTGTCTCCAATAACATATTCTGGAAGATTAGAATGTATATCTATCTCTACTCTATTTCTATTGTTTTGGGCTAAAAAAGACAAAGATTGAATGATTAACTCTATTTCATCGGAAATATTAAAAGTCATATGTTCTAAAACAATTCGATTTTCTTCAATTTTATTGATTTGTAAAATGTCATTAATTAGAGAAAGTAAATAACGTGCCGAAAATTTTAAAGAAGTCAGGTGCGGGCTTTTGGCTAAATACTTATATTCATCTACCAGCATATTGGTGATACCGATAACGCCATACAAAGGTGTTCTTAATTCATGGCTAATTGTAGATACAAATTGTGATTTCATTTGAGAAGCCACCTCTGCTTTTTCTTTCGCAATTAGTAAATCATTATTCGCAATAGTTAATTCTGTATTTATTTTTCTTTTGTAACTGTTGTTTCTCACTAAAGTATAAATGAGGATCAATAAAATACAAAACACAATGATAAAAAGCACCACTATAATCTTCGACTTGATCAAATTTTGTTTTTGAGCTTCTTTAATTAATTCAAACTTGGTTAATTCTCTCTTGTATTCATCTAATTCAACGTTTAATCCTGCTACCGAAGCCTTTATTATTTTGTTTTCTTCATAAATAGAATTGATTAAATCATCATATTTTTTTAGATGGATATAAGCTTCCTTATAATGACCATACTTAAATAGTAATTTTGAATATTCATTATGAGCATCGGAAACATCGTCTAAATCATTATGAATATAGCCATGTTTAATCGATTTTTGCAAATGCTCTGACGCTTTTTTGAAGTTTCCTAGATGATTAAAGTACATACCATTGATCATTTCGAATACGGTACAAATAGATTCATTTCCATTTTCTACAAAATTAGCATTGGCATATTTCAGAAAGGGTAATCCGTGTTCAAAATCAGAATTTTCAAAATAGGCCCACGCCATATTGATGCTTACAAACAATTGGTAATTCTTATTATTTATTTTTTTACAGTAAAAAATAGCTTTTTTAAAGAATGGAATGCCTTTATTGTAGTTCTTTTTACTAAAACAATATACATTTCCTAGATTGTTGAAGGCTTTAAATTGAAGTGTATCATTAGCCACTATTTTGGCGTAATGTAATGATTTATTAAAATATTCAATGGCTTTATCAAATTCAGAAAATTCATTGTAATTGCAGCCAATTAGATTATAACTTGCAGCTACTAACTCATTATTTTTGGTTTGTAGTGCTTTTTTCAAAACTTCTCTAGCTAACAGCAATGACTTTTCAAAATTGTTATCTCGAAAATAAGAATTAGCTTCTTTGGATTGATTTATTAGTGCCTTTTGTGCAGCTGCTTTATTGCTAGCTATCAGATTACAAAGACTAAATATCACGAGAAAAAAAGCTAAAACAATTCGATTTCGAAGCATCTTTTAATAAATAATTTGGATTAATATGTTGGGAACAATGGTCTAAAATAAGACTATTTTATGAAAAAATTAACTAGTTTGTTGAAATATTTTCAAAAAAAATAACCATATGATAATCACATATTTACTTACAATAAAAAAGCCTGTAGTTTTACACCACAGGCTTTTGAATTCGTAGGTAATACAGATTATTCTTTTTCCCATTTTCCCACTACCGATGTTGCTAGAGCATTACCTAATACATTAGTTGCACTCCTAAACATATCACAAAAATGGTCAATTGGTAAAATTAAAGCAATTCCTTCTACGGGTATATCGAACATTCCACAAGTAGCTGCCACCACGACTAAACTAGCCCTTGGGACACCGGCAATTCCTTTACTAGTCAACATTAAAACAAAAAGCATTGTAAATTGTGTGGCTAAATCTAGGTGAATTCCATAAGCTTGCGCTATAAAAATTCCTGCAAAAGTCATGTACATCATACTACCATCTAGATTAAATGAATATCCAAGTGGCAACATAAAAGATACAATTTTGTCTTTAACTCCAAATCGTTCTAATTCTTCTGTCAATTTTGGAAACACTGCTTCCGAACTTGTAGTACCAAAAGCTATGATAAGTGGACTAACTATATGCTTTAAAAGTGAAGCCATTTTCTTTCCTAAAAATAGATATCCAATTGCAATTAAAACCAACCAAAGAGTACTAATACCGATCAAAAATGATCCAAAGAATTTGAAATAAGTGATGGCCAGCTCGCTAAAATCTCTGACAGCAAATACTCCTGCAATGGCACCAAAAACTCCAATTGGCGCAAACTTCATAACAAAATTGACCATTTTTAGAATGATATGCGATAATCTATCCATGAAATCTACCACAGGTTTTGCATGACTTCCAATGGAAGCTGCCGCTAATCCGAAAAAAATGGAAAAAACTACAATTTGCAAAATTTCATTGGTAGCCATTGCTTCAATAATACTCTTGGGTACAATATGTTCAATAAAATTATTGAAAGAAAGACTTTGTGTTTTTCCGGTAACCTCGCTAACAGCGCTTGTATCAACATTGGATAAATTTAGCCCCACTCCTGGACTTAAAATGTTAACATAAAACATTCCAATTAGCAAAGAAATAAATGAGGCGGTAAAAAACCAAGCCAAAGCTTTGCCTCCGATTCTACCAACAGCTTTGATATCACCTAATTTAGCTATCCCTACAACAAGAGTCGTAAATACCAAAGGTGAAATAATCATTTGTACCAAGCGAATAAAAATTGTGGCAAGAACTTTTATTTTGTTGCTAAATTCCTGTGCATTATCCATATCCCAAGAATTATGAATAAAAATTCCTAAGATAGCACCAAGAATCATGGCTATTAAAATTTGACCCGTGAGTCCTTTAAAAAAAGCTTTTTTTGGGGTTTGGATTACTTCCATTGGTTAATTGATTATACTATTATTGTTGATTTGTAAAAAAAATTATTGATAGGTTTTGTTCAATAAATAAAAATCTGCTAGAACGATGGCTGCCATTGCTTCTACGATAGGTACAGCTCTCGGTACTACACAAGGATCGTGTCTGCCTTTTCCGGTCATTTCCACTTGATTACCATCTTTGTTAATGGTGTTTTGTTTTTGCATAATGGTAGCTACTGGTTTAAAAGCTACTCGAAAATAGATATCCATACCATTACTTATTCCTCCTTGAATTCCTCCCGAAAGGTTTGTTTGAGTTGTTCCGTCAAGATTAAATAAATCGTTATGTTCGCTTCCTTTCATTTTTGCACCACAGAATCCACTTCCAAATTCAAAGCCTTTTACAGCATTGATCGACAGCATTGCTTTGCCTAGTTCGGCATGTAATTTATCAAAAACGGGTTCGCCAAGTCCAATGGGGACATTTTGAATAACACAAGTGATTGTTCCGCCTACTGTATCACCTTGTTTTCTGATTTCTTTAATGTAGTCCTCCATTTTAGCGGCCATCTCCATATCCGGACAACGAACTGGGTTGTCTTCAATTTTAGAAAAATCCAAATCTTGATAGGGTTTTTCCAAAAAAAGAGGACCCACAGAGGAAACATAAGCCTTGAATGTAATAGAGGGCATCATTTGTTTTGCAATAGCACCAGCAACTACTCTACTAGCGGTTTCTCTTGCAGAGCTCCTACCACCACCTCTATAATCTCGAATTCCATATTTCTTTTCATATACATAATCGGCATGACTCGGTCTGTAATTATCTTTAATATGAGAATAGTCATCCGATTTTTGATTAGTGTTAGGAATGATAAAACCTATAGGTGTACCTGTTGTTTTGCCTTCAAAAAGGCCTGATAAAAACTGTACTGTATCAGGTTCTTTTCTTTGGGTAACGATAGCTGATTGTCCTGGTTTTCTTCGAGACATTTCAACTTCAATTGCCTCTAAATCAAGTGTAATTCCAGGAGGACATCCGTCAATAATTCCCCCTAGAGCTTCTCCATGCGACTCTCCAAATGTTGTGATTTTGTATAAAGTACCGTAACTGTTTCCTGCCATGATTTTAATATTTTGGACAAATGTAAGTTTTAACGAGTAAACAAAAAAATTAATTTAGCAAGTATGTTATATAAAATTTATTAAAAATACTGATTTTTGTTAAAAAATTAACTTTATAAACAATTATTAAAGTAATATTTATTATTAATATAATCAAATAAAGTTATTTGTATAATCCTTAAACTATTATAATCCTTCTGTTATTTAACAAATGACTAATAAATAATGAAATTAAATCCAAAAAAAAGCAAATAAAATAACGCCTTTTATTGGTTAAAAAATTCATAATGAATTCGTTGATGTCTATTTTTTACTAATTTTGCAGCTCTATGTTATTTATATTATTAATATTTTAGTACAAAAATTATGAAAAAATTTCTTTTAGGATTACTGTTTTTGGGATCAGCACATTTTGCAAATGCTCAAGAAATTGGGGTTAGATTTGGAGATGTAACAGGTAATGATGTGGCTGTAGATGCTGTTTTTTCTGCAGGTAAATTCAGCCGAATCCACGCTGACGTTTCTTTTGGAAATGGTGGTGTTGGAGTGGAAGCATTATACGATTTCATTTATAGACCTCTAGGGAGTGAATCGTTCAATTGGTATATGGGAGCAGGTCCATCTGCTTTTATTGGCGATGATTTTCTTTTAGGCCTTAGTGGAGAAGTGGGTCTAGAATATCGTTTTAAAGGAGCTCCAATTGCCATTGGTGTTGACTGGAGACCTACACTGTGGGTACTAGAAGATACAGATTTCCATGCAGGAGGTTTTGGGTTAAATGTTAGATTTGTTTTCTAAAAAGAAGCAAAGAAAAATAAAAGGGAAGCTGCAGCTTCCCTTTTATTATATAAAAAAACAGGAATAGTAGTATTTCTTATGTGAACACTAAAAAACAATAGTCTATTGCGTTTTGATTTCGTAGCAAAGACGAGTTAAATAAATTATTTTGTGTTTTGTTTGAAATACACTTCTGTAGCGCCTAATCCATATTTTTGGTAATTAGCATCTTGAAATACTACATTGTCATAGCGACCTAAGAGAAAATCTAGCTCAGCTTTGAGGACTCCTTCTCCTACTCCATGAATGAAAACAATCTTAGGAATTCTATTTCTAATAGCAAATTCAATATGACGCTTAGCGGTATCAGCTTGCAGGGTCAATATATCGTAATTAGACATTCCGCGTTTATTAGGTACTAATTTTTCGATATGTAAATCAAATTCGGGAACGCCTACTTCCTTTTTTTCTTTGCGCTCTTTTACAAAACTTCTAGGCGCAGGAATTGTTTTTTCTTTGATGATTTCTTCTACATTAATTCTTCGGATAGTATCCATTAAATTACTGTCGTTGTGCAGTTTAACTAATTCATGTGATCCAAATTTCATCATAAAACCATCCTCCGTTTCAATGGTTACATCTGTTCCATTAACAGCGATCACTTGACCATTAATTGCCTCGTCTAAAACTGACACTCGGTCCCCTTTATTCCACATCATTTTCACCTTTATTTTGATTTTTACTGGGCGTTTTGGCACTTAAACGCATCATTCCATACATAAAAACAATCAAAGCCATCACCATCAAATACACATTTTTCTCTGGTTTACTTTGTTCATAAAAAGCAACTCCAATGGCCAAAACCATAATCAGCATCAGTATCTTTTTCATTTGTAAAAAAATTTCAAGCTTCAAAAATAAGAAATAAAAACGAGCAGCCCGTTTATTAAAAAAAGGATTTCCATTCGGTTTTGCGCGAAAAGCTTAAAATAAATAAAAATATTCCAGCCCCAAAAGGCAACCACAAACAAATAAACCAGTAAGCACATTAAGAAAATTAAGATTAATTATACTTGATGTGCCTTACTATCTTACTAGTTAAAAAAGAAGCTTACTTTTAAACTATTTCCCTTAATTCGCAGCGCTTTCTTTGCAGCTTTGTGAGAAATCAACGGAATGCATGACACTATTTTATTCTAATTACTTGTAATGGTTTTTATGCCTCAAATTTTTAATAGCTGTCTTATTAGTATCCTTTACTTTCAAAAATAGTACCCTTTGTGCTGTTCGTGGCTACCTTTTTTAAAAACAAATTACTGAAATGGAATCGACTTTTTTCGTAAAATTGTATCAAATTAATGGTGATGCATTTAGAAAAGTATTTGATTCCTTGTTTGAGTAAAACACTGTTTGGCGTAGAATGCATGGGCTGTGGTTTTCAACGCGCCCTACTTTTGATAGTAAAGGGTGAATTGGTGAATGCTTTTGTAATGTATCCTGCGGTGTACAGCATGATTTTCATGTTTTGTGGTCTTTTACTGTTTTATACTACCAAAAAAACGGCCACCACTAAAAATGTATTGACAATTTTAATCGGCATTAATATTATTTTCGTAATTGGCGGCTATGTATACAAACACTATTGATTAATCTTATATTTTCATTCTGCTTAAGATATCGTTCATCATTTCGATTTGAACTTTCTGAATTTCTATTAACTCGTGTTGCTGATGTTGAATTAAATGATCCAATTTATCATGTAACATTCGCACTTCTACTTCTGATTTTAAATTAATCATATAGTCTTTTTTAGCGCGTTCTCGGTCTTTTTCTTCTTGACGGTTTTGACTCATCATGATCACTGGTGCTTGCAAAGCAGCTAAACAAGATAAAATCAAATTTAGTAAAATAAAAGGATAGGGATCAAAGCCTTTATTAAGGTAAACATAGGTATTAATGCTAATCCACACTAAAATAAAGAAGCCAAAACAAATAATAAATGTCCAACTCCCTCCAAAAGTTGCGACTTTGTCAGCCACCATTTGTCCGAAAGTACGAGTGGCTATTTCGTCTTCAACTTCTGAAACCAAAGAAGTGTCCTCCTTTAATGAGCCAATAACATGTTGTTCTAAATGACTCAATTCCCCAATCTCAGCCAATAAATAATTTGAAATATATTTTTCTCTGTAAAAATTCAACTCCGATATAGCCAAAAATTGATCACTTGTAAAATCTGGGTAATCGGCTTTTATAAGTCCCAAAATTGGATTTTGAACGGCATGGCCGGCGATTCTTTCGGTCAAAGAAAATTCACTTTGAGAGAGGTCACTTTTAAACGTGGTAGTATTTTTCATAAAAAAAAGAGTAAAATATTGATTAATAGCAAACTAAAACTTACAAAAATTTTGTAAAAATAACACTAAAACGTTCCAAAAAAACTATATTTACTTTTACAAAACACAAAACTTTTAGTACTAAATTAAAAAAAACCAAAATGAAATTAACCCACTATTTTATTATTATTTTGACAATGCTCCTGTTTTCTGGCTGTGCCTCAGGATACAAAAATCTGGAACCTTCCAAAATCAATTATATTTCTTCTGACAAAAATAATGAGGTAACCTTTAGCTACAAATATGATGTATTAAATAAAAAATATTCAAAAAAAGAGATTAAAAAAGATCTTAGGCTAATTGCTGTAAAAGTGACAAACGCTTCTGGAAAAGAAATAACTATTGGGGATGATTGTACGCTAATTTTTGATAATGGAGAGCAGGCAAAGTTAATGGAAAACAATGAAATTTTTGCTTTTTTAAAGCAAAGTCCTGCTTCTTATTTATGGTATTTATTATTAACACCCATGCAATTTTATACCGCTAAAACAAATAACAATGGTTATACTGAGCAAACTTCCTCGTTTCCTGTCGGCGTAATTATCGGTCCAGGTTTAGCAGCGGGTAATTTTTTTACGGCAAGCGCTGCAAATAAAAAATTAAAAAATGATTTGTCAATATTGAATTTATTAGGAAGAAAAATTAATCAAGGCGAAACTGTCTACGGCCTTTTAGGAATCCGGTCCACTAACTATAATGCCTTGCATATCAAACTTAAATAATTAAAGCATTATTATTTAGAACTAACAATCATAACATCTGAATAAAAATTCCTTTCATCGAAGTTTTAACTAGAGAACGCGCTTGGAAATAAGTAGCATAATATAAAGAACTTACTTTCTTTTGAAGCAAAATGGTTTGCTTAGAAACACTGAAAAAATGAGTGAATTCGTGTACAACCAAATTACAACATCGGCAATCTTTTATGGATTTAAATAAAATCAATTTGAGATGAAATAATGCAGTTAGAATACGTATAGTTTTATTAGATTTCAACACAAACAGCATTCATTTTATAAACATGAAATGAATGCTGTTTTTTTTATTTTAATTATCATATAAAATCTATCAAAAAAATAGACTAAACAGATATTATTCCCCTAAAAATGGAGATTATCTCTAAAAAACATCTTATTTTTACGCTTTAATTTCACTTAAATCGCTTTATTGTTGTGTCAAAATCGCAAACCATTCAAAATATAAGAGTTCTTAAAAGTCATTTGACTATTATTTATAGCATCAAAACCAAAACAGAAGCTTTCACAGAAAAACTATTCTATACTCTTTTTGACTCCAATGCATCTCTGGAGCAAAGTATTGATACATTAGAACAACAATTTAAAGAGATTGCTAAAATTGCTTGTAAAAAAGCGGAGAATCATTGCGAAAGTGCTTGGGAAAATTTCCTCAAAAAATTGCCTTTGGTGCTGGAACAACTCAATCAAGATGCCGCTTATATTCTAAAAAATGATCCTGCCTCAAATGGTATTGAAGAAGTATATTTGGCTTATCCAGGCTTTTATGCTATCGCTATTTATAGGCTAAGTCACGAATTGTATTTGTTAGATTTACTACTTTTTTCAAGATTAATGAGCGAATATGCACATCGAATCACTGGTACGGATATTCATGCAGGTGCTAGCATTGCGTCTCCTTTTTTTATTGATCATGCTACCGGAATAGTGATTGGTGAAACGACAGTAATTGAAGAAAACGTCAAAATTTACCAAGGAGTCACTTTGGGTGCGCTTAGCGTTAGTAAGGAAATGAAAAACACCAAAAGACACCCTACCGTAGAAAAAAACGTGTGCATTTATGCTAATGCCACTATTTTAGGGGGCGATACGATTATTGGAGAAAATAGTATAGTGGGGGGAAACTCATGGGTCACCAAATCCATTCCTGCCAACTCAACCGTATTAAACACTACCACTACCGAGGTTAAGATAAAAGAAAAACGATAATGAAACCACAAAAGTTAGCGAATCTTATTGGCAACACTCCTTTAGCCATCAGTCAAAATTTAGTTAAAAATCCTAACATACAATTACTTCTAAAACTGGAAGGAAATAATCCGGGAGGCAGCGTAAAAGATCGCGCGGCCTACAACATGATTAAATCTGCAATAGAACGAGGAGACATCAAAAAAGGCGATAAATTAATTGAAGCTACCAGCGGAAATACCGGTATCGCTTTGGCTATGATTGCTCAATTATTCCAGATAGAAATAGAATTGGTTTTACCTGAAGATGCTACAATTGAACGTACACAGACCATGAGAGCCTATGGCGCAACAGTAATTTTAACATCTGCGAGCTCAGGCATCATTGGATCAAGAGACTATGCCGATAAAAAAGTAGCCGAAGGTGGATATTACATGCTCAACCAATTTGCCAATGAGGACAATTGGAAAGCACATTACAACACTACGGGCCCTGAAATATGGGAGGACACCGAAGGAACTGTAACTCATTTCGTCTCGGCCATGGGGACTACCGGAACCATTATTGGTACTTCGACTTATTTGAAAGAAAAAAATCCTTCCATTCAAATTGTTGGAGCGCAACCAAGTGATGGTTCTCAAATTCCGGGTATTCGCAAATGGCCACAAGAATATTTACCTAAAATTTTTGATGCTTCCAAAGTAGATACCATTATTGAAGTAACCGAAACAGAGGCTAGAGCTATGACACAACGCTTAGCTAAAGAGGAAGGAATTTTTGCGGGTATGAGCAGTGGTGGCTCAGTTGCCGCTGCCTTAAAATTGGCATCCACTCTTGAATCCGGAGTGATTGTTGCTATTATTTGTGATCGAGGGGATCGGTATCTGTCTTCTGATTTATTTGACTAATTAGGAGCAAACAAATTAAAATCAATTCAAATTGAATTTCAAATTAAAATAATAGGTTGCACCAAAATGGTTTTAAAAAGAATAACTGTAATTTTTATAGGTTTAATAAGTACTATCGGTATTGCACAAGAAAGCAATACGACACATAAGGATCAGGTTACTTCTTTGGGTGTCGGCTTTTCCATAGGGAAAACCATTCCATCAATTAGTATTTTTCCAGCAACTGAAAATCAAAAAGGGTTTGATGTATCGATAGCAAAAACAACTTTTGACAACCACACTTGGGCTAAAGCATTACATTATCCAAAAACAGGATTGCTATTTTCCTTAGCCGATTTTGGAAACACGCAACAGGTAGGCTACGGATTTACACTTATGCCCTATCTGGATTTTGGTGTGCTGAATAAGTGCACTAACAGACTTCGTTTCCAAATAGGACTTGGAGCATCTTATAATAATGTAATCTATGACAAAGTTACTAATCCGGGAAATTTTGGTATTTCAACGCATTTTACATGGGCATTTCGTTCCTTTATATATTACGACATTATTCATAAAAAAGATTTTAGTGTTAAAATTGGTGGAGGGGCGACTCATTTTTCTAACGGACACACCCGACTACCCAATCATGGTTTAAATTCATTTTTAGCAACGGTAAAAACAGATTTTAACCTTTCAAGAAGTCCTTTGCAGACATCTTCTTCTTCGGAAGATCATGACGATAGTGCAAATCAGTATTATTTTTCAACTCGATTGGGTTTAGGTCAAAAAGTATTAGCTAGAGATTTTAATGAAAGAAAAAATACCTATACCCTCTCTTTAGCAGTGGGACGAATAAAAAACAAAACCTACAAATATGGCTTTGGAGTGTACTATCGTTTTTATGAAGATTACTATGATTACATCAAAGAATCAGGTACTGTTATCACTACTAAATTTCCAACATTAAAAAACAATCCTTATCATAATGCTACTGCTTTAGGAGTATTTTCAAATTTTGAAGTATTGATGAATCATTTCAGTATAGAAACCGAATTGGGATTAAATCTTTATAAGCCTGCTTACAAATTAGATTGGTACCTAAACAATGGGGGCTCTAGTACAGGGGTGTATGTAGCAAAAGAATTTGGTACAAAAGCAAAAATAAAGCAATACATTTCTTCTCGTTTAGGCTTTCGTTATTATGCCATTACTGCAAATAAAGCTCCGAAACACAACTTGTTTGTAGCAGCGAATATTAATGCAAACCTGGGACAAGCTGATTTTTCAGAACTAAGTTTGGGATATGTTTACAGTCCAAAATAGTGAACATTGCTTGTTAGTTAAACCCAGAATCCGCATTAGACTTCGTAGCGAAACTGAATTATTCAATAAAAGCAAGAGCTCACGGACTATTTTTGAAGAAGGAATACTTTCGTATTTTGAATTTAAAAATAGGAGTAAGTTCTTGGTTTTGAAGAAGAATTTAGTTGTAGTAGATTTCTAATGCGGAATCTGGGTTAAAAGTCAAAACTCAAGGATTTTGAAAAGCAAATCTAGGTTTTACCCATAAAAAATCCCATTCTTGTTGAAGCGAATGGGATTTTTTTTGACTATGAAAATCACGAATTATTTTTTACTCCACTCCGTAATACTGTCTTTATTCATTTTTACATAATCTTGATTTTTGGCGATTTCAGCTGCAGCAAGAGATAATTTTGCAGTTTCGATTGCGCCATTTTTATCTCCTTGTTTGGCTTGAATCAATGACTTCAATCTCAAGAACCAAAATGGTTTTTCAGTACTTAATTCTAAAGCTTTATCTACATAGGTTCTTGATTTTGTGAGATCACCATTAGATTGAAACAAATATTGTGAGGCAGCAAAATAATCATTGGCCGTTGGGCCAGCTAATACTTTATTGATGCTTTCTGTAGCAATTTTTTGTGTAGGAACTTCAAATTTCATAGACACTGAAGAATTTTCCCATGCCATGTCCAAGTGTCCGGAATTTAAATCTAAGTTATTAATCCCAATGGTAAACGATTCAACTGCTTTGGGTAAAGCCTCTTCTTTTACAGTAGTTCTTAAAGCTACATTTTCTTCTTTGAATTCCTCGGGTAATCCCCAATTATCGGTTGTGCTGTAAAAAATCACTTCCCAACTTTCAATTTTTGGAATGGTGTACAAAGCATACTTCCCTTTTTTTAAGGTTTTTCCGTCTATAATTACGTCATCTGAAAAAGAAATAGTAGTATTGGCATTGGCTCCTGTTCTCCATAATTTCCCAAAAGGAACTAAATTTCCAAAAACGGGTCTTCCTTTGGCTGCAGGGCGTGAATAGACCACTTCTACCTCTGTAAGTCCAACAGTTTGCATAATAGTCGCTTTCGGACTCGGTGCGGGTGTTTTTACTTGCGCTTCGATTGTGAAGTTCGCTATAAAAACCGCTAAAGCAATGATAATTTTTTTCATGTTTATTTATTAAGTTAGTGGCCCAAATTTACAAATAAGATTGCTTTAGTTGTTTGTTTTTTTTTGACATTTTAAGCAACAATCCAATAAATTGTAGGGAACTCAAATATTATTTTATATGACTATCCGTGACTAGTACCATTTCACAGAATAAATTAGTTGTTGAATGTTTTTCACAAATATAAACCTTTCTGATCTTTGCGTCTTCGCGACTTTGCGAGCCCAATTTCACGCAAAGGCGCAGAGACGCAAAGTATATTGTCATTATTTAGACTGTTGGTATGAGTTACGGACAGTCCTATTGTTTTTTTTAAAATTTCAGGATGGGTAGTAATAACAGCTAGCAATGTTTGCGTTGTTAAGATTCTATTTTTCTTACTCTCTTACTCGCAAAATAGGATAGCTTAACCCTAAAATCTATTCCGTTTAAAATATACATTTTATGACAAAAAAGTTAGATTAACATATTCTCACATTGAAAGTTTCTCAAAACAGAATAAATCCTTAATTTTGTTTCCGATTTAAAAGAACACCTTAAATTCATCCAAACAAATAATTTATACTTTTAAAAAATTAAAATTAAAAAAAATGAAATACGATATTATAGTTTTAGGAAGTGGTCCTGGAGGTTATGTTACAGCCATTAGAGCTTCACAATTAGGTTTTAAAGTTGCGGTTGTAGAAAAAGAAAACCTTGGTGGTGTTTGCTTAAATTGGGGATGTATCCCAACGAAAGCCTTACTAAAATCAGCACAAGTTTTTGATTATTTAAAACATGCTGCTGACTACGGATTGACTGTAAAAGAATTTGACAAAGATTTTGGTGCTGTTGTTAACCGTAGCCGTAGTGTAGCTGACGGAATGAGCAAAGGGGTTCAGTTCCTAATGAAAAAAAATAAAATTGACGTTATTGACGGATTTGGAAAGCTAAAAGCTGGAAAAAAACTAGACGTTACGGATAAAGACGGAAAAGTAACGGAATACAGCGCTGATCACATCATTATTGCTACAGGTGCTCGTTCTCGTGAATTACCTAACTTACCTCAAGATGGTGTAAAAGTTATTGGTTACAGACAAGCCATGACGTTACCAACTCAACCTAAATCTATGATTATTGTAGGTTCTGGAGCAATTGGAGTGGAGTTTGCACATTTCTACAACTCAATGGGAACAGAGGTGACTATTGTAGAATTTATGCCAAACATTGTTCCTGTAGAAGACGAAGACATTTCAAAACAAATGGAACGTTCTATGAAAAAAGCTGGAGTTAAAATTATGACTAACGCTTCTGTCGAAAGAATCGATACTACTGGTGCTGGAGTAAAAGCTTATGTGAAAACGGCTAAAGGTGAAGAAGTCTTAGAAGCAGATATTTTATTATCGGCTGTTGGAATCAAAACCAACATCGAAAACATTGGATTAGAAGAAGTAGGAATTGCTACTGACAGAGATAAAATTTTAGTAAACGCCTACAATGCTACAAACATTCCTGGTTACTACGCAATTGGAGATGTAACTCCAGGTCAAGCGTTAGCGCACGTGGCTTCTGCAGAAGGAATCAACTGTGTTGAAAAAATTGCAGGTCTTCATGTTGACCCAATCGATTACGGAAATGTACCAGGTTGTACGTATGCCACCCCAGAAATTGCTTCTGTTGGTTTGACAGAAAAACAAGCCAAAGAAAAAGGATACGAATTGAAAATTGGTAAATTCCCATTCTCTGCTTCTGGAAAAGCAAAGGCTTCTGGAGCTGCAGATGGTTTTGTAAAAGTAATTTTTGATGCTAAATACGGTGAATGGTTAGGATGCCATATGATTGGTGCTGGTGTTACGGATATGATTGCTGAAGCAGTGGTAGCTCGTAAACTAGAAACTACAGGTCACGAAATCTTAAAAGCTATCCACCCTCACCCAACGATGAGTGAAGCGGTTATGGAAGCTGTAGCTGATGCTTACGGAGAAGTAATTCACTTGTAAGTTCTACTTTAAAAGTTAAAAACCGATTTGAATTTTTTCAAATCGGTTTTTTTATGCTAATCCTGAAGATTTACTTTTATTCTATATGTTTTCAATAAATTTAAAAAACGTTCTTCTTTAAAATACTTTTTATAAACTTCTTCTTCATGAACTATTCTATCAAAATTTTCAGAATTCATTCCAAAAATAAAAGATAATTGAAGATTTTTATAAAATTCGTTTTCATTACCCAATTCTGCATATATCTCAGCTAAAGTAGTAGAAGCAAATTCATTTTTAGGATTTAGTTCTAAACATTTATAAACATATTCAAATGCTTTTTCAAATTCTTTTAATAATCTATATGAATTTCCAACAGCATTATATCCATTATCATAGTCAGGAAAATATTCAATTACTTTTAAATAATAACTTAAAGCTTTTTTATAATCTAATTTATCATAATAAATATTACCTAAAAACAACAATGATGATGAATTTCTATTATCATTTTTTAAAATATTCTCAAGTATTTTTTTTGCTTCATCTGTCTCATTTAACTCATCTAGACAAAAAGCAATACGATACTGATAGTGCCAATTTTTACTGTCAATTTCCGAGGCTTGTCTTGCATATAATAGTGCCTCATCATAATTATGCAATTCAATAAAAGCTAGAGCCAGCAAATCCATTCCTTCATGAGAATTTGAATTTAGCGCAATTGCTTTTTTAAGTTTATTAATTTTTATAGCATTATCTAATATGTTTCGAGCTTCTTCAATTAATAATTCAGATTCTCTTAAATCATTAAACCTACAGAGTTCATCATCAGTTAAATCATCCTTAGTCAACTCTTCAAATAAAGTCAAATAATCCTCTTCGATTGGTACGACTTGATTTGAAGTAGTTTTCTCTGAAACAATATTAATCTTAAATCTCTCTTCCTCTTCCAAATCTCTATCAGAATGAATTACAAATACTTTATCTATTAATTTTCCATCTTTGTTTATTTGAAGTAAGGCTTTTCGAGTTATTCTAATTTCTTTATGTTTTTCATCAGGATTTGGATAATAAGGAATTCTTGTTAAAACAAAATGAATTTTAGGTAATCTACCTAACAAATTATTTTCATTATTCATTAAACTCTTGATTATTCTAGCAGTTCCAGAAATATTTTCATCATTATTAGCAGCTAAAGTAACTACACTATCAGCCAATAATGTCATTGCAATTCCTGAAATATCTGTAATTCCCGTTCTTGAATCTATCAGAATAAAATCTGGCTTTAAATCAATTTTTATTAATTCTTTAAGATGCAACAATAGGTTAACACCATTATTTTCCTCAGAATAAAATAAATCTTTCCAATTAATAGAAGATAAATTTTTCCAGTACTCGTTGCTATAAATATCTCCTGCCGGAATCAACTTTATAGAACCATTTAGAGTTCCTAAATAATTCACATCAGTCACATATTCATTAATAGTTTTTGGAACATAATCTTTATTCTGAAAATCAGAAATATATTCCACAATTCCTTTATTTATTTCTGATTGATTTATGTGTTTATTGAATTTAAGATGCAAACCTGGAGCTTCTAAATCAAAATCAATAATACATACCTTTTTCCCTAAATCAGCCAATCGCATTGCAATGTTTGATAATGTTAGCGACCTACCAACTCCACCTTTATATGAATAAAAAGTTATTGTTTTCATTTCTTATCTGCACATTGATACAGTTGTGCCTCTGCTTCTTATTCTATTTCGAATTTCTATGGTATCAACTCCTTGAGGAGCTAAAAAGTCTGATACCGCAAAACGTCTTTTTTTACTAAAATTAAATGTTGCATCAACGTCTACATCAAGAACAACCACTATTTCTTGTAAACGCTTTAAGCTAATATTAGAATAATTTTCAGATTCATACTTCTGAACTTGTTGCTCACTTGTTTTAAGTAATTCCGCAAATTGTTTTTGATTATAACCTTTAGCAATTCTGCTTTCTATAATACCACAACTTAAATCTTCAAAACCTCTGGAGATATTTGCAATTTTTCCTTTTTTTAATCCTTCATACATTTCAATTTCTTTCTCAAAAACATCAATTTGACTTTGAATAGAATCAATTTGAAGTTTTAATAATAATGGATTCTTAGAACTACTAGATTCAGAAATCACTCTTATTGCATCTTGAAATTTTTTCAAATTGTTTTTTGTGACACCGTATTGTTTTTCATTTTTTATCATAACTCAAATTTTTAGTCCAATTATACCTTTTGGATTACCGTCCCTATCTTGCTGGAAAAACTCTATAAATGTTATATCTGGTGGAGCTGCAATAAAATCCATTACAAAAAACTCACATCCAAATTTATCTTTCTGAGCTTTCCTTTTAAAATTGAAATCGAAAAGTACTGGTTCAATAGCAAGTAGAAAATCTAAATCAACTTTTCCTAACTCCCAACAAACATCAATATCTCCAGGATTTTCTTTTGAAGTTGAAAAACTACCATCTAAATATATAGTTTCACAACCAGCTCTTTTTAAACTTACAATTGCCTGTTCAAGACCAAAAACTAATTCAATCCTTTTATCTGAAAAGCACAATTTTTCTTTAATTTCTTCCATTGTGGCCCAATGGACACCTGAAGGCAAAACTCCGTTAGATTGAAAATTTGGTATCAAACAATAAATTAGTTGTGTTATTATATACACAAAGATAATGATGTGTTTTGAATAAGCAATGTAAAACTCTCTATTTAACATCACTTTATTCAATATCAAAAAACAATACAATCACAGTTTGTTGATTGGAAATAAGTTTTAGAATCCGTTTTGTTTAACACAAAACGGATTTTTTTGTGTAATCTAAAATGTAATAGATTTAATACTTGTTTTTTGGTCAAAACCAATTTATTCTATAAATTTACTAGGAATTTAAATAAAAATGTAGTTATGATTTGCAACAACATACTCGAAACAATTGGTAATACACCCCATGTAAAAATAAACAAACTATTTGGAGAAAAAACTTCGGTTTGGATGAAATTAGAACGTACCAACCCGGGGGCAAGTATTAAAGATCGTATTGCCTTAGCCATGATTGAAGATGCCGAGCAAAAGGGAATTTTACATCAAGGTACCACAATCATTGAAGCCACATCAGGAAATACTGGTATTGGGCTTGCCATGGTTGCAGCAGTAAAAGGCTACCGAATTATTCTCGTTATGCCAGAATCGATGTCAATAGAAAGACGATTACTGATGAGTATCTATGGTGCAGAATTTGTGCTCACTCCTCGCGAAAAAGGCATGAAAGGCGCTATCGAAAAAGCGCAAGAACTAGTCAAGGAAATCTCTAATTCTTGGTCACCGCTACAATTTGAAAATCCTGCAAATATAGAAGTGCACAAGCAAAAAACCGCACAAGAAATCATCAATGACTTTCCAAACGGAATTGACTATCTCATCACTGGAGTAGGCACTGGCGGGCATATTACAGGCTGTGCCGAAATTCTAAAACAACACTTTCCCAATCTAAAAGTATTTGCGGTAGAACCCGAAGCTTCTCCTGTAATTAGTGGCGGTGCGCCAAGTCCACACCCTATTCAAGGGATTGGTGCTGGTTTTATACCCACCAATTTACACACTGAAATACTAGATGGCACCATACAAGTGAGCAAAGACGAGGCCTTTTCTTATTCACAAAGAGCCGCTAAAGAAGAAGGAATCCTATTAGGCATTTCATCTGGTGCCTCTTTAGCCGCTGTAGCCATAAAACTAAGCGAAATCCCAGAAGGGGCAACGGTACTTACTTTTTGCTACGACACCGGGGAACGCTATTTGAGCATCGAAGGATTGTTTGAATAACAATTACCTACTAAGAATTAAAAACAAAATAGTTTTCTATTTTTTATTAATTGCTCGCAAAGCCGCAAAGTCGCAAAGAAAGCACTGTGAATACTGCGCCTTAGCGCCTTAGCGAGAAAATTGTTTAGTAAATTGCAAGTAAAATCTTGTAAGTCAAAATCAGAATTAAATAGAATAATTTATATTGCCAGCAACTTACAATACTTTGAATAAAAACAAAAATTAACCTCTATGTGGTAAAAAAAGTTTAAACAAATAAAAAAACCTGACAACTTTACAATTGTCAGGTTTTGCATTTTTATAAGAGAGCCTTAAACGCCTTTCAACGCCTCAATCAACAAATTTACTTCTTCTTGAGTAGATAAATGACTGAACGATATTCGCAAACTTGGTTTTTTCAAATCCTCTTCCGAGAGCATTTCAGCCAACACATGCGAAGGCTTCACACTTCCCGACTGACAAGCACTTCCTCTCGAAACAAAAATCCCTTTCATATCCAAATAAAACAAAATCATCGCCGTTTTATCCGCTGCAAAAGGCAATTGTACATTCAAAATCGGATAAAAAGTAGCACTTCCATTTTCTCTCACTCCAGGAAAGTGCAACGCTAATTGTTCCAAACAATACTGTTTTAGAGCACTGATTTGCTGCTGTTCTGCTTCTAAATTAGCATAAGAAATCTCCAAAGCCTTTGCCATTCCTGCAATTTGATGAATTGCTTCCGTTCCAGAACGCAGTCCTTTTTCTTGCTCGCCACCAAAAAACAAAGGCTGCAAACCCGAATTTTTTCGAATAAAAGCAAAACCAACCCCTTTTGGGCCGTGAAATTTATGAGCGCTGCTCACTATAAAATCAATAGGGACTTTTTGCAAATCCAAAATCGCTTTTCCTACAGATTGCACCGTATCCGAGTGAAACAACGCATGATGCTCTTGACAAATTTGTGATACACGTTCCAAATCCAAAATCACGCCCGTTTCGTTGTTCACATGCATCAAACTCACCAACGTTTTTTCTGTAGATTCAGAAAGAAGACTCACTAAATGCGTCAAATCAAGTACACCATCAGCCGAATTTTCTATATATTCCACTTGAATACCAAACTCCTTTTGCAATTCCAAAATAGGATACAAAACGGCATGATGTTCCATTTGGCTCGAAATAATTCGCCTCACTTTCAAATCCTTCACTGCCGAACGCAACATCCAATTATTGGCCTCTGTCCCACCCGATGTAAACAAAATCTCTTGCGCCGTAGCGTTCAAAGCCTTGGCAATACTCTTTCTAGACAGTTCCAAAATACTTTTGGCGTGACGCCCCAAACTATGCGTAGACGACGGATTTCCGTAATCTTGCGCCATACAATCCACCATCACCTGAATCACTTCGGGACGCAGCGCAGTTGTAGAAGCATTGTCGAGATATACTTTTTTCATAATTAAATACTATTCATTTTTATTTGGGCGTGCCCCGCCTGATCCTTCGACAAGCTCAGTAGTCGGGTCGGGCATCCGTTCCCGCTTTTTTTAGAGCCAAAAAAGTCTCTAAAAAAGAGCTCCACTTCTACCCTCACGCAAACCCTGCAAAACCAAACGTTCTTTACAGGAAATTCGCTTTTAAAATTTTCGCCACAAACAACACTAAAATACACTAATTTACAACGGTTTTTTATTGAACGAATACTTAAGATCTATAAAATTTGTGCCATTCCATTTTAAAATTTATAAAAAATTAGTGACTATTTGTGCTATTCGTGGCTTTTTTTTAAATGCGAATGCCTTGCGTTCTTTAGGCAACCCATCGTTTTTCTTTTGATTTTTTCAATAATTCCAAAATGACTTTCTTATTAAAAATCACAACAGAAATCAAAATCAGTACATACGAAAAGAGATGAATTCCGGTTATTTGCTCTTTGAAATACAAAAAGGCAATAGCAAAATTAATCATCGGATTGATATACATCAAAATTCCAACTGTCGCCGAAGGAATTCCTTTTAGGGCAAATAGATTTAAAAACAAAGGAATAATGGTGAAAACGATTACAATACACAATAAACAGCCATAAAACAAAGGCGTTGTAGGCAACGGACCACTATAAATAGGATAAAATGGCAAAATCAGTAATGCAATAAATAGCAGTTGCATATTGAGTACCAAAAGTTTATCCATTTGATTGTTTTTCCGTTGGCTCACCAAATATAAAGCATACGTTGTCGCTACCAATAAGCTATAAAAAATATCATGTAAATCATTCATCGATAACAACAAACAACTCACCACGCTTAAGGATACCGCAAACCATTGCGACTTGGAAAGGGTTTCTTTTAAAAGGAAAAAGGCGAAAACAGTCGTTAATATCGGGCAAATTAAGTACGCCAAGGAACCCGCTTTTACACTCACATGATTGACAACATAAATAAAAATAAACCAATTCGAAGCCAATATCAAACTTCCTCCTAGCGTCAACCACAGTATAGTTTTCTTAACCTTGGGTTCAAAATTTTGAAAAAGAAACCAATTCGCTCGAATTACCCTTTTTCTAAAAACCACATTCAAAAGTGTTAATAGAAAAACACTCAGAAATACACGATAAAATAGAATATCTAAAGAAGGGAAATCAGCAATAGGTTTAAGAGCTAAACTGAAAAAGCCCCAAATGAAAAAGGCTGTAAATGCAGCCAAAAAATAATTGTTTTGTTTCATTTTATCTAAAATAGTAGTGCAAAGGTAACAATTTCATAGTGTCAAATTTTCATGCTTTTAAAAACAAACTAGATTAACAGCAATTTAGAAACTTCTATGAAGTAGAAACAAATTAAAAATTCTATTTTTGCTTAAAATAAAGTAAAAATGAAACGAGTATTTGGAATCCTATTCTTAGTAGTAATGGGGATTAGTTGTGATGACGGCAATCTGATTTATGAAGAATTTGACTTTAATGACGGTACAGTTGCCGCGTGTACCAACAATAAAATTCTATACAAACTAAAAGAAAAAGAAGCACTAATTCTTGAACTTCCTCAATTAGAATTCCCTAATGAAAGTAAGGTACAAACTATTACTATCTCTGGCGCTAATCGATTAGTGTACCGATTCTACAATGGCAAAATTGCAGCAGACAACATCTGTGAAACAATTCCCCCAGCTACTCCTTTGGTAACTGATCAGTGGATTGCTGAAGGTGGTGTGGTAGAAATTACCTCTAAACCAGAGAAAAAGATTGATCCAACCAATAACAGTTCCAGAATTACAGGTTACAATCATTCTATTATTTTTAAAAATATTACTTTTTTAAAATCCGATGGCACTAAGCAGTCATATCCAGAATTAATTTTTGGAGATTACAAAACCACAGTGACCTCATTACCCTTTGCATTTACACAAGCCTTGAATCAATGTAGCAATTCAAAGCAAATTTATAATTTCATCAACAGTGAAGCTCTAACGTTAAATAATGTTGACCCCACTTTGATAAAGAACGAAATAACCCCCTTAAACACACCTAGAAAAGGGCTTATTGGTACTAGCACCAACCGTTTAGTATACCAATCTTTTAGTGGCATTTTATCCAATGATTATTTCTGTAATGCAAGTACTCCCATCCTACCGACCATCCTTCAAGAATGGAAAGCCGCAGCAGGAATTGCCAACGTGGAAGGTATCATTGAAGTAACCACTACCAGTTTTGGCAACGCCTTCAAGCACACGATAGTGTTGAAAAAAGTTAAAATGACGAGAGGGAGCGATGATTTTCTATTAGGCGACAACTATAGCTACGGAGAATTAATCACGAATTAATCCCCTATTCTTCAAGCATAAAAAAGGTCAATTCAGGAGTGAATTGACCTTTTTTTTTAGGATAGCTTCCTGGATCTCAATTTGAACCTAATTTTGGCTAAAGCCTTTTAAAACCTTCCAATTTTAATCCCTCCAACTAAAGTTGGAGGCAATTGATGTCTAAAAAAACAGGAGAGGTACAAGAAAACAATTTTGGATTTTTATTGGATTATGAGTTGCTCACTGTGTGGCCCAAATACGGAATTGAGTGGCTTGCTTGAAGTTTACGCTGTACCCCACCGCAATATTAGCATCGAGGTTGTAAAAGGTTGTAAGTTAGTTTTTGCCATCGGCGGCAGTTGTTTCCATTTTGGAAATAACTGCATTTTCGGCTAACTCTCCACTTTCAAAAATATTTTTTAAATGCTTGCTTATAGCAGGCACAGCAACCCCAAACAACTGTGCGATTAACTTTTGGGTGAGCCAAAAGTTCTCGTCTTTGAACGTTACATTTAAGTTTACTTTTCCCTCTTGATTTTGATAAATAAGTATTTCGCCTGTATTCATAATTGCCGTATTTTACTACTGCAAGATACACTTTCCACTCAAAGTAAACCAAAAACTTGTGTTTCGCAGGGAGAATGGAAGTTTTTTTTTTGTGGATTGATACTTATTAGGATTAAATCAAATGCCTTACCATTATCTTCTTGAACTTCTTACCAAAACCTAATATTGGGTATGCTTTTTTATAGGATGGGATTAAATTTATCATTCATTATTGTGCGGATTAAAATCCGTTGCTTTCTTGCAAAACAGTTGTTATAAGCTGCCCTTCTGTCTCTCGTGGTTGTTTCGGTCATTGTTTGTCTGTCGTTGTGTGTTTGCTTGGTAGCTCTTTTGCATTTTTTAGCTTGGGTTTGTGCGTTGGTAAAAATGCAAATATTCTACCAAAAGCGTTGGGTTACCAATTTAATATTTTCTTATAAATTCCAATTACTTTAAAATCTATTAATTCGTCTTCAAAGAGTTCAATATCTTCAAAAGAATCATCATCACTTAACGGTTTTAGTGTAATAGATTTATGATGATAAGTCTCTTCAGTAACAACTTTAACACTATTGTATTCTTTAATAGTAAAACCTGAGCCATAATTACCATCTTGAATATTTGTACATTGTACCAGAACAATTTCACCATTTCGGCTGCCAGCGATGTTATTATATTCTTCAAAAAGACAGAAGGAGCCATTTGGTATTTTTTTATTCATAGATTCACCAATTACTTGAGCAATAAAATAACCTTCACGAGGGCTAACTTGCATTGGCAATTCTGCCCAACTAAATTCATCATAAAATTGAGGATCAGTAAAATTAGTTGCAGCAATTTTGTAGTCAACAAATGGAATAGCATTTACATATGGCTTGACAGATTCAAAAGGAATTATTCTAGGCGTATTAGCTTTTGAATCATTACTTAAAGTCAAATTTGTATTGCCAACTAAGTGCAATTTTAAATATTTTTTCAAGTTCTCATTACAAGCATAAATATAAACTCCTTTAATACCTCTGTAAAGAACTGTTTTATAAATATTTAATATAAATGCTTTTAGTTCATTGATGTCCGTTACTCCGTTTTTACCATACTTATCAAAATACTTTGTTTTATCAATTACAATTTCATTACGAATTGGATCATAATCTATTTCTAACCCAAAAATGATTGCTGCGTAATTTAAGTCATACCCTTGTGTCGTATGAATACAACCAATTTGTTCAAAAGCGTTATCAGATGTAATCCAATCATTGTAAGTTTTATTCCATTGAAAATCCATGCCATCAATACTAATATCAATTGCATTTAAGTCTAGATTTTCTTTTCTTTTAGGGTCTGATTTCCATTCCCAAGAATACCCTGCAATCATTCTACAAAGGCCATTTTCTTTCTCTTTAATTTTTAATTTGTTGTAGAGGGATCTGAAAGAATCGAAATATTCCAATTCAAAATCTGAAGGTAACTCAGGTTTTTTATTTACACTACAGTTTAAAAGACTGTCGATAAAATTAATGTAATCGTTTCCTCCTTTAGTTCGCATTTGAGATTTGAGACTTAGCTTTAAAGTATCTGGCTTATTTTGAAGTGCAGTAAATTTAAATTCATCTATATCAGAAGGTTTTACTGATTGTGCAGCATCATAAAAGAAAATTTGATTACGACTATTGGCTATTATCCAATCCAATTCTGTTCCATCATCTCCTAGATTTAATAACTCGTTTTTTTTCTTGAATTCTCCTCTCCAACTAATATTTCGATATTGTCTAAGTCGATGTGCTTCATCTACAATTAACAAATCATATTTATGACCTAATTTAAAAGTTTCCGAGGGTGACATAACCATTTGTTTTTTCAGACCGGGAACATTATTAAACACTTTTTTGATGGTTTCTCTTAATGGAGTCATAGCAATCACAAAACCAATCCTCGCTTTAGGATATTTTTTTTGGAATTCTTTGATTAAACTAATTTCATAAATATCATCCTCTTTAATATCAGCATCCTCAATGTCATTTACATCACTTACCAATAATTTCATAAGGTATGTTGCCAAAATTGTTTTTCCCGTACCTGCACTTCCGCTTACAAAAATTGAATTGCCTTGTGATTTGTTTATGTTAGTGAGTATTTCTAAAACTGACTTATATTGATCATCATTCAGTGCCTTGAAGGGTGAGTACTTGAATAGTTCAGAATTTTCAATTTCCGCAAGTGACTTTGAAACAATTTTTTTTTCAATTAACTTTTCCCAAACTGTATAAAATAAATTTTTATATAAATCTTGTTGATAATAATTGTGATTTTGATGCCCAAGATTTAAATTTTCAGTTGTAAAAGTACCTTCTGCGTTGATGTATTGTATAAGTCTTGATTCTAAGTCTAGCGTAGCTGATTTATTAAATTTATCGCTACCAATTATATTAACTGTTTGAAAAAGATTCGCCTTTTTGGGATTTGCTAAGTGGTTCTTTAATCTTAGAGATGCATTATTTGATTCGCCTATATATGCTTTATTTACGCCTTCATTTTTCAAAAAATATACAAGAGGCCACTGGTTTTTGACCCATTGATTTGTTTCAATTTCCTTTAATGATTGAAGGTTAAAAGGAAATGGCTTTGATACCTGAATTGATAATTCAAAATCTTTATAGTTCATCATACTTTTTAGCTGTTCCCTTAGACTTATCTATAGGATATTTTTCACCATTTCTTTTAATCTTATCCAAAACAATCTCCTTTACATCAAAATTGTATTTTTCTGCTAGCAAAAAAGCATAGGCAAAAACATCCGCTAATTCTTCTTTAATTTTTTCTCTATTTGCCTCTTCTGGGTTTTTCCAAAGAAATAATTCCAGTAACTCACCTGCTTCAATATTTACAGCTAGTGCCAAATCTTTAGCATTATGAAATTGTTCCCAATCTCTTTCGTTTCTGAACTTGATAAGCTCCTGAATAATTATTTGAAAGTCCGTCATTTTACTTAGTATTATACATCGACAAGGCTAATTTGTACTCAGCTTCAAAAGGTAATTGTAACTGCGAAACCATTTCTGGAATAGCAATAGACCAACTCACAAAATAGTAGGCTAAAATTTGATATCCAGAAAACTCTTTATTGGGTATAGCACTTAATTTGTAATTTTTAACATTTGGATCATAGCCCTGTGTGCCCTGCATTGCTATTTCAAAAGCAATTTTTTTGATGTCTTCTTTTGACTTTCCTTCAAAGAATTCTAAAGCGCCTACCATGAACATCACAACGGCACTGTTTAAACCTAGTGCTTCTTGATGCTCCAAAAAGGTTTTCATTTTTTTCTCCTTAACAGGATCTTTTTCGTCTGAGCCAAAAGGATTTTTCTCTAAATCATGAATAAAATCATCAATATTGCTTCGCTTTCTGTATTGATTTTCTCCTATTAACTCAAAGTAGTCGCTTAGTTTCAAATCATCAGCCCAATGTTGAACTAGTTCATATTCTTCAGCCGGTTGTTTGTCATCTTTGTATTCCAAAAACTCTTCATAAAACTTATTTGCGGTTTCAAGCTCTATTTTGGAAGCTTTAAATTCACTAATAAAATCTATTGCATATAGATTTTTTAATTGCATAGCTCCCACAAGGTTATAAATTTTGTTACAAGAAACTAATTCAGAAGGAGTGATTTCTAAAACCTGTTTGTCTGTAACCGCCCTTAACCCATCTTGCACAATAGTTAACAAGGAAACAAACTGATAAGGTCTTAGCTCAGGATATTTGCTATGCAAAAAGTCTTCTATAAATAAGTCAATAGGAGCATTAAAAATTAAAGAATTGATTCCAGAAAACAAACCTGTAGTATAACCATTTATAGCTTCAACTGAAATTCCTTTTTGCTTTAGCTTATTAATAGATTTTTCTATTTTCTTTAAAAAAATATTTTTATGCTGTTGTGTCGTTGTGTACAATAAATTTTTCTCTAGAGCTTGAGCCTCTAAAACAAAATCTAAATGCACCAATTCATGCATAAGCAAATGCTCAAATCCAAGAACTGCATCTTTATACTTAATAACGTGCTTTGCTCTGTCGTAATTTTCGGCAAACTCGATTTTGGCTACTGTGGCTATAGTATCATCCTTCACAATATCAATTGCAATACCACCTTTTTGCTCAAGCAATACTCGATATTGTTTAAAAATAGTATTACCTATTTCTTGTTGAAAAATCGTATTCGATACATTATATGCTTCTTCGATACCTTTATTATAGAAGAAATCATTTTTTTTAGAACATTTTGAAGTTTCTATAAATCTTTCAAAAGCTATTAGAAAATCATCTTCTTCGCTTGCAATTAACCCTAAAGCGTAAAGAGTATTAGGATAACTAGCATCTAAGGTCAACGCTTTGTTAAAATATTTTTTAGCTTCCGAAAATTTATTTTGTTGAAGTAAATTAGCTCCTATATTATTAATAGTTATATTATCATTAGGATTTACAATCAAAGCCTGATCGTAATACTTCATTGCCGTATCAATATCATTCTTAAACTTTGCGAAGATATTTCCCATCATCAATAAGGCCCAATGATTTTTGGGATTCCAGCGTAGGGCATCAATTAAGCTATTGATGGCGTCGTCTTGCTGACCTTGGTCTGAGAGGATTTGTCCCATAATTCGGTGAAATTCCGAATTCGTAGGATTGTTAGCGATAAGATGTTGTAGAATGGGTTTTGCTTCTTGGTACTGACCTTTTTCACAAAGCGCCACCGTTTTTCGGTAATCTGATTCTTGGGCAAGTATTGATGAAGTGTCTATTTCAATAATAACCCAATCGTCGGTAATTGAAACTTTTGGGGGAAAAGGCCCAAAAGCATAGAATTTTTTTAACTCGTTGATTAATAAGGTATTACCCCCCCCCGTACTATTTGAGGAAAAAGAGCATACAAGAAATCGTCAATTTTATGGATGATTTGCATGAAAAGAAGTGCTTTTGATAAGTAAAACAAACTCAAAAAATGAGCTGAACGCAAATCTAACAAAAAATATGATACGAGTAGAAAAGCATCAAGGGTTTTGAAAGATTAATTGCAAAACTATAGCTATCCAATACTACCCTATTTTTCCTTCAACGTCAGCATGACAAACGAGGTAAGATAAATAAGGTCTGCAGAATAACTCAAGCGACCCCTATTTTTTTTCTCTTTTGTTTTCGAACCAAAAATAAGCTGTTGACAATATTAATTGTCGTATTTAATTCCGATTTCGACTTACACTATTTCACTAGTAATTTACCGATCAATAGTCTCGCTAAGACACAAAAGCGCAGTATTCACAGCGCTTTCTTTTCGACTTTGCGAGAAATTAATATAAAGTATGACACTATTTTATTCTAATTACTTAGTACCGCTAATCCTTTATAAATGAAGAGGTTTTGATTTTTCAGCAGACCCTGATTACTCATTTTCTTCATAATAGTATGAATAATCGATGCCTTTCATATAGATTTCTCGGCTGTTAATATCATTGGTAAGTGCTGTTTTAAGCAGAGCTTGTAAAACGCTACTATCTACCGCACTTATAACCATGGCATTCATGTAATTGCTTTTGCTTATTTTGCTCCAATCTACGCATTTTTCCATCAGGAGCTAAAAATTTCAACTGGGTAGTAGCACTAACCACTTGGCTGTTTTCTTTCTTTAGCTTAGCTTTGAGGTATTTCCAATAGTTGCGCGTTCTGCTATAGTCGCTCTGATTAGTGAGCACCGCTACAATGTCCAAAACGCTAAACCACCATTTGGCATTTTTATCATCCCAAACGGCACGTACTTCGCGATCATCAAAAAAACGTATGGAAACCTTGTTCATAATAGTTAATTATTAATGTTTACCCGTTGGGTGAAATTCAAAAAAAATAAAAAGCCTCACCACACTTCGATGCCTCAGTGCAGGCTATAGCCATAGAATAATAGCAAATGAACATAGAAACAAACAAAAATAGTACTATTTTTCACAACAGATGAGCTATGTGAATAGTAAAACGTCTATTAGTTTCTCTTAAAAACAACAAATGCTATGATTCTAGCCTGCACTGAGGCATCGAAGTGTGGTAAAAAACAATTTCACCCAACTGCAGGGTAATTTTTTTGTACTTTATAAGAAGATGATCACGGAAATAACGTTCGGTAAATTCCATTTTGGCCACCACAGCTATGTAGTCATCCTTTTCTATTTCGATATTGGTACCGACTTCGGGTTCTAGTTGGCTACGATATATTAACATTGCTTTTTCGCCTTCGAATTCTTCGGGAAGACTTGTAGCCCATTCGATTGCTTGTTGCAAAGCATTTTGGTATAATCGGTCATAGGTAATTCGCACATCATCATTGGTTTTTGCGACTAATTTTCAGTCATGCTCATTATCAAAGGAAAAAACTCAACGTAATCGTTTATAGGTCAATTTTTTCATTACATTTTTCAAATAAGCGGCGGGTCGAAATACAAGATTTGCTTTTTTAATATTGGCCTTACCTAAATCGTCAGGCGTAGCTGCGGGCGTGCCTTGCAAGGTAATTTGAAAGGTACCTAAGTTATCAATTCTTACAATTTTCCCTTGCGTCAGAGCATCCCCTACCACTTGTGTCATAGCAATAATCACCGCGTAGCAATCTGCACGACTGAGCGTGGATTGTGAGGCTACCGTCGTAGCTAAATCGTCTAAGGTTATCTCCCCATTATGTACTGCACAGGGATAATAATTAGTTTGTGGAGGTACCACCAAATTATTTTTTTTGGGCACCATTTTGAACTGTATTGACATAGAAATAAAGGAATAAGGTTGTTTTTTTGAAGTAGTCCTTACAAATTTATGGTTTTAAAAGGAAGATAAAAAAAATTTCCCTACATCTTTTGATAAAAAGATGTAGGGAAATTAGCTTTTTTCTGTACAGCACTTTCTTGAAAGCTGTACAGAAATTTAAAAAAGAAACAGGACTGAGCGAATTTAAGGCAGGGTTGCTTCGATAAAAGCGTACTGCTTATTGGTATTTCTGAATCGCTTTTAAATATAAATCCTCGTATAAGGGCAATACATTTTTGATATCAAATTTGGTAGCAACGGTTAAGGCATTTTCTTTAAAAAGCGCTAAAGTAGCATCATTCTTTAAAATTTTAATCGCATTTTGAGCCATCTCATCGACGTTCCCTACTTCACTCAAAAAACCTGAAAAACCATCAAAATTTACTTCAGGTAGCCCTCCAGAATTACTTGATATAACAGGTACACCGCTAGCCATAGCCTCTAAAGCTACTAAACCAAAACTTTCAGTTTGCGAAGGAAGCAAGAACAAATCAGTCAAGCACAAGATTTTATCAATTTCATTGCTATTTCCAAAAAAAATCACTTTTTCATGAATTCCTAATTCATAACATAAGCGCTCTGCTATTTCTTTTTCAGGTCCATCACCTACCATCATCAACTTGGAAGGAATTTCTAATTGAATCTTATGAAAAATTTTGATAACGTCAGGAATGCGCTTTACGGCTCTAAAATTGCTGATATGTGTAATTATTCTTTCATTGGGTTTAGCCATGACTGTACGATGACAAGGAACATTTGGATCTTTCTTTTCCTTATTCAAATCAATAAAATTGGGGATTACTTGAATCTCATTTTTTATAGAAAATAATGTAAGGGTATCGGCTTTCAAACTTTCGGAAACAGAAGTGACGAAATCTGATTTATTAATACTAAAAGTAACCGCAGGCTTGTAAAATGGATGATTCCCAACTAAAGTTATATCAGTGCCATGAAGCGTGGTAACCATCGGAATATTAATGCCCTCATCTTTTAGCATTTGTTTCGCCATATAGCCCGCATAGGCATGTGGTATCGCATAATGTACATGAAGCACCTCAATTTTATAAAGCTTTACCATATCCACTAGTTTACTGGAAAGTGCCAATTCATAAGGTTGATAATGAAATAAAGGATATTCAGGAACGTTTACTTGATGGTAATGAACATTCGGATTTAAAAGCGCCAAACGGACCGGCTGACTGTAGGTGATAAAATGAATTTCATGACCTCTTCTGGCCAATTCTAACCCCAGTTCTGTGGCAACAACACCACTTCCACCAAATGTTGGATAACAAACAATCGCTATTTTCATGTAATTATATTAGTAGGACGAAATTACTTAAAAATGACTAACTAAAAGTTAATAAAAAGTAAAAATCAATTAGAGGATTTCCTTCTTTTTTGTCTTTTGTAGCCACGTATTAATTTTATAGCTAAGATATGCTGATCCACTGCCTATTAGTGCTCCTGCCATTACATCTGTGGGATAATGAACCCCTAAATGCATTCTTGAATACCCAACAGCGGTTGCCCAACCAAATGACGGCACAATTACATACCATTTAGGATAGGCCATACTCAAAGAAGTAGCGGTGGCAAAAGCAATAGACGTATGTCCTGATGGCATTGAATATCCTCCGGCAGTAGTCAGTTTTTGAATTTCAGGATACGTAACAAAGGGGCGTTCTCTCTTTATCGCTTCTTTCAACGCAATGGTAATAAATACCGAGGCTGCTACAGATTCTCCAATAAACAAAGCCTCTTTTTTCAATTTTGGGTCATTATTGATTAATCCAACCGCATAAAGTGTCAAGGGGGTGCCAATACTGACAACGGCATAGCTGTGTGTGATAGTTTTAAACGTTGCATCTAAATTCTCATTTCTATATAAATTAGCTGAACGTAAGGTGTTTATATCGAAATTTTGTGGAAATACAGTTGTAGAAAATAATAAAAAAAGGAAAAGAAAGAATCGTGTCATTTGAAAAGTTGAATTGGGTTTAAAATAAAAAAAAACTAGATATAAATCTAGTTTTTGTAAATATTAGAAGAATCTTCCGTGCCAACTATCTGCAGCGGGAACTTCCCATGATTCATTAAATTCTTGAATAGTATTGACTAAATTATTAAAAACAATAGTGTTCTCAGTCACCGCTTTATCTTTGACCATTTTTTTAAAATCAATCAAAGTTTTATGTGCGATATGTTCTCCTAACTTAAACGTTACATTCATTTTATCTAACAAATCTACATTGTATTTTTTTTCCAAACCTTGAATAAATTCTACGGAACTATCAATGGAACAACCTGTAGCTGCTTGCACTTCTTGATCGACTGCAATAATAATAAATCGATTGTATTTCAATAAATAAGAGCATACCAAACTTGTACCATGAGCAGCCCAATCATTCAAAAACGATTGCAAAGCCTCTTCGATCTCGATAATTTCTGCATCAGAAAATTTTCTATTGGATTGGTAGATCCAAATTTTAGAATCTTCGGGTAAATCTTCAAACGGGTGGTACATAATTTTTTTATTTTATTCGTTATAAGTCTTGAGCATTAGCTATTAGTTCAGCGATATCTAATACTTTCACTTCCCCTTCTTTTTCTTTGTTTTTGATGCCATCAGTTAGCATGGTATTGCAAAATGGACATCCCGTAGCTATAATGTTAGGTTGTGTTTCTAAAGCATCTTCTGTACGTTCAATATTAATTTCCTTATTTCCTTCTTCAGCATCCTTAAACATTTGCGCTCCGCCGGCTCCACAACACAATCCATTAGCTTTGGAGCGTTTCATTTCTACTAACTCCGCATCTAATTTTTGAATTAAATCTCTTGGAGCTTCATACACTTTATTAGCTCTTCCCAAATAGCAAGGGTCATGAAAAGTAATTTTCTTTCCCTTAAAGTTGCCACCTTCAATAGTTAATCGGCCATCATCAAGTAAGGATTTCAAAAATTCTGTATGATGAACGACTTCGTACATTCCTCCTAATTCCGGATATTCATTTTTTAAAGTATTAAAGCAATGTGGACAAGCGGTTACAATTTTTTTAGCTTCGTATGCATTTAAAACCTCAATATTCATCATGGCCTGCATTTGAAATAAAAATTCATTACCAGCTCTTTTAGCCGGATCTCCTGTGCAACTTTCTTCTGCTCCTAAAACAGCAAAGGAAACATTGGAACGATTTAAAATACGCACGAAAGCTTTTGTGATTTTTTTAGCTCTATCGTCAAAACTTCCTGCACATCCTACCCAAAACAAAACTTCAGGTTGTTTTCCTTGTGCAAGCATCTCGGCCATTGTTGGTACGATTAAATTTTCTGACATAAAAATTCTTTTTTATTGTTGCAATAAAATGGTTTTAAATTTTAAAGCCATCTATTTTTGATTAATGATTATTTGGTACTAGTATTAGTGCTCGTTTTTCCAATTCAAACGGTCTTGTTGATTGTATTGCCAAGGTGCTCCATTGTTTTCAATATTGGTCATCATAGCATTTAATGGCATTGGAGCGGCACTTTGCTCCATGACTAAATACCTACGCATGTCCATAATAATAGATAACGGACTGATATTTACCGGACATTCCTCAACACATGCATTACATGAAGTACAAGCCCACAGTTCTTCTGCAGTAATATAATTATTCAAAAGAGAAATAGAGTCAGGAACAAATACACCTTTATTTTTGTCGATATTTTTTCCCACTTCTTCCAAACGATCTCTTGTATCCATCATAATCTTACGTGGAGAAAGTTTTTTCCCGGTTTGATTTGCAGGACAAGAAGACGTACAACGCCCGCATTCCGTACAAGTGTAGGCATTCATCAATTGAACCCAATTCAAATCCATTACATCACTTGCGCCAAACTTTGAAGGAACAACATTTTCTGTAGTAGGCGCAGCAAATGGATCTGCATTAGGATCCATCATCAATTTAACTTCATTGGTTACAGCTGCTAAATTGTCAAATTGTCCTTGTGGCTTTAAATTAGCAAAATAAGTATTTGGAAAAGCTAGAATAATATGGAGATGTTTTGAATAATACAAATAATTCATAAATATCAATATTCCTACAATGTGTAACCACCAAAATAGCTCAGATAAAACCATCACTAATTCATTTGACATCCCATTAAATATTGGAGCAATAAATTGACTTACAGGAAATGACCCTGCTTTGATAAAATGAGAAAATCCGCCAGGAACTTGTTGTAAATGAAGATCTGATGCATTCATTAACAAGAATAAAGACATTAAAACTACCTCAAAATACAAGATGTAATTGGCATCATTTTTTGGATACCCCTTCAAATCCGAACTAAGAAATCGATTGAGTTTTATAATATTTCTTCGGGTCCAAAATGCTACTACTGCTAAAAGAACCAAAACAGCTAAAATTTCGAAAGAACCAATCAAGAAATTATAGCCACTTCCTAGAAAAGCAAAAACACGGTGTGTTCCAAAAAGTCCATCAATAATGATCTCTAAAAGCTCAATGTTAATAATGATAAATCCTAAATATACGATGATATGTAAAATGCCTGCAACGGGTCTTTTTACCATTTTTGATTGTCCTAAGGCAATCATTGCCATGTTTTTCCAACGCTCTTTAGGATTGTCACTTCGATCGATAGCAGTTCCTAAATTAATGTTGCGAATAATCTTTTTTACGTTACTAAAAAAGTAGCCAAATCCTGCAAAAAGGAGTATGGCAAATAAAACATTGTCTAAAAAATTCATAAGTAGTTAGTTTTTGGCTTTTGATAGTGAATCTAATTCTGGAGCAATATAGGGTTTATTTTTCTTTCCAAAAACGGAAACATTGACATATCGAGTAGGATGTAAACGTACGTCTTGTAGCAATAGTTCCAATTCTTTTGACGTTTTAGCTAAATTAGTATAAAGGGCTTCGTCTTTCAATAATTTACCCATTGTTCCTTTGCCAGACTCCAAATTAGCCATAATTTTATCTACATTGGCTAAGGTTTTATTTAATTCAGCCACCGTTTTTCCAAGATTTGCTTTTTGTAAAGAATCGGATATTTTTGAAAAATTTGCAGACACTTTATTGAAATTAGTCACCACACCTTTTATCTGATTTTTATTTTCATCTAATAACCCATTCACACTAGCCGATGCTTTGTGAAATTGCGTCATGGTTTTGTTTAATTCTGATAAACTATTTTTTAAGTCGGCTTGTCCTTTTTGATCCAAAACGTTATTGATACCTGAAAGCATCAAATCGGCATTAGTTAATAATTTTTCAATTTTTTCTTGTAGAGGCACTAATTTTTGCCCCATACTTGCGGTTAATCCAAGTTCGACAGCACCTTTTATAGAAGCACCGTTTTCAAGTAACACTTTGTCTTTTAGATTCGGGCGAATCGCAATTTGCTTTCCACCGATTAGTCCGGGTTCATAAATAACGGCTTCACTTGACTTTGATATAGGAAAATCTGTATTTACTTGTAATTCAACCATCAGCTTACCGCTATTAGGATCAATAGTAATGGCAGCAACTTTACCAATAGACAACCCGTTTAAAGTTACGGCCGAGGAAGGCATAATACCTTCTACATTTTCATATTCTACATAATACGTTTGGTAATTAGTAAAAAGATCTCGTCCTTTTAAAAAACTATATCCCCAAATAAATAATAAAATAGCAGTGATTACTATTATAGCCGTTTTGATTTCTTTTGTTAGTTTCAAAATATAAGATTTTGCGCAAAAATAAAATAAAATAATGAACTAGTGGATTTATTTGATAGCTTCTTGTACACTAATTTTTTTTCCATCCTTGAAAGCAATCAGAAAGGCAGAAGTAAATCCTTTCGACTTAGCTAGTTTTAAGTTTTCTTTGGCTTGATTATAATCTGGGGTTTCTCCGTAAAAATATTTATACAGATTATTTTCTTTTTCAACTGAAATTGTATCTAGTCCTTTGAAATTTTTAGGTGCCAACTCTAGATCAATATAACTCGCTGATATTTGAATTTTAAAAACCGTGCCCGATACCATTTTAGGACTCTCTTTAATTATCGGACTTTCAACCTTTTTAGGTTCCGCTTTTTTTTCTTCAGGAATAGAGTTTTCAGAAAAACTGCCAAAAAAATCATTTTTGTAATTAATTATCGCTTTAGCAATGGCTTGTGCAATTTCGTTTTGTCCATTTTCAGAAGCTAACACAGCACCTTCAGCTGGATTAGAAATAAATCCCATTTCTATCAATACTCTCGGCATATAAGCTCTATGTAATACTAAAAACCCCGCCTGTTTAACGCCTCCGCCACGAATCCTTTTTCCTAATTTCTCAAATTCATTTTCCACATTTGATGCCAGTGAAATGCTGTTTTCTAAATACTCCTCTTGCATCAGTGTCATTCCAATTAATGATTCTGGAGAATTTGGATCATAGCCTTCGTATTTTTGTTTGTAATCTTTCTCAAGGGTAATTACAGCATTTTCTTTTCTTGCCACATCTAAATTTGACGCGGATTTAGTCACCCCCATTACATAAGTTTCCGTACCATCCGCAACGGTGTTTTTGTTCGCATTACAATGGATAGAGACAAAAATGGTTGCTTTGGCTTTGTTGGCTATGTTAGCTCGTTCATTTAATTCAATAAAAACATCCGTTTTACGAGTATAAATGGTCTCTATTTGTTTCGTATCTTCTAATATTTTTCCGACTTTTAAAACTACGGACAAGGCTACATCCTTCTCTATTCGCCCATTATATTTTGCCCCAGTATCATGTCCACCATGTCCTGCATCGAGAGCTACTCTAAACGCACTAGTCTGACTATAAGAAAATAATGAAAGAAAAAGGAAAGAGGAACTCAGCATTACTTTTATAGAAATCTTGATATTCATAAGTTTTAAAATTAATTTTATTAAGGGACTACAGCTATAATATTGTTAATTGATTATTTTTGCAAAAAAATATATGTAAGTTTGAAGTCTCAAAAAGCGATCCATCATTTTTACAAAAATAGCATTTAAACCTTTGCGTACAAACATATTTAATATCGTTTTAATTTCTTTACTCGTTTTGTCAGGAACAAATAGTACCTACTCTCAAGATATAAAGAAAAAATCTACTCCTATTCCCTCAAAAACTTCTGAAAGAAAACAGAGAAAAGAAAAACAAAATGCACCCATAGCAACAATCGAAACGGATACAGTTCAAAAAGATACTGTAAAGGTGAAAAAAGCGTTTTTAGAAGGAAAAGTAAATTATCGTGCCCAAAAGTATGCTAAGGTAGATCAAAAGAAGAAATTAATCACGCTTTATGACAAAGCCGAATTGTATTACCAAGACATTGAATTAAAATCAGGCTTGATTGTAATGGATTACGAAAAAGAAGAAGTGTATGCTGGGAGAATTAAAGACTCTACTGGAAAGCTTACACAATATCCTATTTTTAAACAAGGAGCCAATGTTGTTGAACCCGATTCGATTCGTTTCAATTTCAAAACTAAAAAAGCGTTGATCTGGAATTCCAGATCCGATCAAGGCGAATTTAAAATAAAGGCCGCTATCACAAAAAAAGAAAACGATTCGGTTTATTTTTTAAAAGGGGCTCGTTTTACCACTTCAAAAAACATTGATAATCCTGAGTATTATTTTCAAACGAATAAAGTCAAATTTATCCCAGGAAAAAAAGTAATTACGGGGTTAACCAATATGGTTATCGCTGATGTACCCACTCCGATAGCCCTGCCCTTTGCCTATTTTCCAATGAGTAAAGAAACTAGTGTTTCTGGTATCATTTTACCTAGTTATAACGATTCTAATGCTCGCGGTTTTTCTTTACAAAATTTCGGATATTATTTTGCATTAAGCGATCATTATGATTTAACCGTTTTGGGCGATTATTATACCAATGGAAGTTATGGAATGCGTTTTGAGTCAAGTTATGCTAAAAGATATAATTATAGAGGAAATTTCAACTTTAGATTTGAAAATTTAATTAATAGTGAACGAGGATATCCTGATTATTCTAAACAAACAATATACAATCTTCAATGGTCACATTCCAAAGATGGTAAATCTAATCCAAATTCAAGTTTTTCTGCTTCAGTCAACTTAGGAAGCAGTAAATACTTTCAACAATCTATAAATGTTCAGAATTTAGGATCAAATTTAAACAACACCTTAAGTTCTTCTATTTCGTACTCAAAAACATTTAATTCTGTTCCACAAGTTAGAATGTCATTATCCGCTACTCATACTCAAAATACCCAAACGAGCGAAATCAATATGACATTACCAACCCTTCAATTAAGCGTGGATCGAATTTTTCCATTTGCCAAAGGTGATGGAATCAAAAAAGGGTTTATAAAAAACATTAATTTACAATACAACTTAAACGGAAGAAACAGTTTTGTAACTAATGATTCCTTATTCTTCAAGCCTGAAATGTTTAAAAATGCTCAAGTGGGAATGCAGCACAGTATTCCTATTAGTACCAACTTTAAAATTTTTAAATATTTTAGTGCATCCGCCTCGGCCAATTATGAAGAAGTATGGTATTTAAAAACGATAAACCGATATTTTGACACAAATAGTAATAAAGTAGTAGATGAAACGGTCAATGGTTTTGATGCATTCAGAACTTATTCGCTTTCAAGTAGTATTGGTACTACAATATATGGAACTTTCAATTTTGGCGATGATAAGAAAATCAAATCTATACGACACGTAATGAGACCTTCTATTTCTTACGGATATACACCAAGTTTTGAAAAATACTACGATACCTATGCTGCCGATGCAAGTGGAAAAATGATCAAACAGTATACTAGATTTGAAGGAGGTATTTATGGGGCTCCTGGTTTAAACAACTCTAATTCCATTGGATTTGATTTGAGTAACACTTTTGAAGCAAAAGTGACTGATAGTGATAGTACCAAAGTAGAACCCAAAAAAATCATGCTGTTAAACAACTTTAATTTGTCAACAAGTTATGATTTAAATGCTGACGGTAAAACAACACTCGCCTGGTCACCAGTTAGAGTAAGTGGAGGAACTCAACTGTTTAAAGACAAAATGCAAGTCAACTTTGGCGCAACATTAGATCCTTATGCAATTGATAATAATGGCAATCGTATCAATATATACAACATAAACAATGGCGGAAGTTTGTTTAGGATGACTAGCGCCAACATGACATTGAATTATTCCATTGCAAGTAGTGATTTTGATAAATCGAGTGACAAGGATAGCCAAGTTAAAAGAAATGGCGGAAGAGAAGACGATTTGTTTGGAAAAAGTCAAGATGTTTTAAATCAGAAGAGTCAATTTAAAGAGACAGATGAAAATCAGGGTGAAGATGTAATCACTACCTTTTTTAGATCAAAATTACCTTGGGACATGACTTTTGCCTATTCTTTAACTTACGGTAATGCGAATCGCGAAAGAAAAATTATCAATAATTCGATTATGATTTCTGCAAACGCAGATTTAACTCCAAAATGGAAAGCTGGGATATCTACAGGTTATGATTTTGTGCAAAAAGGAATCACTTTTACTCAAATTAGATTTGAAAGAGATTTGCTAAGTTGGAGAATGGATTTCAACTGGACACCCTTTGGAGAATATTCTAACTGGAATTTTTTCATAGGAATAAAATCAGGTGTTTTAAGCGATATTAAATGGAACAAAAGAAGAGTTAACGACAAAACAGTAAAATAATCATAGATTTTAAAAACAATGAAAAAAGTAATATTTACGGAACAGGCCCCTGCTCCAATTGGTCCTTACAATCAAGCTATACTTAAAGGCGATACTCTTTACACCTCTGGACAAATTGCCATTAACCCATCAACGGGTGCACTTGTAATTGACACTATCGAAAATGAAACCGAACAAGTGATGCAAAATATGAAAGCTGTTTTAGAAGCGGCAGGAATGACTTTTGAAAACGTGCTAAAAACAAGTATATTCATTTCGAACATGAATGATTTTGCTGCGATTAATCAAGTTTATGGTTCTTATTTTAACGAAAAAACCGCTCCAGCTCGTGAAACGGTTCAAGTGGCATGTCTGCCAAAAAATGTAAATGTAGAAATCTCTATGATTGCAATGCTATAGCATTTAAAAGCAATTGTGCGGTTGCGGCATTAGTAGCTAAAGGTACATTGTGTACATCACAAACTCGAATTAGCATGTTGATATCTGCTTCATGTGGGTGGCTAGATAATGGATCTTTAAAAAAAAGGACCATTTTCGTTTTCCCTTCACCCACTCTACCCGCAATTTGAGCATCACCTCCTAAAGGTCCAGATAGCATTCTGCGAACTTTAAAACCTTCGGCTTCTGCTTTACCACCGGTAGTTCCTGTAGCAATCAAACTAATATTTTGAGAAGTAAGCAATACTTTATTTTTGATTAAAAATTCAACTAATTCCTGCTTTTTGCCATCATGCGCAATTATAGCTATTTCCATAATTAATTATTAGCTACATGATAAGCAATTAAACCATCAATTGGTCTACGTAGCACGTTACCTAATTTTAATTCATATTTATCAAAAACTACTTGTAATTCATCTTTTAAATAAAAAGCAATTGATCCAACAAAATGCACAGGTACTTCTTGATGATTCTCATATTGTTTGATATAATTTTTCACAAAAGATTTCATCCCTTTGTAAATAATTTTTTTACAAAATTCACTTTCTTTATGTTTGATTAAAAACTTTGCAAATGTTGCCAAATATGCATTTGGATTAGGTTCTTTATATAATTTATTTTTGATAAAATCAGGATCAACATTATAGTCTTTCTCAAACTCTACAGCTAATTCTTTTGGCATTTTATTGAAATAATACTTTCTGATTAATTCTTTACCAAACACATTACCACTACAATCATCCATAATAATGTAACCCAATGATTGCACTTTTTGGTGTAATTTTTTACCATCAAAAAAACTACAATTTGATCCCGTTCCTAGGATGCTCACGATAGCTTCTTCCCCTTTTGGAGTAGTAGCATACACTGCTGCATAAGTATCTTCTTGAACACTTACAATCGCATTTGGAAAATATTCTTGAAAGGCTTGTGTTAGTAATTGAATCATTCTTGCTGTACCACATCCCGCTCCATAAAAGAACAAATGAGTGGCTGCATTTTTATTCTGCAAAATATCAAAACGATCGTTTAATCGATCTACTATTTCTTTCTCATTTAAAATTTCAGGATTTAATCCTAAAGTTTGTGTGGTAAAAAGCACTTTACCTTTATCATCAATCGCAATCCAATCTGCTTTTGTAGAACCACTGTCAACAATTAATTTCATACAGTTTTTTGTTTTTAAATTTATAATAGATACAAAACACACTAGGAAAATGTACTAGTGTGTTTTGTAAAAATAGAAAAACTTTCGAAAATTTGAGATTTTCGAAAGTTTAATTTTATTTTTTTTTATTTTAAACCTGAAATATGAACAGATAAATCAATCAATTTGCTTGAATAACCATATTCGTTATCATACCAAGAAACTAATTTAAAGAAGGTTGAATTTAATCCGATTCCAGCATTTGCATCAATGATAGAAGTTCTTTTATCAGAAATGAAATCTTGAGAAACTACTGCATCTTCAGTAAAACCTAAAACACCTTTCATTGTTGTTTCAGAAGCAGTTTTTAAAGCAGCCATAATTTCCTCGTATGAAGTTTCCTTAGCAACTTTTACAGTTAAATCTACTACGGATACATCGGCAGTTGGAACACGGAAAGCCATACCTGTTAATTTCCCATTCAATGCAGGTATTACTTTTCCAACCGCTTTTGCAGCACCAGTTGAAGAAGGGATGATATTGATTGCAGCAGCACGACCGCCTCTCCAATCTTTTCTTGATGGCCCGTCAGCAGTCATTTGTGTGGATGTAGTAGCGTGTACCGTAGTCATTAAAGCTTCCACAATTCCGAAATTATCATTGATAACTTTTGCTAAAGGTGCTAAACAGTTAGTAGTACAAGATGCGTTAGAAACAATTACATCAGACGCTTTAGCTTCTGTATGATTTACTCCCATTACAAACATAGGTGCATCAGCAGATGGAGCAGAAATGATTACTTTCTTAGCGCCACCTTTAATATGTTCATTAGCAGTTTCTAAAGTGGTAAAAATACCTGTACATTCAGCAACTACATCAACATCAACTTCATTCCATTTTAAATCTGCTGGATTTCTTTCTGCGGTTATACGAATATTTCTACCGTTAACGAATAATTTTCCTTCTTTTACTTCAACAGTTCCATCAAAACGGCCGTGAACTGAATCATATTTAAGTAAATAAGCTAAATGATCTACATCTAATAAGTCATTGATTGCAACAACTTCAACATTATCTCTATTGAAAGATTCTCTAAATACAATTCTTCCAATTCTACCAAAACCGTTTATTCCTAATTTTACTTTTGACATGTTTACTAAATTTAAATTAATTTTTTTTTCTTTAGGTTATATTTTTTTTTAAATGGACATTATATCAGAAACACGAAGTAATTCCTTGTTGATTTCAGTATGTCCCTTGATCGCTTGTTCAAGTGGTGTAAGCTCAATCTTATCATTTAGCAATCCCACCATTAAGTTGGATTTACCTTCTAGTATAGATTCAACAGCTTTTACCCCTAATCTACTAGCTAATACTCTATCAAAACATGAGGGCGCTCCTCCTCGTTGCATGTGTCCTAAAACCGATACACGCACATCGTATTCTGGAAAATTAGATTCAACATAATCTTTCAATTCAAAAACATTTTTACCTGTTTTATCCCCTTCAGCGATTACAACGATACTAGAAGTTTTACCGGTTGTTTTACTTTTTTTCAATGATTCTAAGAGACGCTCTAAACCTAAATCTTCTTCAGGAATCAAAATCTCTTCAGCGCCTGCACCTATGCCCGCATTTAAAGCGATATGTCCGGCATCCCTTCCCATTACTTCAACTAAAAATAATCGATTGTGGGAGCTTGCAGTATCTCTAATTTTATCAATTACTTCTACAACAGTATTTAAAGCCGTATCATATCCTAGTGTATGACTTGTACCATAAATATCATTATCAATAGTCCCTGGAATTCCAATCACAGGAAAATCATATTCGGTGTTAAATATCAAACCTCCAGTAAAAGATCCGTCGCCACCAATGACGATAAGTGCATCTATACCTTCTTTTACTAAATTTTCGTGAGCTAGTTTACGCCCTTCAGGCGTTCTAAATTCTTGAGATCTAGCTGATTTTAAAAATGTTCCCCCTTTGTTAATGATATTATTAACACTTCGAGGTCCCAATTCTTTAAAGTCGCCTTCAATCATTCCTTGATATCCTCTATAAATTCCAACACACCCTATATTGTGATAGGCACAGGTTCGAACTACAGAACGAATTGCAGCATTCATACCAGGCGAATCTCCTCCGGATGTTAGTACTCCTATTTTTTTAATTGTTTTTGACATTTTCTAAATATTTATATGTAAATTTAAGGAACATTGATAACTTTTAATAATTTCTTATAATATTTTTAATATTTTCCCTTAAATTCAAACGTTTTCGTTGATAAGTTTTCATTTTTCAATAAATAAATGCATATATTTTAAAAATACAGCAGTTATTTGTTATATTTTTATATAATTACTAATTTTTACTTTTGCTTTCCTTTCATTTTTCTTTAAGAAATGTTCACCGAAGTGTAGCCATGCAGCAATTAAAAAACCCGCTAGATTTGAACTAACGGGTTGATAATGTGATGCTATTTCAGAAGCTATTCTTCTTCCGGAACTATACCTTCTTGATTGTTTTTTGGTTTTTCTTTAGGTGGCTTTTTTGATTTATTAAAATTGATGTAATCAGGGGGCAAGGCTGAATCATGAATGACTTCTGATGAATTTGAGGAAACTACTAGTTTGTGACGTTTGAAAATTTGCGCAACAAATTCCTTAAAAGTATCAAAATCTAGGTCGTAAGAAATACCTACTCCTTGCGTATATCCAATTCCTTGACCGATATAATTAATATCATTTTCTTTATTAAACAATCTCAAATTGAAATTTCCTGTTTCATTCACTCGATACAAGATTTCTACGTCTCCGACAATAGCAGATTCATTCACTCCGCCGAAAGGTACCCCTACTTTTCCATTAAATGTAATGCGTTCATTTAACTTAGAGGATACAGTTGCAACGAATCGCCCATCTGTTTCACGTCCTACCCTTCTATCGGCAGTGATGACGTTTACACCTACTTTAAATTTATCATCTTTTGATTGAATTAAATCTCCCAAAAGTCCTGAAGCCGTCTCAAATAAACTTGAAGAAAAATCAGATTGACTAATCCCTTCGGTGCTTAAAAAACTACCTGATGATAGTAAATATAAGGCCTGTGTATAACGAGTATCTTTGTCGTTTAGTTTGTATTGAATCTCTGATTCTAAAACAGAACTAACCGTGGGAAACAAAATAGTAAAATCAGGTTCGGGTCGCGCTAAATCTCCTCTTATTCCCACGACTACTTCCACCGGTACTTTTGAATTCAATGAAGAATTCTCTAATAAAACGGATGGATTTGCAGAAGTTTTATAAACAGCTTCTAAATTCAATTGCGCTTTCATCGGATTGCCTTCCCAAATGATAGAGCCTCCTTTTTTAACGGCAAATTTTTTATCGATAAGCCCTCCATATTTAAAGTTGTAAGTTCCTTCATAAGCCTGAAAATCTCCCCACATATTAAATTTTCCTAAGGTATTAATTTTGAACAAAAGCGACCCATACCCCTTCCCTTTCATTCCGTGGCCGGTGTTTCTATCAAGTATGACTTCTACTTCTGCATCGGGATTAATATCAAAATCAAACTCTAATTCTAAGCCGTTATAATCTTTGATTTTTTCAACAATACCAAATTTATTGTTGCTTTTTTCTTTAGCTGTAATAAAATGTATAAACCCATTTTCACTTACGCTTTCAGCATTATTAATGGGGATTTTTACCGAAGTGCCTTTTTCAGATTTAGCAACAACCTTAATAAATAAAGCATCAACAGGGCCTTTCACTTGAGCAGATCCATCTATAAAAGCTGTCCCAAAATAGGCTGCATCATCGCTATCTTTGGTATCTAATGCCAAAAATCGCTTAGAATCAATCTTTAAATCTAATTTCCAATCTGAAAATTGGTTGTGCTCTACAATCCCATTCAATAGTCCTGTAGTTTTATATTTTGTATCGAAAATAGCATTATTTCTGAATAAAAATTTCTCATTAGAAAGATCCACAATCGTCTTGTCATTTAACTCATAATCGACATTTAAATAAGGAATGTTGATCCCCGCACCTTCTAGATATAAACGTCCATTTATGTCAGGTTTTGAAGTAGTACCTTGCACTTTTGTATTACCAGAAACTAATCCCCTGATATTACTTAAGACATCACCAGCTACCGGTGTTAAGAACGCTAAATTGAATTTATCAAGTTTAATATCTAAATCTAGTACCGTCTCATTATTGACAATCTCAAAATTACCCGAAGTACTAAACGATTCAAAATTGTCATTTTCAAGATGCGATTGTAACTCAAATTTTTTAAAACTTTGATCTCCTTTTATGTCTAAAGAGAGGTTACCAAAAAAAACATTATTTACTCTTAATCGATCAACAAAAACTGCAGCTGTAGGTTTGTAAACCAATCCCTCTTGCTCAAAATTAACTTGACCACTTATATTTCCATTAAACTCAAACTTTTTATTAACAGGTGTGATTTTCTTTAAATCAACATTTTTAAAATTAAGATGTAAATCTTTATACGTTGTGCCCTTTATTAAACCACTTAAATCGATTTCCTGACTTTCATGTGTTAGGACAATATCATTTATGGCAAAATTTTGAAGTTTTTTGTCAAAAATTATTTGATTGTTTTGAGTATCATTTGCATTGATATTCCAAGTATACTCTTTAAATTTTAATTCTGATTTTGAAAATCCCAAAACATTATTATTGTTTTTATCAATAGTATGAAACAAATTCAAATTATAAATATCTTCACCATTATTTCCGCCTTTAAATTCCGTTCTGATTTTTAAAGAATCTTTCATGGTTACATTAATCAAACTAAAATCTCTGATTTTATAAAATCCTGTTTTAATACTATCTAATTCAATATAGGCATTGTAAAGCGGATTATTATTATCTACCGCAACTCTAATATTGTCCAAAGTAGTTCCAGAGGCTTGAATCGTATTTGATAAAAAATTCATTTTAAAAGCATTTTTATCAGCATCGATATTTCCTTTAATTTTCAAACCCTCCTTCATACTTATCGCCGGAAAAACGGCTTCTACAATTTTATCGTGAATGGTCAAATCAAATTTCAAATATTGTCCTTTATCCACTTTTATCGGCTTATAATTACCATAGAGACTACCTAATGAATTCTGAACAAGGGCATATAGCTGATTGAACTTATATTTACCCACCACTTGTCCTTCCCCTACATCTGTTGAAGCAAGCGTTATCGTTCTGACTTTGGCTTCATCGAATTCTGAAGACAACTGTATGTCATCAAAGGAATAGCTATTTTTGGTGTTTTGATAATTGACATTGCTAACCAATACGTTCCCGTAAATGTTATCAATTGAATTGCCAACAGCTTCCACTTTAATTTGTCCCTTGAAGTTAGAAATTTTTTCGCTGTCGAAATGAAGCTGATGTAAATGGGCTTTTTCTATATCAATATCAAAATCATACCGATTTTGCGTCCCACTTAAATCTACAATTCCTTCAAAATTCATTTCTAAATTTGGATCATTTACTGCCAATTTTCCTTTATAGAAAGGCATTTTAAAGAGTCCATCCAAACTTATATTCTGAAAAGTGTAATTGTTATAATTAAAACTAGAGACCGAACCAGAAACATTTGTATGTAAGCTTTTATTAGTGAAACCTACACCATCCACTTGTATGTTTGCATCTGTTTTTCCTATTGTTTTTTGGTCCAAAAGCACTCCTAAATCAAATCCACTAAGCGTAATGTTTCCTTTGTATTTCGCTTTTTGCGATTGGTTCATATTTAAAATAACAATGTCTGAAGCAACATCGCCAATATCAGTTTTCATTTTAAAAGTGGCTGAAATATTTTGCCTAGTCAGTTCTGTTGAGCCCAAAAATGCAACATTCCCCAATTTTTTTAATTCTAAAGGAAGAGTTTTACCTAAAACGTTTGGTAAAATTGTAACTAAATTATCATAGCTAGTCAGTAAGGATTGAAATTCTCCCTTCATAAAAAATTGCTGACCAGGTGATGGAAAAAGATTTCTAAAATTTAAAGTTCCCTTTATTTTTGATCCTTTATCATCATAAAGAAGCAGATTAGTGAGCTTCAAATTATTCAATGTTCCATTAATTCTTGATTTGGCAACAAAATTTAAATTACGACCTAATTCATTGTAAAAAAAGCGAATATCGTTAGATGCAACTTTTGCTGATCGCAAAGTAATATCAAAATGTACTTTATTATTAAAATCTGAAAAATCTTCAATTTTATAGTGAAGCGCTACATCACCTCTAAGTATGGATTCCTTGGTAGCAAGATCTAAATTTCGAATTTGTATCTGTTTTTTGTTGTAACTGAATTTACCACTTAACTTCTTCACAAAAACACCTCTATGATCCTTAAACGTTAATTGATTGATATTGGTTTGAACTTCAGGTCCTAAAATTTTAAAATCACTAATCTGCGCATATAGCTTCGTAAAATCGACATCTTTAGGAATCGCTCTATTTTCATCTGTCAAGATAAAATGCCCATTAGAAATGAAAGCTTCTCTTGCGGTCATCAAAAATGGTTTTGTAGCGGGTTTGCCCGTTTCGAAAGCCTCAATAAAGACATCTAGATTCGTGTTTTTTTCTTTTTTATAGGTCTTTAAATTAAATAAAACCCCCTCCAATCGAATGGAGTTAAAAACCAAATCACCCTCAATAATTTTTTTAATACCAATAATATCGGTCTTAATTCGATTTGCGAAGATTAATGTATCTTTGTGATGATCCGTGATTAGCACTTTCTTTAATTTTACACCTCCAAAAACAGAAATTGCTACTTCATCCACTACTATAGAAGTGCCATAGGAAGTGTTAATTTCAGTCATCAATTCCTTTGCTATTCTGGTTTGTACAACAGGAAATGAAAGCAAAAGTCCGAGTACTAAAATCAGAAGTAATAAAGCTAAAAGAAAGCGAAAAAGTATTTTTTTTATTTTTTTGATAATCTGAAAATTAAAATTACTTGATGGAACAAACACTGATTAATTATAGAAATCCAAAGACTTCAACGGACTTTTCATAAAAATTAGCTAATTTTGACCAAGCTGTAAAATTAAACCTTTTTGCATGCATTTATCAAATAAATTTCAAAATTAGTCTACTTTTTATGCAAAATAAAAATGTCTATATCCTTGCTATAGAAAGCTCTTGTGATGACACGGCCGCTGCAGTGCTTATTAATAACAAAGTCATTTCAAATGTTGTTGCCAATCAACTCATTCATAATCAATATGGAGGTGTTGTACCCGAATTGGCTTCTAGGGCACATCAACAAAATATCGTTCCCGTTGTAGACGCGGCTTTAAAAAAAGCAGGAATTACTAAGCAACAGCTCTCTGCTATAGCCTTCACTCAAGGTCCAGGATTAATGGGGTCTTTACTAGTGGGAAGTTCTTTTGCAAAATCGATGGCTGCTGCTCTTCAAATTCCATTAATTGCAGTAAATCATATGCATGCTCATATCTTGGCACACTTTATTGAAGAAGAAGGATTTGAGCAACCTGAATTTCCTTTTTTAGCGCTAACTATCAGTGGAGGTCACACCCAAATTGTTCGTGTAGACGGCTTTTTTGACATGACGATTATTGGAGAAACTACAGATGATGCCGTAGGAGAAGCATTTGATAAAAGCGCCAAAATTCTAGGATTGCCTTATCCAGGAGGACCTTTAGTAGATAAATTAGCTCAAACAGGAAATCCTAAAGCTTTTTCATTTACAAAGCCTAAAGTACCTGGATTAGACTTCAGTTTTTCGGGATTGAAAACGGCCATTCTTTATTTTGTTCAAAAAAATGTAAAAGAGAACAGTAACTTCATTGAGGAAAATAAAAATGATATTTGTGCTTCCATTCAAGATACTATTATCAGCATTTTGATGGATAAAATGAAACTTGCGGTGCAAGAAACAGGTATAAAACAAATAGCAATTGGTGGAGGCGTATCTGCTAATTCAGGCATAAGATCCACTTTAAAAAGTGCAGAAACTAAGTATGGATGGAAAACATTTATTCCAAAATTTGAATACACCACAGATAATGCTGCCATGATTGGAATAGTAGGTTATCAAAAATATTTATCAAACCATTTTGAAACAGCCTCGGTAGTATCAAAAGCTAGAATTACTTTTTAAGATGCAATTATTTTACAATTCAACTATTGAAATCACTTCCACTTCATTTATTTTTGATAAAGAAGAGAGCAAACACATTATTAAAGTATTGCGTAAAAAAGATGGTGACATTCTGCATGTTACCAATGGTTTAGGATTTTTATTTACTACAAAAATTACTTTAGCTTCTGATACTAAATGTACTGTTGAAATTATCTCTTTTGAAGAAAAAAAACCTTCACCACACCCCTTACATTTAGCAGTTGCCCCTACTAAAATGAATGATCGCTATGAATGGTTTTTGGAAAAAGCAACCGAAATTGGAATCCAAGAAATCACGCCAATAATTTGTGATCGATCAGAAAGAAAAGTAATCAATAAAGAACGATTTGAAAGAATAATTTTGACTGCGATGAAACAATGTAATCAATTTTATTTACCCAAACTTAACGATGCTGTTTCTTATAAAGAATTCATAAAGCAACATCAAGAAGGCGCTTTATTTATTGCTCATTGTGAAGAAACGGATAAAAAAACATTGAAGGATTCTTTAGAAATCAACACTAAAACAACAATCCTAATTGGTCCGGAAGGCGATTTTTCTGAAAATGAAATTCAGTTGGCAATTTCTAATAAGTATAGCCCTGTAAGTTTGGGCAACACGAGGCTTCGAACAGAAACGGCTGCCGTTGTAGCCTGCCATAGTGTAATGTTACTAAATGAATAAATGTAAAGCAAATTCCAAAATTTTGATAAATGATTAGATTTTTTTTATTCTTGCTGTTTTTTGTTTCTTTCGGAAATTATGCTCAAGAAATCGCGTTATTGAAATACAATGGGGGTGGCGATTGGTATGCGAATCCGACCTCACTGCCAAATTTAATTCGTTTTTGTAATACTACGATTGCTACTAAAATTAAAGCAAAGCCCTCCACAGTAACCCCTGATAGTCCAGATTTATTTTCATATCCTTACATACACGCCACTGGGCATGGAAATATTGTTTTTAATGCATCTGAAATTGAAAATATGCGAAAATATTTGGAGTCAGGTGGCTTCCTTCATATAGACGACAATTACGGCATGGATCAATACATTAGAAAAGAAATTAAGAAACTTTTTCCAAATCAGAATTTAATAGAAATTCCATCAAGCCATAGTATATTTCAAAAACCTTTTGCTTTTGCGAATGGCTTACCCAAAATTCATGAACATGATGGTAAAAGACCACAAGCTTTTGGAATTTTTATCAATAATAGATTAACCCTTCTATACACGTATGAATGTGACTTGGGTGATGGTTGGGAAGATGAAGAAGTTCACAATGATCCTTCGGAAGTACATCAAAAAGCCCTAAAAATGGGTGCTAACATCATTCATTACGCATTTAATAATTAAAACCCCTTTTCATGCAATTAACCCATGAATCTTTTCCCTTTACAAGCAAAGGATTTCCAATATATTTAATATGTGACGCTATTCACTTTCAGCCGAATATTGGATCTTTATTTAGAATAAGTGAAGCTTTTGGTGTAGAGAAAATAATATTCATAGGTATTGAAAACCAAATGAATCCTAGAAAAATCAATAAAACATCAAGAAATACTCACCTTCATGTTTCTTATGAATTGAACGACTCAAAAGAAGCTGTTTTAGCATTTTTAAAAGATAATCAATTTGAAATCATCGCTTTAGAAATTACATCAACAAGCAAGTCGCTTCATCAATGCATACTCCCTAAAAACAAAAAAATAGCTTTAGTAATTGGAAATGAAATAGACGGAATTTCTCCATTATTTTTGAAGCATAGCAATCAAACACTGCATATTGACATGTTTGGAAAAAACAGCAGCATGAATGTAGTTCAAGCTACTGGGATCGCACTTTATGAAATTACAAATCAAATTGATTCTATTTAATGGTGATACAAATAACTAATAATTAAATACTTACATGTAAAATTAACATTTCAAAATTGGATTCTAAAAATAAATGTTATAAAATTGTTAATTAATACAACTAACTGTTTTACAAAATTTTAAAACCAAAAATCATGAAAAAATTTTTAGTAATCCCTCTTTTTATACTAGCACTTTTCTCCTGTCAAAATGAAGAAACAATAAATTCAAATACTGAAAGTCAAACTCTCAAAAGAAGAATTTGTGCTTCACAAGAAGTGCTTCAAGCACAGTTAGCTGCTGATCCTACCTTAGCAATGCGGATGAATCAAATTGAAGAATTTACCCAAAAAGTAAAATTAACTCAAAAGTTAGTCAATGGAAAAGTTGTTATCCCAGTTGTAGTTAATGTTCTATATCGGACGGCTACAGAAAATATTTCAGACACTCAAATTCAATCACAAATTGATGTTTTAAATCAAGATTTTACTGCTACAAATTCTGATTTTTCAAGCACTCCTTCATTATTTACTGATGTTGCCGCTACTATTGGTATTACTTTTGAACTGGTCAAAATTAATCGTAAAGCTACGACCAAATCTTCTTGGGGTACTAAAGACGCTATGAAAAAAAACAATCAGGGTGGAATTGCTCCAACCTCTCCTAGTACAACTTTAAATATCTGGGCTTGTACTATTGGTGGAGGAATTTTAGGTTATGCTCAATTTCCTGGAGGTGCGGCAGCCACTGACGGAGTGGTTATTGATTCAAAATATTTTGGGGTAAGTAGTAATTCTGGAATAAGTTACCCTTATAATTTGGGAAGAACAGCTACCCATGAAGTTGGACATTGGATGAACCTTAGACATATTTGGGGAGATACTAACTGTGGGAGTGATCTGGTAACAGATACTCCAACGCATAATGAAGCGAATTTTGGAGTGCCTATTTATCCTCATTTAAGTACCTGTGCAGGAACACCTGTAGAGATGACGATGAACTACATGGATTATACAGACGATAGAGGGATGTATATGTTTACCAATGGACAAAAAGCAAGAATTAACGCTATTTTTGTAAGCGGCGGTGCAAGATCAAGTTTTGGAATTTAACCAACATACAATTAATTTATAAAGAGAACTCGCTAGCCTTAGCGAGTTTTTTTTTATAATTTTACCAAAAACAAAAAAAATATGATTACCTCAAAAATAATTGGAAATGGAATTATAAGAGCACTGCTAATTGTGCTCCTCTCTGTGGCAGGGGTATATTTTTTATATCAAATTCAATCTGTTTTAATCTACCTTATTGTATCCTTATTGCTGACTTTGATTGGAAATCCTTTTTTGGATTTTTTCAAAAAAAAATTAAAATTCTCCCATACTTTTGCCACAATACTCACCCTATTTATTTTTGTTATTTTAATTTTTGGTGTGATTATACTTTTTGTCCCATTGATAACCTCCCAAAGTCAAAATCTCTCGCTATTAAACACTAAAGAAATTGAAAAAAATGCATTAGAAATTTTCAATCAAATCAATGTTTTTTTAGAAAGTCACCATATTAATTCAAGAAAATTTTTTAATAGTGCTTCTATAAGTTCAAAACTTAACTTTGGTATTATTCCAAATTTTTTAAACTCAATTTTAGGAACCATTAGTAGTTTCGGAATGGGATTGGCCTCAGTATTATTTATAACTTTTTTCTTTTTAAAAGACAGAGTACTATTTATCGTTGGTGCGAAAAAACTCATTCCTGATAGCCATGAAGAACAAATTTTAAATTCTTTATCGAAAATTAACCACTTACTCTCTCGCTATTTTATTGGATTATTACTGCAGCTATTCATCGTATTTATTCTTTATCTAGTTGTATTATTTATTTTTGGAATTCCAAATGCTATAATTATTGCTTTTTTATGTGCAGTTTTAAATGTCATTCCATATATAGGCCCACTTATAGCTTCGGTTTTGGCTGGTATTCTTACTTTACTAAGCCATTTAGGTGATGATTTTCAAACAGAATCATTACCTGCAACACTATATGTATTAATTGGTTTTTGGGTTGTTCAAATTATTGACAACAATCTTTCTCAGCCCATTATTTTCTCAAAAAGTGTCAGCTCTCATCCCTTAGAAATTTTTTTAGTAATTCTTATTGCTGGCTTTTTATTTGGCATACTTGGCATGGTGGTCGCTGTCCCTTTATATACCATTCTGAAAGTTATTGGCAAAGAGTTTTTCCCAGAAAACAAACTAATCCAACTGTTAACTAAAGATATTTAACCTTGAATTTTAAAATCCTAAATACAGCTATTCAAAATTTTATCGATATTCATCTCAATCATAAAACTGCTCAATTAGCTTTACAAAAGAATCCTTTTCCTGATGTCGCTTGGCTCGATGTTTTGGAACAAATTGAAAGTAAAAATAAAGCCCAAGAAAAGTTGCCCACATGGTTTTCATGTGCTAGTATTGTATATCCTTCAAAAATCTCAATTGAACAAACCTCCTCTGAAAGTACCGCTTTTTACAAATCAAAACTAGTATCTGGAGATGCATTGATAGATTTAACAGGCGGCTTTGGGGTGGATGATTATTACTTTTCAAAAAAGATTAAAAAAATTGTTCATTGCGAGATTAATAATTCTCTTTCTGAAATTACAGCCCATAATTTCAAACAATTGAATGCAATAAATATTGAATGTCATTCAGGCAACAGTACGGAAATTCTAATGCATTTGAATCAGAATTGGGATTGGATTTATATTGATCCCTCAAGAAGAAATGAAAGCAAAGGTAAAGTCTTTATGTTACAAGATTGTCTTCCTAACGTTCCAGAAAATTTAGACTTTTATTTTACAAAAACTAAATGTATTTTGATTAAAACAGCACCTTTACTTGATTTGACAGCAGGTTTATCAGAATTAAAAAATGTCAAAACAATTCATATAGTAGCCGTAAATAATGAGGTTAAAGAATTATTATGGGAACTTCACAAAGATTTTAACGAATCTGCTTCAATTATTGCTGTTAATATTTCAAAAGACAAAGAAGATGTTTTTATTTTACCAAAAACGGATGAAAATCCAACTTTTGGTATGCCTGAGGAATATTTGTATGAACCCAATAATGCTATCATGAAATCAGGAGGGTTTGATGCAGTTAGTGTTGTTTTTAAACTTAATAAATTACATGTAAATTCACACTTATATACTCATTCGCAACTCGTTGATTTCCCAGGCAGACGCTTTAGAATTATCAAAAAACTCAATTACAATAAATTAGAACTAAAAAAGGAATTAGTTTCACAAAAAGCAAACGTCACAGTTAGGAATTTTCCCGAAAGTGTGGACACTATCAGAAAAAAATGGAAAATAAAAGAAGGAGGTGATACCTATTGTTTTTTTACCACAGATCTAAATAATAATAAAATTGTATTAATTTGCACGAAAATATAAGTCATGATAAAATATCTTTTCGTTACCCTCTTTACAGTAATTAGTTTTACATTATCAGCTCAAAAAAATTGCGAGTACAGCACAAATGTTACCGATTCATTAGGTAGTTACAAAGTGACTAAAGAATATTTAATTAGTGAAAAAAACTTTGCCGGAACCGCTAGTTATATTTTTTTTTCATTGGCACTCACAGATGGAGTACCTACTTTGAATATACAATTAATTCAAAAGAGTAAAGCTTTCATGAAAGCCAACTGTTTTGACAAAAACTCTAAGCTATATTTACAATTAAATGATGGTAGTATCATTTCATTAATTCATAAAGATCAAGAAAACTGCGGCACATTATTAAGAGACGATAAAGGGTTTGATAACCGGGTTACCAGTGGAGAATTCTATTTTGTAAAAGATGGATTTGAAAAATTAAAAAATTCTCCCCTATCAATTATGAGAATAAAATACTTGACTGATATTGAGGATTATGTAGTAAAAAAAGAGTTCATTTCAGAATTAGATGGAAAAACTTACGAACCAGAAAGCTACTTCATTAAGCATATTTCTTGTATCGAAAATTAATTACATTTCCATTTTACATTAGCAACTTTATCACCTGTTGCAGCTACCAAGTTATAATGCCACCATTCAGAATCAATAGCTGTAAAACCATTCTTAAGCATTATTTTTCTTAACAAATTACGATTATCCATAATTTCTTTATTAGAAAAGGGATAATCGTGACTTGCTTCTTTTCCAAAAAAATCAAAAGGAGTTCCCATATCAACTTCCTTTCCGTCAATTGTAACAAGAGTTATATCTACTGCTCCTCCTCTGTTATGAATAGACCCTTTAGCAGGATTGGCTACATATTTCGGATCTGAAACAATAGTCCACATCTTTTTTTGTACATCTAAAGGTCGGTAACAATCATACAATTTAATTCTATACCCTTTTTTAAGAAATTTATTATTGGCTTTTAGTAATGCTTTTACTGTTTTGAATCGTAAAAAACATTCTGCACAATCATATACATTTGATTTCAAAAAATTATCCGTTGTGGCATATTTCATATCATATATAAAATCGGCACTAAAATCTTTCAAATTCACAAAGGTAGAATCTGTATAATCAATAGAATTTTTGTAGTTACTTGATGCATTATTTGACTGAGCCAACAATGAAACAGAAAGAAACAAAAGAGAAATACTTAATAAAAAAGCTAAGCGCATAAATTATTTTTTTTTATAAATGTAAATAATTAAAACAAAAAAAAGGCTTATAAACAAAAAAACGATACTAAAAATAGTATCGTTTCTTGTGAACGCAGAAGGATTCGAACCTTCGACCGCCTGCTTAGAAGGCAGGTGCTCTATCCAGCTGAGCTATGCGTCCATTGTTGTCGGGGTGGCAGGATTCGAACCTGCGACCTCCTGCTCCCAAAGCAGGCGCGATAACCGGGCTACGCTACACCCCGTGGTGCAAAAATTGCGGAGAGACAGGGACTCGAACCCTGGCGACGGTTACCCGTCGACAGATTAGCAATCTGCTCCATTACCGCTCTGGCACCTCTCCTTTAAAACAAATAAACTTGTTTCGTTTTGCGGTTGCAAATTTAAGACATGTTTACGTTTCTCACAACTATTTTTACTCTTTTTTTTAAATAAAAATGATTTTTTACACAAACCACTTAGCAATCAATTATATAGATTTCACAAATAATCATCAATGAAGCATTTTCGCATATTATTTAAAAATTACATAAAAAAATAACAAAAAAGTTTAAATTTGCTACATAAATCAATATATTTTATAATTTATGAACAAGAAAGTAGTTATTGTATCAGCAGTAAGAACTCCTATTGGTAGTTTTATGGGAGGTCTCTCTAGTATTACAGCTCCAAAGCTTGGGGCAATTGCAATTAAAGGAGCTCTTGAAAAAATAAATCTTGACGGAAAATTAGTCGACGAAGTATTTATGGGCAATGTTATTCAAGCTGGAGTTGGGCAAGCGCCTGCAAGACAAGCTGCTTTGTTTGCTGGACTTTCGAATGAAGTAGCATGTACTACAATTAATAAGGTCTGTGCCTCAGGGATGAAAGCTGTCATGTTAGCCGCTCAAGCTATTCAATGTGGAGATGCTTCTATTGTTGTTGCGGGTGGTATGGAAAACATGAGCTTAATTCCTCATTATATGCATCTTCGTTCAGGAGTAAAATTCGGGCCAACTACCATGGTGGATGGCATGCAAAAAGACGGACTTACAGATGCTTACGATAATACCGCTATGGGTGTAAGTGCAGATTTTTGTGCTCAAGAGTATTCTATTACTAGAGAGCAACAAGATGAATTTGCTGTAGCATCTTATTTGCGTTCAAAAAAAGCTTGGGATAGCGGGAAATTTGACGATGAGATTGTTCCTGTAGTTGTACCTCAAAGAAAAGGTGATCCAATTATCATTTCGAAAGACGAAGAATTTACTAATGTTGCTATCGATAAAATCCCAACTTTAAATCCTGTTTTTACAAAAGAAGGAACAGTAACTGCTGCTAATGCGTCTACTATAAATGATGGCGCTGCTGCCCTAGTCCTAATGAGTGAGGAAAAAGCAACTGAACTCGGATTACAGCCTCTTGCTTATATTAGAGGATATGCTGATGCAGCACAAGAACCAAAATGGTTTACCACTAGTCCTGCTAAAGCCTTGCCAAAAGCACTTGAAAAAAGTGGTCTTACAATTGATGAAGTCGATTTCTTTGAATTCAATGAGGCTTTTGCAGTAGTAGGATTAGCCAATTCAAGAATTTTGAATTTAGATGCCTCAAAAGTGAACGTAAATGGTGGCGCGGTATCACTTGGACATCCCCTTGGCTGTTCAGGAGCCAGGATTATAGTAACCTTACTCAATGTACTAGATCAAAATAGCAGTAAAATTGGTGCGGCAGCAATTTGTAATGGTGGTGGAGGCGCTTCAGCTATTGTAATTGAAAAAATATAACCTTGTGTAAACAATCCTCAAATTTAATTTAATGTACGGTATCTGTAATTTAGCTATAATTCCTCAACGATTTGAACCAAGCGATAAAAGTGAAATTGTTTCCCAAGTGCTCTTTGGAGAACATTTTGAGATTATTGACACTCATAATCAGTGGTCAAAAATACGTTCGCATTTCGACCAATACGAAGGGTGGGTTGACAGCAAACAATATCAATTAATTTCAGAAAGTCAATTTCATCAACTTTCAAAAGCAGTTTGCATCATGAATGCGGATTTAGTTGAAAATGTAGTCGACTCCAACAATTCTTTAATACCAATTCCTTTAGGAGCAAATCTCTCTTTTTTAAATTTTGATGACATTAACACTCAAAAATTTTGTTTTGAAGGCACGAAGATTAGCGGAATTAAAGAGAAGGAAGCTTTAATTAAAACTGCATACATGTATCTTAATGCTCCCTATTTATGGGGTGGAAAAACACCATTCGGAATAGATTGTTCTGGTTTCACTCAAATGGTGTATAAAATTAATGGTCATGCATTATTACGAGATGCCTCACAGCAAGCTTTACAGGGAACTACTCTAAGCTTCATTGAAGAAAGCGAACCTGGTGACTTGGCTTTTTTTGACAATGAAGAGGGCAAAATTACTCATGTGGGTATTATCATGGCAGACAATTATATCATTCATGCCTCTGGAAAAATAAGAATTGACCGTCTAGACCATCAAGGAATTTTTAACATGGAAACCAAAAAACACACGCATCAACTTAGAGTTATTAAAAAGATACTATAATTTTTTTTTAATACTAATACATAAAGCCATTTAAGTAATCTTTTGCTCCAATAACAGCAAAGTAAAATGGAAATACCATGATTATTCAAGGAAGGTTTCTTTAAAGTAGCAACTTTACTGAAACCTTCTTTTTTTTAAGCTATTTTTTGATAACTACTTCTGTCTTCCCTTCAACACCTCGACTACATCATTTAACTGAAAACCTTTGGCTTGCAATAAAATTAAGTAGTGAAAAAGTAAATCGGCGCTTTCGCTCAAGAACAACTCATCGTTATCATCTTTGGCTTCAATAACCACTTCAACTGCTTCCTCGCCTACTTTTTGAGCAATTTTGTTAATGCCTTTTTCAAATAAAGAAGCCACATAACTCTTTTCTGAATCCGAATTTTCGCGTCTTGATTTTATAGTAGCTTCAAGTTCTGAAATAAAGCCGTAATTATCTGAATTGGCTTCTTGCCAACAAGTATCAGCACCCGTATGACAAGTAGGCCCCACTGGTTTTGCTTGAATCAATAAGGTGTCGCCATCGCAATCATTTTTGATGGAAACCAATTCTAAAAAATTGCCACTTTCTTCTCCTTTGGTCCATAAACGTTGTTTCGAACGGCTAAAGAAAGTTACTTTTTGAGTCTCGATGGTTTTTTGAAGCGATTCTTCGTTCATATAGCCCAACATCAAAACATTTTTGGTTTCAGCATCTTGAATGATGGCTGGAATTAAACCGTGAGCACTTTTTATATCTACATTCATTTTTGTTAGTATTAAGTATTGAGAATTAAGTAGTAAGACTAAATTCTGACTTCTATAGTATTATTTTTGAGTTCTTTTTTTAAAGTTTTAATCTCTATTTCTTTGAAATGAAATACGCTAGCCGCCAAAGCCGCATCCGCTTTTCCATCTATAAAGGTATCCACAAAATGCTGAATATTTCCAGCGCCACCTGAGGCAATTATCGGAATATTGACCAATTGTGATAGCTGAGCTAAAGCTTCGTTGGCAAAACCATTTTTGGTACCATCGTGATTCATTGATGTGAACAATATCTCTCCTGCACCGCGTTGTTCTACTTCTTTCGCCCAATCAAACAATCGGATTTCCGTTGGTACCTTCCCTCCTACCAAATGCACCATCCATTCGCCTTCTATTTGTTTGGCATCGATGGCTACTACGACACATTGGCTGCCGAATTTCTGCGCCAAATCATTAATCAATTGCGGATTTTTTACTGCCGAAGAATTGATAGACACTTTATCAGCACCATTTTGCAGCAATACTTCCACATCTTCCACTGATGAAATTCCACCCCCCACAGTAAAGGGAATATTGATGGTAGCCGCCACTTTTCGCACCAAGTCAATCAAAGTGCTTCGTCGTTCCTCGGTAGCTGAAATGTCCAAAAACACCAATTCATCTGCCCCTTCATCGGAATAGATTTTGGCCAATTCTACTGGGTCACCAGCATCGCGCAAATCGACAAAATTCACCCCTTTTACGGTTCGTCCGTTTTTAATATCTAAGCAAGGTATTATTCTTTTTGTTAACATTATTTGAAGTTAGAAATTAGAAGTTAGAAATTAGAAGTTAGAAATTAGAAGTTAGAAATTAGAAGTTAGAAATTAGAAGTTAGAAATTAGAAATTAGAGGTTAGAAGTTCTTACGAGAGAAAATCATTTTAATTTATTTTTTGCTGTATTTATTGAAGCTACTATTATTGCGACCAATTCATTCGCTTCTTTACATAATCTTTTCATTTCATCTTTTACATTAACATCATCTAAATCATATAAATCTAGCAGAATTTCAAGAAAAAAATGGCTTTCATCAGCTTCCTCTTCTACTATTTTTAATTTATTTATAAAATCAGCTGTAGACTTACCTCTTTGAGAGGCTCTGTAGTTTGCTCCTACAGAACTTGAAGATCTTATTAACTGATTAACATATGCATTATATTCTCTGGAGTGAGGAAAATTTCTACATAATTTACCGCAATCAATTGCAAATTTTTTAGTCCTTGTTTTTAAATCTTGAACCATAATTTAAAGTTAGAAGTTAGAGGTTAGAAGTTAGAAGTTAGAGGTTAGAAGTTAGAAGTTAGAAACTAGAAATTAGAAGTTAGAAACAATAGGTTGAGGCTTATAGGTTAGAAATTAGAGGTTAGAAATACGAAGTTAATAATAAGAATAATTTTCTGTTACGGAATTTAAAAGTTCTTATTTCAAACTTTTTTTACTTCTACTCTCTAACTTCTAATTTCTAACTTTCATTCACTTCTACTCTCTAACTTCTTATTTCTAACTTTCCTCCACTTCTACCCTCTAACTTCGTATTTCTAACCTTGAATAATATAGTATTCAAGTTGTTTCAGCGTGATTCTCCCTTCATAAATCGCTTTTCCGATAATGGTTCCTTCACATCCAAGTTCGGCTAATTTAGGCAATTCATCAAAAGTAGAAATTCCTCCAGAAGCAATCAATTTTATCCCTTGGGCTTGTTCCAGTATTTTTTGGTACAAATCAAAACTCGGACCTTCTAGCATTCCATCTTTGGCAATGTCGGTACAAATCACGTACTGAATACCTTTGCTTTGATAATCTTGTATAAACGGAATCAAATCCTCATTCGAATCCTCTAACCAACCAGAAACAGCCACTTTTTCGTTATTGGCATCAGCTCCTAAAATAATTTTATCAGAACCGTATTCTGCAATCCATTTCTCAAAAATGGCTCGGTTTTTTACGGCTATACTTCCTCCAGTAATTTGGTTGGCACCACTTTCGAAAGCAATTTTTAAGTCGGCATCGGATTTCAAACCACCACCAAAATCAATTTTCAATTTAGTTTTAGTAGCTATTTGCTCCAAGATTTTATAGTTAACAATTTGACTTGACTTGGCTCCATCCAAATCCACTAAGTGCAAATACTCAATTCCGTGTGCCTCGAATGATTTAGCGACTTCCAGTGGATTTTCATTATAAATAATTTTGGTATCGTAGTCACCTTTGGACAAACGCACACATTTTCCTTCGATGATATCTATTGCGGGTATTATTCTCATTTTATTTTATTAAAAGATTTAATAATTGAAAAATTTAAAGATTTCTGCTTTTTTTTAATCTTTAAATTTTTCAATCTTATAATTTTAAAAAGTTGTTTAAAATTTGCTCTCCAACATCACCGCTCTTTTCAGGATGAAATTGTGTTCCGAAGAAATTGTCTTTCTCTAAAGCCGATGAATACTCTAATTCATAGTCTGTTGTCGCAATGGTTTCCTTGCAAAGCGGCGCATAAAAACTATGCACCAAATACATATATTCATTCTCAGCAATGCCTTTGAACAAATCCGATTTTAGATTATAAATCGTATTCCAACCCATTTGTGGCACTTTCACCTTGGAAGAAAATTTGACCACATCCACATCAAAAATTCCCAAACCTTTTGTATTCCCTTCTTCAGAGGATTGACACATCAACTGCATCCCCAAACAAATACCCAAAACAGGTTGCTTCAAGGTTGGAATCAACGTATCCAGTCCGCTTTCTTGTAGCATTTTCATTGCATAACTCGCCTCGCCCACGCCGGGAAAAATGACTTTATCTGCTGCTTTTATTTCCTCAGGATTGTTACTCAAAACTGCTTTATATCCCAATCGTTCTATGGCAAACATAATGCTTTGAATGTTTCCTGCGCCGTAATTTATGATTACTATTTTCATTATTTTAAGTTAGATATCAGAAGTTAGATATCAGAAGTTAGATGTCAGAAGTTAGATGTCAGAAGTTAGATGTCAGAAGTTTCTAATTTCCCACTTCTAACCACCCATTTATTTTAAAGCATTCCCTTCGTACTTGGTAAAATCATTTTCTCTGTATCGCGTTTCACAGCTACTTTTATAGCTTTAGCGAAAGCCTTAAAAATCGCTTCGATTTTGTGGTGTTCATTGGTGCCTTCCGCTTTGATGTTGATGTTCGCTTTTGCCCCGTCAGAAAAGGATTTGAAGAAGTGATAAAACATCTCAGTTGGCATTTTACCTACCATTTCACGCTTGAATTCAGCTTCCCAAACCAACCAATTTCTTCCGCCAAAATCAATTGCCACTTGTGACAAACAATCGTCCATTGGTAAACAAAAACCATAGCGTTCAATCCCTAATTTATTGCCTAAAGCTTTAGCAAAAACTTCTCCCAATGCAATAGCCGTATCTTCAATAGTGTGGTGCTCGTCTACTTCCAAATCGCCTTTTACCGAGATTTCTAAATCCATTTGCCCGTGACGAGCAATTTGGTCCAACATATGGTCAAAAAAAGCAATTCCAGTATCGATTTTGCTTTTTCCTGTCCCATCCAAATTTAACTGAATGGTAATGTCGGTTTCGTTCGTTTTTCTAGCAATACTAGCCGAACGAGCTTCTAATTTCAAAAACTCATAAATCGCTTTCCAATCGGTAGTTTGCAAAGCAATTACGGCGTCTAATTCCTCTTTTTTACTAGACAATTCTGCGGCTCCCAACCCTTCTTCTTGCTTCAAGAAAATGGCTTTGGCTCCTAGGTTTTTGGCTAATTCTACATCGGTCAAGCGGTCGCCCAACACAAAAGAATTCGCTAAATCATAATTCGGATTGTTAATGTACTTGGTCAACATTCCCGTTCTAGGCTTACGCGTTGGCGCATTGTCTTCAGGAAACGAGCGGTCCACAAAAATATCATCAAACAAAACGCCTTCGTTTTCAAAAGCTCTCAAAATAAAATTTTGCGTAGGCCAAAACGTATCTTCAGGAAAACTAGCGGTTCCCAAACCATCCTGATTGGTAACCATCGCTAATTCGTAGTCCAATTCTTTGGCGATTTTTGCCATATATTGAAACGCCTTTGGGTAAAATTCTAATTTGCTCAAACTGTCCAACTGATACCCTTCTGGTTCTAAAACTAGTGTTCCGTCACGGTCTATAAAAAGTACTTTTTTCATCTTGTTTTATATTGTTTATTTGGGCGTGCCCCACCAGATACTTCGACAAGCTCAGTAGGTGGGTCGGGCTTCCGTTCCCGCTTTTTTGTAACTCCGTTCCTCCGTTACAAAAAGAGCTCCACTACATCCCTCACGCAATTTACGGTTCTCTACTACTAAATGGCTAATAAAGCTTCTATCAATTTCTTATTTTCTATTTCTGTACCAATCGTCAATCGCAAGCAATTGTCGCAAAGTGGTTGCGTAGTTCTGTTACGAATCACGATGCCTTTGGCAATTAACTCATCGTATCTTTTGTTCGCATCATCCACTTTAATCAATACAAAATTCGCTTCTGTAGGATAGACAACTTCAACAAAATTTACTTTAAGTAATGCTTTAAGTAAAAGCTCTCTTTGTGCAATAATAGAAGCAATTTCTAAATCAATTTTAGTTGGTTGTTGCAAACGTTCAATCGCTCTTTGCTGCGTTAATTCATTAACATTGTAAGGCGGTTTGATTTTATTCAACACCCCAATAATAGCTTCTGAAGCATAGCAAATTCCAAGTCGAATCCCTGCCAATCCGTAGGCTTTAGACAAGGTTTGTGTAATGATCAAATTAGGATATGCATCCAATTCGTTGACCCAACTCGCTTTTGTAGAGAAGTCAATATAGGCTTCATCAATAACTACTAATCCATTGAAATTATTCAACAAATACACCACACTTTCGTCCGAAAATGAGTTACCCGTTGGGTTATTCGGTGAACAGAGAAAGATGATTTTGGTATTAGCGTCAACCGCTTCCAAAATGGCTTCTACATTTGGTTGAAATTCATTGGTCAACAACACTTCTTTGTTGGTAACATCATTCAAATTGGCCAAAACATTATACATTCCGTAGGTTGGTGGTAATGTAATTATATTATCTGTTTTAGGTTCACAAAACCCTCTAAACAATAAATCTAATACCTCGTCGCTACCGTTTCCAAGTAGGATTTGTTTCTTTTGCAAGCCTTTATTTTGCCCTAAAATCGATTTTACCGATTGTTGCTGTGGGTCTGGATAGCGATTTACACCATTTTCAAACGGATTTTCATTCGCATCCAAGAAAATCATTTGGGCAGTGTCAAAATCTTCAAATTCGTCACGTGCGGAAGAATAAGGTTTCATTGCCTTGACATTGTCTCTAATTAAATTATTTACATCGAAATTCATTGTTTGTGTATTTTAATTATCTTTGTGTTATCAAAGTACGTTTTGGACGTAAGGAGTAGGTGAAATTGAGCATAACTCGTTGATATTTAAACCAACTATTTTAGGATAGTTGGTTTTCTTTTATACATTGTTGTCATACAAAGTTCCTTTCTTCCTTTTCTAACTTCCTCTACATAATAAAAAGTATCTTTTATAATTGCTTCATAAAGTATTAAATCATTCCCAATTTTATTTTTTGAAACATGGATAATATTTTGTGATTTTACAATAATTGGAACTAATTCAAAATCTTCTTCTGTAATAGCTATTTGACCTCTTTTTGCTTCTATATTCACATTTCCATGGTTTTTCAGCGTATGATTTATTCCAAATTTATCTATTATTCGTATAAAACCAATTAATTTAAAACCTGTTTTAAGTTCCAAAATTTCAGCTTCTATTTCATCAATAATACTAATTTGAAGCTTTGAATTGATTGGATTTTTACTATTTATAGCAAATTCAACTAATTGTTTTATTTCATTTTTCACTACTCAAATTATCTGGTTATTCGTTATTTTACAATCTAAGTTAAAGGCTTACAAGCCTTTAGAAGCCTCGAAGGAATGTAGTCGAAGCGTCACCGCATTTTTATGGGCTTGCAATCCTTCAGCCTCTGCCATTAGTTCAATTGCAGGACCAATGTTTTGGATGCCCTCAGCTGTAATTTTTTGAAACGTCATCGATTTCAAGAAACTATCCAAATTGACACCACTATAATTTTTAGCATAACCATTGGTTGGCAACGTATGGTTGGTTCCTGAAGCATAGTCTCCCGCACTTTCTGGGGTGTAATTTCCAATAAAAACTGACCCTGCGTTACCAATATTATTTACATAAAAATCTTCGTTTTTAGCGCAAATAATGAAATGTTCAGGCCCGTATTCGTCAATCAAGTCCAAAGCAATCTGATCATTTTCAACATAAATCAATTTTGAGTTTTCAATAGCTTTTGTTGCAATGGCTTTTCTTGGTAACACATCCAATTGCGTTTGGATTTCAGTTTCAACCGCGTCAATTAATTCTTTTGAAGTCGAAACTAAAATCACTTGACTGTCGGTACCGTGTTCCGCTTGTGATAATAAATCAGAAGCTACAAAAGCTGGAACGGCTGTATCATCAGCTACGATTAATAATTCAGAAGGACCTGCAGGCATGTCTATAGCAACCCCAAACTGAGTCGCTAATTGTTTGGCTACCGTAACAAATTGATTTCCTGGTCCGAAAATTTTATACACTTTCGGAATTTCAGCTGTGCCAAAAGTCAATCCTGCAATGGCTTGAATGCCACCAACCTTCAAAATTTTAGTTACCCCACACAATTGAGCGGCATACAAAATGGCTGGATTGATTTTTCCTTTTTTATCTGGAGGTGAACACAACACAATTTCCTTGCAACCCGCAATATTTGCTGGAACAGCCAACATCAAAACAGTCGAAAATAATGGAGCTGTTCCGCCTGGAATATACAACCCAATCTTTTGAATCGGGCGTTTTTCTTGCCAACAAGCAACTCCTGGAGTGGTTTCTACGCTAACACGAGTCGTTTTTTGAGCGGTATGGAATTTTTCGATATTGGATTTTGCCAATTGAATCGCGTCTTTCAATTCTTGCGGAATTGATGCGATGGCTTCATTGATTTCTTCTGGAGTAACTTCAAGATTGGCTACGGCTACGCCATCAAAAAGAGAAGTGTATTTGGTAATGGCTTCGTCGCCCTTTTTTTGCACTTCTTTGAAAATTTCTTTTACAGTAGCTTCTATATCATCTACTGTTTTCGTGGGTCTTTCTAAGAGGATTGACCACGTTTCGGGTTTTGGATTGTATATTTTGTTCATTTTTATATTTTTAGTAAAATTCCAATTTTTAAAATTCCAAATTCCAATCGCTAAAATTTGGAATTTGGTTTTTCAGTATTGAAATTTAAAATTTTATAGCACCATTTTCTCAATTGGGCAAACCAAAATTCCTTCGGCGCCAACTTCTTTTAATTGATCGATGACTTCCCAAAACGTATCTTTATCTATAACCGAGTGCACACTACTCCATCCTTCTTGAGCCAATGGCAATACAGTCAAACTTCTCAATACAGGAAGAATTTTACCCACAGCATCGATTTTATCATTGGGAATATTCATCAAAATATATTTGGATCTTCTGGCTCGCAACACTGATTCGATTCTGAATTTTAAGGTGTCGATGATCTTTTGAGATTCCTTACTTACTTTGGGTGAAACGGCTAAAACCGCTTCACTTTTGAAAATCACTTCTACTTCTTTCAGATTGTTTTTAAACAACGTACTGCCACTAGAAACAATATCAACAATAGCATCGGCTAAACCTATGTTCGGAGCAATTTCTACTGATCCTGAAATTTGGTGAATATCAACGGTAACGCCTTTGGAATTGAAAAAATCAATCACGGTATTGGGATAAGAAGTAGCGATTCGCATGCCTTCTAAATCTTTTACAGAAGTATAATTAAAAGCTTTAGGAACGGCTACCGAAACTTTGCATTTTGAAAAACCTAACTTTTGAATTACTTCAATGTTTTTTCCTTTTTCGACTAACAAATTATCGCCTACGATAGCAATGTCTACTACGCCATCGATAAGATATTGAGGAATATCAGAATTTCTCAAGTACAATACTTCAAGTGGAAAATTGGAGGCTTCTGCTTTTAATTGATCGATACCATTGTCTATTGATATTCCGGCATCTTTAAGGATTTGGATGCTATCTTCGTTTAATCGTCCTGATTTTTGGATAGCAATTTTTAGTGTACTCATTTTAGTTTTTTGTTTAGATTGATTAAATTTGAGTACAACTAAGAAGGTATAAAAAAACCCGTTTGATGTACTCAAACGGGTTTTAAAATATGATGATTTACAAACATACCATTAACACATCGCTTGAGAGCAATAATGTAAATGATGATGATGTAATTGAATTGCGAACATTGTATTCTTTTTTTATTTTGAATTGCAAATATAAAATAAAAGTTTTTAAAACTACAACTTTTTGAATTCTTTTTTTTGAGTATGGTATGTAATACCTTTAAATTACTACGATAAATAAAGTTTTTTAGCAAATCCTTTTAAAAAAAATGAACACCTTTTAATTGCCTTTACAACAAAAAAAGGTGTTCAATTCAATAAATAATTAGTACATTATTATACTCATCAATTTAAAATAGGTTCAAGTTGTGGTCCTGAAGCTACTAAGCGTTTTCCTTCTTCAGTATTCGTATATTGACTAAAATAGTTAATATATCGAGAGGCCAAATCTTGTGCTTTCTCTTCCCATTCTTCAGTATTTTTATAGCTATTTCTTGGATCTAAAATCCCTTCACTAATATTAGGCAATTCTGTTGGGATTGTTAAATTTAAATAGGGCACATGCTTTGTATTTACCTCATCTATTTCTCCGCTGATAATTGCATCGATGATCGCACGAGTGTTTTTTAAGGAAATTCTTTTCCCGGTTCCATTCCATCCTGTATTTACCAAATAAGCTTTAGCGCCATGTTCTTTCATTTTTGAAATCAAAGTTTTAGAATACATGGTAGGATGTAAAGTCAAGAAAGCTTCTCCAAATGCCGGTGAGAAAGAAGGTTCAGGTGCAGTAATACCTCTTTCTGTGCCAGCCAATTTAGAGGTGTACCCGCACAAGAAGTGGTATTGCGCTTGATCTTCATCTAAGATGGAAACTGGGGGCAATACACCAAAGGCATCCGCAGATAAATAAATAATTTTCTTGGCATGTCCTGCTTTTGAAGGTAACACAATTTTGTTGATGTGATAAATTGGATAAGAAACTCTTGAATTTTCAGTAATAGAATGATCGTGATAATCGATTTCACCATATTCATCTACAATTACATTTTCTAGCAATGCATCTCTTTTGATGGCTCTCCAAATATCTGGTTCATTGTTTTCACTGAGATCAATTACTTTTGCATAACAGCCTCCTTCATAATTAAATACCCCATTAGTATCCCATCCATGTTCGTCATCACCAATTAAATAGCGTTTTGGATCAGCAGATAAAGTAGTTTTTCCAGTTCCTGAAAGGCCAAAGAAAATGGCAACATCTCCTTCTTCCCCAACGTTTGCAGAACAATGCATCGAAGCCATGCCTTTTAGTGGAAGATAATAATTCATCATGGCAAACATTCCTTTTTTCATTTCTCCACCATACCACGTACCACCAATAATTTGAATTTTTTCGGTTAAATTGAAGACTACAAAGTTCTCAGAATTGAGTCCTTGTTCTTTCCAATTGGGATTTGTGGCTTTTGAACCATTCATTACGACGAAGTCAGGTTTGCCAAAATTTTCGATTTCATGAATCGAAGGTCGAATAAACATATTAGTTACGAAATGAGCCTGCCAAGCCACTTCCATCACAAATCGAACTTTTAAGCGAGTATCAGGATTTGTGCCGCAAAAAGCATCCACGACATATAATCTTGGAGAAGTAGACAATTGTTGTAATGTCAATGATTTTAGTTCATTCCAAATAGCTTTAGTAGTTGGATAATTTGGCGTACTTATTCCACTTTCTTTATCCCAACATATAGTATCTTTTGTGATTTCGTCTTTTACAATATAGCGATCTTTTGGAGATCGTCCTGTGAAAACACCTGTTTTAACCGCAACCGCTCCAGTATCCGTTATGGCTCCTTTTTCAAATCCTTTTCTTCGGTGTGACACTTCAGCTTGATATAATTCTTCATAAGTAGGATTATAGACTACTTCATGATACCCTGTGATCCCTAAATCATGTAATTCCTGAATAATTTTAATGTTTTTCATATTCTATTGATTTAAATATTTTTTAACCCGAATTATAGTAAACAATTTCTTTTAATACACTCAAATTTAAAACTGTTTTTTTGGATTTGAACTGATAAATATCATGAAAACGAAAAAAAACGATAACGATTTAGCACTTTTTTGCAATCGGATGAAAGTCGGTTTACGCAATCGTTTTCATAACAAATTTAAAGTTTTTTTTAAGAAAAATGTTGATTTACTGATTTTTATCATGCATCTTACTATTAATATTGAGTTCTTTTACATAGCTTAAAAAAAGTAATAATTAAATTTCAGTAGTATGTTTGAATGGTTAAAATTCTTGTTTACTCCGACAGAAGAACCGGAGTTGGCGCAATCCTTAATTGTATTGTTTTTAACAATTAGTATCGGTTTTTTTGCCGGGAGATTGAAAATCGGAAAAATATCACTAGGCGTCTCTGCTGTGATGTTTGTGGGTTTGTTTTTAGGTCATTTGGGTTTTAGCATGAATCCTGATTTAATTCAATTTATAAGAGAATTTGGGCTTATTTTATTTGTTTATGGTATTGGTATACAAGTTGGTCCTACTTTCTTTTCTTCTTTCAAAAAAGAAGGTTTAGTATTTAATGGCCTAGCTGTAAGTACAGTGTTTCTTGGTGGTTTTATTGCTTATTTAATACATCTTTTTGCTAATGTAAAAATTGAAAATGCTGTAGGTTTAATGTCTGGTTCTGTAACCAATACTCCTGGATTAGGAGCTGCAAAAACAACCTTAATTGAAATTCAAAAGCAATTAAATTTACCCACAGATCACTTCTCTGATCCAGCTATTGCCTATGCAATTACCTATCCAATTGGGGTTTTTGGTATTATTCTGCTTATAATTTTGGCTAAAAGCTTCCTGAAAATTGATTTACAGAAGGAAGTAAAAATGCTAAAAGAAAAAAATAAAGAGCATGAAAATGTTATTGTACGTCAGAAATGTAGAGTCACAAAGTCTGGAATTATAGGTAAAACATTCAAACAAGTATTTAAGGAAAATAATATTGAGAATGTAATTATTTCAAGACAAAAACAAAGTGGTAGTAAAGTTGTTTATTCTCCTTCATTGGAATCAATCATTCATGATAAAGATGTATTGATGGTGGTGGCCAAACAAAAGGATATTGACAGTTTTATTCATGTGGTTGGTAAAGCTTCTACCGATTTATTCATTGAATCAGAAGATGATGTAACGACAAGAATTTTAAGTGTTACACACAAAACAGCCATTCACAAAACATTGGCCGAATTGGATTTATACAATCAATATGATGTGAAAGTTACTCGTGTTATTCGTTCTGGATTAGAAATTTTAGCACAACCTTCATTGGAATTATTCTATGGCGATACTTTGATGGTTGTTGGTAATAAAGAAGCTATTCAAGAAGCCGAAAAAATCATTGGAAATTCTAAAAAAATATTGCTAGAACCCGATTTTCTTTCTTTGTTTGGCGGTTTAATTTTTGGATTAATCATTGGTTCTATTCCAATTGTGATTCCTTCATTACCCGTTCCTTTAAAATTAGGTTTGGCAGCTGGTCCTCTTTTAGCAGCTTTGTTTATTAGTAGATATGGTGGTGTTGGTGTGATTCACTCGTATATCAACAACGGAGCCATTCACTTCATGAAAGATCTTGGAATTTGTATGTTCTTTGCCGCAGTTGGAATCAAAGCGGGGCACGGTTTTTATGAAAACTTTGTAGCAAACAATGGTTGGATGTGGATTTACTACGGCTGTTTTATCACTTTCATTCCCCTAACTCTTTTGGTACTTATCAGTCGTTTTGTTTTCAAGCTAAATTTTTATCAAATGGTTGGAATTATGAGTGGTTCTTATACAGATCCTGCAGCTTTGGCTTTTAGCACCAAATACTTAGATTCTGATATCCCTAATCAATCGTATGCTACCGTTTATCCTCTAGTAACTATTAGTCGAATTCTGGTCGCACAATTGCTTATTTTACTCTTTGCTAGTTAATCCAAATCTATTTATTTCAATTTCAATAAAAAAGGATGTCAAACTAATGACATCCTTTTTTTCGTTAGTATACAATTAAAATTAATCCTTGTCTTCCATTTGAACATCAGCTGGAACCGCTACCGTCCTTATCTCTGTATGACGAATTTCTCCACCTGTTGTTCCTGTTCTTTGTCCTAAAAATACAGCTACCGAAGCAATAATAACTGCTAGATAAGTCACCAAAACTGATTTTGCAGATTTTTTATAATTCAAATACAAACCAATTACGGAAGTTAGTCCCAAAACATACAATGCGATAGCCAATTTTTCTGCCATTTCTTCGTGTTCATGAATGATATCGTGACCAATGTTAGGCATATCTTCTACCAATTCCTCTGCTCCTTCTCCAGTTGCCATACTCACTGCAGCAAAAATAGCCGCAATAATGAACAGAAAAAACGCTGTATTCTTTACCGAATTGTTCTTCAAAAACAACCCAACTACTAAAATTCCTAATCCTAAAATCGTCCCGATAATAGGAAAATGGTTCACCACTAGGTGCAAATGTGCTTCATTCATAAGTTTTATTTTTAAGTTAAATTTTTTATTCTGCTAAATCAAAAACGCCTTTGGTCAAAATTTTAGTAGAAGCGTTGATGGAAGTATTTGGAAGTATTTCACTAAAATCCTCATTTTGTTCTCCTAAAGATACAGCTAATTTCTTGAAGGCATACTCATTTTTATTGGTTACCAAAGTAAAAACGTAATACTTGTTGTTTTCTTTAATAATAGCTTCTGTAGGTACCGCTAACCCTTTTTTAGTGTCAAAAACAATGGCCGCTTCTACAAACATACCCGTAAGTAATCTTTGCTTGGATTCGTCTTCTAAATGCCCGTGAACATTAATAGTTCTGTCATTTCCTTCAATTGATTTCCCTACCAAATGCACTTCGGCATTGAACACTTCCTTAGTCGCTTCGGGAACGGTAAATTTGATTTTTTGGCCTTTAGTTACTTTCAAAATATCTTTTTCAAACACAGCTAATTCTAAATGCAAGTGGTCTGTATCTACAATTTCCAAAATCACATCTTCAGGATTCATAAGCATTCCTACATTGGCATTCATAATCACAATATCACCAGAAATAGGAGCGTAAATAGTTATTACCGAGGTGAATTTGCCTTTCTCCACCTGAATAGGGCTAATGTGCATCAAAATTAGCTTTTGTTTCAAACTCTGATAGGTTGCCATCGCTCTTTTGTACTCGCTTTCCGCTTTGAAATAGTTCTTTTGAGAGGTGATTTTTTCATCATACAAAGTTTTTTGTCGAACAAATTCAGATTTAAGGTATTTTAATTGCTCTGCTACTTCTAAATATTCTTTTTGAATATCAATAAATGCTGTATTTTCAAGAGTTAACAAAGCTTGACCTTTACGAACTCTGTCACCCACCAAAAGTTGGGTGCTTTTTACATAACCACCAATAAAAGTGGTGACTTTTGCCCTGTTTTGAGGCGGTACATCAATCTTGCCAGATACTCTTATGGTTTCGTCAAAATCTTTCATTATGGGGCTGCTAATCACCATTCCTGCGGATTGAAATTGAGCCTGAGTGACTCTAACCAAACCATCATCTTCTGTTGTTGTTGGTGGTGTAGTTTCTTCTTTTTTACAGCTTATAAAAAGCAGTGTAAAAACTAATATATACAGTTGTTTTTTCATATTGATAAACTAATAATTAAGATAGTGTAACTCTAATTGATTGCTGTTGAATTGTAACACAGCTTCTACATATTCTATTTTTATCGCTACAGCATTTTCTAAACTTTGAATGTATTGAAAAAAGTCAATTTCTCCATTTTTATAGCTGCTATTCGCTACTTTAATGATTTCCTCAGATAATTTTTTCCCAGTGGCGTTGTAATAATTGATGCTTTCTTGGTACTTGGCAATTTCATTTTGCTGCTGACGAATAAATTGGGTCATTTTTTGTTCTTGATTAAGCTTTTGCTCTTCCCAACTTTGTGATTCTAGTTGGGCTACTTTGGTTTTGGAAACATTACCTGAAAACAAAATTGGAACCGCAATACCCACTTGAAAACCATACAAAGATTGTGACAAACCGTTATTTCTTCCTTGAAAATATTCCAAATTCAAATCGGGTAACCAATGCTGTTTTTGCAAGCTAACCTGCGATTTATACATTTTGCTAATACTCTCTAAATAAGTAGTATGAATAGCTTTATTTGATGTAGTATCCAAAGTAGGTATTGGTACTAACTCTTTCTCTAAAATGCTTATTTTTTCATCGGATTGCACCAAAGCTTGCAAGGATTCATATTGTGCTTTTTTCGCAAAATTGATTTGCGTGAGCTTGGTTTTAATCTGTCTGTATTTCGATTGAGCCGTAATTTTTTCTAAATAATTGGTTTCGCCTAATTCAAAACGACGATCACTGGCTTTAGAAAAATTTTGGTACAAACTATCTAAATAAGTGTACAAACGTTCTTGATGTTGCCAATAGACGATTTGCTCATAGGTTTTGGCTACTTGTAATGAAAGTTTGTTTTTTTGAAGCTCAAAATTGGCTTTCTCTTTCTCAAATTCTGAGGTATTCGCTTTCTTTTGGACGCCATAAACAGTAGGAAACAAAAACCGTTGTTGTACTCCAAAAACTTTCAGCGGTAGATTATTCAAAGCCAAATTATTTTGATCGTACGAATAATACACATTAGTTTTTTCGAAGGTAAAACTGCTTTTGATGTTCTCTTGCATTTTATTGACTTGCAATGCCGCAGCCTTGATACCTTTGTTGTTTTCAAGGGCTTTGGCTATTAAGACCTCACGTGACATCGATGTGTTTTGGGCAAATCCAAAACTACACACCAACAAAAGTAAAATAAGAGTAAGATGCTTTTTGCCTTTTTTCAATTTGGGTCTTTTGAATTCTTTTGAATCGAAGACTTTAAACAGAATCGGCAATACAATTAAGGTCAAAACCGTAGCTGTAAAAAGCCCACCAATTACTACGGTCGCCAAAGGACGTTGTACCTCTGCCCCTGCCGATGATGAAATCGCCATTGGTAAAAAACCTAAAGCGGCTGCAGCGGCTGTCAATAAGACAGGTCGTAAACGATCGGTAGTTCCTTTTAAAATTAAGGCATTCATATCGGTCATTCCTTGATGTTTTAGTTCTTTAAAATGTTCAATCAGTACAATACCATTCAATACTGCGATACCAAAAAGGGCAATGAAACCAACCCCTGCCGAAATACTAAAAGGCAAATCACGTAGCCACAAAAATAATATTCCTCCAACGGCAGATAACGGAATCGCTGAATACACCATCAAAGCTTCTTTCATTGAGCCAAAAGCAAAATACAACAGAATAAATATCAAAAGTAAAGCGATAGGAACTGCAATAAGTAATCGAGCTTTGGCACTTTCTAAATTTTCGAATTGTCCGCCGTATTGTACATAATACCCCGCTGGTAATTTGATTTGTGCAGCTACAATCTTTTGAATATCGGTCACTACACTTTGTAAATCTCGATTTCGAACATTGATTCCTACTACAATGCGTCGGTTGGTATTGTCTCGCGATATTTTGGCGGGTCCTTCTGCATAATCAATGGTCGCCAACTCATTCAACGGAATTTGAGCGCCATTGGGGACAGAAACATATAAGTTTTTCAAATCCTCGATACTCTTTCTGTTGGTTTGATCTAGGCGAATGACCATATCGAATCGTTTTTCGCCTTCAAATACATTTCCTACCACTTTTCCAGCAAAGCTAAGTGCGATGGCATCATTCAAGTCTTCAATATTCAAACCGTAGCGGGCAATTTTAGAACGGTCATATTGCACGTACATTTGAGGTAAACCTTCTGTTTTTTCAATAATAACATCTGAAGCTCCAGGAACTTTTTTGATGGCGCGTTCAATTTCGTGTGCTATTCTGGCTAAAACATCCAAATCGGTTCCGAAAATCTTAATCGCCACATCAGAACGTGTTCCAGAAATCAATTCATTAAAACGCATTTCGATAGGTTGTGTAAACTCGATTTCCATATTTGGAATTTGAGCGTTTAAAGCTTCTTTGATTTTATCGGCCAATTCATCTTTGGAAGTGGCAGAAACCCATTCCGCCTTTGGTTTTAATTTCACAATAATATCACTTTCCTCCATCGACATTGGGTCTGTGGGAACTTCGGCAGCACCAATTCTAGATACTACTTGCGCTACTTCAGGGAAATTTTTCAATATGATTTTCTCCATTTTAGTAGTGGTTTCGATGGTTTTGGTCAAAGAAGTTCCTGTTTTCAGTACAGGTTGAATCACAAAATCTCCTTCATCTAAGGTCGGAATAAATTCACCTCCCATCGTACTAAACACGACACTAGAAAACACTAATAACGCAATGGCTCCGTACAATACTTTTTTGGTATTATCCAAAGCCCAAGTAATGGTGGGAACATACCAAGCATTCAATTTTTGGATTAATTTGACCGAAATAGAATTTGGATTTTCTTTTGTTGGTTTTAAAAACATAGAAGCTACAACAGGAACATAAGTAAAACAGAAAATCATCGCGCCCAATAAAGCAAAACTAAACGTCATTACCATAGGTTTGAACATTTTTCCTTCGATACCTGATAATGACAAAATAGGAATGAAAACAATCAAAATGATTAACTGACCAAAAATGGCAGAATTCATCATTTTTGAAGCACTTTTATAAGTAATTTGATCAATCTCTATTTGGCGATTTTCTTTGTTTAATCCTGCCAAATGTGCCGAATTTTGTGCAATTTGAAAGGCAATGAACTCCACAATAATTACCGCACCATCGATAATAATTCCAAAATCAATGGCACCTAAACTCATCAAATTGGCATCGACGCCAAAAATGTTCATAAACGAAATGGCAAACAGCAAACACAACGGAATCACCGAAGCTACAACCAATCCAGAACGCCAATTCCCAAGCAATACAACCACGACAAAGATTACAATGAGACAACCTAAAATTAAATTCTCAGCTACTGTAAAGGTGGTCTTCTCAACGAGTTCACTTCTTTCTAGAAAACCATTGATATACACTCCTTCTGGTAGTGATTTTTGTATTTCGGCCACCCTGTCTTTAACATCACTAATGACTTGCTTAGAGTTGGCTCCTTTGAGCATCATCACTTGTCCGAGTACCTTCTCACCTTCTCCGTTTCCAGTAATCGCTCCAAAACGATTGGCGTGACCAAATTGAACTTTGGCAATATTTTTAATCAAAACGGGAAGACCATTGGTGTTTTTAACCACAATGTTTTCAATATCTTGAATACTATTCACTTTTCCTTCACCACGAATGAAATAACTTTGATTCGTCTTTTCGATATAAGCCCCACCGGCAATACTGTTATTCTTCTCTAAAGCGGTAAAAATTTCTGTCAAGCTACAATTCATTGCCTTTAATTCCGAAGGACGAATACTGATTTCGTATTGTTTTAAATAACCACCCCAAGTGTTGATTTCGACCACTCCATTAATTCCAGACAATTGTCGTTTCACAATCCAATCCTGAATCGTTCTTAAATCGGTTATGGAGTAGTTGTTTTTAAACTGAGGTTTCACCTCTAAAGTGTATTGATAAATTTCTCCCAATCCAGTGGTGATTGGCCCCATTTCGGGAATACCAAAACCTTCGGGGATTTTTTCGGAAGCCGCTTTTATTTTTTCGGCGATTAATTGACGAGGCAAATAGGTTCCCAAATCGTCATCAAAAACAATGGTAACGACCGATAATCCGAATTTTGAAATAGAACGAATTTCTTTTACGCCTGGCAAATTAGCCATTTCAATCTCTACGGGATAGGTTATAAATTGCTCTATATCTTGAGTAGAAAGATTGCGCGAAGTGGTAATCACTTGCACTTGATTATTGGTAACATCAGGAACAGCACCAATAGAAATTTGGAATACAGAAAACAATCCAAATCCGAACACGCTCAAAGTAAACAATAATACAATGAGTTTGTTTTGGATAGAAAATGCTATGATTTTATTTAGCATACTAGTAAATTAAAAATTATACGTTTAGAATCATTAGAATACCAATAATTCAGTAAAATAGTAATTATCAAAAAGATAATTAACGATAAAGATAATTTTAAACTAGTTTAGGCGGTTGCCAAATAGCACTAAATACATTAGAAATATACCATTCTTTGTAAATCGGAAGTGATTGATTTACGACTGTTGGTACAAGATTCTTTAAAGTAAAAATAGATTGAGGTTCCTCAAAAGCCAAGACAACCGTATCAAGATTGATAGTTTGGCTTTTGAATGGTAAGTTTTCATGTTTGTCGTGACCATCAGTATCGGTGTGTTTGTTTAAATTATTGTAATGACTGATGGTAAAATCTACAAACGAAAAGGCTTGTTCTTGATTGTGATTTTTGTGCTCTAAATAATGCTGAACCAAATTGGGTATTTTAAATAACTGCCCTATCTCTGTGTTGGAATACACAAAAACAAATAAGAAAAATAAAGTCATTATTTTTTTGACAGACATATCCAACTACTTTCAAAAGTTATAGCCTCAAGCTTTGGTACAAAAGTAAGTGGTAAATATATGAAATATCTTAAGAACGGCTTAAAAAGAGATTAATGAAAACTTAAAATTACTTGAGTTCCTTTGCCTATTTCACTAACAATTTCAATGGTCATAGGAAGCAATTCTACTATTCGTTTTACTATAGAAAGTCCTAATCCAGAGCCTTTTATAGTAGGATGATTAGTCGCATCAGAACGATAAAAAGGATTGTATATTTTATCCAAATCGGCTTTGGCTATACCAATTCCTTGGTCAGTAATGATACAGAAAGTGCCTTTTTCGTTATGATTCAAATCAATTGTGATTGTAGCATTTTCTCCAGAATACTTGATGGCATTACTGATAATATTTCCAATAATAATTGCCACTAAGTAATGATCGGATTCGATATAATAATCAGCAGTAAATTGACTAACAACGGTTGTTTTCTTTGATTTTATCTTTTCTGAATACATCGTCAAAGTATCCAAAATCAATGCGTTCAAATACACCTTTTCGATTTTTAATCGTTGTTTTTGATTCTCGAAACGTGCTAATAACAACAATTGGTCCACCAAATTATTGAGTCGATTGACTTCTTTAATACTATATGAAATTTTCTCTTCATACTCAGCTTGTGTTCTCGGTTTACGTATCAAAACTTCTAAAGTACCTTTCAAAACTGTTAGCGGAGTTCTTAATTCGTGAGAAGCATCCGAGGTGAATTGTTTTTCACGTTCTACAGCATTTTCTATTCGATCGAGCAAATCATTGATTGTTTTGGAAAGCGTATAGAGTTCATCTTTGTTTTGAGGTAAAACGATGCGTCCTTTTAGGTTGTCTTTTGTGATGTTACTAGAGGTTTCGGTGATGGCAGTAACAGGTTTTATGCTTCGACCTGCAATCAATCGAGCAATAAGAAAAAGTAAAATGAGTATTAAAGGAAAAGAAACGAAAAGGGTATTGCGCAAGTTGGTCAAAATCATTTGCGCATCATCTAATGACATTGCTACAAACAGATGACCTACAATTTTTTGCTCGTCATACAGCGGAACTTGAATCTGACGAATAGGTGTTTTATTTAAATAGGTATCAATGAATTTGTTGTCAAAAGACTCTTTATACATTTTAAGTTGCAAGCCTTTCAAATTGGGAGATTTGTCAATTAATTGATTGTTACTATCAAAAAACTGAACAAAAACAGGGTTAACATTTACAGTGTTATGCTCTCTAGCACGCCATTGATCGACTTGAATTAAATACGTATTGTTGCGATCGATTTCAATTTCCTCTAAATGCTTTTGAACCTCAGTTTGAATGTCTTCATTGATATGCGTGTTCACATTGTATTTCATACTTTGATAAATCACAATGAAAACTACAGAAATTAAGAGCCCAGTGCTCAAAATATAGTTAAAGGCAATTCTGTCTTTGTATGAAAATGAAAACATATTTATGTGAAATTAATCATTAGCAATATAGCCAACGCCACGAATGGTTTTGATGAGATCTTCTTCTTTGTTCAGATTGAGTTTTTTTCGGATGGCGTTCATAAAAACATCAATAACTCCTGTATCGTATTCAAAATGAATATCCCAAACGTCCTCAATAATTTGATTTCGAGTACAAACTTTTCCTTTGTTTTTGATTAAATATACTAATAATTCATATTCGCGTTGCGTAAGATTAACTTCTTGATCGCCCAGCAGCACTTGATGTTTGGACGGATCAATGCTGATGTTGCCCAAAACCAATATATCATTGGAAGCGGTATTTCTAAAATGAATTTTAATTCGTTCAATTAATTCATCAAAACTAAAAGGTTTTTTGATGTAATCATTCGCTCCTGCTTTTAAGCCTTCTATCGTTTCTTGTACGGTATCTCTAGCAGTTAAAAACAAAATAGGTGTTTGAATATTGGCTTTTCGAATGGCTTTACAAATGTCTATTCCGTTCATTTTCGGGAGCATCCAATCTAGTAAAATTACGTTTACTTTTTGCTCTAATGCCAAAGCTAAACCAGCTTCTCCATCATAAGCTACCAATACGGTATAGCCTTCTTCTTCTAAACCTTGCTTGAGGAAATCTGCAATTCCAACTTCGTCTTCTACAATAAGAATTTTCATAGTTACTGCATTAAAAACTTGAATCCAAGTGAAACAATATCAGCTTTCAAACCATCACTTCTATCGTAATGATTATATCTAAAATCAATATTTTTCAAGCCAAATTTCCAAATATTTGCTCTAGTAAAAATATCGGTATAATTGACTCCAAATCCATATTGATTGGCATCAAAAGCTGACAAATCATAATCAGAAGTATAGTATTGATCCGTTGATAAATGCGTATTAATAGGCGCAAAATAGTCAGAGGCCGTTTGTGTATAATAACGATACATAGGGAAAACCGTAAAGCGATCCGTTAGTTTTATTGGTAATTCAACACTAGCGGTATGTGATTGTATTCCCCAGTTATCAGAATAGAATCGATAATAGGTCCTCAGTACAAAGCGTTCATTGATGTAATAATGCAACCTTGCTCCTATGGGTAGTTTGAATCTTGAATCTGGTAGGCGTTCAATATCATTTGCCAATTGGAAATCATTGATAAAGGAAGCGGCCACATCTTTGAAATACACCCTTTGATAAGGTGTAGATAACAAACCTTGCTGTTGTAGTACATCCAAGAACACCGATGCTTGCAATTTTTTATTAATCACTTGCGACAAACTTAACGATACAGAATAGGAATTTCTTTTCTTATCCTTATGGAATTCGAATTGATTTGGATTATAAGCTGTATTTCCTGTAATGGTAAAATAATCAAATATTCCGCCATTCAAATTATCCCCATTATTTTTGAAATCCTGTAATTCTTTCGGATAAATAGGTTTCCACGTATCCAAATACGCACTGGCAGAAAGGCTTACTTCTGTATTTTTATCATTAAATTCTTTGGTAACTCCACCACCAAATCCAATAGAAGAATAATCATATTCCACCGAAGCAGAAACGTGAGCATTCCAAATCGTGTTTCTATCATCAGAACTTGCAGAGTACGATAAAGCCAAACTGGTTAATTGGTCTGATTGCGATGCTCCCGAACTTGATTGCCAAGGCGATGGCGTATTGCTATCAAAAGGATTAATATTACTTGATGAAGCTGAAGAATAAGCAGAAATACCAATATCTGCTGTCAGTACTTCATCATCGCTTAATGGCATTGCTACCACTATTGCAGCTGTAACATCGGTCAGGTTTTCGGTTCCGCTACCACCAGAAACAGCTGAATGTATCCCATCTTGTTTGTAGTAGCTTAGCAAGAAATCAACTTCGGTAGTTTCTAATACTCTTTTCTTAAATCCAACTGCTGTAGAGTCTTTCTGTTGCCCATTGGCAAAGAAAACAATACTCAGTAATAGAATGGATAGGGCTTTTTTCATTATCTATATTTCAATTAAATAAATTATTTTGAGGATCTAGTTGCATCCACAACCACCACCAGTTTTTCCTCCATTAGCTCCAGCAGAAGCTTCTCTGTAGACCTGAAAAGTGGTTTCATAGCGTTCTGATGCTCTTGCAGCAAGCTTCATATCAGGGTCATTTATAGCTACTTTTTCATATTCTTTTACAGAAGTACAAGATTGTAAAGCGGCTACTAGTACACTAGCAAAAAGTAATTTTTTCATTAGTTAAATTTTTTAATATCAATATTTTTAGAGGTATGTATTTCCCCTTTATCGTCAACAATTATACATCCAATGCCTTTTAGCTGGTTGACTAAGTTCAAGCCTACATCAACTCCCAAAACAAAAATTCCAGTAGCAAGAGCATCCGCAATTTCAGTTTGTTTGGCAAAAACAGAAACACTCACCACTCCTTGCGCTGGATAACCCGTTCTAGGATCAATGATATGAGAATAGCGTTTGCCATCAAAAACCACAAATTTTTCGTAACTCCCCGAAGTTTCAACAGCACTATTTTCGAGCGGGAAAGTAGCGAATACTTTGCTTTTATTCATTGGATTAACAATAGCTACAGTCCAAGGTTTACCTGTCGTTTGATAGCCCCAAGCGTTAATATCGCCCGATACATTTACAATTCCAGAAGTACAACCTTTTGATAGCAATAAGTCTTTGATTTTATCTGCAATATAGCCTTGACCAATACCGCCTAAACCCAATTTCATTCCTTTTTCCTTCAAATAAATAGTCTGTGCTTTGGTATCCAAAACAATTTTTTGATACCCAATTCTGGCTACCGATTGTTTGATAGCTTCGGGAGTGGGCATTTCCTTCATACTTCCGTCAAATTTCCAAATTTTATCCATCGAAGCATAAGAAATATCAAAAGCTCCCGAAGTTAGCTGTGATACTTTTATAGCACGTTCTACTAAATCATAGACTTCTTTATCAACTTTAACGGGTTGAATTCCCGAATTTTTACTCACTTGAGATATTTGTGTGGTTGGAATCCAATCTGAAATTAGATTTTCAATGCGCTTTACTTCGGCAACAGCCACATCAATATAAACATTGGCTTGAATCGTATCTTTAGCAACGACAGTCATTTCAAAAGGACTTCCTAGCATATACAATTTTCGCTTGTGGGTCACTTGCCCAAAAGCCAAAACAGATGTTAAAAGGAATAAAAGAATTATATTTTTCATTTTTTCTCTAACGAATGAATCAATTGTATGTAATCATTAGCAGGGACATTTTTAAAACCCGTCATTCCTAAAATTTTCCCAGTTTTATCAAGCAATACAACCAAAGGAAAACTTCCCCCGCGATTGTATTTTTCGGCTAATTTTTGATTAGCAGCGGTTAAATCAGGAGCTAATTGATTGGCTTTTTTCTTTGGAAAATCAGCTTTATAAATGATCCAATTCTTCTCGGATTCTTGTTTGAAGGCATCTGATTTCCAAACTACATTATCTAACTTCATACAAGGAGCACACCAATCGGAGCCAGAAAAAACCAAAACAAGATGCTTATCATCTCTTGAAGCCTCAGCTTTTGCTTCTTCAAAATTAGTTCTCCAATTCTGGGTATAGCCCACAAAATTTAAGAATAAAACACTCAAAAAAAGATTGATTTTCATAATCTGTAGTATTTATTGACCTTGTAAAAGTATTGTATTAAAGCCTAAAACGCCACTATTCGAAACTTATTTTAAGGGAATCTTAATTTAAAATTCATGTGAAAAAAATATTAAGGAAATCTTAAATGATTTTCAAAAACAGAACAAAATATTTACTGTATTTTCGCTAAAATTTAAACAAAAAAAATGCCCCTCTATAAAAAAATTTCAGCACTGAGTTACTTAGCCATTTTCTACTTATTGATAGGCTTATTTCTGAGAATAATTTTACTCTTTAATCCAATTACACAAAGTTCATTTACGACAATTGAAATTCTAAAAATATTTAGTTTGGGTTGTCTCTCCGATTTCTTTGTTTTCGTGGTAGCTAGTTTCTTTTTATGGTTGTATTTGATTTTTATTTCTAATTCAAAGTACAATAAGCCATATGGTTATATCATTTTCGGGCTTTTATTAACTATGTTAGCTTATATTTCCTTTGGAAATACTATTTTAGATGAATACGGTGGCGCTTTGCCTAAAATAGGAATTATTTTCATTGCGACTAAAACTTTCTTTTTCGGACTTTTTTTATTTTTACCACAATATCGAGAGCGTTTCCGTCTTTGGATGTTTTCCTTTGTCCTATTTTTATATGTTTTGTTGCTTTTACAAAATGGGATCAGCGAATACTTTTTTTGGAATGAATTTGGAGTAAAATACAACTTTATTGCCGTGAATTATTTAATTTATACCAATGAAGTAATTGGCAATATTATGGAATCATATCCCATAATTCCGATCTTCAGTGTACTTTTTGCTGCAGTGGGTACACTAACCTTTTATCTAGTTAAATACACTAAAAATTACCTACAACACATTCCTAATTTTAAGCAAAAAATTAAGCTTTCAGCTGTTTATCTGATACTATTTGTGGTGTCATTATGGGCTATACCTACTTTGTCTAAAACTGAAAATTCGATTAATATTTTTGCCAATGAATTGCAATCTAATGGAATTTACAAATTCTATCAAGCCTTTATGAAAAGTGAGTTAGATTATTTTAAATTCTACAAAACGCTACCTAAAGAAGAGGCCAATAGCCATCTTCAACGATTAATTCCAGGTAGTAATGAGAATACTTTTTTAAGAACAATTGGTTCTGATTCAACCGAAACTAAAAAAAATGTTGTCTTGATCACTATCGAAAGTTTAAGTGCTGATTTTATGAAGCGCTATGGTAATGATAAAAATCTTACCCCATTTCTGGATAGTTTGGCAAATAAAAGTTTAGAATTTACAAATATTTATGCTGTTGGAAATAGAACGGTTCGGGGGTTAGAAGCCGTTACACTTTGCTTGCCTCCTACTGCTGGTGAAAGTGTCGTAAAAAGAAAAGACAATCAAAACAAATTCACTACCGCCTCAATCTTCAAAAAAAAGGGATATAAAGTAAATTATCTTTATGGAGGAGATGCTTTTTTTGATAACATGGAATCCTTTTTTGGAGGAAATGGATACAATATAATCGATAAAAAGACATTTCAACCCCAAGAAATTTCATTCGCAAATGTTTGGGGAGTCTGTGACGAAGATATGGCCAAAAAAGCGATTCAAACCATGAACGCTGATGCTAAAACAGGAAAACCTTTCTTTTCCCATTGGATGACTGTCAGTAATCATCGTCCTTTTACCTATCCAGCAAATAAAATTGACATTCCGAATGATGCCAAGTCAAGAGAAGGAGGCGTAAAATATACGGATTATGCCTTGAAACAATTTTTTGAAATGGCAAAAAAACAGCCTTGGTTCAAAAATACAATTTTTGTAATTGTAGCCGATCATTGTGCTTCAAGTGCTGGGAAAATTGAACTCCCCTTAGATAAATACAGAATTCCCGCCTTTATTTACGATCCAAGCCAGAATAAGCCCAAGCAATTCAATACAGTAATGTCACAAATTGACATTATGCCTACAGTTTTCGGATTGTTACATTTTGACTATCAGAGTAAATTTTATGGACAAGATGTAATGAAAACTACTTATCAACCAAGAGCTTTCATTGCTACCTATCAAGACTTAGGATTAATTAAAGACAATGTATTAACCATTCTTTCTCCTAAACAAAAAGTAAAACAATTCAATATTCTACTAAAACCAGACCTTAACATCCCAAATGAATACCAAACTCATTATGAAGAAATTGAATTACAAACTCCAAATATAAAAAGCGAAAAAGAGGCCATTTCGTATTACCAAACAGCCTCATTATTATTAAAAAACAAAAAGTACAACAATGTCAATTAGCTAAGTTTCAAGATTACAAATAATGATGTAGAGGCAATAAAAATCCATAAAAGTACTCCTTGTAACAAGGGTTTTACCCCTACTTCTTTTAATTTATTAATATTTAATCCTGAGCCTATTAAAAATAGAGTAACCGTTAAACCTAATTTGGCAATAGTTACAAAATAAGGAGCTACTACAGCTATTGAAGAAACATAAGTATTGACAACTAAAGCTAAAATAAATAAGAAAATGAAATAAGGAATTTTCACTTTACTTTTTCCATTTTTGAATAAATAAGTAGATCCAACTGCAATCGGAATAATCCATAAAGCCCTTGCCAATTTCACAGTAGTGGCAATTTGCAAAGCTTCAGCACCATATTTATTAGCAGCACCAACTACAGAACTAGTATCGTGAATCGCAATAGCACACCACAAACCAAAATCATGTTGTGAAAGTGATAACCAATGACCAATTGCAGGAAATAAAAATAAAGCAACTGAATTTAGAATAAAAATTACACCCAACCCTACAGAAGTTTGATTTTCGTTAGATTTTACTACAGGAGCAATAGCCGCTATGGCGCTTCCTCCACAAATTGCAGTCCCACATGAAATCAAATGTGATATTTTTTTATCAATTCCCATCCATTTCCCAACTAATAATCCTAGTATCAGCGTAGAAAAAATTGAAGCCACAGTAAACAAAAAGCCTTCTTTACCAGCAGATATCGCACTATGTAAATTCATCCCAAAACCAAGTCCAACAACTGAAACTTGCAATAAAATTGAAGTAGCTTTATGATTTAAGTGCAAAAATGGATGTCCAAATAAATTAGCTATTACTAAACCAATTAATAAAGCAACAGGAGGTGAAATTATAGGAAAAACTACGCAAGAAACTAATAATAGTATAAAAATGACCTGTTGTGTTGTCCTATTTAAAGAAAATAAATGTTGTTTTGGGGTGTCGTGGGTATCTGAAATAGTTTTCATTTTGATATTTGTTAAAATTACTTTGCAAAGATCCGACGATTATCCACCAAAAACCAATACTAAAACACGATAGACTATAACCCTAAGTTATAATAAGAAAATAAATTTTTCAAAAAAAGTTCCGACAACGTATCTGATTTCCCCATCAAAGTTATTGCATAAACCAACCGCTCAAATGTCAAACCTTCTACATCGATAATCGCAAGTTCTTTGTTTTTTAACTCACTAGCTACTGAATAAATTGACATAAAAGCCAGACAATCTGAATGTAATAAATAGGTTTTAATACTTTCTGTACTTCCTAATTCCATCTCAATTTGTAAATCACTGAGACGCATACCACATTGCTTTAATCCATATTCAATAACTTCAAGTGTTCCAGAACCCCGTTCTCGTGTCAATAAACGCAATGATTTTAGCGCTTCAATTGAAATGACATTTTGTTTAGCCAAAAAATGATCGGCATGGCAAACTAAAACCAATTCATCCTTCAAAAAAGGGACATATTTTATGGACTGGTTTTTAGATTGTCCTTCAACAATTCCAACTTCAATTTCTTTATTTAGCAAAGCCGTTTCAATTTGTTCTGAATTACCGTTCATTAATTGAATACTTATCTCTGTTTCTTTCTCATGAAATTGAGCTAAAACCGGAGGTATTACATATTGAGAAATGGTGGTACTAGCGCCGATTTTAAGAAGTCCTTTGCGTTTACTTACAAAAGAACTCATATCAAATTCGATGGCTCTGTAAATATCAAAAATGGATTTCGTATGACCTAATAATAACATCCCAGCTGGAGTTAATGCGATTTTAGAACCATTTCTTTCAAAAAGCTTCGTTTTATAGGTTTCCTCTAATTCTTGAATATGCTTTGAAACAGCAGGCTGACTAATGTACAATTCGGCAGCCGCCTTGGTAAAATTAAGTCGCTGTGCTACTGTATAAAATACTTTTAACCTAAAATCCATTCTTGCTACTGTTTAAATTGAATTATCCAAAATTACAACAATCCATGGTATTTACGAATAAACCATTCCGCAGATAAAGCAATAGCAATGATAATTAAAAGGAATACCCAATCAATTAAAGGAGTCTTTTTAATACTTTCTTTTTCAATTGGCAAATAGGAATTTTGCAGCAATAATTCTTGTATCAATTGATCAATTTGACTCGGAAGAAATACTTTTCCTTGCGTTTGCTCGGCTAATTGTGATAATTTGTTGTAATCCGGAATAACAAATTGCTTTTCGATATCAAAATCTAGAATTTCAAAACGTCCTCCATAACTAGTGTTCGTATTCAATTCTTTGACTGTAAAAGTATAACTTCCGGCAGAAAGACCATCTAAATTGACTTGGTAAGCGTTTGTTCCTTTAAGCATATCATAATTTTTTTTCTGCTTACTTTTAGTATTTATTACTGTAATACTTAATCGAGCATTGTCGTCAAACTCATAATTTTTATTAAAAAATTGCGCCGTTATTGCAATAGCTTCTCCTGAATTATAAAAATTATCATGAGTAACCTCTAATGCCTTCTTCGTACTTTTCGTGGCCAAAAATTGCATTATTTTATCAATAAAAACATCATATTTCTCAAAAGACTGCGTAGCTATATGCGATTGCAAACGCCATTTCCAACTATTCTCCCCTAGTAAATAAGCACTTCGTCTTGTGCCGTTTTCAGCAAATGCTACTAAAGGCAAACCTGTTTCCATACTTCTGATTTTGGAAGTAAGCAAAAGAGAAACATTTTCCTTTACATTAATAGTACCAAAAGGATGTGACAAGGGTGGGAAATTCTCAAAACCAATATTCTCTAAGGCAAATAAATTGAATTTTGAGTTAAATGAAGCTAAGAAATCCTCCTGCTGATTAGTCATTTTAAAATCGATATCGGATTGCTGCTGATTCAAAAAATTAAAATCCGTCCCCGTTCCTGTAAGTACAAAAGTAGCCGTACCTGCTTTTTTTGCAACGTCAAAAACAGCTTTAAATGTAGTATTAGGCTGATAGCAAATCAAAACATTACAATCATGCAATAAATTAATATCTTGAGGTTTAACTACAACTACTTGATGTTGCGCATTAGTTTCAATAGCTCGTTTTAGTGCTCCTATATCCGGATGATTTATTGCAGATATAATTGCGATTTTAGTTCTTTGATCCAATACTTCAACCGCAAAATTAGTAGCATTATTATAGCTGTTTTTTTCTTTTAAACCCGAACTAAGGGTAGCTTTATACAGATGCAACCCCATTTCATTAGCAGGTAAAAACACCGTAAAAGAGGCGCTTTTTTGCGTGGAATTAAAGTTGACGGATTGTTTGGCAATCGTATTTTTTCCCTCAGCTATAGAAAAATTAGCTACTACCGGACGATTTCCTGAATAGTGCACAAAAACTTCTACGGGAAATTTATTTTTGTAAAACGCATATTTATTGACATTTAATTGACTAATTTTCAAATCAAAAACAGCCGTTGTATCCCCTAAAACTACGGGAAAAACACGATTTTCGGTCCCAAAAGCATACACATAATCATCTCCTGAAGTCTGATTTCCATCTGTAATTAAAATCGTTGGAAAATAACCCTTTTTATACAAATTCTTCAAATCTTTGGCTACAATATCCAATCTGGTTTCTGTTCCCGTAAAATTAAAAGTGTCGGATTGTTCTAAAGTGGCATCAAATAAATAAGACTGTACGTCAAACTTTCTTTGCAAATCCTTATTTGAAATCAACTGCTGATACACTTTTTGGGCCTGAGTATTTGCCCTCAAATTAATAATAGAACTAGAATTATCTACAATAATAGGTAAAGGTGATTTAACAATTTCTAATTCAGTTTTACTTATAACCGGATTGATTAACAGCAGTAAAACTCCAAAAAGAGAAGTAAAACGTAAAAAAGCCAAAAGCCAATATATTTTTGATTGGCTTTTGACTTTATGAAGGTAGTGAAAGTACGACAAACCTGCAGCTATAACTATTGAAAGCAGTAGTAACAAAAGTTGGTTTGTTGTCATATTTCAATTTTAATTAAAATCTAGGTTCAAGATATTGCATTGCTTTCATGTTCAACAACAACTATCTTCTTTTTATGATGTTACAATCAATTATGCGAGTTTGAAACATTAAAAGCTTAATTTAAAATACACTATCAAGGTCAAGAAATACCAATACCTAATCGCTAACAGGTAAAAAAAATATTCTTTTTAAATAGTTCAAAGTATTCAAACTAGCATTTATTTTAAGTCAACATTCCACCGCAAACATTCAATACTTGACCGGTTACATAAGCACTCATATCAGAGGCAAAAAACAAGCATGCGTTGGCAACATCGTCAGTTGAACCACCACGTTTCAATGGAATTCCTTCTCTCCAGCCTTTCACAACATCTTCGCTTAATTTAGCAGTCATTTCTGTTTCAATAAATCCTGGTGCAATCACATTGCAACGAATGTTACGAGATCCTAATTCTAAAGCTACCGATTTTGAAAAACCAATAACACCTGCTTTTGAAGCAGCATAATTAGTCTGACCCGCATTTCCCTTAACACCAACCACAGAACTCATATTAATAATGGATCCTGAACGTTGTTTCAAGAAGGTTTTCTGAATCGCTTTGGTCATATTAAATACCGACTTCAAATTCACATCAATAACTTGGTCAAAATCAGCTTCAGACATTCTCATCATCAAATTATCTTTCGTGATTCCAGCATTATTTATTAGAACATCAACGGTTCCAAATTCAGCTATAACTGAATCTACAAAAGCTTGTGCTTGATTAAAATCGGCCGCGTTCGATTGATATCCTTTTGCTTTAATTCCAAGCGCATTTAATTCGTTTTCTAAAACTAATGCAGACTCAACTGAAGAACTGTAGGTAAAAGCAATATTCGCACCTTGTTTTGCAAAAACTTCTGCGATTCCTTTTCCAATTCCTCTACTTGCGCCTGTAATAATGACTACTTTTCCTTCTAATAATTTCATTTTTTCACTATTTATTATTCTGAAACAAAATCAAATAAACTCTAATAACAAGAATTAATTTATCTCATTTTCAAAAGATTATTATTTTATGGGGTAAAATTTGAGTGCCAAATATAAGATTTTTCACTTTAAATAAAAAAGCCCTTCTAAAATCCATTCTAAAAAAGGAGGTACTAAGAGGACATTTACCCTTTTCTTCTCTTTCTTTCTGTCTTGATTAACAACAGTTCTCGACTTGTTTGACCAGCCACTGAAGTGTTTTCTTCGGCACGTCTAATCAAATAGGGCATCACGTCTTTGACAGGGCCAAATGGCAAATATTTAGCTACATTATATCCCTTTTCAGCCAAGTTATAGCTGATATTATCACTCATTCCATACAATTGACCAAACCAAATGCGAGAATCATCGCTTTTTAGACCTTTTTTCTCCATCAAATCCAACAATTTATAAGTACTCAATTCATTATGAGTGCCTGCAAAAATGGACATGATTTCAATATGATTCATCATATAGGCTACTGCAGCATCATAATTTTCATCCGAGGCTTCTTTAGAGGCACATATAGGCGTTGGATAATTCATTTCTTGAGCACGAAGATTTTCTTTTTCCATGTAAGCACCTCGAACTAATTTCATTCCAATAAAAAATTGTTCCTCTTGGGCTTTTTGATGTATTTTTTTTAAATAATCCAAACGATCCCAACGATACATTTGCAAAGTATTAAAAATAATCGCCTTTTCTTTGTTGTATTTTCGCATCATATCAGTCACTAAATCGTCAGCAACATCTTGCATCCAACTTTCTTCAGCATCAATAAGCAAAGCGACATCATGAATGTAAGCTTCTTTACATACCGCATCAAATCGAGCCACCACTTTATTCCACTCGATAGTTTCTTCTTCGGTTAATGGTTGTTTTTGACCTAATTTTTCATATAAAGCTAACCTTCCAAAACCAGTAGGTTTAAAGACCGCAAAAGGAATAGCTAGCCTTTCCTTGGCAAATTCTATGGTTTTTAAGGTCATTTTCAGAGCAGCATCAAATTGCGCTTCCTCTTCTTTTCCTTCTACTGAATAATCTAATACAGAGGACACTTTTTTGGTATACATTTTATCAACCACTCCCATGCAATCATTCTCATTTACCCCTCCACAAAAATGATCAAAAACAGTAGCTCTAATAAGACTTTCCACAGGCAAATTTGCTTTAATTGCAAAATTAGTAACCGCAGTACCAATTCGAACTAGCGGCTCACTAGCAATCATTTTAAACAAAAAATAAGCTCTATCTAGTTCAGTATCACTCTTTAAAGCAAAGGCAATTTGCGTGTTATTAAATAAATTGTTCATTATTTGTTAAATTTTTATTGCAAATATAGATAGAGTTTTGAATTATAATAACTAAAAATTGTCTTATTTTGCGACTTTAATATTTTGAAAATCATGACAACAATTGAAGCTAATAATTATCCAATTCATTTTAATGAAAATGCCTATCTAAATTTGAATCTGTTTTTAAAAGAAAACAAATATTCCAATCTTTTCATTATTGTCGACAGCCATACTACAGACAGTTGTTTACCAAAGTTTTTACCCAATTTAGAAACAGAATTAACGATTGAGATCATTGAATTTGAAGCAGGTGAAATCAATAAAAATATTGAAACTTGTATTGAAATATGGAATGTTTTGACAGAGTTAGGGGCGGATAGAAAAACGTTAGTTATCAATTTAGGTGGTGGCGTAGTTACTGATTTAGGAGGTTTTGTGGCTTCTACTTTCAAACGTGGCGTGGATTTTATTCACATTCCAACCACCTTATTGTCTATGGTAGATGCATCAGTGGGTGGAAAAAACGGAGTAGATTTAGGAAATTTAAAAAACCAAATCGGCGTGATTAATGTCCCAAAAATGGTACTGATAGACACCGCTTATTTAGAAACACTCTCTCAAACCGAAATGCGCTCAGGCCTAGCCGAAATGCTAAAACACGGATTGATTTTTGATAAAGAGTATTGGGCAAAATTCTTAAACTTAGCCTCAATTGACTTCTCAGAATTCGATACTTTAATACATAGATCAGTAGCCATTAAAAATGAGATAGTAAAACAAGACCCTACTGAAAAAGGAATTCGAAAAGCCTTAAATTTCGGACATACCCTAGGGCACGCAATTGAAAGTTATTTTTTAGAAAATCCAAATAAAATCACCCTTCTTCATGGAGAAGCTATCGCAATAGGAATGATCCTAGAAGCTTTTATTTCTATGAAAAAAAACTTACTTACCACACCTGAATATCAAGAAATAAAAAATACACTTAAAGCTATATATGATGCTGTTTTATTTGAAGATTCAGATATTGAACCCATTTTACAGCTCCTGATCCACGATAAGAAAAACGAGTATGGTACGATACAATTTGCACTAATTGATGGAATTGGATCGATAAAAATTAACCAAATAGTTGAAAACGAATTAATTCTTGAAGCCTTTGATGATTACAAAATATAAAAGTTATTTTAGCAAAAAGCATTGTATTTCGAAGATTAAATTTTTTACATTTGCACCGATGAAAAAAAATCAAAATACCACTACTAACAATAAGGGTAAAAACAAAAAAGAGCGGTTTTTAATCAAATCATTCCAACGTTTTTACACCATGATTGGGTGCGTAAATTTTGATCCTTTTCAATACATCAAAACAGAAAACGAAAAACTACAAATTAGGTACGCGAATATTAGGGTTTGAATCAAAAATTACATTGTTTTAAAAACTTATTTATTTTTTCAAATCATACCAATTTCAAATGAATACAAAATATTTCGACCTAATCAATCAAACCTATTATTTCCCTCAGGAAGAATTCAAACTAAACAAGGACAACTTACAATTTCACAATATTGATTTGATGAAATTAGTAGAAAAATATGGTACTCCTTTAAAATTCACCTATCTACCTCAAATTTCTAACAACATTAACAAAGCCAAAAGTTGGTTTCGTAAATCAATGGAAAAAAACAAGTATGAGGGAAAATACTATTATTGCTACTGCACCAAAAGCTCTCATTTTGAATACATTATGAATGAGGCCTTCAAAAATAATATCCACATTGAAACCTCTTCAGCCTTTGACATCAATATAGTTGAAAATCTACTTGAAAATGGCAAAATAAACAAAAGTACTTATGTAATTTGTAATGGATTCAAAAGAGATCAATACGTTGAAAATATCGCCAGACTTGTCAATAATGGTCATAAAAACACAATACCAATTATTGACAATTATGAAGAATTAGATTTATTGCAATCACAAATCAAAAACAAATTTAAAATTGGTATTCGTATAGCTGCGGAAGAAGAACCAAAATTTGAATTCTATACCTCCAGATTAGGTATTGGATATAAAAATATAGTTCCTTTTTACAAGAAAGAAATCAAGGAGAATAAAAAACTGGAACTTAAAATGTTGCACTTTTTTATTAATACCGGAATTAATGATAATGCCTACTATTGGAATGAATTAGTAAAATGTATTAAAGTATACGTAGCACTAAAAAAGGAATGCCCAAGCTTAGATAGTTTAAATATTGGGGGTGGTTTTCCAATTAAAAATTCGTTGACATTTGAATACGATTACCAATACATGATTGATGAAATTATCAATCAAATCAAAATTGCTTGCGAAGAAGCAGAAGTAGATGTACCACACATTTTTACAGAATTTGGTTCCTTTACTGTAGGAGAAAGTGGTGGTGCAATTTACCAAGTATTATATCAAAAACAGCAAAATGATAGAGAGAAATGGAATATGATCGACTCGTCTTTTATCACTACTTTGCCAGATACTTGGGCAATAAATAAACGTTTTATTATGCTAGCTGTTAATCGGTGGAATGATACTTACGAAAGAGTTTTACTAGGCGGTATGACTTGTGATAGCGATGATTACTACAATTCAGAACAAAACATGAATGCCATATATTTACCTAAATATTCTAAAGAGAAACCATTATATATAGGCTTCTTCAATACAGGTGCCTATCAAGAAACCATTGGTGGATATGGTGGATTGCATCATTGCTTAATTCCTCAACCCAAACATATTTTAATCGATAGAGATGAAAACGGCATATTAGCTACTGAAGTTTTCTCAGAACAACAAACTTCAGATGATGTTTTAAAAATCTTGGGTTACGGTAAAAAATAAAATACAAATCTTAATATTTACATTAAAAATTTTTTAAATTTGAAATATAAATTATTGATTTTTAATGTCTTAAACAATTTATAATGAATAAAGGACCTATCAGTCAGTTTATAGAAAAGCACTATTTGCATTTCAATTCTGCATCATTAGTAGATGCAGCTAAAGCATACGAACAACAACTTGCTAATGGAGCAAAAATGCTAGTAAGTATGGCTGGCGCAATGAGTACTGCAGAAATAGGAAAGATTTTTGCTGAAATCATTCGTCAAGATAAAGTGCAAATAATTTCTTGTACCGGTGCCAATCTTGAAGAAGATATCATGAATTTAGTAGCACATTCTCATTATGAAAGAGTACCTAATTATCGTGATTTAACTCCTCAAGATGAATGGGATTTATTAGAAAGAGGCCTAAATCGTGTTACTGATACTTGTATCCCCGAACATGAAGCTTTTAGACGTTTACAAAAACATATTTACAAAATTTGGAAAGATGCTGATGACAATGGGGAACGTTATTTTCCGCATGAGTTCATGTACAAAATGTTACTTTCAGGAGTTTTGGAGGAATACTATGAAATTGATCTAAAAGACAGTTGGATGTACGCTGCAGCTGATAAAAATTTACCTATTATTGTCCCAGGTTGGGAAGATAGCACAATGGGTAATATCTTCGCTTCCTATGTAATTAAAGGAGAATTAAAAGCTTCTACTATGAAGTCTGGAATCGAGTACATGACTTATTTAGCAGACTGGTATTCAAAAAACTCATCTAACGGTATAGGATTTTTCCAAATTGGCGGTGGAATTGCAGGTGATTTTCCAATATGTGTAGTACCAATGTTGTATCAAGACATGGAAATGCATGATGTGCCTTTTTGGAGTTATTTCTGCCAAATTTCTGATTCAACCACTAGTTATGGTTCCTATTCCGGAGCAGTGCCAAACGAAAAAATAACCTGGGGAAAATTAGACATTAACACCCCAAAATTCATTATTGAGTCGGATGCTACTATCGTGGCACCTTTAATTTTCGCTTATTTGTTAGATTTATAGAATATTTTTATGAAAAGAGTAATTGTTGATTACGCTAAATTGACTAACGAAATTTTAAATCTTTTAGTAGAAAAATTTCCTGATGGTTATGATGATTCGGATATCATTCGTTTTAAAAATGCAAAAAACGAATTAATTGAAGCTGTTGAAGTACGTACTGAAGACACTATTTATTTAGTGAAAGTAAGTACAAAATTAGCTGACAGAATTGAAAATTTTGATGAAGATGATGATATTGATGTAGTTGTTCCTATCAGCGGAATAGAACTTGATGATGATGATGCCGTTTCAGATGACGACGAAGATGATGATGATTCAGACAAGCCTGATTTAGACCCAGAAGATGACGAAGATGGTGAAAATGATCCTATAGAAGAGGATGAGGAGGAAGACGAAGATTAACTTCTACTTTTCAAAAGACATAAAAAAAAGGATTCAATTTTGTTGAATCCTTTTTTTTATATATTTGTAAAACAAACTATTATACGCCATTATGACTACTATTTCACTACACGCCGCCTTAAAAGAAAATTTTGGTTTTGAAAAATTCAGACCTAATCAAGAAGAAATTATTAGATGTATTTTATCAGGTGACGATACCCTAGCCATTATGCCAACTGGTGGAGGCAAATCCATTTGTTTTCAACTCCCCGCATTGGTACAACCTGGGATTACCGTAGTAATTTCACCTTTAATTGCATTGATGAAAGATCAAGTTGACAGTTTAAAAGCAAACGGAATAAATGCTTGTTACATCAATAGCACTCAAACGCCTCAGGAACAACAATACCTCATAAATGGGCTACAAGCTAACGATTTCAAGTTAGTATATCTCGCTCCTGAAAGTCTCTCCTATTTAGATCATGCATTCAGTCAATTAAAAATAAGCCTTATTGCGATAGACGAAGCACATTGTATTTCATCATGGGGACATGATTTTCGACCAGCTTACACCAATTTAGGATATTTAAAAAATCGCTTCCCGACAACACCTATCTTAGCACTAACGGCTACGGCAGATAAAGCCACTAGAAGCGATATCGTAAATCAATTGAATTTGGTTAAACCCAAAATATTTGTTGCCTCTTTTGACAGAAAAAATCTTAGTTTAGAAGTTCGACCAGCTTTAGATAGAATCAAACAAATCATTGATTTTATTGAAAATAAACCAAATGAATCCGGAATTATTTATTGTCTAAGCAGAAAAACAACGGAAGAGCTTGCAGAAAAATTACAAAACAAAGGAATTAACGCAAAGGCTTATCATGCTGGTTTAGAAAATACTACACGATCAAAAGTTCAAGATGCATTTATAAACGATGACTGTCAAGTTGTTTGTGCTACAATTGCTTTTGGAATGGGAATAGATAAATCCAATGTTAGATGGGTAATACATTATAATTTACCTAAAAATATTGAAGGTTATTATCAAGAAATTGGACGTGCCGGAAGAGATGGATTACCCTCTGAAACAATTCTTTTCGAAAGTTATGGTGATTTAATACAGTTACAAAAATTTGCTTCAGAAGGTTCAAATTCCGAAATACAACTGGCTAAATTAGAGCGCATGAAACAATATGCGGATGCTCTAAGTTGTAGGAGAAAAATATTGTTGTCATATTTTGGAGAATTAGTCAAAGAAAATTGTGGTAATTGTGATATATGCAAAAACCCACCTGCTTTTTTTGATGGTACCATCATCGCTCAAAAAGCACTTTCTGCAATTTCAAGATTAAAAGAATCTGAAGCATTAGCAGTTGTAGTTGATTTTCTTAGAGGCTCAAAAAATGCTTCCATTTATGACAAAGAATATCAAAATTTAAAAACGTATGGTATTGGAACAGATATTTCGTGGTATGATTGGAATCAATACATAATTCAATTAATAAATTTGGGGTATTGTGAGATTGCGTTCCATCAACAAAACAAATTAAAACTTACATATTTAGCTAAAAAAGTGTTATTTGAAGGAGAAAAAGTAAAACTTACAACAGTACTAAAAAAGGAAAAAACAAAAGTCGAAGCAAAAAAACCTATTGGAAAAACGGCTACAGATTCTTTATTTGAAATTTTAAGAAAACTAAGATCTGAACTTGCTAAAAAAGAAGAAGTTCCAGCATATGTGATATTTAATGACGCTACCCTCAAACAATTTGAAAATGAAAGACCAATGAGTGAAACGGAATTTTTAGCAATCGATGGTGTAGGAAAGGTAAAATTAGAAAAATATGGAGATCAATTTATTAATGCAATTATAGCGTTTACCAAAAATAAAAATGAAAAAACGAAAAAAGAAGCCACCACTTATAAAGAAACTTTAGCCCTCATACAGTCAGGTTTAACTATTGAAGAAATCGCATCAAAAAGAAATTTAGGTCAAAGTACTATAGCATCACATTTAGCAAAGTTATATACTGATGGACATGCAATTCCCATTGATAAATTCATAAATAAAGAAGAAATTTCCAAAATAAATGAAGCCAAAATTAAATTAGAATCACCCCTTACCCTCAAACCTTACTTTGATTATTTCGAAGAGCAAATTCCCTACGACAAAATTAGAATTGCATTAGCTGTACTTGAGAAAACATCAATAC